>JAQTME010000006.1 GCA_028714535.1 Candidatus Iainarchaeum sp. | reverse complement strand
AGAACGTCGCGCCGACCCTGATTTTCGCAGCCGCGCGTATCGCATATTCGAATGCCGAGTCGTACCATCCTATCCATTTGTCCGTTACGTTGAGCGCTGAAGCTATGTAGTTCGTACCGCCTCCGAGGGCAGCGGCTATGGTGTTGCTGGTGATGAAGAACCCCACTACGATGCCGACGATGATCAGGGCGGCCACGAACTCGCGTATCTCAGTCTTGGCCCATGCCTCCAGCCTGGGGTCTGACGTGGCCGAAGCCATCATGCTCATTATGCCAAGGAATGCTATGACTATGACCGCCACGCCTGGCACTGCGAAGGTGAAATCCACCGGCCCGATGGCGAAGACGGCCGGCGACATGAGGAGTAGCATCATCGTTAGTATCCCGCGCTGCATGCCTAGCTTTCTTAGTTATGGATTTAAACGTTTCTCAAGCCCCGCGGCTTCGGTCCCAACGCTCCTGCGCGGCAGGCGCACCAGACAAATTTATAAAGTATCATCAGATTAATAGTAGCATGAGGCCTGCTCTCGTCGTTCTGCTCCTGTTCGCTTCGATTTGCTTCGCCCAAACCACGACCTGCCCTACCTGCGATGAGCTCACAGGCCGCCCACAGGCACAGCTGACCACGCTGGTGGACGGCGACAACACGACGCTGGAGGTCACTGCATTCTACGAGAACGCGACCGCCACCCCTGCCAGGCAGCCGCTGAACTATACGGTGCTCATACTTCAGGCCACACCGCTAACAGGGATAAGCGGGTCAGACCTCCTTTACAGGATTTACACCAATGCCAACGGCAAGGCGACATTCGACTTCGCCTCTATAATCACTGCAAATGACACGAAGGGCAAATGCGTCAATTTCAAGATCGTCTACTGCCCGTTCTGCCTGCCGGAATCATCATCGTGCGGGTTCGATGCATGCATGAATTATGCGAGGATAAGCGCCAGCAAATCCGCCTACTCCAACATCGGCGGGACCGGCACTATAA
Source organism: Candidatus Iainarchaeum sp. (assembly GCA_028714535.1). GTDB lineage: Archaea > Micrarchaeota > Micrarchaeia > Anstonellales > Bilamarchaeaceae > Bilamarchaeum. The sequence goes on along the minus strand of JAQTME010000006.1, from coordinate 66,445 downwards.
CGAATGCCGACGGCATACCCGCCGCCTCGACAGCGCCCGCCCCGCTCAGCGGGGAAAAATACCTGCCCCAGCTGGCGACCGCCAGCTACTGCCCGCCGCCGCCTCCGCTGAGCGCGACCCCGGCGCTCTGCCTTCCGCTCATAATGATATTCTCCCTGCTTTCCGGCGCGCTCTACGTCACCGGCAGGAACCCGTTCGCGGGCTTCAACCTCGGCGGGGCGAGGATAGGCAGGCACATACGATACCAGGCAAGGGGCCGCGGCGTATCTGTAAGCACAATGGCCGTTGCCAGTGCTGCTGCGACAGGCGTACAAACGGCCAAAGTCCTCAGCAAAGAAGGCCTAAAAAAGGGCGTGGCTACGCTTTGGAAGCAGGAAAAAACGGCAGCGAAGGGCAGGGTGTTCATGGTCAGTGACATAAAATCTGCTGCCGGTGGCATCAAAGGCCTTGGGGCTGCCTTGCGAGCCGCCAAAGACGAAAAGGCAAAGGCGGCTCAAACCGGAAAAACCGTAACTCCCGGCATACTCGGGAAATCCCTGGAACTCCTGGTCCCGCGCTTCAGGCAGGAAGCCGTTTATGGAGAAAAAAAGAAAGAAGGCGCCGAAGCTAAGAAAAAAGAAGGGGAGAAAACCCCAAAAATGGTTCAAACCGCCGGCGGCACCCTGTTTGAAATGGGCGGCGGTATGGGCCCGCGGGTTTCTGAACTGCTGGGGAAAGGCAAGGGCAGTGTTGGGGCCAACATCTGGGATTCCTTAAAGCGCATCGTCGTGTTCGTATCGACCCAGACGGTCCTCGGCCGAATCGCGGACAGCATCTTCTATACATTCAAAGGCCAGAGCATCTGGGACCTCAGCTTCGCCCGCCAAAGCGAGCGGCTGAATAACGATACGCAGGTCCTTGCCGCTTTGCAAAACAAGAACGGGACCGGCTGGTCCATCGGCGGCCAGGAAGTCATAGCTGTTTCAGCCCAGGAATTCAAGAATTCGAAAGGCAACATCGTGAAAACCGAGATAGTCATAACCGCCGAGAAGGGCTCAGCGCCTGGTCAGACTGCCGACGGCACAATCAGGCTCACATTCGATGAAAAAGGTAAACTGGTATCAGCTACCTATGCCATTGCAGGCATACTGCCTGCCAGCGCAAGCAACCCGTCTGGCGTGGGATACATTACAATGACGCCTGCTCGGGATGGCAAGGCCCTTGAGTTCTCCATGCTGTCTCCGGATGGGAAGACCAAGGTCATAAAGCCTGACGACCCTGTGCTGAACAGGGCCATGGCGCCTTCCACAACCCTGCCCCTTGCCCTCAAAGATGCCCTGCTGAAAGGCACGGCCATGACCGATTTCATCGCCGATTGCAGCGCCGGCAAGGGCAAGGTCATAGTGGGGCTCATAGAGCAGGGGAGCATAACGTCCTTCCAGGAGAAAAAGGACGAGAAGGGCAGGGCAGTTACCGAAATAACCGTGGCATCCGAGCAGGGCGAGGTAAAATTAACCTTCAGCAAAGACAAGAAACTCGAATCAGTATCCTATGTGGCCCCGGTCATGGTTCCCAAGCTAGACGCGGATGGCAAGCCTGTGGTCGGCAAAGACGGCCAGCTCGAGATGGTGAGCTGCACCGCCCCGGTCACCCTTGCACGGGGAACCGGCGGAGCAGTCGAAGTGATGCTCCCGGTCATGGTCCCCAAGCTAGACGTGGATGGCAAGCCGGCAATCGGCAGGGACGGCCAGCCAGAGCTGGTGCAGCGGACTGGGAAGGATGGCAAGCCGGAGATGGTGGCAGCCACACCTGAACAGCGGCAGACCTACCTGGCCGGCTGCCCGCAACTCCCGCCTGCCCTTGCCAGTGCCGTAGCGGTCTCCACTGAAACAAACGTGATGTCTGGCTTTACAGAAGCGAAGATGGGGAGTTTCGTGGCTGCATCCAAGCTCACCTCAGAGGCGCTTTCCGCCACAGTATCTGCCCTTAACGAAGACATTATAGCAAGGCGCGGTCAGCTCGCCGCCGAATGTGAGAAAGAACTTAAGAAAACCCCTGAAGGACAGGCACTTGTGCTGCAGGCACGGAATGCCGAGGCATCCAACATCTTTAGTTCGCTTGGCTTGTCTCCTGAGGGGGCTGATGCGGCAGCAATCCTTAAAGCATTGAAAGTCAAGCAGGAAGACATCTCCGCCGGCCTCAAGCCTGCCCAGATGGAGGAAAAAGGGCTCGGCGTCAGCCCGCAGGCCGCCTTGGCACTGGCCGTGCATAGCGCCTGGGAGAATTCAGTTGGTGGCGCCGATTTCAAGGCACACCTGGTCAGTTCCAGCAAGCTCAAGGGCGATGAACTCAAGGCCCAATTCGCGGATGCTGCGCTGAAATGCCTTGAAAACAAGACCCCGGCGCAAATCGCAGCCATGACTCCTGCGGAATATAAGGCGGCTGTCAACGATTACATCGCTGGGCTCCAACAGAAAGGGGCACTGCCTCCTGACAATGCGAAGAGCATTACTGACGCCGTGCGGCCTGAAATGTTCAATGCATTGAAGAAGGAAATCGGGGACTTCAAGGCAGAACTCGCACGCGCCAAGGTTCCAGAACCGGTGGTGAACCAGCTTTACGGGACCGGCGCAAACCCGCAGGGCAGCGGCATCCCCATTTTCCAGGTTGATATTCTCAGCAATACGGGCAACCTCATGAAAGAGGACAAAGGGACTGGTATCTGGAGGGAACACCACACGGTCGAACTCCTATCCAAGCCGCAATATTCAGGCAGCCTGTCCATGCCCAATGAGGCCAGATCAAACATACAGCTGGACAAGCCGCTGGAGAACATGGCAGGCATGATTGGGGCGCTCCAGCAGGGCATCTTCAAGGGCGATTTCAGGACGCCGCTATCAAACGAATTCGTGAAGTCAGAGCGCGATTATTGGGACTTCGGTCTGAAAGAGGAAATGAAGCGCGCAGGCGGCTTCAAGGGCAATGAAACCGAAAGAGCCGATGGCGGCACCAGCAACCTGGCGCATGCCCTGGATTTCAGGCGCATCCTGCCCGCTGGCGCAGATAGCCCAGACGATTACGCCAAGCTCCTTGCCAACAAATGGCACGATGCGCATACGCAGATGAGCGAAGGCAACCTGCCAGCTGCCCAAGGCCAGGTCGCCTCAATATACCAGCAAATGCACTCCTTTAATCAGGCAGCTGAACTCAAAGCAAGCGAACTTGAGCAGAGAGTTGCCCTGGTGCAGCCAGCTGGCACTTCACAGCCGATAACCGCCCAGTGGGTCAAAAACGAACTTGCCAGCACCACAAGCGCAGCAAATCGGCTATATCAGGCCCTTACCGGAGGCGAAACCCTGTCCACTGCGGACATGCCGAATATGCACGAACTCGTACGGAATGCTCTTAGCGAAGGTAAATCCTTGCCACCTGCGGATGTGCTGAAGTTGTACGAACTCGGGCAAAAAGCAGCCTTGCTTGGCAATCTCACCCAGGCGCGGGAGACAGCAATGGCTTCCAGGGCAGCACTGGACCAGGTTTCCTCTGCAATAGGGCAGCTTTCCCAGGCAAGAAGTGGCACTATCCCTGTGGATATGGGGCCGCAGCCTGACTTCGAGAGGGTCAGCAGGGAAGTCTTCGGTTCTATGAACACTTCTGAAGCAGCGGGCCGTGCCGACCTGGCCGCAGTGCGTGCATCAGTGGAGTTCAGGCTCGGGCCAATCGGGCAGGCAGTCGAAGGCATGGAGCGCCGGCCGCCCGCGCCTCCGGCCGAGGCGCCAAGGAGAGGTGGAGGCGGAGGCGAAGAGCCGCCGAAACCGCCGCCTGAAACGCCGCCTTCAAAACCGTCCGAACAGCCACAGTTGGCGAAGGAGCGCGAAACGCCGCCGTCAAGGTCCGAACTGCAAAGAGAGCAGCCTGCAAAGGCGCCAGTCGAAGAAACGCCGCAGCGCGGATCCAAAGCACCAATTGAGAGATCCGGCGTCTCTATCGCCACGCAGGAAGAATTAGAGAAAAAAGAGCGCAAGAGACAGGAAGAGAAAAAGAAAAGAGGCTGATTATGGGACCCACAGCTCCCATCAAGCGGCTCAGGCGCCTTCTCACCTCCGAGAACCTCTGGCTCTACGTGCTTTCCCTGCTGAGGCGGAAGAAGAAGCTCTACGCCTACGAGCTGGACGATGCCATCGAGAAGGGGTTCGGGTTCAGGCCGAACAAGATAATGATTTACATCGTCCTCTACAAGCTGGAGGGCGAAGGGCTGATAAGGTCCGAGTTCCAGGAGCGCCGCAAATACTACGAGCTCACGGAAAAGGGCGCCGGGGCGCTGGGGCAGGCGCGGGGATACTTCAAGACGCTTTCGGCTAAACTGTGATTCCATGCGCATCGTGATAACCGGCACGCCAGGGACAGGCAAGAGCGTGATAGCGAGGAAGCTGGCCGCACTGCTCGGGCTGGAGCTCATAGACATAAAGAAAATCGTCCGCAAGCGCAGGCTCGCCGGCAGGACGCACGAGGTCGACATACGGAAGCTCGCCGCTGCGCTCAGCTTCCTGCGCCGCAGGGACGGCTACGTGGCCGAAGGCCACCTGGCATGCGAGCTGAAGCTGCCGGCCGATTTCGTCTTCGTGCTGCGCACGGACCCGCGCGTGCTGAAGCGCAGGCTTGCGAAGCGCGGCTACGGTGCCAGGAAGCTCAACGACAACATCGCCGCGGAGCTGCTGGACTACTGCACACAGCGCGTGGAGCAGGAATACCTGAAAAGGCCGCTGGAGCTGGACACGTCAAGGCGGACCGTGGCCGCATCTGCCGCTGCCCTGGCGCAGGCCGTAAGGCAAAAGAAGAAAAAACTTGATGCTATAAACTATTCCAAGCAACTAATACAATTCGCCAGGGGTAACTAAGATGAAGGAAGAGAAGAAGCTCATCGAGGCAGCGCTTTTCATAAGCGGCCGCTCCATGACGCTGGAGGAGATACGCACGCTCACGGGCATAGGCGCCCTGGGCTACCTACAGTCCGTGATAGAGGAGCTGAAGAGCGATTACGAGGCACGCAACAGCGGGCTGGAGATCTCCGGCGCGGACGGCAAGTACGAGATGCGCGTCCGGGCCGAGATGGCCGGCAGGGTGAAGCAGTTCGCCCAGGAGGCCGAGATAAGCAAGAGCGCGCTCCGCACGCTGGCATACCTCTCCAAGCACGACGGCATCCTCAAATCCCAGCTGGTGAAACGCATCGGCACCAAGGTCTATGGCGACGTGCAGGAACTCGTAGAATCCGGCTTCGTGAAGTCGCAGAAGGCCGGGCGCTCGTCCAAGCTCACGCTGACAGAGAAGTTCAGGAAGTATTTCGTGCAGGCGCAGCAGCCGGAGGAAACGCCGCAGCAGACGCTGCCTGCCGTGGAAGAGCAGCCACAGGAAGAGCAGCCTTCAGAATGACTTTGCGTTTTATGCCGAGGCGCAGCTGGACGTTTTTCGTCCATCGCGCCTCAGCTCACTCGCTTCGCTCGTGAGCCGAGGTCGCATAACCCGGTAGTGCGCCGGTCTTGAAAACCGGTCCCTTTGGGATTGCAGGTTCAAATCCTGCCCTCGGCGTTTTCTTTTGCAGCTAATCGCTCCATGTGGTGCATGGCCTTTGTAGATAGCTGCTGCATCTCCACTTTGATTGAGTCCTGCTCGGATAGTGTAGTTGCAGTGCGCATTTTTTTCATTAGCCGGTTCATTTCTCTGAGGTTATCTCTGGTTTCTGTGATGTCTTCACGGTCGATTTGAATCACTGTATTTCGTTGTTTCATAACGAGGCACTTGGTCTGTTCGTTGTAATCCCAGATGATGTTGCCGTCCGTCCAACCGTCCTGCTTCATTTTTGCACGAATGGCTTTAGGCAAGGTTGCGATCCTCCTTTTGTCGTCGAGATACAAGGTTCCGCTATCAAGCATGTTATCACCTGTGCTAAACATATATAAAAATATATTTAAATGTATCTACCGACGTTCAACGGCGTAAAATGAAAGGTATATAAACATTAATGAAAATATACGCGCATGAATGAAATAACATCCCTCCGGGTTTCCGCGCAGACTAAGGCTCGTTTTCGCAAGCACAAACCACATCCTGCACTCCCAGACGATGCGGCGCTGAACGTCCTCCTGGACGAACTGGATACACTCAAAAAGAAGGCGAGCTCATGAAAGACATCCCGTCTATTCCATGCTCCATCGTGAACGGAAGACGATGCAGACGGCCGCTCTGCTACTGGATGTACTACGCGCGTCTCGCTGTGAAGTATGAGCAGGCGGCCGAAGAATGGAGAGATGCGTTCATCGCCGAAATGGGTTACAAATTCCACAAAGAGCACACGGAGGCCAAAAAGTGAACGTCCCTCTGCGTGCCTGTGTGGCCGCCCTCAACAACGTCGTCCCGCACATCAGCCCGAGCAATTATTCAACGCCGGAGAAACGCGGCCAGCTGGCCGCCGCGATCACGGAGATGGTTTTATGACACAGGGAAAAGCATCGAAGGAGGAAGCGAAGTCGTGCAGTGAAGCGCTGACAGAAGTTATGAAGGCGTTTCCTAGATCCAAGGCGGCAGAGTACATTGGGCATTTCAACGACATAGCCCTGTTCCTGGCTGCCTGTGAGAATGTTTTGCCGAGCGAGGCAGCTCCATGAAATTTCACGCGCATGGGAGGATAGGGGACCCGGCAGCTGGATGTCGAGCACCGTTGCAGTCTGCCGGCTCTCCTCATCCTCCTGGCGAACGGTGCCACCAGCTGACACTCCCGCCTCTCACTACTTTGCCGGCTGGTGGCGCCCGCCAAATTGATGAGCCGAGATGCCCCTGGTGCGGAAAACTGTTGAGCAGCTGCACATGCATCTGGGACGAAAGCGGCGACGATGAGGAGGATTGAGATCATGGAAAAAGGCGAGGTCAGAGTGAGATTGGACGATGCTGGAGATGTGGCCGAGGTCGAAGGCCTGCCCGAGGACGTGCAGGCGTACTTCGCTTATGTGAAACGCAGGGCCATCCCTGCTGCAGCTGCAGGGCCAGCCGCCCCCCCCCCGGAAAGAGAAATCGACAGAGCTCAAGAAGTGCAGGACCTGCGAACAGGAGAAGGAAGGCGTGAAATGGGGCACGTGCCCGGAGTGCAAAGCGAAAGCGTGAGCTGAGATCACCACAGAAGGCGATGCTATGAATGGACCAGCACCTGAGAAAACGTGGATCTGTGCAAAGTGCCAGGCGCCAGTCTCACAGTACGATGTCCGCTGCAAAAAATGCGGCAATCAAAAATTCAAGGTCCTGAAGCAAGCGAAAATTCAGTCAGGAAATTCAGGAATTCAGGAAAATCAGGAAAAAACCTCCGATAACACGCATGGGGTTTACCGCCGAAATTCGGAGTAAAACCCCTCCAGACCACCCTCTTGGACCTTTCGTCCAAGCGCAGTGTCACGGTCGTTGTAACGGCGTAGTAGTTACTACGTCGTAGGCGGCGGCGTCTGCATGAGTTTACCGCCGAATTTCGGCTATAAACTCATGTTTTTCAGAGCGGAAGTATTTTCCTGAATTTCAGGAAAACAGTCAGGAAATTCAGGAAAAAACCCGGTGAAACGATGGGGCGACCAGCCAACGGACAAGAAAAAGTGAAGGGGAATGTGTGGGTCAGCAAAGCGACCAGAGACTACTGCGGCTCTGACATCTCCCTGATCCTGGAGCAGGCCGTGGCTGTCAAACGCGGCCACGCACTCAGCCTGGAGGAGACGAAACTGAAGGTCCAGGGCAACCTCGATAATATGCAGAGGTACCTGCTGCTGGCAAACAAAAAGAAGCTGGACGACAAGGACCACACGGCCGTCCTGGAGGCCGTGGCGAAGATCCGGAAGTTGATCACCGGCCTCGAAGGAAACGCGATCACGCGCATAGACTGAGGGATGCACTATGAACATTTTGGAAAAGATTTTTGCGACTGAGCGGATCTGGTTCGGCAGGCCATTTGCGGCGTTGTTTTTCTATGAAGAAGTGCCTGGAGAAATTCCGGCACCTGCGAGCTGGTGGTCTGCAACGCCCAGGCTGAGCCGTCTGAGTGAGTGGGAGTACCGCCAACTACGGAGCCGTCTGGCCGGTATCCTGGCACGGAGGCCGAAACCATGATGCTCGACCTCCAGGGCCCGGGAGATTCCTTTCTCTTTTTGATTTTCACGAACAAGAACGGCGTTACGATCAGCCTGACCCTTGGCCAGCTGGCCGTGCGCCAGGCGCGTTCAGGCCTTGAGGAGGCCAGGGCGCTCTATGGGGAATGATCATGTTCACGGAGGAGCGCAGGCCCCTCCTGGAGGAGCTGGTGAAAATGGAACTTAGCAAAGCAGATCTGGACGAGCTGTTGAAGCAGCCGCATAGCGTCAGTTTCAACGGCCAGACGAGGGTCACGAAGGCCGGCCAGGTTGCCGCGATCCTTCTGAGGGAGGGTCCCAACACGCCGATAGAGATTGACGTGGACGGCGATCCCCTCACGGTCCGCTACACAGTGGCGACCGGGGACAAGATCCTGAGCACGCGCCCTCCGGCCAGTGAGGAGGAGCACGAAGCGGCCAGGCAGGCCAACCTGAAGCGGATGGGGAAAGCATGAGTGATCGCAACAACGCGATCATCCTGGGTGCGATGGGCCAGTTGGCCGAGCTCCATCGGCACCCGGAGCTCCAGACAAAGAAGACCCTGGCCACAGTGCAGCACTGGAGATCATCGCTGAAAAAGCACATGGAGGAAGAACGATGGATACTGACAAGGCAGTGAAGGTCGCCAGGCGTTTCGGTATCGACATCGAGGCGATCATGAAGGGGGAGATCCGGAAGCTGCTGCAAAAGCACGTGGACAGCGGCGGCGTGAAGGTCCTGGACACCGGCGCCGGGAAGTATGAGCTCATGATCAACGTAGCAGACGCGGACGGCACGGCTCTCGGCAGAGTGTACGTGGGCGGGAAGCTGGGCGATCTGGTGAAGGAATTTGTGAAGGTGAAGACTGATGGAATCGACAACCAAAAAACAGCAGCTACTTGAGCTGTACAGCCAGGGGAAAAATCCAAAGGAGGCCGCAAGACTGGCCCATGCCGGTCGTAAGCACTCGGAAAATGTGTATAAAGAGTTCCTGGCAAAAACCGGGAATTCCTCAGCTGGCACAGCGAAAGCACAGGAAAAATCAAAACCCGGGAATGCACAAAGCCCGGCACCGGCTTCCACGTCAGAACTACCGACGAAGCCTGAGGATGTACCAATAGATGACATGCTGAAGGTTGAACAGATGCCGCCGCCTCCAGCTGCACCGGCGGCACAGCCGGCCCAGGAGGGCCAGGCATCACCGCCTCAAGTCCAGGAATTCCCAGAAACAATCTCAGAGATCGGGGACGCGGCGTCTGATGTGATCTCTGCTCAGGACCTCCAGGAGCTCAGGGATATGGTCGCGGAGCTCTATCTGTACCTCCATGACCTCCCGGCCACGGCCCTGGAGAAACCACTGAGCGACGTTGAGCGTAAGCAGTTCGGGCGGCTGGGCCGGAGGATCGCGCTGAAGTACGTGAAGGACATGACGTACGCCGACCTCATCTTCTGGGGCGACATCCTGGTGATCGAGGGCATGTTCGTAGCGTCGAGGTTCCCGGCTGCAAAGAAGGCCTGGGACAAGGTCCAGGCCGACATGAGCAAGAAGTCGCCGGCGGCCGCAGCTGCGATAGGTGTTGCCCCTGTTCCGCCTTCAGGATAAAACGCTCATAATCGGCCCCAGCGAGTGCGGGAAGACAGCCTTGGCCAAGTACCTTCTCCAGGGCTGGGGCTTCCCGTACTTCGTCTATGACACTGAAGGCGAGTTCCCCGGGGCAGTCAGCCGGCTTGCGGCCGTGGACTGGAGGCAGAAAGCCATAGCCTACGATCCCTTCCAGGAGGGCCGTGCGGACAAGGAGGCGCAATTCGCCCACGTCTGCAACGTCGTATTTGCACGTGGCCGGAGGGTTTTCACGGTCCCGGAGGTCATGGACTACGTCGGCGTGAATTCCATACCGGACAATCTCCTCACGCTGATACGGCGCGGCCGGCATAGGCACGTCGGGGCCCTCCTCCTGGCGCAGGACTTCGTCGGCATGGCGCCCCTGATCCGGCAGTGCCAGCACCTGATCGTCTTCTCAGTCTGCGGTTCGGCCCTGGACCAGGTGGACGCCTACATGCCGGCCACCGACGGAATGAAGCCGTCCGAGCTCATGCAAAGGCTGCGCCCGTACCAGTACCTGTACTGGCCCAGGAGCGACCCCGTACGTCGGAACAGGTGCCAGATACATGGTCCAGAGCCGATAAGGGGTATATAAAGCAAAACCCGGCTTCCACGTCGGAACAACCCGAGAATTCCTGATTTCTCCGACGTTGGTGGGGTTATAAATCCATCCTAATCCGCACCCTTCAGTATGACTGATGTTGTTTCTGGGGCCGTCGAAGCGGCCAAGAAAATCCCGGGATTGGGCACCTCTCTTTTAGCTGACGTTTTGTGGATGTTCGGCGGGGCTGCCGTGGTCGGCGTACTGACTGTTTACGTGATGCCGATGATCACAAAGGTTGTGCCGCAGCTGGCCAATTGGACGCAGGAGCTCCAGCTGGTGATTTCACTTGCTCTCGCGGCCGTGTTCATGACTGTGTTCAAGAACGACATCGGCCTCAAACTGTCCCTGGGCGCGGCATTCGCAGCTGCGATCCTGGTGGCGGCAAAATGGGCCGCGAGTGCGGGGATAATTCTGGACCTGACGAAAGGGATTTCGATGAGGGCCGGGTGAAAAACATGCCAGGACTTTACGGACAGTACAAGGCAAAGAACGGGGACATGACGCTTCGCTCAAAGTCAATAATGGCTGAGACGAAGGCGCTGAGCGCGGCTCAGCAGAACGGCACGGCCATAGAGATCCCAAACCTGGGCGACCTGGTCGGCTTCAGCGTGCAGCTGAGCGTGACCGCAGCCGGTACGCTGTCCAGCGCGCAGACGATCAACCGGGCGATAGCTGAGATCCGGATCCTCACGCGCTCGGGGAAGAACATTTCCCAGTCCATCAACGGCACGGACCTCAACCTGCTCCAGTACCTGAGCTCCAGGTACGGAAAGAGCGAGAGCTGGGCCAGCGCAGTGCAGAACACCGCCGAGACAAACCAGTTCGTGCTCCAGTGGAGCGTGGACAGCAAGGACCTCCCGGCAAAGATCCAGGTGGTCTATGCGCCGTACTCCGTGCTGGCGACCTCCGGATGCACCGGGGCATCAGTCACCTTCACAGTAACCGGCATGTACCGCGACGGTAGCACTGATGTGACCGAAGGTGTCACCAAGACGACCGTCTCCCTTGCAATCGGCACCAACAGCATCGCGTCCTACCTTCCGCGTGGAAAGAGGATCACCGCGATCGCGCTGGGCCTGACCGAGGCATACCTGACCGAAGCTGTCTTTTCGGCGGCCGGTGGTGAGGAGCACGACCTCCTGACTGCCGACCTCCAGCAATACCTGGACACGGCCAGGGGCGCCGCGCACATCTCGGGCTATCTCCTCCTGCCCGTGACTCCGTTCGTTGCAAGCGACAGGACCGTGCTGAAGCTCATCAACGGTACAGCGGACACCCTGAGCCTCTACGTGTTCTACACCGAGGCGCCCCCGGCATGAAGGGCGCGGCAGCGATTTTGGTTGTTGTGGCCGGGGTTGTAGCCCTGGCCGCGATTTACTTTTCCAAGAAGCCGGGCAGCGACGCCAGCGCCGCTGGCTCGGGCATAACCGGCAGCACGGCCAGTGCAGCCTCCCAGGGTGACGCGAATACCGGCGCCGGCCTCACCAACCCGACGCCTGCGCCTGACAGCTACGGTGCCGGCACGGCCGGCTACGTGGCCGCACATGGGACAGGAGCGGCAGCGACCGCAGCCGCGCAGATTGCAAGGACCCAGGGACCTGGAACGCCGATACAGTCAAATGTCGGCGGAAATCCTCTCGTTACCCGGGTAACCGATGTGGGCGGTGGCTCTCACTTGGTGGACATAGGCGGGGCTCACGCCTCGGCCTCTGAGCGCGAAGCCGCGAGGCAGGCGAATATCGCAGACCTCAATTCACGGTATGGCCCTGGCTTCATAGGGTCGTGATCTCATGAACCCCCTGGACATTAGGCTGCCGAATGTCTATACAATCCGGCCCTTCCCCTTCTGGTCGCTTGATCAGATTGCGCAGTCACTCATGAACGCCATCCAGGCGGGCGTCTCTAAGATTGAGCAGGACCTGGGGGCCCTGATCTGGAAACCCCTGCAGAGCACCGTGGCCGCAGCCACAGGTGCCGTAACCGGAGCCGTGGTTGGTGCACAGCAGACCATCAACAGCGTGGAGGCCAAGGTCACGGGTGCAGCTGTAGGCGTCGTGACCGGAGCGGGTGCAGCAGTCCAGACCGCAGTGGCTGGAGTAGGGCGTACGATCAAGGAACAGGAAGACGACATGCTGAAAATGGCGCTGATAGGCTGCGGCATAGTGCTGTTGCTCCTGTTCGTGGCGGTGAGGAAAGAATGATCGGGGATCTCGCACGCCGAGCCGTGAAAAAACATTCGAAGACCGTAGCGAAGATCATCAGCTATTCAAGCCCAGTCCTGGCGCCAGTGATAATCGCGGCGCGCACTCCGGGTCCGCAGCAGAAAACGGCGAAGAAGATCCAGAAGGTCGCCGAGGGCATATTCGAGAAGATAATCCAGGAGGTTGTCTGAATGAAGATCCGCTTCGTTGGAAAAGTCTCAGGTCCGCAGAGCGTGGCCGCATCAGACGAAACGCCGTACACCTGGACGAACGACAAGGACGGGAACATACTGCTAGAGGAAGTGGTGATCGCCTACGACAGCACGCTCCAGGCTGACGGCACGTTCACGATCAGCATCAACGGCTTCGTTGTCGCGGATGACATCAGCTCGCTTTCCACGATCAACAGCATAGAGCTCCCACGCCTGGACGTTCCCGTCCCCAAGGGCGCAACCGTCGCATTCCTGGTTAAGAATGCCAACACCACAACAGCCGGGCACTTCCAGGTCATGGTGAACGCATACGAGGCGGATTAAATGGGGTTTGGCTCCAGCAACGCGGTAACTGACGGCTCAGTCACGACCAGCAAGCTGGCAGCTGGTGCGGTGACACCGCCGAAACTCAACGCATCCCTGAACAATCAGATAGCCGAGCTCATGGTCGGCAACGTCTTCGTAGAAAGCACGGCCGGCATAAATTATAGTGCGGCACAACCAGAATTCTTTTCAGACGCCGACGGCAAAAGGAATACGGTGGACACGGCGAACACAGACACGATTTTCAGCGGCACTTCTCACACCGCGCACTTTGCGGCTACAGCTCCGGAAACGCTTGGGGAAACCCTGGGCTCAAACACGGTGGATGCTGGAGCAGCTGGTGAGCAGATAACAACAACCAGTGCATGCAATCCAATTGTGTCCGTAACAAAAAAGAGCACCTGCACAGCCACGCGGTGCCGGATTACGGCGAGCAACAAGACGACGGTCCTTGGGACGGCCACCTTTTCAGGAGACGTCGCAACATTCTCCCCACATGTGGCCCTGGCCGCATCGACCGTTTACTATATCCTTCTCGACAACTCCGGCAGCAACTACAGCCGCGCCTACAACACCGGCGTTAGCTATCCCAAAACTGGTGGCGCGGTGTTCAATTTCACGGACCATAGCAGCACCGGCAGTGGGTACGCAGACGGCATCGTGAGCGTAACGACTGAAGCAACGGCAGCTGCAACCTCCCGGCACATTCAGACCATCGCCCTCACGGCCATGGACGGCAGTTATTCACGGCTCAGGCTCCACCCCTATCTTCTCGCCCTGGCCACTGGCAACACCTGCACCTGGGCCATAGATTACACCGGAGATGGGACCTGGCAGAAGACCGGCCAGGCCGTGGATAGCTGGGTAGACCTGGGCGGCGCACAAACGCTCACGGGAGCCAAGATGAAGATCACGCTGAGCCAGGGCACAGGTTCAGACGCAGACACGCCGAGCTGCAAGGGCTACGGCTTGGTGGGGGATTGACATGCCGAAAGCAGCTGAGACTATAGACCCGACGCCCTCCTACAAAAACGAGGACCGCATAGCCGAGAAGGCCAAGCGGAAGCAGGACGGGCAAGACGCCACCACCGACAAGAAGAAGCTGGACGTGCTCTGGGCTGCGTATGTGGCGGGGCGCATCTGAATGATCGAAGACGCGCTGGTGCAGTACGGGGCCCTGGGCCTGTTCGTGGCATACCTGATCTACGACCGGCAGGTGCTCCTCACCAAAATCACATCCGCCCTGGACAATCTGACCGCTTCCACCACTGCAAACACGGACGCCACGCGTTCTTTGTCCATCCACCTGGACGTGCTGAATTCAAAGCAGGGACGGACCCGGAAGGTGGCCTCCACAGTCCAAACAGGCCCGAAGATTGGGACAGCCTAACCACTCATTACCACCACAGCGTAGGTCCTCGAGCTCGATCTCCAGGAGATCCTGGTCAGCTGCTCGAGCTCGTGGCCGGCCAGCTGAGTTTTACGCCGGACGATTGCTGGAGTAGGTTAAACTAACCTAATTAAGGATTTTTTCAGCATGGCAGCGGCCGCGTTTTCGCCCCACTTTCTGCAACCACAGACCCTATATAAAGCTGCCGCGTGCCCTGGAGCCGCCCAGGAGAGGCACATGCTTTCAGGTGGCCGGAGAGTTGCGCGAGCACGTCCTCCACGTCCTCCTTGCGCGAGCTCTTGAAATATCCCAGCGTGGTCTGCAGCTTCCGGTGCCTGGCGAAACGCCGCGCCAGGTCCGGGTCCCGGGTTGCGTTGTACACGCGCTGGATCGCATAATGCCTCAGCGAATGAAGGGACAGCCGGTAACGCGGATTCCTGTGCCGGGCACGTCCTCCGGGCTCTGTGTAGCAGTAGATCTGGTCCAGGCCGGCCTCATGCCGGTACCTGCCGAAGTGGTCCCTGAGCTGCTTTGCCGTCCTGGAGAACAGGAGCTCGCCCGGCCTCCTGGGCGGGATCATCTCCAGGAGTGCAGGAGGCAGCCGCAGGAGGCCGCTGAAGGATCCTTTGGAGGCCGTGATGCGGAGCTCATCTCCCTGGAGGTCACGGCCGCGCAGCTGCGCCAGCTCGCCTACGCGCAGGCCCAGGAGGGCCAGGGCCATGTAGCAGAGCCGGTCCTGCGGATCGTCCACCACCTCCAGGAGCTGCGCGAGCTCCTGGTCCGTGAATGCCTTTTCTATGAGCTCGCACTTCCTGGTGTGCCAGGGGAACCGGGCCTTGGCAGCGTCGCGGCAGATCTTGCTGAGCTCCTTGATCTGCCAGTGCGGCGCCCGGGCCACGCGCCGGGCGAAGCTGCGGCTGAACTCCTTGAATTCACGGTCCATCCCTCACCACCTCAAAAAGAGTATATGCACTGAAAAAGACATAAAGGGACACTATGAAGGCGACGGGACGGCCGTGTATGGCCGCTGGGGGGCACGTGCCCGGGCCTCCCAGACCAGGAGCCGCGCGTCACGGCAAATCCTGCCCTCGGCGTTTTATTGCTATAAAACGACGGTCAGGAACGGAGCGCCGTTCATGCCCGCGGCGTTAGATTTATACACCATCCCCTGCAATATTGTTACGGTGGGACCATGAACGACACGCGGATAGTCACGGAATTGTTCCTGGAAAAATCTGATTTTAGGGGAGTGTCAAAAGTGGCAGGCCTTCTGGAGAAAGGAGGCATAAAGATCATGATAATGCCCCCGGAGGACCGTGGGATAGGCGCCCATCTCGTTGTTGAGAACGAAGACGTGCCCAGGGCCAGGGAAGCCCTGCGGAAGCTCGGCCTGAGGGTGAATGAGAAGGAGGTCGTGCTCGCCAAGCTCGAGAACAGGCCCGGCACCATGGCCGAGGCGACTGGAAAGCTGGCAGCCGCTGGCATAAACCTGTTCTACGCATTCTCGCTTACCATGTACGAGAAGTCCTACGTGCTGTTCGGCTCATCCGACAACCAAAAGGCGCTCGCAGCCCTGCAGTGATTATCTCCTGTCTATTATGTCGAGGGCGTCAGGGCCCGTGCCTATCAGCGTTATCGGCACGCCCATCTTCCTCTCGGCATCCTCTATGAACGCCCTGGCCTCTTTGGTCAGTTCCGCGTATTCGCGCACGCGGTCGTTGCCAGGGAAGCGGATGTCCACCTTGGTCATGGCTATCTGGGTCGCGCCGTTCACGGTCGCGGCCAGCCGCAGGTCGTCGAAATGCAGGTTGGGCGAAGACCGCCTCGGCCTGCCAGTCACAGTGCCGTATTCCTGCATGTTCTTCGCCTTGGCCGCCTCCACCCCCAGCTCGTCCTTGAGCGGCCCGCTGCCAACGCGCGTCGTATACGACTTTATTACCATTATGACCTCGTCTATCTTCGTCGGGCCCAGCCCGACGTCAGCCGCTATGGTCGATGCCGACGTGTCCTTGGAGGTGACGAACGGATAAGTCCCGTATAGCACCGATAGCATGAACCCCTGGGTCCCTTCAACCATGACATTCTTCGCCTGGTTGACCTCTTTCACCACGTCCGTGAGATACGGCTTCAGCTCGGGCGCGTCGGCCACCATCTTCCCTATCCTGTTCACCCTGTCAGAGACTGCAGGGCCGCACCCTGTCTTTGTCGTCCCTATCTTCTTGGAGTTCTCAGAAGCGCCGTCTCTTTCTATGTTCTCCTTGGTTATCAGGCCTGCCCTGAAGTCTATGAAGCACCTCTTGTGGCCGTTTATCAGGTCTAGCTCCTTCAGGAACACCTCAGGATTGACGAAAACCCCTGCGCCGATGAGCAGGCGGGACCGTTCATTGACAAAGCCGCACGGCACGAGCCGCAAAGGATAGCGCTTTCCCTTGTAATTGACCTCGTGGCCTGCGTTGGGGCCGACGCCCCCGCGCGCTATCACGTCGGGGTCGTCAGTGAGCGCCAGGTGGGATATTATCTTGCCCTTGCCCTCGTCCCCATACTGCCCGCCGACTATTATCGTGTTCATTTTTTCTCCCTCTCTGCGATTCTTATGAATGTATCAACGCATTCTTTAAGCGCTTCGTCCGTGTGCGCCTTCAGCGACGCCCCCGCGGCCTTCGCATGCCCGCCGCCTGCCCCGCCGAGCGTCTTCGCGACCTCGCCCATGACCTTGTTGAGCGGTATGGTGACGTGCTTCGCTGCCCTGGCCGATATCCTGGTCTCCTTCTCCTGGTCCTTCCACTTGGCCACGAACGCGACGTCCGCGGCCTCTGAGATGAGCGATGCGGCGTCGCTCTCGTTGCCCCCGACCTCGCTGGTCGCGACCAGGCAGCCGCCGCCGTATACGAACTGCACCCGCTGCATGGCCTTGAGCATGGCTATCTTCGCCTCTGCCTTGGCCTCAGGCTCAGCGTAGGAAAGCAGCTCCGCATAATCGAGCTTCCATCCCTTCATGAGCCGGGCCAGCGTCTCGAACGTATCCGCACGCGCGGATTTGAAGCGCGCCGCGTCCGATATTATGCCGACCGCCAGCCCGAACGCGGTTTCCCTGTCCAGCTTCGGCAGCATGTTGGCCATGATTTCAGCCGAGGACGGCGCGTTCTCGTCTATTACCGCGAATTCGCCCTTCATGTCGCGCCCGTCCGCCCTGTGATGGTCTATTATGAGGAGCAGCTTCCAGCCGCGCGCCTCCGGCAGGAGCGTGTACGCGCTTGTATCGACGACAATGAGCCCTTCGAAGTCCTTCTTCGAAAGCGATGATATCTGCTTCAGCCCTATGCCGAGCTTCTCTGCGAGCATGGACGCGCCCTCGCCAGGCTCCTCAGAGCTGCATATCACGCTTCCGGGAAGGTGCCTGCTGAGCGCGAATGCGGATGAGAGGCCGTCGGCGTCTGCCCTGGAGTGTGTGGCGATGGCAAGCTTCTTCTTGCCGTACTTGGCCAGGAAATCAGCGAATTTACTTGCTGCCTCCCTTTCCATACTCCTTCATTTTCTCCTGAAGCTTCTTCTGGCTGTCCATGACCGTGGAGCGGAGCTTCTCCTCCTGCTTGTTGATCGCGTTGAGCTTGACGTCTATTATCTCCTGCCTTTCCTTGAGGTCGGTTTCAGCAGACTCCTTTGTCGTGTGGAGCATTATGGCGCCCACCGAGCGGTATACCTCGCCGCTGGCCTTCTTGAGCTCATCGAGCGCGTGCCTTACCTCGTTGGACTGCAGCTGCAGCTGGTGCTTCTGGATGAGGAGCACCTCGAGCTGTTTCTCCATGTTCTCGTATTCCACAAGGCTCCTGTTCAGGTCTTCGTTGTCTTTCCTGCCGTTAGTCATCATTCGCACCCCTTTCGACGCCTTCAAATACTGCAAGCGCCCTTAAATATGCATTTGCTGCGGCGCGCAGCGCCACGGCATCCCGTGCCTCAATGCGTATCGCCAGCGTTTTCCCGTTCGCATCGAGCGTCGCCGAGGACCTCCCGCCCGCTGCGCCTTCGTGCGCAAGCGCGGCCATGGCAGCCCTGGCGGCCGCCGCATCAGGGAAGCCAGCTTCTATGAGGCACTTCATACCCATTCCCACTCGCCGGTCTCCGAAACCCGCACCACGGCGGTTTTCCCCGGCGTTTTCCCGCGTTCCTCCAATATGGAAACGCGCTCCTCGCCCATCTTCCTTGCCAGCGCGGCGAGCTGCGCCACGGTCCGCTTGCCCCTCGCCACGAAAGGCTCGCCGGCCTCCTCGGCCAGTTTCCTCGCCATGCGGCGTGTTGCGGGGCCCGCGTACCGGCTTGTGGTGAACATCAGTCCGTCTTTACCTCTTTGGCAATCGGCGGCCTCTTCTTGAGAAGGATCTTCGCGCCTGTGGTGGGGAAGTTGAACTTGTCCCCGGTCACGTTCACTGTCGTTCCCGTCTTTATGTCTGTGTATTCCGCCATCCTATCACTCTTTTGCGTATTCAAGCGCCACGCGCGCGGCTATCTCGCCGGCCTCGGTCTTGAACGAATAGGCTCCGCCTGCGAAAATGGCGCCGCATGACCTGCAGTTCCACTTGGCAGTGCCGGCCCTCTTGACCTTGAGCTTGTGGCATTTAGGGCATTCGTACCTGGCGCGCTTGGCGGTTATGGCCTTGTCCACCAGTTTCCTGATTGAAGCTCCGAATTTCTGTGTGCGCATCTGCCTCTACCCCTTTAGCATTTTTCTTATGTCGTTCCCTCTTTTAAAAGCTATGTCTATCGCCGAGAGGAACTCGTCCTTTGTGAGCGAGCCCTTGCCCTTCTGGACCGCACAAACGTGCTTTTCGGTTGTCGCGATGGTGAGCACGGTCTCCTTCACGCGCTCTTCCTCCCTTGACGGGTCCACGAGCCAGGTGTTGCCCACCTTTATCATGGTCGTCGATATCGGGAGCGCGGTCGGGTTGAGCGGGCCTGTGTACTGGCCCCTGACTATCTTGCCGTTCTCGACTTTCGGCCTTTTCGTGTCCATGAGCGCAGCGGTCGCGGCCAGCGTCGCCGCATCGATGAAATTGCCTGCGTAGTTGAGCACGTAGATGTCCAGGTAGATGCCCAGCACCTTGTCCTCATCCACGTAGAACGAACCCAGGTCTATGCACTCGCAGCTCCTCACCGCACGGTCCACGACCCTCGCGAGCTCTATTGAGTTCTCGTTCGGCGGGCCCGGCTCGAACAGCGGCGATGCCAGCGGGAGCAGCTCGCCGTTCGTAACCAGCACGCCCTCCTTGGGCCTGTCTGCGAACGGCTTCACGATGTCGAACTTGGACGACACGAGCACCTTGGTCTCGCCTATGGTGGCCAGCGCAGACCCTTCCGCGCTGTCCAGCACGCCGCGCTGCACCTCTATCTTGCGGTATTCGTCGAAGCCCCTGCCGTCGAACCTTGTGCCCTTGCTGAGCGTGTTGCTGAGTATGTCCCTTCTTATGTGCGACATTATCATGTCCCTTGCTTCTTCACCCATCGTAATCACATCCTGAACTTGGCTTCCTCGCCCTCCTCGTAGAACCTCTTCAGGGCGTTGGCCTGCTCCTGGTTGAGCTTGCCGCAGCCGCGCTCCGCCATGTCGAGCATGGTCTTAATCTCTTCCCTCGTGAGCATGCCGTCCATCTGCAGCAGCAGTATCTTCTTGTCCCTGGCCGATATCGCCACCGGCATGTCGCTCTGGCCGAAGTTGTCCTCGGCCTTGCCGAGGTCCACCAGCAGGACGTTTCCCGCCTTGCCGACAGCCACGGCGGATACCATGTCCTTCATCGGTATGCCTGCGTTCGCCAGCGCGACCGCGGCGGCGGTCACCGACGCGGTCCGCGTCCCTCCCTCCGCCTGCAGCACGTCGATGTAGATGTCTATCTGCGTGTTCGGGAAACGCTCCGCGATTATCAGGTTCTCGAAAACCTCCCGTATGACCTTGGAGAGCTCGGTGCTGCGCCTTGACGGGCCGCTCCTGCCGTGCTCCTCCAGCGACGCGAACGGCGACATCATGTACCTGCACTTTATCACCGCGCGGTACGGGTTTATGTCATGCCTCGGGATGCACTCGCGCGGGCCGTATACGCCGCAAATCACCTTGTTGCCTCCCCACTGGACGAACGCAGAGCCGTCTGCCTCGCCGAGCACGCCCGCCTGTATGCGCAGGTTCCTGAGGTCATCAGGGCTCCTGCCGTCAAGCCTTTTTCCGTCTATTATAAGCTGTACCTTGCCTTCACTGTCTGACATATTGTTCACCTTCCTCTTCCCTGCCTTCAGCCTCAGGGGCCGCCGGCGCAGGCCTCTCGCCGCGCTCTGCCCTGAGCATGGACGCGACCTCGTCAGTAAGCCCTGACTTGTGCGCCTTCTTCTCTATGAGCTTTATGGCCTTGAGCACGAGAGGCATGTCGCTCCTCTCGCTTATCCAGACCAGGCCGTTGTTGCCGACCATGATGTCCCCGCCCGCATAGTCCTTGAGGAGCATGAGCATGCTGCTCTTGCGGCCTATGAGCCTCGGGACCTTGGCCGACGGGAACTCCACTATCTTCCCTTTCGGCAGCCTGCGCACCTCGCCCAGGTCCACGTCGCCGACCTCGTTCACCATCTTTACCTTGCAGATGACGAAGTCGCCTAGCTGCAGGTTGATGCGCATGTCGCGCGTGGGTATGAACCCGCCTTCCGGGAGGTTCAGGTCCACCTCGTAGCCCGCGTGGCGCACGTCGGTGACGATGCCGACCACTATGTCGCCCACGGACGGGCGGTAGCGGTTCTCGAGCGGTATGTACCTGCCCTCGCTGTCTAGCATGCCTATCACCGCTGCGAACGTCTCATTGCCTTCGGTGAACGTATTGGGCAGGTTCAGCTTCCCCTCCGCTATCTTCTCTCCGGGCAAAACGATTTTTTTGTCCCTGACAAAACCCTCTTCTGCCTGGGGCTTAGCAGCCCCGCTGTCATATTCCAATTTCAAAACCTCGTTGGTTCCAGCTTCCGCAGAACGGAAGTCCTGGCAATTCAAAAAGAGATTCTTTTAGTGTGGATCTCCTTTTTGTGTCTCGTACAGCAATTTTATTGAAAGAAAAGATTTTTAATTAGCCCCATTTCAGCCCGGCAACTGCTTGGTCTCCACCTGGCCGCCGGTGAGCTTGTTCAGCTTGTCGTAGAACTCCCCCTGCATGCCGCCGAATATCTCCACGACTGCGATGAGGTCGCCGGCCTTGGTCCACTCCTCGCGCTGCATGCCGTAGTTCTTCAGCGTGCCATAGCACTTGTGGGCGAACGCCGCAGGTATCTTCACCGCAATCTTCAGCTTCTCGAACTTCATAGGCAGTATGGGCCGCAGCTCCTTCACTACGTCGTCCAGCTGCTCGCGGGCGTCCTTGAACGGGTCCACGTGTATCCTGGCCTGCTCCATGGCGTTCTCCAGCCTTATCTGGGTGTGCGGCGCCTTGGTGCGCGGGTCAATGGCCTCGCGGAGCAGTATGGCGACTATCTGCTTCCGTTTTTCCTCTGCCTTCTTCCTCTTCTGCTCGGTGGTCAGCTGGACCTCGCCGTTCTTCATGATGAATTCCAGCACGGCCATGATGTCGTTGGTGCCGAACACCGCCAGCACATCGGGCGGCTTGGCCTTCTCCGCCTTCCTCGCGTCGGAATATATCTCTTCTGCGACGAGCATGTTCTTGAAGTCGGTCTTGCGCTTGTCGAGCCATGCATAGGCCGCGTCCGGATCCACGTAGATCTCGAACTTCTTGCCGCCCTTCTCATAGGATGCTATTATCGCGTTGTCAAGCGTTGCCATGATATCCTCCCGGGCGGATAAATCCGTCAAAATTCTTAACTCTTGGCTTTCCAGGGCGCCATCAGAACAATTAAAATCTCGCCTCGGCATCAATACTATTGATGCGGAAAACAGCATTGCTACTGGGGCTTCTGCTTCTGGCAAGCTCAGCCCTCGCCACGAACGTTTCCACCTGCGCAATCCTCTCCAGTGCCGACACCTACGTGCTCAATGCCAGCCTCACCGGCGCGCCCAACCCGTCCGGCTCCAGAGTCGTATGCATCCTGGTGAATGCCAATGACGTGGTGCTGGACTGCAACGGCTTCAGCATCACGAACAACGGCACCATCGGCACTACGGAGGCCATAGCCACCTCGCTATTGGGCGTCACCAACCTGACCATAAGGAACTGCACCATGTCCGGCTACGGCCGCGGAATCGAGCTTTTTTCCTCCTCTAATGTGACACTGGCCAACAACACGGCCTTCAACAACTCGTTCAACGGCTTCTATGTCTTCGGGAATGTTCCCGGCAACATCATCATCAAAAACACCGCATACAATAACAGCAATGGCTTCTTCATATCGCAATCCAACAACAACACCGTGGCCAACAACAGCGCCTATGACAACGCTCCCGATTACGGCTTCTGGCTCGACGGCGGCTCCACCAACAACACATATGTCAACAACACCGCTTACGGAAACAGTTACGGCTTCTACCTGGATGCCAGCCCAGGCAACAATTTCACCAGCAACACCGCCTTCAGCAGTGCCAGCTCCGGCTTCTATTTCGTCACCTCCAGCACGGACAACGTCCTCACCGGCAACAGCGCATATGACAATTCCGGCAGGGGGTTCTACCTCAATTCCAGCTCCGGCAACAACCTGACCGGCAACTCCGCCTACAACAACACCGGCGCCGGTTTCGTAATCGACACCGGCCCAGACTACAGCAACCTCATCAACAACACCTCCAGCGACACCCTCCTCAGCGGCTACGACCTCTTCTCCTGTTCCAACAACACTCTCGTCAACAACACGGCATACAACCACCCCTACCCCGGCTTCTACTTCCTGGGCAACTCCGGCAACAACCTCACCGGCAACTCCGCATACAACAACAGCGGCGGCTTTACACTCCAGTCCGGCAACAACAATGCCCTTACCAACAATAGCGCCTATGACGGCTTCGATTCGGGGTTCTCATTAAATGACGCCCAGAACAATACGCTCGCCAACAACTCCGCCTACGGCATCAACGGCGTGGGCTTCGCATTAAGCACCGCCTCGAATAACAACAACCTCACCAACAACAATGCGCGCAACAACACCGGCAACGGCTTCCAGCTCACATCCTCCGGCAGCATGAATTTCACGGGCAACAGCGCCTACGGCAACTCCTTCAGCGGCTTCTACCTCTCCTCCAGCTCAAACAACCGCCTCGCCAACAACACCGCCTACGACAACCTCCTCAGCGGCTTCGACCTCTTCTCCAGCAACGGCGGCAACTTCACCAACAACACGGCATACAACAACTCAAATTCCGGTTTCTATCTCCAGGCGTGCTCAAACAACACCCTTGCCAACAACACCGCGCGTGGCAGCCCGCAGTTCGGTTTCTATATTATCTCCGGCTCCTCCGGCAACAACCTGACCGATGACGGCGCATTCAACAATACCAACGGCTTCGGCCTAGTCGCCGGCACCGGCAACACAATCACGGGCAGCACCGCATGCAACAATACCTACCAGGGGTTCCTGCTTAACACCGCGTCCGACAATAATACTATTGCCAACAACCTGGCCTGTAACAACACCAATTATGGCTTCGATATCGTCGCTTCCAGCAGCAACGGCATTGCCGACAACACGGCCTATGGCAATAATGTTTTTGGCTTCATCCTCTCATCCGCCAACAACAACACCTTCACCAACAACACCGCCTTCAACAACCCCAATGCTGACTTTTACATCGCTTCCGGTTCCTACAACAACTTCACAAACAACACCGCCTACAACAATTCACAAGACGGTTTTTATCTAAACTCCGGTTCCTACAACACCTTCACAAACAACACCGTCCGCAATACCCTCTACGCCTTCACCTTCATGTCAGGCTCCGACAGCAGCACCCTCATCAACAACTTCGCCTTCAACAACAACTATGGCTTCGCCGTCTTCTCCAGCCCCAACAACCGCTTCATCAGCAACACCGCCTACAATAACTCGGATCATGGCGCCTCCGTCGACTCTGGCCCCAACAACACATTTACCGGCGAATATTACTACAACAACGCCGCAGACTTTGGGGTGGGCGCAGGCGGCTCTGCAATCAGCGTCAACCTCTCCAATATCACATTCGACAACCGCGCCGGCAGCTTCCAGAACTTCACCAGCCTCTCACTCAACGACAGCGTCGGCCCAGGCGAGTCATATTCCATCGAGTGGTCCTCCCGTCCGGCCCCCATCCCCGCGACCTACGGCGCCTTTGCAAACAAGTTCATTAACATCTCCGGCTCCGGCGCACCGTCCATCGACTCCATCGCCTGGAGTTGGACGGACGGCGAGCTTCCCGGCTACAACGAATCGCGCTTCACGCTATGGGAATACGGCGCAGGCTGGACGCTTGTGAACGGGACCCCTGACACGGCCACGAACACCCTGCGGCTTTCCAACCTCTCGGGGTTCAGCACGTTCGGCATATTGCAGTTCAACGACACCGCCCCGCCCATAGTCACCCTTTCCTCCCCTGCCAACAATTCCGCATTGACGCCAGGCACCCTGACATTCACGTTCACTGCCGTGGACGACACGAGCGCCATCCTGAACTGCTCAGTCTTCCTTGACGGCGCCTCCAACCAGACGAACAGCTCGGTGCTCAACGGCACGCCCACTAGCTTCGTAATCACAGGCATCGCCCTGGGCGGCCACAACTGGAGCGTGGCCTGCACTGACAGCTCGGCCAACACGGGCACCAGCGAACTGCGGGACTTCTCCAGGGTGGCAGAGCCGTCTTCACCGCCTCCCTCCTCTCCGGAATGCTCGGTTGATGCCGACTGCTCCGACAGCGATACGTGCATCGGCGGCGCCTGCACTGCGGTGCCATGCGCCTGCGGGCTGGTCCAGAACCACCAGTGCATCGCTTACGCCTGCTGCCTTGATTCACAATGCCCTGCAGGCCAGATATGCCAGAACAACCACACCTGCTCGGCCCCCTTGCCGCTGCAGTGCGCTGCAGACAGCGACTGCCGCCAGGGCGAGGTGTGCAAAGGAGGCGTCTGCATGTATGCGTTCGAATGCGCATCCGACGACCAATGCAACGCAGCCGAGTATTGCGACCTGTCCGCCGGCGTGGCTGCCGGCACCTGCAGGGCGGTGGCGTGCGACTGCGGGAGGGTGGAAAACCACCGCTGCTCCGCATACGCCTGCTGCCGGGACTCGGATTGCGGTGAAGGCAGGTCATGCAGCAACAACGCATGCGTCCTGCAGCCCGGCCCAGGAGGCGGCAGCCCGCCGCCCGTGGCGCCCGGCGGGGAATGCAACACCAGCGAGCAGTGCATGGCGACGCAGTTCTGCAACAACGCAGCCTGCGCCGATGTGACCGGCAAATGCGGCTATGCTGCCGGTCACGCCTGGGTCACATATGCCTGCGGGCCTGAGCCTGGCTGCCCGCTGTGCCCGCAGGGCGACATCTGCATAAACCGCCAGTGCACGCCCCCGGCGCTCATAACCGTCACCGGCAAGGACTTTGTCGGTGAAAACAAAACAATCACGGTCACCTACCCCTCGGGGCCATGTGTTTCCTGCGTACTTGCGCTGTCATCGCCCTCAGGAGCGAAAAGCAGCGCCAATACCGATGCCAACGGCCAATTCAACCTCACGCTCAACGAGAACGGCACCTACACGGTGACGCTGGTGAGGGAGAGCAGGGCTGTCAGCATATTAGCTGCACGCGCACCGGGGCTGGAGGAGGAACTCCCCCCTGCCACGGTGATATACAACGCCATCGTTAAATCGCAGTTCTGGCTCATGATCCTGCTCATAATTGTCGTCAGCCTGGTCGTATACCTCAGGCATCGGGGCCGCAGCAGAGGGGCAGAAAAAGAGGCGCCGCCCAGCCAGTGACGGCCGCTGCCGGAAGTTTTCAAAACATTTATATAAACGCCAGTGCGAATATGCTTAACTTTTTTCCGATTTGAGGTGATTTATTTGGGAGAACAGGATACCATAACAATCAGCAAGGATACTATGTACGGTGTTGCAATAGCCGTGCTGGCATGCCTGCTGGTGGTCTCGGTCTTCACCCAGGGCTTCGGCCTTGTGAAGGCCGCGGCGCCGCAGTGCAACAATACGCAGCAACAGCAGCCGCCTGCGAACAACACGCAGCCGGTGAACAACACGCCGCCCGCAGAAGTTGTCAAGACCATGGTGCTTCCACCGTCAATGGAACTGGCGCCGCTCATGGGCCAGGCCGGCAGCAAGGTTTCGCTGCTTGAATTCTCAGACTTCCAGTGCCCGTTCTGCGGCATGGCCTGGGGCAAGCCATACGCTGCCCAATACGCGGCCATAACCGGAACGGTCAAGAAGTTCGAAACTGACTACGTGGACGCGGGCAAGGCGAGCTTCAGGTTCATCCCGGTGGCTTTCCTTGGCGACGATTCCGCAGCAGACGAATCGGTCAACGCGGCCAATGCCGCCTTCTGCGCGCAGGACCAGGGCAAGTTCTTCGAGATGCACGACGCGATATTCAACGCCCAGGACACCTCTGAGAACAACGGGAAGTATTCCCAGGCCAACCTCAAGGCGCTTGGCGCGACCGTGGCCGGCATCGACACCGTGAAGTTCAACGCATGCGTGGACAACAGGACGTACGTGGCAAAGGTCGCCGTATTTACCAGTGAGTGGGGCACGATGTCCCAGGCTAACACCCAAAGCGCAGGCACGCCGACCTTCTACATCCTTGTTGACGCCACAAAGACGACCAAGGACAAGGTTTCCGCAGCCGCCACCGCGGCCGGCTTCGCCTGGGGCATGTCCGAGGGCAAGGCGCTCTATGTCATCATAGCCAGCCCTGAGTACGCGAAGATACAGCAGGTCATGAACGCGTTGGCGTGAATTTTCTTCTTTATTTTTCTTTATCCCGATTTTTTCCATGCCCATCCGCCAGGGCTGGCGGCCGGCACAATCGGCGTGGGCGCACGGCATTCTTTTTATATGTTCCCTGCGCTACAATGTCATGAAATCCCTGCTTGTTCCCCTGGCGTTCATAGTGCTGGTGGCCTCTTCTACCTTTGCCATAAATGTTTCAAACTGCTCGGTGCTGTCCAGCCCTGGCACCTACTCCCTCACCACGGACCTCACAGGGGCGCCCTTCATAGTTCCAGCCATCCCGGCGTGGAATGACCACGTCACCTGCATCGACATCAACGTATCCGACGTAATTTTAGACTGCGGCGGCCACAACATCACCAGCAATCTCCCCTTTGGCAGCACAGACCTCTCTTTCAACACCACCTCAGGCATCGTGCTTAACGGCGTACTCGGCTCAGTGCAAAACGTGACTGTCAGGAACTGCCGGCTGTCAGGATACGACCGGGCGGTTTACCTCCGCGAGTCCAACTACAGCGACCTTTACAACAATTCAGTCACCAACAGCTCGGTATCGGCATTCTTCCTCGATTACAGCCACAACAACACCCTCTACAATAACACCGCGTCTGCCAGCAACTACAGCGGTTTCCAGCTCTCCATAAGCGTCAACAACCTCTTCTCCAACAACATCGCCTACAACAACTCGCATGACGGCTTCTACCTCTACAGCAGCGCCTATAACACCCTGTTCAACAATACCGCCTACAACAATTCGTATTACGGCTTCAACTTTTTACTGGAAGACGAGCCAGGCCCGGTAAACGTCTCCAACAACATAGCCTATGGCAACTTCATACACGGTTTCTACTTCTACTACCCCCGGGACAGCGTCATCGCCAACAACGTCGCCTACAACAACTCAGACAGCGGCTTCTACCTCCACTACACAGTCAACAACAGCCTCACCGGCAACTCCGGCTACAACAACACGCTCTACGGCTTCTACTTCAACCACGCCTTCAACAACACCGTCATCGGCAACTCGGCCTACAACAACATGCTCTACGGCCTCTACTTTACCAGCGACTCCAGCAACAACATCCTCATGGGGAACAGCGTCTTCATGAACCTTCTCGGCGGCGCCTACGTTCTGCAGTCCACCCTGACCAACCTGACTTCGGAACACTACTACAACAACACCGACGACTTCAGCGTATCCAGTGATGGCGTTCCCCTCACCCTCAGCTTCGCCGCGGCCATCTTCGACAACCCGACCGGCAACGTCTCACAATTCACCAACCTCTCGCTGAATGACGACCTCGACGTATCCGAATCCTATTCCATGAACTGGTCTTCCCTTCCTGCGGCCCTGCCGGACAACTATACCAGCTTCTCCGGAAAATTCCTGACCATCTCCCCGGCTGCAGGCTCGTCAATAGACTCCCTGTCCTGGGCCTGGACCGATGCGGAAGTGGCCGCAGGGGGCTACGACGAGGCCCGCTTCAGCCTCTGGAAGTATAACGGCACCTGGCTCCAGATGAACGCCACGCCGGACACGGTGACGAATGCCCTCGCCCTCTCGAACGTCAGCTCATTCAGCACCTTCGGCATCCTGGTGCTTGGCGATACCACGGCGCCGGCAGTCACCCTGAACTCCCCAGCCAACGGCAGTTCCTTCAGCCCAGCCACCATGACATTCAGGTTCACTGCCGTGGACGACACGAGCGCCATCCTGAACTGCTCAGTCTTCCTTGACGGCGCCTCCAACCAGACGAACAGCTCGGTGCTCAACGGCACGCCCACTAGCTTCGTAATCACAGGCATCGCCCTGGGCGGCCACAACTGGAGCGTGGCATGCACCGACGATGCCAACAATACGGGCACCGGCGGGACGCGCACATTCTCAAGGGTTCAGGAGCAGTCCTCATCCTCATCTTCGCCGTCTCCCGAGTGCGCTGCAGACGGGGATTGCCCGGCCGCAGAGGCGTGCTCAGGCGGCTCATGCGTGGCAGTCGCCTGCGCATGCGGCGTTGTCCAGGACCACCAGTGCGTGGCCTACGCGTGCTGTGCAG
This sequence comes from Candidatus Iainarchaeum sp., assembly GCA_028714535.1. Taxonomy (GTDB): domain Archaea; phylum Micrarchaeota; class Micrarchaeia; order Anstonellales; family Bilamarchaeaceae; genus Bilamarchaeum. Next base: position 37,055 of record JAQTME010000006.1, on the reverse strand, counting down.
ATTCGGACTGCACAGCCAGCGAGACGTGCAGCGGCAACTCGTGCGTTGCAGTCCAATGCGCCTGCGGCGCTGTGGAGAACCACGCGTGCGTTCCATACGCCTGCTGCGCGGATTCGGACTGCCAGGCCAACCAGTCCTGCGCCAGCCACGCCTGCGTGGACAAGCCGGCCTTGCCCCCGCAACAGAACCAGACCAATATGACGAACCAGACTGCGCCTGGGAACGCTACTTCGGAGACGGGCTGCACCCTGGGCTCCGAGTGCCCCACAGGGCAGTACTGCGACGCCGGCAGCTGTGTGTCGCAGCCTGCCATGTCAGCTCCAGCCGAGGCAGCCGGAGGGGTCACGCTCACGGTCACCAGCGCCTCAGGGCCGTGCGCATACTGTGAAATCACCTGGGTTTCGCCATCCGGAGCCAGAGGACGCGGCACCACCGATGCCAACGGCGGATTCAGCCTTCCGCTGAACGAAACCGGCACCTACACATTCACTTCAGTCAAAGGCGGCAGGTCCATAAGCATATACTCGCACCCGCTTGCCGCTCCGCAGCAGAAGGAGACGCCCCTGGCGACCGCCATATCCGATGCGGTCACAGGCCAGCCGGTCTGGCTCGCCTTGATCGTCGCGGCAATCGCATGCGCCGCATACATCATCTACAGGGGCAGGAAAGCAGGCTGAATCTTCAAAATGCGCCCGCTTCAAATTCTGCTATCGTAGAATATTTCGGGCCTTCGGGCCCTAGCACGCTCTGTATCAGTTCGAACGAAGAGACGGTGAAAGCGCCGAACTCGTCGTTCCTGTGCTTTTCGAGGAATTGGCGCAGGTCCGCCCTTCTCTTAACCCTGGCTATCGTTATGTGCGCGGAAAACCGCTCGTCATCGCCGAAGCCGCGCAGCGGCTGCTGGACGTCCTTTGCGAGCGCCTCGAGCTTCCCGCCGCTTTCCACCCCTGCCCAGACGACCTTGATATAGTGCTCGTCAGGGAAAACGCCCACGCCCTTCACAATGCAGCTGAAAGGGGCGAACCTGATGCCGCGCAGCGCCTGCTCCAGCCCGGCGAGCTTCCGCTCGTCGGTTTCGCCGAGGAATTTCAGCGTCAGGTGCATGTTCTCCGGCTTCACAGGCACGATGCCCTCCTGGCGTATCTCCTTTCCAAGCGCTGCCATCCTCTCGCGGAGCTCAGCGGGCACCGGCACGGCGGTGAAAAGTCTCATGTTTTTAATCCTCCGTGCGGATTTAAACCAATATGCCCGCGCACGAGATATACCATTCCCGCTCTGACTCGGCCAGCTTCACGTTCACCGGGGACGAGCTCAAGGTGAAGGAATCCGCTGCGTCAGCTGGCTATGGCATCCGCGTTCTTGAGAACGGCCGGCTGGGGTTCGCCTACTGCCAGCGCGATGATGAGGTGGAAAAGGCGGTTGGGCGCGCGAAAAGGCTATCACGCTTCTCGGTCAGGAGCGGCTTCTCCTTCGCGCCCCGGAGCGATTGTGCGAAGCCGGACATATTCGACCCGCAGCTCGCCGCCATGGACTATGCAGAGCTGCGCGGCTATGTCGGGACCGTGCGCGAAGCAGCGCAATCAAAGGGCGGCAGGGCCCGCGTCATGCTGTCCAGCGGGAATTCACACGTGGGGCTGGAGAACAGCAGCGGATTCTCGGGCGCCTACGACAAGACCTGGTTCTCGGCCTACACGGAGTGCATGGACGGCGACGGCTTCGGCTTCGCCTACCTGACCTCCAACCGCGCGCCCACGCAATCGTCGCTCCGCGACGCAGGCATGAAAGCCGCGGAGATGGCGAAGGCCATGCGTGGCGCGAAAAAGCCCGAAAGCGGCGATTGCACGGTTGTCCTGGAACTCGAGGCGCTGGACAGCATCATGGACGTCTTCCTCCAGTCGTTTTCAGCGGATTGGAAGCGCAGGAAGACCACCCGGCTCAGGCAGGGCGCAAGGATGTTCTCGGAAAAATTCACGCTGTGCGACGATGGGCTGGCGGAAGGCGCTGAGGCGCGTCCGTTCGATGACGAGGGCACGCCGTCTGCCCGCAGGCCGCTTGTGGACCGCGGCACTGTCGCATCGTTCCTGTCCGACCGCGAGACAGCTGCGCTGGCAGGGGAAAGGCAGGCCGGCGCGTGCGGCAGGGAGTCCTACGAGCGGCAGCCCTCCATAGGGCAGTCCAACATCACCATACCGGGTGGCGACAGGAAGGACCTCTCAGGCATCGGCCGCCACCTGGAGATACACTCCATGCACGGCTCGCACACCGCCAACGCCACCACCGGCGATTTCGGCCTGGAGGTGAGCGTCGCATTCCTGGTGGACAAGGGGAGGCGCACGCCCGTGCGCGGCTTCATGCTGAGCGGGAACGTGTTCAGGATGTTCGCCGACATAGCTGCAGTGGAAAAGGGCGTCCGCACGCTCGGCGGGCTGTCCGCCCCGCGCATCGCGTTCGATGGCCTCACGACCGTTTCATGAGCTCCGGAGGTTTCCAGGCCGTTCCGTGCAGGAAAATCAGTCATCTCTTTTTAAAGCGTTTTAATGTAATTATACCTCCATGAGGATGTCATACATTATAACAATAGCCGCTCTCATAATGCTACTCGCCAGCCCGTCCTTCGCCTCGCTTTACGTGGCTACGAACGGGACGGACAACAGCACGTGCACGGACTCCGCCTCGCCATGCCTCACGATAAATTATGCGATAGGGCAGGCGAACGCGAATGACACGGTATATGTCTTCAATGGGACCTACACCGAGGATGTCGTGGTAAACAAGACAAACCTCACATTGCAGGGCGCCGGAAGGGACAACACGACAATCCAGGGCACCGCATTGGCAGTGACCGTATCCTCCGGAGGAGTAACCGTTGCCGGCTTCAAGATAACAACCCAGGGCGACTATTCAATCAAGCTATCCAACTCCGTGCAAAATCCGACAGTCCGGGACTGCACAATAACCGGCAAAGCCTTCACTCTCATGTCGGCCGGGGGGTACTCAAACATATACGTCATAAACAACATATTCGCCAACATATCCGCCCCCACGGTGATATTCAAGGAATACGGGGATAACCTACATATCTACAACAATCTTTTCTATAACATAACAACCAGCCCATACGCAATGATCGCGGGAGTGAGCAGCCCCACCTATCTCTACAACAACACTTTCGCAAAGATAAACGCCTACCCTTCTCTCGTCCTCAGTTCTGGGCCATCGATGGTCATGAAGAACAACATATTCCGTGGCGTGGGAACGTTCCACCAGGGCGCCTCTCCAACCTCAAGGTACAATATCTACAGCGACATTTCTGAGTTTAGCGGCTTGACGGACGGAACCGGGGACATTTATGCAAACCCGTTTTTCGTGAACTACACCAGCAACGACTACAGGCTGATGTGCGGCAGCCCGGCGGTAAACAGCTCGGAAGGAAACCTGAGCAACAGGGGCTGGTACCTTGGGCCGTGCGTTGACCTGGGGCCTTTGCCCTATGACGGCCCAATCTGGTATGTTGACGGGACAAACGGGAATGACTCGACAGGGGACGGAAGCCAGACAAAGCCGTTCGCGACAATACAGAAGGCAGCAGACTTGGCATCCGGTGCACCGCCAGCCCAGATAATAATGATAGCGCCAGGCACCTACAGCGGGAACATTGTGGTGAACAGGGTAGGCCTTGCGCTGCAGGGCTCGGGGCCCGGAATCACAATCCTCACTTCAACCAGCGGCAATACAATAACCTTCAACGCCGGCTACGGCACCGTATCTGACATGACCGTTCTCAGCAATGGCCAGGCCATAGTCTCGCCCTACAATAACCAAACCATAAAGAACAACGTCATCGGAGGCTCATCGGGCTCCAATGGTGTAGTCCTGGGAGGCGGGTCTTCCAGCAACATCATAATGAACAACACCATTGCCAACATCGGAGTTGCCATCGACGTTTTCAACGGCAATTCCCGTATTTACAACAACCTCATATACAATGTCAGCATGGCGTACACCGCCAACGCCGCAAGCGTCTATGCCGAAAACAACACTTTCGCCAGGGCGAGCTTTTTCTACTGGGGTGGCAACGCATTCATGAAGAATAACATATTTGCGAACATAACGTACTTCAACTATACTTACCCCAACATCCCGAATAGTTCCTACAACGTGTTTTACGGGGTGTCCTCCCCCCTAAATGGGACGGGAGATGTGGTAGCGAACCCGTTGTTTGTGAATAGCAGTACCAATGACTATCGCCTCGCCTGCGGCTCGTCCGCCTTCAACATGTCCGACACCAACCAGTCGAGCATCGGCTGGTACCAGGGCCTTGAGGTCGGCGCGGACGGCAACGCCGGCACCTGCGTCCAGTGCAACAACGGGGTGGACGACAACGGCAACGGGAAGACCGACTGGAACGGGACCATCAAGGTCGCGACGGCCGAGCCCAACTGCTACGGTAATCCCAACTGGACGGACGAATCAACGCCGAGGCCGCTCCCGCAGGTCTCTATCCAGGCCCCGGCCAACGCCACGCCTTACAACTCCACCATCCTGGCGCTGAATTACACCGTCGGCGGCTTCGAGCTGCAGTCGTGCTGGTACGTGCTCAACGGCGCCGCGCCGGTCCTGCTGCCCTCCTGCGCCAACACCACAATCACAGGCATCCAGCAGAACAACACCATAACCGTATATGCCAACGACAGCGTCGGCTACACCAACAGCTCCACCGTCGGCTTCAACATAGACAGCATAACGCCGCAGGTCTCAATCCAGGCGCCGACAGAGGGCACATGGTACGATTCGACCAGCGTAGCCCTGAACTACACGGCCAACGACACCAACCTGGTCTCCTGCTGGTACGTGCTCAACGGCGCCGCGCCCGTCGCGCTCCCCGGCTGCGCCAACACCACAATCACCGGCGTCCAGCAGAACAACACCATAACAGTCTATGACAACGACTCGGCCGGCAACGTCAACAGCTCCACAGTCGGCTTCAACATAGACAGCATTGTGCCGCAGATATCCGTCCAGAGCCCGGTGCAGGGCAAGTGGTACAATTACACCTCCATCGCCCTGAACTACACGGCCAACGACACCAACCTAGTCTCCTGCTGGTACGTGCTCAACGGCGCCGCGCCCGTCGCGCTCCCGTCCTGCGACAACGGCTCCTTCACAGGCCCCGAGGGGCTCGACAACATCACGGTCTATGACAACGACAGCGCCGGCAACACCAACAGCTCCACAATCAACTTCAACATAGACAGCCTGACGCCGGTCGTTTCCTTCGTGAACATCTCGGACAACGGCACCAAGAAGCACAAATACGTCCAGATAAACGTTTCCGTCCTGAGCGGCAGCTTGGCAAACGTCACCATCTACCTCTACGACCGGTTCGGGAACCTCACGCGCTTATCGGTCGGGTACACCTCGGACTACTTCGCCAACTTCACGAACCTCAGCTACGGCTTCTACTACTACAACGCAACGGCATTCTCCAGCGCCGGGAGCCGGGGTGATTCAGAGACCCGGAACGTAACGTTACGCTCTCAGGAATCCGACCACAGCCAGCCCCAGCCCCTGTGCCAGCGCGACGGCGACTGCGCCATGGATGAGATGTGCTCCGACGGCTCCTGTGTGGCGGTGCCGTGCCCCTGCGGCCAGGTGGCCGACCACCTGTGCAATCCCTACGAATGCTGCTCCGACTCGGCCTGCAGCGCCAACCAGACCTGCCAGAGCCACCAGTGCGTGGCATACACGCCGCCCGAGTGCACCATGGATTCCGACTGCGCGTCGGATGAGCGCTGTTCCGCCGGTTCCTGCGTGCCCTGCCCCTGCGGCGCCAACCAGACCTGCCAGGGCCACCAGTGCGTGGCGCAGCCACCGCAGTGCATCGCCCCCTCATGCTGCGCTGCCGACGACCAGTGCGCGGACAACCAGCGCTGCGACATCCCGCTCGGCCGGACGAGCGGCTCCTGCTCTAACATAACCGCATGCGGCCGCATAGCCGCCCACGCGGTCGCCGAGCAGTGGCAGTGCGGCGAAGCGCCTGACTGCCGCCCCTGCGCCCAGGGGCTCAACTGCACGCAACACTTCTGCATCAATCCGCTCAACGTCACAATCGCCGCTCCGGTCGTGGGAGTCCCTGTCGGGGAGGCGGTGGTCATAAACCCGACCATGGCCAGCGGCGGGCTCTGCAGGAACTGCGACGTGGTGATAGCCGGCCCCAACGGCACCAGGATTACGGGGACGACCGATGCGAACGGCCAGCTTAACTTCACCCCGCAGGCGGCCGGGCAGTACAACATCGCGCTCTTCCAGAACGGCCAGCCGGTCCTGGTGCTAAACCTCAACGCGGCCGCAGGCACAGGCGCCAAGGCGTCCGTCTCGCCGGGCGTCGCCGCGCTGCAGGACCTGGCGGTCCCGCTCCTCACCACCGCGGTCATAGTCTTCGCGCTGGTGGCGCTTTACCTGCGCGGCACCTTCCGCTTCAGGAAAAAGGAGTAGCCGCGGGCAAAGGAATTTATATTCCGTCGTGCAATATACCCTCCTCATGAAATACAGCAGTACAGCCGAAGTCCCTGTCCCAGAGAAGCTCATCGACCAGATAATCGGGCAGGACAAGGCAGTGGAAATCATACGGAAGGCGGCCAGGCAGAAGCGCAACGTCCTGCTCATGGGCTCCCCTGGCACCGGCAAGAGCATGATGGCCCAGGCCATGGCAGAGCTGATGCAGGCCGAGACGCTGGAGGACGTGCTCGTATACCCGAACCCGAACAACGAGAACCAGCCCGTCGTCCGCGTGGTCAAGACCTATCCGGAACACGATTACCTGAAGAAGAACGGCCTGCTGAGGTACTTCTCCCCGCGGGAGATTGAAACGCTCAGGACAGCGCCGAAAAACGAGCTGCCGAAAAAAATCCGCACAGGGCTCGGCCGCAGGCTCGCGTTCCAGAAGCAGGAGGCCGAGCACAAGGGCATCCCGTCGATATTCATTATCGGCAGCCTCGGCCTCATACTGCTCTACGTGGGGCTTTACGCCCAGCTCACGGACAGCGTCAAATGGTTCATAATAGTGACCATGCTGGGCCTCGGCCTGCTCTACATACTGTCCAATGCCACAGCCGGGCTCGGGCGGAGGCTGATGCCGCGCGAGGACGCGACCCCAAAGCTCATAGTCGACAACAGCGAGCGCATGACCGCGCCGTTCATAGACGCGACCGGCTCGCGCGCAGGCTCGCTGCTCGGCGATGTCAAGCACGACCCGCTGCAGAGCGGGGGCCTGGGCACGCCAGCGCACTTGCGCGTTGAAGCGGGCGCGATCCACCAGGCGAGCAGGGGCGTGCTGTTCATAGACGAGATAGCATCGCTGAAGCTCAACTGGCAGCAGGAGCTGCTCACGGCCATGCAGGAGAAGAGATACCCGATAACCGGGCAGAGCGAGATGAGCTCAGGCGCGCTTGTCAAGACCCAGCCCATCCCCACGGACTTCGTGCTCGTCGCCTCGGGCAACCTTCCGGACATGGCACACCTCCATCCCGCGCTCCGCTCCAGGATACGGGGCGGCGGCTATGAGATTTACGTCGAGGACTTCATGGACGACACGCCGGAGAACGAGGACAAGCTGGTGCGTTTCGTGGCCCAGGAGATAAAGCGCGACGGGCGCATACCGCCGTTCGATCCCGGCGCCGTGAACGAGATAATCGAGGAATCCAGGCGCATGTCAGGCAGGAGGAAGAAGTTCGCGCTCAACCTCAGGGAGCTGGGCGGCCTTATCCGCGCCGCGGGCGACGTGGCCAGGGACCGCGGCCTCAAGCTGGTCACGCGCGCGGAAGTGGTCGAGGCGCGGAAGGTCTTCAGGTCCATCGAGAGCCAGCTCGGCACCAGGATAATAGACATGAAAAAGGAATACCAGACCATCGTGACCAGCGGCGACGCCATAGGGCGCGTGAACGGCCTCGCGGTGCTCGGCGACTCGCGCGCAGGCCTCATACTGCCCATAGTGGCCGAGGCCACGCCGGCCGCGTCAAGGAGCGAGGGGAAGGTAATCGCCACCGGCAAGCTCGGAACGATAGCGAAAGAGGCAGTTGACAACGTTTCCGCGATTTTCAAGCGGTACATCGGGACCGAGATCACGCGGACCGACCTGCACATCCAGTTCCTGCAGACCTACGAGGGCGTGGAAGGCGACAGCGCCTCGATATCCACCGCGGTCGCCGTGATTTCCGCGCTCTCCTCGATACCGGTCCACCAGGGCATGGCCATGACCGGCTCGCTCGACGTCCGCGGCCGCGTCCTGCCAGTGGGCGGCATAACCGCGAAGATAGAGGCGGCCATGGATGCCGGCATAAGGAAGGTCCTCATACCCAAGGCGAACGCCCAGGACGTCTACCTGCCCAGGGAAAGGGCCGAAAAGATAGAGATAATCCAGGTGGACGACATCGCGGAGGTCCTCGGGCACGTGCTGGCCGAAGGGAAGAACAAGAAGGAGCTCCTCAGGAAGATGAAGAAGCTGAACGGCTAATCCGTGGATTTCACCACGACGTTGTCCTCGACGGAAACCACGGCCGTGACAGGCATGCTGTACTTCTTCTCGAATACGGTCTGTATGATGAGCCTGCCCTTCCTCGCGTCCACGCCGACTATCCTGCCAAGGTACGTGCCGCGCTCGGATATCGCCTCTTTCCCCTCGATTTTCATGTCTACGAGTATCTCCTTGCGGTACCAGTTGATGGCCCATGTGGCGATATAGCCGAGCGCCACGCACGCGGCCACGGTCAGCAGGAACATGCCGAAATCGACGTACGGCTCGTTCAGGTTGGCCACCCACATGCTGCCGACCAGGATGACGATGGTCGTCACGACCGCGGCGGACGAGTAGAGCAGGTATTTTGTCGCCGCGTATTTCTTCCTCTCCATGACCGCGTCGATGGCCTTGCCAGCCATTATCATGAGCAGGCCCATGAGGGCTATCCACACGATGCTCCCGACCACGAGCGATACGAATTTCTCCGGAGACAGGTTCAGCGATACGGCCTTCTGCGCGGTCTGGTACCCTATGAACAATGCTATGGCGAATATGGCCACCGCGCCCACGTACCCTATCCAGCTGGTGCGCTCGAACGAGAACCTAAAGTCCTTTATGATGCCTATGGCGAGCTCGTCCACGCCGAATATGCGCAGCAGCAGGTAGACGCCGACGATGAGGCCGACCGGCTGCCAGCCGAACCCGAAATAGCTCGAAAGGGAGAACAGCAGTATGAGTATGGCCGGTATGCCGATGATTATCCTGGCGAAGTACGGGTCGCGCAGCTTCTCCAGCAGCACGAAATACGTCTTCTCCAGCTCCTTGGCCTGCTTTATGAACACGATTTTCGTGGAGTCGACCTTCAGCCTGGACTTGATTATCGGGAGTATCTCCTCGTCGGACGCGCCGTCGGACACCAGCACGCACGACGTCGGGTTGAGCTCGGTCACTATCTTGTCCAGCTGCGCGCTCACGCTCCGGTCCGCCTTCATGCCGAGCGCCTTGTCCCCGGTGAGCGTGACGACCTCTGTGCTATCGCCGTCCCTGCGCATCTGGTCGTATATCTTGACCGCATAGAATATGGCGTTGGAGTCCGGGTCCTCAGGGTCTGCCAATGCGAGCGCCATCGCGCCCTGCAGGTTCCGCTCGCGGCCTATCAGCGGGCCGCTGACCTTCGCCTTCTCGAAAAGGTCGTTGTCGCGGTCTATGCACAGCACCAGGATCGGTCGTTTCATTTCAAAAGCCTCTAAGCGATAGTAATCTGTTAAGCGGGTATTTTAAAAAGTCTTGCACTTTATAGTATCTTCATTCTACTTCATTCAGAGGTAATGCCATGGACAAAAAGAAGCTAGTTCTCCCAGGGGAGCACGTCTCGAGCTACGAGGAGGCGGAACCGGGAGAGAACTGCTATGCTGAGAACGACGAGATATACTCGAGCGCAATGGGCGAAAGCATGACCCTCGAGGGCAAGGCGGTCGTCAGGAGCAAGGGCCGCGTGCTGGAAACGCCGCGCGTGGGCATGGACGTCTACTGCGTGATATTCAAGACCAGCCTGAACAAGGCCGTCGCGGCCTGCATCCCATCCAGCGAGGTCGAAGGCAAGGGAAGGGGCCTGGAAGTGGACGCGGTCCTCCCGGTGACAGCCATCCGCCGCGGCTACGTGCCCGACATAAGGCACGAGGTCAAGATAGGGGACATAATCAAGGCGCGGGTGCAGAGCATAGAGAAGACAGGCATAGAGATAAGCGTCTTCCCGCCTGAATATGGCGTCGTGGCCGTCTTCTGCCCGAAGTGCAGGCATGCCATGGATTTAAAAGGCGAAATATTCATCTGCAGTGATTGCGGCTGGAAGGAGCGCAGGAAAATCGCCGGCCACCCGACGGCAGCGCCAGAGGGCGGCGAATCCCGCCCGTACCGGCCGCGCGAAGGCTACAGGCCGCGCGAGGGCGGCAGGCCCCGCGAAGGCAGATTCGGCAGGCCCCGCGGCTCATTCAGGCCCAGGGGGCGCCCAAACCAGGAGGCTGTTTAGATGGAAGTGAAGGTTTTGCTCAACGAGAAGAACACTCTGGAGCTGGAGCTCAACGACTCGGACCAGTCGCTCGGCCAGCTGCTGGCGGAGAAGCTCAGCGCAGAGAAGGACGTGGAGTTCGCCGCGTCCAAAGTAGAGCACCCGCTCGTGGATTCGGTCAAGCTCATCGTCAAGACCAAGAAGGGGGATCCGGCGAAGCTCGTCCTCGAGAAGCTGGATGAGATAAAGTCGGAAGTGTCGGATTTCAGCAAGAAATTCTCAGACCTGTCCAAGTAGCGGTCGTTCAGATGGACCTAGACCCGAAGCAGTTCCTCAGGAAGCCGCCCTCCGCAGCCGTGGTGCTCCTCGGCACGCTTTTGCTATTCCTTGTTTCCAACTGGCTGCTGCGCGACAGCGCCTCATTGAGCTTCATCCCAACGCTCATAGCAGCGCTCGTGGTTGTCGAGATTGTCGCCTACGTCGGCCTCGAGGTCAAGGAAGGCGCGCAGGCCCACGGCTGGAAACATGAGATTGTCGACACCATCATAGCTCTGGTTGTCGCGGTGGCCGCATGGTACGGCGCATCGTTCGTGCTCAACACCAGTTCGCCGGTATCCGCGGTCGTCTCGTGCAGCATGCTGCCGAACCTCCAGCGCGGCGATTTCGTCATCGTGCAGGGCGCGCCGGTCCGCGCCTACGACATCAACATGAGCGCAGCCGAGCTCGCTTCGCTTTCCGACCGCGCGACGATATACTACAACGGCAGCAACCTATCCATGGACGGCTCCATCTTCGCCTACTGCCTCAGCCACCAGGCCGCAGTGTGCGACGCCTTCAAGCGCAATCCTGAATCAGTGGTCGAGCACAAGGGCGCGTTCACATACAGGTACCAGGCATGCCCGATATCCTTCTCGACCGGCTCAAGCCTTTACGAACCGTGCCTGAAATCCGTCGCGTTCCACGGCCGCGAGTACCTCACGAACTTCTCCAACGACGTCATAGTCTACCAGCCGCCCAGGGCGGACATCTACGCTGCAATAGGCGACATAGTCCACCGGGCGATGTTCAGGATAGGCGTTGACGGCAAATATTACTACGTCACGCGTGGCGACAACAACCCGGTCCTGGACATCCAGGTCTATGACTACGGCACCGGCCTCACCAACCACCCGGCGCCCCAGGAGAACGCGCGCGGCAAGGTCCTCCTGAGGGTGCCCCTGCTGGGCTACTTCAAGCTGTTCATATCCGGGTTCCTGCAGGAAGACTCCCAGTGCAGGACGCAGCTCACCTTCGACCACGCCTAGCCGTAGTGCGTGCCGCCGCGGTCCTTTGTCATGAGCTCCTGAAGGTTCTCCCGCAGCTTCTTCTTCTCCTTTTCAGGTATCTTCAGCTTGTCTATCTTCTCGTCCCAGTCTATCAGCGCGGCCACGATGCGCTGGAACGTGCGCTCGTTGTCGTTGTATCTCGCGTATTCCAGCAGGGACTTGAGCGCGTAGTGCGAGTCGGATTTCCCCAGCGCGTCCAGTATGGCGGCCCTGAGTATGTGGTTTCCCTCGCTCTCGGAGCTGCACAGGTGGGAGAAATGGTAGGTGAGCAGCTTGGCCGCGTCGTCGCTCCCCTTCAGCGTGCCCAGCAGCCTTATCATCTCCACCAGGCCCTCCAGCGAGGTGTTGTAGTTGAACATGGAGCGGTAGACGCTCATGCGCAGCTGGGTCGGGTCCAGCGCCGGGTTCCTGGCCTTGGCATACTCCAGGTTGTGCATGAGCTTGAGCTCTGCGCTTGCTGCGAGCGCCTCGTGTATCATGTATATTATGAGCTGCCGTATGGTCTCGCTGCCCTTGTTGTACGTTTTCGTGAGCCTCTCCACGGCCTCGTTCTTTGAGTTCTCGTCCACCGCGACCGGGTAGAACTTTATGGCGAACATCGCGCCTTCGATTTCCTTCATGGCGGCCGCGTTCTCATCTGCTGCCTGCTGCTGTGCCGGCGTTGCCTGCGGCTGGGCTGGTGCGGCCGGGGGCTGCCGGCCTTTGGGCGCCTGTCCCTCCTTCGCACTGCTCTTTTTCAGTCGCATCACCCGCTCTTTTAAATTTATCAATCCCTAACGTCTATCAAATTAATAAATGGTGGTCTCCTGGAAGTCCTTTTCGCAACGAGCAACAGGAACAAGTTCGCTGAGGCCGCAGCCGTGCTGAGGCCCCGTGGCGTGGAGCTGAAGCATTTCCCGTTCGAGCACCGCGAGATACGCTCGGACAGCCTGGAGGAGGTGGCCAGGGAGGCGGCCGAGGAGGCATACAGGCGCTGCGCCAGGCCCGTCTTCGTGGAGGACAGCGGCCTTTTCATAAGGGCGCTCAACGGCTTCCCAGGCGCGTATTCGGCCTGGGTGCAGAAAAAAATAGGCAACGCCGGCATCCTGCGCCTGATGAACGGGGCCAAGGACCGCTCAGCCTGGTTCGAGGCCTGCATCGCCTACGATGACGGCAAAACCGTGCGTGCGTTCCACGGAAAGTGCGCCGGGGCGATATCCGATGCGGCCCGTGGCGGCTCTGGTTTCGGCTACGACCCCATCTTCGTGCCGGAAGGCCATTCACAGACGTTCGCCGAAAACATACAATTAAAAAACAACCTCTCGCATAGATATAATTCGCTTCTAGAATTCTCGAAAATTTTCAATCCTAGCTAGCATTTTTATCGGTGTATCATATGGCATTGACCGCCGTTGCGGTCAATTATAAAAATCAGGGATTTTTATGGCAAGATTGCATTCAAGGAAGAAAGGCAAGTCCGGGACCAAGCGCGCCAAGAGCGCCACGGCCCCGGAATGGGTCAGCGTCGACAAGGCAGGGCTCAGGGAGACCATCGTGAAGATGGCCAAGGAGGGCGTCCCGCCAGCGAAGATCGCGCTCCACCTGCGGGACCAGCAGGGCGTGGCGAACCTGCGCGCCATACTGGGCATGTCGCTGCTCGCTTTCCTTGAGAAGGAGAAGGCAGCCCCGGAATACCCGGAAGACCTGCTCGCGCTCATAAAGAAGGCCGTGCGCATGCGCGCGCACCTGAAAACGTCCAAGAAGGACTTCCACAACAAGGTCAAGCTCGGTCACGTGGAGTCCAAGATAGGGCGGCTCGTCAAATACTACTCGTCGAAAGGGAAGCTGCCGAAAGGCTGGAGATACGACCAGCAGACGGCCCTGCTAGCGAAATGATGGTGATTCAATTGACCGGCGGGCCGGTCAAAAATAAAAATCCGTGATTTTTATGGCACTAAAGAAGGCAAAAATCGTTGACAAGTGGAAAGCGAAGAAGTGGTATTCGGTGAAGGCGCCGGCCATGTTCGAGGGCAAGGAGCTCTGCGAAGTGGTCGCGGCGGATGACAAGACGCTGTCGAACCGCATCGTAAAGAAGAGCCTGCTGGAGCTGGGCATAGGTGGCAGCTCGCAGATATCCATGTTCACGACCATGTTCTTCAGGATACACGACGTGAAGGGCAACGACGCCAACACCGTGCTGATAGGCCACGAAATCTCGCCGTCGTTCCTCAAGACGTTCGCCAGGCGCGGCAAGTCCCTCATCCACCAGGTCGTGGACGAGAAGACCAAGGACAACGAAACGCTCCGCCTCAAGCTCATCGCGGTCACCGGGGCGCGCGTCAGCCAGAACACCCGCAGCAACCTGCGGAAGGTGCTGGTCGACGATTCGAAGAAGGCGATTTCCGAAGGGAATTTCGACGATGTCATCCAGGACGTGCTCTACGGGCGCTTCTCTTCAAAATTGTTCAACCGGCTCAAGACGATAACCAAGATGAGGCGCATCGAGGTCCGCAAGTCCGAGCGCGGCGAGATCTTCAAGTGAAACTTTCCCACCGTCTGACAGAGGATAAAGTTTCATCAAACTTCATGAGTGCCAACTTCAATACGTGATTTCTATGATTCCAGGCGGAATGGACCCCAGGAAGATGGAGGCTGCCATGCGCCAGCTCGGCATAAAGTCCGAGCCCATAGAGGCGAAAAGCGTCACAATAGAGACTTCCTCGGGCCGGCTCGTCATAGACAACCCCCAGGTCGTGCAGATAACCATGCAGGGCCAGAAGTCGTTCCAGATAAGCGGCGACGTGCGCTCGGAATCCTCCGGCGATGACGTGAAGATGGTCATGGAGCAGGCGGGCTGCTCTGAGGCCGAGGCCAAGGCCGCGCTGGAGAAAGCAGGCGGCGACATCGCAGAGGCCATAGTCTCGCTCACCGAAGCCAAGTAATAAAAATTTTGGGTGTTATCACAACGCATGGCCATCCGGCGCGAAATACTGCTAATCGTGGTTCTGCTCGTCATAATAGCCCTGCTTGTGAAGCTGGCCGAGTTCGTGGGCACCATCAACGTGGAGGGTGCCGACGCCAGCAAGTTCGTGCTGGAGGACCTGCGCACGAAATACCCGACCGCGGACATAGCGATAATGTCCATGACGCCCAAGTACAACGACCAGGGCGGCAAGTATTTCGAGGTCAAGGCAAGGGTCACCAGGAACGCCGACACCCCGTGCCCCGAGCGCTCCCACATATTCTACAACTACCCGCAGCAGAACTTCGTCCCGCAGCAGCCCGAGGTCATAACCACGAACTGCGCGGTCTGCGCAGAGGGCATATGCACCATAGCGTTCGCGGAGGAGGCAATCATAGCATCGCACAGCCTGCCCGGGACCAGCGCGATACAGGCATACCTCAGGGTTAACCAGAACGCAGTGCCTGCAGTGACTGAGAAACCTGACGCCTGGCTCGTCAAGTGGGATTCTGCCACTGCGGCGATGTCCTATTCGGTCGAGATCCACAGGAACGGCAGCGTGATGAACGTGACCGAGTCCTCCAAGGGCTAGTCAACGGCGACATCGCCATCCGCGCCCGCACCCACCTTCCTTTCGACGAATTTCGATATCACCGAGGCATTGGTGCGGAAGTGTTCGCTCATCATACTGGTATCGTAGGATGTCCTTCCCTCTGCCAGGGCGGCGTATACGAGGAGCTGGTCTGCAAGGTGCATGTCGACGCTCTTCTTTTCGGCATTGAGCGCGTCAAGCGCCTCCTGCGCCACTGTCTCCGCGCGTTTCCCCTTCTCGCCGAGCACGTAGGCGCCGCGGAACCCCTTCCAGCACGTGACCGCGTTGCCGATGGACAGCGCGTCGTCGTTGCGGATGCGCACGTCCGTGATGCCGTTCTGCACGAATATCTTCTTCTCGCGCACGGCTATGCCTTCGGGAAGCCCTGAAAGGCGTATGAGCGCCTGCACGCTTTCTTCCTTCGGCCACGAGGCGCATCCGCGCAGCTTCGACGGCTTCACATTGACGCTTATGGTGCCGCCGCCCCGCGGGTAATATCCAGGCTTAACCAGCTTCGTTTCCACCTGCGCGCCGAAGCGCGCTATGGCAGGCACGAACACGCGCTCGAAGTAGTCGTATCCCGGCGACTTCATCACGTGCGTGCCGCCTATTATGCGCAATTCGCTCTCCTTCGTCGCGCCGAGAAGTATCGGGATGAGCGTCTGCGCGACCAGCGTCACGGAGCCGGCAGTCCCTATGTCGAACTCGTATTTCCCGCCGACGATTTCGCCGGGCTCGAAAACCAGTTCGCCGCTGCCCAGCTCGGCGCCGGTGAGCCTGCCGCGGCATACGCTGCGGACGGCGCGGGCGCTGGTGAGGTGCTGCATCTGGAGGCCTGGGTTCGGCCTGTTGGCCCTGATATTGGTTATCCTGACCGGCTTTTTCGTTATCGCTGAAAGGGTGAGCGACGTCCGGATGATTTGCCCGCCGCCTTCGCCATGGGCTCCGTCAATTTCTACCGTCATGTAAATCCGACCTGTGCGCCTAATCTTAATATGGCTTGCGCTGAAGGGCGAGCAAAAGTAGGCCAGCGGTTTTACCCGCTGGCAAGGCGACCAGTTATCCTCCCATGCACTCAAAATGAGCGTAAGCTAATATCTTACTTCAGGAACGTATATAAATGTTCTTTTTTTATAGTTCTAGGCGCGAAATGTATCCTCATTCTGTGGCTGTTTCTCAGGATTAGCGTGCCGTTTAGATCTGGTCCCTCACCGCTCTCGGCAGGCCCTGCGGCGGTGTTCTCGTTGCGACGTGACGCGAGAATTCCTTCTCACCGTACTTCTCCTCCAGCACGCCGCATTGGTGCAAAAGCGTGCTGGTGCTCTCCTTCAGCTCCTGGGAAAACGAGCGTGAGGTGGCCTTCAGCACCCTCCGTTCCCTGTCCAAGAACAGCAGTGGGTCGTACATCAGGTTGTCCGTCGTGAAGAGGTCGAGCACCGGGAATACAGTCGCAATCTTTTCACTGACCAGGTCGTTGAAGCACGACGCCTTGAAGCTGGCCACGCCAGCCGAAATCAGGACGTCGAGCCCATCAACTGTCAGCTGGACATCCCTTGGCCTGAGCGTAACGTCCTTTCTGCCATAAACCTCTGGATGCACGTAAGCATAACTAGCTGCCGCCAAATCATGGGCGGCGATGGAGAATGATCCGTCGAAAACAATGTCTTTCTGGCTTGCCAGCGCCAGTATCTTTATCTCGTTGAAAATCCCCATCTGGACAAGCCGGCCCATCAGCATCTTCCTTATGTTCGTCACACATGCGCCTGAAAGGACCTCATCTATGAGATATATGGGGCCGGATGGATTCTCGCTCCCGTGGAGGGCGTCCGCCACATCATCTGCAGCATCATCGAACAGCCGCTTCCGCATGCCCTTGAAATCGGAAAGGAATTCCGGCTTGTCCTCCCTGTGGACATGATGGCTTGTGAGCGGCAGCATCAGCCGTGGGGGCACTGGGAGGCCGTGCACGCGCCCGACCGCATCGAAAGCCATCCTTATCGGGTAGCCGCTGGAGTAGGCGAAAAGCGCAAGCGCCGGCTTATCAGTGGCCGTCTTGAGGTAAGCCCCGCGCACGGCAAGATGGAAAGAGCGGGTAAGCGCCTCGCCATTGCTGCCGAGCACCTTCCCGGCGAAAGGATTTAGCATGGATTCCCTTTTCAGGGGTGGTGCTGTCCTCTGTGAAATCATATACAACCTATTATTACAACCAATTTAAATACTATTGGTGGCCTGCCTTGACCTTGAGTATGGCCTCATAGAGGGCGTACAGTTCCTGCTGCATTGGGAACGCCTGCTTCCTGCCTGCGGTGAAGCTTACGGCGTCGAACACCACCCGGCCTCCCCTGGCAACCTGCTTCTCGTATGACATGTACGGGTTGTCCATGGAGAAAAGGTTGGAGACCATCCCCATCTTCACGCGTATGCCTTCCTTGGGAGCCAGGAACTCCCTCATCTCGCCGGCTATCTCCACCTGCGTGGAGCCGAAGGCAGAAAACAGGCTGCCGGCCGACTTGTCCGCAGGGTCCTTCTCTCTTGCGGAGAAGTTGAATGCATCGCTCTCTGGAAGCCTTGTATAATCCACGCCCATGGCAGCCCTCTTGGTCCTTGGATTCATGAACGTGGCCAGGGGCATCTCCCCTCCGGAAACGTTGGCCGCATTCTCCTGCATGAGCGGGTTTTCGAAGCTGAGCGTGCCGTCATTGGCCGCCCTGACCAGCGCCTCGTCGCTTACCGTGCATTTCACAAGGTCGTTCTGCCCAAAGGCGCCGTATATCAGAAACTCGAACTGTGTCCCGATTTCATTCCTTACCCTCTCCGCTGTCTTCAGCGCCTTCATGACCGAATTGCCTGACAATATTTCATCCAGGATGACGCACGTCGCCCCGCCTTTGCCGTATTTGGCCTGAATGCTGCGCGCCAGTGCTGCGTAATCCATGCCCTTGGTCGCATCAGACGGGCTGCCAAGGAGCCTGATTCCAGAGAGGAGCCCGGACTTCCCTTCAGCGTTGAGCACGAACTGCACTGTCCTCGCAGGGATGTAGCCGCCTGCGAGCGGAACCACTATCACGACCGGCTTGCCGCTTGCGTGCGCGGTCTCGATGTCACGTACCACATCAGCGGCGAACTTCAGGTAGGAATAGGCATAGGAGAACATCCTGACGCCGTCAGCAGAAAGCAACGGCGCAGTTGGCACCTCGCCCCTGCCTTCCCTGAACGCCCTGGCCTGCGGACTTTTCGCAATGCTTTCCGTGTCAAGAAGCGGCACCCTTTCCACTTTTGCTGCGAGCCTGAAATATGCCCTGAGCTCGTCAGGTGCCATGTTGAACATCTCGAACAGAAGGCTCCTGACGGCCGGGCTTTCAATCTTCCCGCCGCCTATCTTCCGCGCCGCCATGGCTAAGAAGTCGTCTGTGAGCCCGTTCTCCGTGAAGTAGCCAAGATACCTTTCGCCTATTGCGCCCTTCCCTAACATTTCAGTGAGTGCGGTCCGGCTGGGTTCACCGAGTTGTGGCGCCCCAGCCACCGCCTTCTCCTTCGCCATCTGTTTTGCGGTGGCGATGACTGCCTCGACATCCCCCTTGCCTTCGTCAAAATGCCGATCGAGCGCATCAAGCACCTTCTTTGTGAGGACCTGCTGGTCCGTGAAGTCCATCTTCCTGCCGTAGCGCCAGCGCAGCAGGTTCATTGCGAGCTCAGCATCTGTCTGCCTGAATTGCCGCTCGTTTTGCAGCGCAGCCTGGAGAGCATCTGCAGCCTGCTCGTAGGCAGCCTTCTTCTCCGCGGCGACCTGTATGACCGCCTCGGGCTCAGGAACGCCCCGCTCGATGCGGTCCATTACCGCGAAGTGGTCTTCCCCGCTCCACCTCATCTCGCTGTCCTTCAGGTGCATGCTCTTGATTGTCTTGAACAGCGCTATGGCATCCTCGGCCAGTTCGCCCTTTATGCCCTGCGTGGCCATGGCCTCCTCCATCGCAATCACGCTTCTTGCGTTCATCACATCCGGAACTGACGAGACTACTATGAGCGCCCTTTCAGCTGCGGCAGCGGCCTCCCCTGCCTTGCCCAGGCCCTCTTTGCCTATGTCGTCAATCACGCGCCGGTATTCAGGAGGCAGCTTCCCCTTCACCTCTCCTACCATGATTGCGTCAAGCACCCTGGCCACTGCCCTTTCCTCCTCGGTCGCCAGCATCTTCAGGGCGGCTTCGAGCTCTGCCCCGCGCGGCTTAGCGCCTATGCTCCTCTCCAGCGTTTCAATTGCCTGCTGGGGCGCCCTTTGCGGCGCCCGTTCTGACCGCGGAGCCTCCGGGGCGCGCTGCAACACCACTTCTTCCGCGCCGACCGCCCTCCTAAGCACCATCGCTTCGGCAGGCGGCGCGAGCGTCTCCAGCATCCCCCTGAACTCAGTGCCCCTGCCGGTCACGAACGCCTTGAACGCCGTCTCCATGGCAGGGCCGCCGGTTCCGCCCAGCCTCGTATCGTGCAGGGCTATCATCAGGTCCTCCACGTTCCTTATCGCCGGGTTTTTCCGCACGAGATCCACCAGGCCGCGCATGTGCCCGTAGTCGCTGCCCAGCAGCCGCATGAGCGTCTCGTCGTTGCCTATGGCCATGGAGCTTATTATCGCGTTGGCGTTCTCGTAGTTCGCGGCCCCCCACTCCAGCTTCAGGTGGCCGTTGGATATTGTTGCGAGCGCGTCAGCCGCGCTGGCATTCTCCACTGCGCTGCCCGGGCGGACGCCGTCGCCCACCCTGAACTTCATGCCAGCCTGCCTGAGCCTGCCGCTCACGTGCGCGTTGAGCGCGCTTATCTGCTCGGGCGTGCCGCCTTCCATTACGTATTTCATCGTGCCCAGGCGCCGTATGGTGAGGCCGCCGGCGGCCGCGTATTCCCCGGCCGCAGCCTCCACGGCGTTCACGACCTTGTTGGCGCCGTAGTGGCCCAGGAACGTGTTGAATGCCCTGATGTCGAACCTGTTGGTGAGCACCTCTGCAAGCGCCTTCCTGGTCTTTGGGAGGAGGGCGCGCGCTTCGGCGAGTACCGTCGGGTCGGTTACCTCCAGCCTCATCTCGAAAGCCATGCCGCTGACCCGCTGGCCCACTGTAATCTCGGCTATGTTCTGGGCCCTGCGTATCTCGGTATCCACGCCGCTGTTGAGCATCCTCCTCATGTGCGGCGCGTGGCTTGCCGAGCCCTGCTCGTCAGCGCTGCGTACCAGCTTGGGCATGAACTCCGTCACGGTCTCCCTGCCTGCCGGCGTCTCTATCTGGTGAGTCACCATGGCGTCGGTCCCGTCCCTGTTGGCCGCGGCGACCCTGCCTCCGGCGCCCCGCCTCACGGCCACAGGCTCGCTGACGTCTATGGCTTCAGCCACCAGGTCAAGCGGGTCGCGGACCAGGCCCCTCACCGGCGCGAGGGTCTGCGGATGCTCAGGCTGCATATATTCGTCGAATACAGTCCTCGTATTCCTGGCCAGCGCGCCGGCCAGCCGTTCATGGACGCTGCCGCCTGCCCCTCCCCTGACTATTATGACGCCAATCGCCTCATCGCCGCTCTGGGACGGCCTTACCAGGAACGCTATCCCGTCCTTGCCGCTCGCGTCGTACACCGAGCGCCTGAGCAGCTCGCGGTACGCGTCGAGCGCGTGGTCGCCGTATCCGCGCCCCATCATCTGGTTTATCTGGTTGAGCTTGGCCTTGTCCCCGGAGACCACTATGACGTCCAGGTCCTCGCCCCCGCGCACGAGCGCTGTTATGTGGCTTTCTATGCCCCGCAGTATCCTTCCGGTGGAGGCGGCCTCGCCTGCCAGTTCCTCGCCGCCTGCCATCCACCTGCGCGCTGCGCCGCGTTCCATTATGGCCGCGTCCACCGCCGCCCTGTCCGCCGCCCTGAAATCGAACGATTCCACTGTGCTGCTGCACGCCTCGTTGTCCCTGGCCGCTTCCATCCGCCGCTTTATCTCAGCAGCTGTCGGTCCCCTGTACGTGCCGCCTGCCATCGCCATGGCCTCCTCGTGCGTCGCGCCGCGCAGCCTTTCCTGGATATAATCGAGATGGGCCTGGGTCGGCTTTTCCGGAAGCATCCCTGTTTTCATGTACGTCTCATACGCCGCCAGGTTTGCAGCCTCTACAGGCCGCGCGGTTTCCCCTGGCTGCACTACCCTCTCCGGCACCATGGCCGCCTTCCCGTGCAGCAGCGCTTCCATCTCCCTGTTGAATTCGCCTGCGGCCTTGGCGTCTGCTGCCCTGGTGCGCGCGGCAGTTATCCTGCCGCGCACGTGCACCGCCCCCATGTGCGCGAACGGGAATGCCATCATGGCCACGTTGAACCACGCCTCCCCGTACCTGCCTTCCCTGAACGCCTGTATGGTCGCTGGTATCGCGAGCCCGGTCATCACCGCGCCCGCGCCCAGCCCTGTGACCGTGAGCCCTTTCGCTGCGGTGCCGTATGTGGCCGCTGCCCTTAACCTTCCGAGGGACTTCGCGATTTCTGCCGCTTGCTTCAGTTCGCTCACCACGCCGCCGAGCCCCACGGTCGCGACCGTTATGCCGAGCATGGCCCAGGTCATGCCGCTCACGCGGCCCGTGGCCGCGGCCTCGTCTATAGCCTGGTTGGTCACCATGCTCGTGAATATGGCCGCCGAGACCAGCTGCCCGCCAGGCACGAAGCCCACGGCGATGCCGGCTACGGTCTTCCCCACGTTGGTCCAGAGCTTCTGCATCTCGAGCGCTTTCTGCATCCTGGCCCATTCGGCCTCTGCCTCGGCGGTCTTTCCTGCAAGCGCAAACTCCCTTATATTCTTTTGCCCACGGGAGAAATCAATGAAGCCGCGCTCTTTTTCCGGAAGCGCGAACACAGAAATCTCAACGAGCCCCACGCGTTCCTGCAGCTTCGCAGTGTCCTTCCCCGCAAGCACGCCGTCGAATATGTCCATGTGGGTCTTGCGCCAGCCGTCGAACAGCGGCCTCACGTCCACGCCGCCTTCCTTCTCCTTCCCGAACGCGCTGAACAGCGCCAGGGCCGCCTGACGCTGGTTCATGGCTGCCTCGTATTCTCTCCTGGCCGTTGCATTGTCGCCGTTCAGCAGCGCTTTCTTCGCATTGGTGAAATGCACTGTGCTTTCCTTCAGGCTGACCCCGGCCATGCTCCCTGTGATGCCCTTGGCCATGGACGCATAGCCCTCGTTCAGTCCGGCCTGGTTGGTTATCATTGCCGCTGCCTGCTCGCGCTTGAACGCGCTGCACAGCGCATCGTACTGCAGCCTCGGGACGGTCTCATCCAGCTTCGCCCCGCTGCGCAGCTCTGCGGAGAATTCCCGCATGCCGTCGCCTAGCCTGTCCAGCCTGGAAGACGCATCAGCAGGCCCCCCCCCGCCGTACGCCTTCTTTATGGATTCCAGGGCCTTGGCCATCTGCTCTACTCCACCGGCCATCTGCCCTGCGAAGTATCTTGACGAGACGAGCGAGAACCTCTTCGTGAACGCGTCCATGGACCTGCCGTATGCCTCAGCATCGCCGCTCTGCGCCGCCCTGCCGCAGGCCGTGAGAAGCTGGTCGAGCGTCTGCCCCTTCAATGCGGCATCGCCTGATTTCGTTTCGTATTCGCGCAATTCGGCAATCTTCATGCTGCCAGGCCAGGTCCCGTCCTTGTGTCTGGTGCCCAGCGGCACCAGCCCTGGCTCCAGCCCCTTCGCCCAAGCCACATTCCCGTCGAATTTCTGCCTAAGGCCCTGGTAGCTGCGCTGGAGCGCCATCGCCTGGCCGCTGCGGACCGCCGCCTTGTAGTTTTCCACGAACAGCATCCCCGCGTCAGTGCCGTCATCCATGGCCTCGCCGCGCCCGAGCGCGCCGAGCGCCCTGGCCATGTTGCCTATGCTGCTGGCCGCGTCCTGGCTGAGCGGCGCATCCGGCCTCTTCGCCAGGCCGAGCGTGTTGATGCTGTCGGCATACATCGCCGTGAATGTGAGCAGGTTCCCTGCCTCCCCGTACTTTTTCTCCTGGAGGAGCTCCTCTGTCCTTTCAAGCGCGTTCTGCGTCACGGACTTCGGCGCTCCCAGGCCCCAGGCGCTGACCGTGTCCCTGAGCTTCCCGATGTCGCCTGCGAACATCATGCGCGCCGCAGTGTCGGAGAACCTGGCGCCGGCTTCCTGCAGCCCCGTGTCCGCATAAACCATCATCGCAGCTTTCAGGGTGTCCAGGGCCGCGGCATCCTTGCCGGCCTCGGCCAGCTTCATGTACGTGAATGCCATGTCCGCAAGCTTTTTCGCGCCCTCCACATTCTCCTGCCCCAGCCATGTGTCGAGTGTGGCCGCTATCTTCCCTGCTGCCTCAGCCCCGAGCTCCTTCACGCTCCCGGCTATGACGTCCCTGTCAGCCGCCCTCTGCTCGGGCGGGTAGGCCAGGGAGCTCATGAACCTGCCCAGGATGGCGTCCGCCTTGGCGGTGTCCATCTGCCCGTCAGCCAGCGCTGTTGCGAACACCGCCAGGCTTGCGGCGCCGGGCTTTCCTGTGTCGCTGGTGAAGAACTCCCTGTTGTCTATGAACATGTTCGCTGCCTTGAGCAGCAGCCTCGCGCGCTCAGGCTCGCCTTTGCTGAAGAGTTCGAGCGCCATGTCCGTGGCGGCCACCATCTCCTGCGGCGCGCCGGCCGTGAACAGGCCCCTGGCCGCGGATATGGTTTCGGAAAGCATCTCCACCCCCGCGCGTGCATTGTTGAAGGCATCCCTGGATTCTGAAAGCGACCTGCCGCCCAGGCGCGTTTCCACTCCGCTCAGCTCCTGGTCTATGCGCTGGGCCTGGCCGCGGTAGCGTTCGTTCACGCCAGCCACCTGCTCAGTGCCTATGGCGCCGAGCTGGGCGCGCATGCGGCCGATCTCCTTGGAGATGTCGGCTATCTCGCCAGCCACACTGCGGCCGAACATGCCGTCTATCTGCTTCGCGAGGCCAATCAGTTCGCGCACGCGGCCCTCCGCGTTCTCAACCTGGCCGGTGAGCTGTGCCGACTTGGCTGCCATGGGGGACGGCACGCTGCTGAGCACCGCCCTGAGGGTGGCCTCGCTGGTGTCTATCCGTTGCGTGAGGTCCTGCTCTTTCTGTGCTGGTCCGCCCATTTGATCACTATGCATAAGCGTGGCAGATGTCGCTGAACTCGCGCAGGTGCCCTATGCGCGCGTCCACGTCCTCGTCCTTCGCCATGGATTTAAGCATCTTCTTCTCCCATCCGGTGAGCGCCTCGTAGAAATACTTGAGCCTGCTTATGCGGGGCTTCAGGTCCTCGGGCTTCTCCCTGGAGGCCTCCCATATGGCCAGCGTGTTCTCTATCACTGAGAGCGCCTTGTTGGCCTTCTCCAGCGTGAGCTTCTCCATCTCGTCTATGTCTTCCATGGAGCGTTTTCCTGCCTTCGTTTCACCGGACGCGCTGCTTTTCACCATGTCAATCCCCCCGCGGGCATGATATCTGTTTAAGCCAGGATAAGCATTTAATGGCAAGCCCGCCCGGCGCCGTCGTTACCGCCAGGCCGCGCTTTCAGCGCCCTGCCCGCTGTTTCTGTTGCTATTATTGGTAATTCATGTGTATTACCAAGCTTTAATTACAGTTCCAGGCCAAATCATGCCATGAAGAGATTGGTTTTCCCGGCACCCTCGCTGCTGCCATCGCCGAGCATCAAGCCCGGCGGCATTGCCCAGATATTCCAGTTCCATGCAGCCGGCAGTGGAAAGGTTTTTATTAATCCGGCTGGTAGTTCAGTCATGGTGGATGACCTCGAACGCGCCCGCGAAGGAGACGCGGGCAGCCGCAACGGCCTGAAGTCCTTGCACCTGAAGCTGTCCCAGTATTCCAAAAAGAAAATTCCTGCGCACCTGAGGGCGGAGGAAGCGCAGTCGACTGAGCTGGCTTACGTCCAGCGCATTCTCGACACGCAGATTCTCGGATACGCGCGTCGGTCCTCCGTGATGCAAAAGCAGGAGGCCTTCAACGCCTCACGCAAGCTTGCGATGGCCCTGTTCCTGATGGAGCGGACCGTGCAGATACGTGATGAGTCGCTTAAGCAGGACAATGCCGGGTTATATGCGCTTTACTTTTCCATACGCAAGGACGTCTGCAGGATGCTCGGTTCGTCCTATTACGCCAAACCGTTCGAGGCGATAATGACCGAATACCTGGACATCGAGCCGCGCATCAGCGCCGCGTCCAAGCTGTGCGGGTTCCTACCCCCGCCCGAGGCGGCGAATATCCCTTCGGCATATCAGCCGAGGCTCGTGGAACTAATAAACAAGGCCTGATTCTCATTCAGGAATCGCGTCAGCGTGAGCAACCTTGAGCATGAACTGCTTTTTGCCAGTGCTGCCGATGTAGCCAGTTTCCTGCTGGGCTGCCGGCACTGCTGCCTGCAACGATACGGCCGCTGCCGTCGCTTCAGCTGCCACCAGTTGTGCGGGGCTCCAGTTGGTTGCTGCGTAAACTGCGGGCTGGGCCGCCGCATCGGCTGCTGGCTGGGCTGCAACTGCCTGGGCGTTGCTATATATGCCAACCTGATATGTCGGCGTATAAGACAGCTGCGACAGCGGGTTGTACGATATGCTCAGCGTGATGTCCATCTGCACCACGCGCACATTCTCCTCGATGCTGGTGGATGATGCGCCCCTTGAAATCGGAATGAGCTGCGCTGCCATGTGGCGCTGTGCCTGCGGAGCCCCGCTCCCCTGCCAGGCGGCCCCAGCCGTTGCATGCCAGTGGTGCTGATGGTGCCCTGCCGGGCTGGCGCCAGCCTGCTGTGGAACATGAACTGAAAATCCAGCCTGCTGTGTGTTTCCTGCCCCGACGCTTCCCTGCGTTGCGTATGAGGCCGGCCGTGCGTTGCCCTCGGCTGCCTGCAGCGCTACACAGCCGCAGTTTTCAGCTGCCGCCACTGTGCCGCCTGCCGGGGCCTGCGCCATCTGGCCGTATGCCGGTGCGCCCTGCATCACATATGCCATTGCATATGTGCTGCCCGCGGCCTGTGCCACGCCTGTGTCCTGGGCCGCGCATGCGTAGCGGTATTCATGCACTTCGTTGGCATTTTCCGTTGCTGTATTGTGCGAAACGTTCCTCATGTGGCCGCCGGTCGTCGCGTTCGCGTGGCGCTCCTCTGCTGCGGCCAGGTGTATGTGCTTGCCGAAGCTCACGTAATAGTTCCAGCGCATGCCGCATATGGCCGCCTCGGCGTTCCTCGCGCTGTATCCCCTGGCGGTCCTGTTCTTGGCATAATAGCAGCGCCTCCACATGGAGTGCGAGTCGAGGTATGCCTTTGGCAGCCTGCCGCCCTGGATATGGTGATTGGTACTGGGCGGCTTTGGCATGCGGGCCGGGCCTTCGTGCAGCACGCCATCTAAGCATGGTTTTTTTTGCATCCCTGCTTCGGGGCGCTTCACTATGGTCCTCATAGTAAGGGCTCTCATCGTATTCTCTCAATATGCCGGAGGTTTTTAAACCTTTTCAGGCGGCATACGTCATTAGTCCGTAGTCGCGCCCCCAAGAACCTTTAAAACCAATTTCGTTCAGATTGGACTTGGTTTTCATATGCAGCTGAAAAAATCTGATTTCTCAGAATGGTACAATACTATAACCAAGGAAGCCGAGCTGTGCGACCTGCGCTACGGGATAAAGGGCTTCATAGTCTTCAGGCCATGGGCCGTCATGTCCATGAACCGCATGTATGCCATGTACGAGGACGCGGTGGAGTCGCGCGGCCACGTGCCAGCGCTTTTCCCGGCGCTCATACCGGAGGAATACCTCACGCGCGAAAGCGACCACGTGAAGGGCTTCGTGCCCGAGGTCTTCTGGGTCACGCACGCCGGCGGCGCCAAGCTCGAGGAGAAATATGCCATGCGGCCCACCAGCGAGACCGCGATGTACCCCCTGTACGCCCTCTGGATACACGGAACGCGCGACCTGCCGCTGAAAATCTACCAGCGGTGCCAGGTCTGGCGCCACGAGACCAAGGCGACGAAGCCGTTCATACGCAGCAGGGAATTCCACTGGATAGAGGCCCACGACTGCTTCGCCACCCGCGAGGGCGCGATGGGGCAGGTGCGCGAGGACATGGAGATGGCCGAGCAGGTCATCCACGGCCAGTTCGCAGTGCCGTTCCTGTTCTTCAGGAGGCCGCAGTGGGACAAGTTCGCAGGCGCCGAGGACACCTATGCCGCCGATACGCTCATGCCAGACGGCCGCGCGCTGCAGCTGCCGTCCACGCACATGCTCGGCCAGCACTTCTCCAAGGCGTTCGGCATAAAATACACGGACGACAAGGGCAAGGAGGAATACGTCTGGCAGACCTGCTACGGCCCGTGCATCTCGCGCATCTACGCCGCCGTCATAGCGACGCACGGCGACGACAAGGGGCTCGTGCTCCCGGTCAGGCTCGCGCCCGTGCAGGTCGTCATCGTGCCCATAATCAAGGAAGAGACCAGGGAACGGGTCCTCCAGGCGTGCCGGGAGGTGGCGAACGCCATCGGCTGCTGCTTCGTGACCAGGATAGACGACTCGGACCGGACGCCCGGCTTCAAGTTCAACGAATGGGAGATGAAGGGCGTGCCGCTGCGCGTTGAAATCGGCATGCGCGACATAGAATCAGGCACCGTGGTCGTCGCCAGGCGCGACACGGGCGAGAAGATAAAGGTGAAGACGGCGGAGCTGGATGCGAAGCTGGGCGAGATTGCGCAGTCCATCGACAAGAACATCAAGGAGAAGGCAGACAAGTGGTTCTCCGACAAATTGTCGTTCGCGGACAGCATGGGCGAGCTTGGGAAGAAGCTTGACATGCACGGGTTCGTGCGCGTCCCGTTCTGCAGCGACGGCATGGATGGCGAGAAATGCGCCGACATCGTCAAGGAGAAGCACCAGGCCAACATGCGCGGCTCCCTGTTCGGCGCGCCTGAGAAGCCCGAAGGGAAAAAGTGCATCGCCTGCGGCAATCCGGCGACGGTTTACCTGTATGCGGCCAGGCAATACTGAGACTGGGGGACTGAAATGAAGCTTGCGTTCGTTGTTTTGGGCCTGCTGCTGCAGCTCTCCTTCGCCAATCCCATCCCACTCGACTGCAGCGCACTGGAAGACGAGTGCATGTCGAACTGCTGCACCGGCGCGGCTGGCGGCACGCCCGAGACAGCCAACGACGTGACAACCTGCGATGGCGGGGACCAGGACAAGTTCGATACGTGCATCTCAGCGGTCTGCAGGCCCGGCCTTATCAACTGCGAGGCGCCCAATTCCGGCTGCGGCATGGCCTTCGCGAACTGCTTCAACGCATGCAGGAACAGCGGCGAGACAAACCAGTACTGCGATGACCTGTGCTGGAGCCAGGTCGAGGACTGCGTGTCCAATCCCCCTGGCAACGGGGGGCCTGCATGCTGCGGGCCTGCCCTGGGGCTGCTTGGCATAGCCGGCGCCTCGCTCGCGCTCCGGAGAAAATCCTGACGCGGAATCGGTTGTTTAATTTTTTGAACGCTTGTTCACTTTATTGTGCGCGGGAAAATTATAGCCCCGGGCAGATTCGAACTGCCGTCAATGGGTCCAAAGCCCACTATCCTTGGCCGCTAGACGACGGGGCTGCTTGGGTCTAAGTGCGCAGGAACAGTATATAAAACCTTTTTGCAGATAAGTCATTCTCATCCGCACATTCAGAGGGCCCGTAGTCGAATGGTTAAGACGCCACTCTCACACAGTGGAGATTCGCGGTTCGATCCCGCGCGGGCCCATACTGCTTCAGCCATCGCCCTATCGCCTATAACCGTTAGCTTTAAAATAACAACTGTTCTACCTAAAAGAACATGTTGGAACGGCTTTTCCGCTCCAAGGCCGAGGTATCCGTCCTGGGCGTCGTACTTTTCTCCGAGGGCCTACACCTCAGGGAAATCGCAAGGCGCGCCGGAGTATCCTCCTCTGAAGCGAAGAAAGAACTGGACAGCCTCGTGGACCTCGGCCTTCTCTTCACCGAGCGCAAGGGCAACCTTGTGCTTTTCTACACCGACAGGCGGTGCGGATTCCTCGAGGATTTGAGGAACGTCTTCGTCAAGGCAGGGAAAAGGAAACGCCTCTCATCCCCACCCTAATGGTTTTTATCCTTTCCCTGCCTTCCTATTTCATGGGAATCATATCCGAATTCAAGGACTTCCTGCAGGAATACAAGGTGATGGGGTTGGCGGTCGCATTCATCATGGCCGTTGCTGCGACGTCATTGGTCAAGTCGCTGGTGGACAACATCATAATGCCGCTCATCGCGCCGATTCTTCCTGGTGGCGACTGGCAGACCGCACTCCTGCTTATCGGGCCGTTCAAGTTTGGCTCGGGCGCGTTCATCGCGGCGTGCATCAACTTCATCGTCATCGCCTTCGTGGTGTTCCTCATCGCGAAGATGGTGCTGAAAGAGGAAAAGGTCACCAAGAAGTAGGTTGTGAACTGCCCATGGCTAAAGCGAAAAAGAAACCTGCCCCTAAACGGAAAGCGCCCGTCCGGAAAGCGAAGAAGATTCCCAAATCCAGGATAAAAAAGAAAGCGCCGCCGAAGGTGAAGCCTGCCAAAAAGGCGCCGCTGCGGAAGAAGCCGGCGCTGAAGAAAAAGGCGCCGAAAAAAATCGTGAAGGCGCCAAGCGCCGCAAAAACCGCATTTCCGGCAGCCCCCGAGCCGAGGGCTGCGCCGCTCACCCTTCCCCCGATACAGCCTGTGGTCCCGTCAGAGCATGAGATCCCCCCGCTCCCGAAATCGCTCGGGGCCGGCCCCGGCGCGGTCCTGCCTGCGCTCGACCTGCTTCCGGAATGGGTGGACCGGAGCCACCTGCACGGCGTGCTCGAGGAGGGCGCCGTGTCGTTCGCCATGCCAAAGCCGGATTCGCTGGACTTCAAGGAAGGCCAGCGCCTGCTTTCCAAATGCAGGGAGGCGAACACCGCCCTGCCCGGGTATTTCCTCATATGCGCCAAGCAGGCCGACCGGGTTGCCGGCGCCATCGACGGCTACGCCATCGGAGACATCCTCATCATCCTGCGCTCCTTCACGTCATCGGACGAAAAAAGGGATTCCCACATGCTCCTGCACAGCTGCGCGCTCGGCATGGCCAAGCCGTCATACGTGGCCTGCTGCGTCGAGCGCCCTGATTTCTCGGATGCGGAATCCGCAGGCAAGCTCATCTTCATAGGCCGTGGCCTCGGCATGTCCGCCCTTCCGTTCAGCCATCCCAAGATGCTTTTCTTCATGAGGCGCGTGGGCAGGGAGTACGACCCCCTGAGCTCTGGACAGGAGCTGGCGAAGATAGCGGCCGCGATGAAGCCCCTCTGCCCCGAGGTCCAGGCCGCCGCATCGGAAATAGCGTCCAAGGGCGTCGTGCCGCTCGTCCTCATGCCGTCCTCCCCGGACCGCATGGAGCGGCTGCGGGAGCTCAGGGACGCGGCCATCATGCTGGACCTCCCGGCCGCAGAGCTGGACAAGATATTCGAGGCGCTGAAGCTGCGGTACGTCCAGTCGCGCGTGGATATAACCCCGCCTGCGATTTGAACACATTGTTATATAAATTTAAACACACATAGACCCATCCATGCAGAAGGTCAGCATGGACCCGCGGATTCTGTCCCGCATGAATTCCTGGGGCGTGGATTTCCAAACTGAGATGCGCAAGGCTAAGAGCCTCGCCGAAGTCTACACGCTCGTCAACCGCATCCGGCGGTCCGATTCCCGTTGCGGCGTGCCCGCGGCTTTCTTCAACCCATTTCTCGCCTGGCACCAAAAGCAGGTCGGTCTAGCGGCCGGCTTCAGCGGCAACGGCCGCGCGCTGGTAGCCGGGCCCGGCAACTGCGGCGATTTCCAGCTTGAATGCCTGGCCGGCCGTTTTGACGAAGTAGTCCTTCTTGACGTTGATGCTGAAGGGCCGGAGATTGCGCGGCAGCGCCTCCCCGAGCATCTGCGCGGCAAAGTGTCGGTGTTAGTATGCGATGCGTCTGCTTACGTGGGGCGCGTAGTCGCCAGGGCCGAGGAAGCCATAGGCCGCTCGTCTTCGGGAACAGATGCGGCTGCCGTGGTCCGCGGAATCCTTGCCGCTCCTCCCCTGGAGAGCGACTTGCGGCCGCTGCCTTTGGAAAGCGACAGCTTCAGTTTCGTGCTGTCGGACGACGTGCTGCCCAACATCTATCCCCTGCCCATCGCATGGCTGGACACCAAACTGAAGATGAAGTTCGGCGACGATTGCAACCTTTCGGACGGGGGGCAGGTTCCGCCGATACAGCTGGTCGCCGCGCTCGTTCATCTCGCCGAGGCACACCGAATCCTGGAGCCTGGCCGCAGCCTGGCGGTATCCGCATCCGTGGCATACGTGACGGTGGCGGTGACGCCTGATAACAGGGAGCGTGTCGTTTACTGCCACGAAGGGCCGGATGGGGGGCTGGTGCTGATTTCCGCGCCCAGGCTCGGATTTGACGGCGAGCGGCACGTGGGGCTTGATTTGCTGGTGGGCATGGCCTCAGGATTCAGCCCGGTGTTTTTCGAAACCTATCGGCTCCCGCTGGCCGAGGCCGGGACGGATACTATACCCGGAATAGGCACGACCGAAACATTTATTGCCGCGCTGCACGAATTCGCATGCCTGAAGAAAAACGGTTGATGCCATGCTGATGCGCCTTTACCGGAGCTTGCTGCGGGAATACGGGACGCAGCGCTGGTGGCCGGCCGAGACGCAGTACGAGGTCGTTGTCGGCGCCCTGCTCACCCAGAATACGAACTGGCGCAACGTTGAGAGGGCGATAGCCAACCTGAAAAAGGCCGGAGCGTTGTCGCCGGGCAAGGTGCTCCGCATGCGGCGCGCCAGGCTCGAGTCGCTCATCCGCCCGAGCGGGTTCTACAGGCAGAAGGCCGGAAGGCTGAAGCTGCTGACAAGGAAATACGTGGAGATAAGCCGGCGCGGCTCGCCGCCTGCGCGGGACGAGCTGCTCGCGGTGAAGGGCGTGGGAAAAGAGACCGCCGACTCGATACTTTTATACGCGTTCGGCCTGCCCCATTTCGTGATTGACGCTTATACGCGGCGCTTCTGCGCGCACCATAAGCTGTTCGAAAGCAGGGAATACGACGACTACAAGCGGTTTTTCGAATCCTCGCTTCCGCGCTCAGTGCCGGTCTACAAGGAATATCGCGCGCTGATTGTCGAATGGGGCAAGGATCTCAGAAACCGAGGAGCTCCTTGAGGTGCTCCACGACCCCTTTCTCCTCCCGTCCCCCCCTTTCCTTCTTCTCCTTCTTTCCCTTTTTCTTCGCCACCTTCACCGCCTCCCCCCTCTTCACGGCCGGCCTGGCTTTTTTCACTGCTGGCGCTTTACGTGCTGCCTTCCGCTTGGCCGGCATGGCCTTTGCCTGCGCTTTCCGCGCGGCAGCCTTCGGCGTGGCCTTCTTCCCTATGGCCTTCACCTTCTGGACAAGCTCGTTGTATACCTGCTCGCGGTTTGCCGGGTCCAGGAATACGACCTCGCCGGCCTGGCCGTACCTTTCCACGAAATCGTTGTGCAGCGAAGCGATGAGCGGCGTGGGCGACTCGACTATCCGGTCGAGCAGTTCCGAGAATTTCTGGCTCTTCAGCTCCATCCTGCCTATCTCGTCTATGACTATGACGTCGTAGCGCTCGAATCTCTCCAGGGACTGGAGAACCGCGTTCTCGAACGATTTGATGTCGACGTGGTACTTGCTCACCTTCGGGCCGTCAGCATCCACCTCGGCAAGCCGGCCGAGCTCGCCGGTATCCAGGTTCCTTATGTAGAACCCCGTCCTGGTGCCGTGCTCCTTCTCCTCAGGCGAGACGAACCCGCCGACCCGCAGGCCGTGCGACCTCAATTCATCAGCGATCCTGCTCAGGAGCGTGGTCTTGCCTGATTTCGGCATCCCAGTGATGAAGAAGTTCCGTGGCATGCACTAGCCACCCGGGCAAATCTTAAAAACCCGGCTGCCGGGCGGCAACTCTAAAATACGTAGCTTCCGTTATCCTACCTATGTTCCAGATAACGTTCCTCGGCACCTCGGGCAGCATCCCTACGGTGGAGCGCGGCATGCCTGCCATGGCGGTCAAATACGAGAGCGAGCTGCTGCTTTGGGACTGCGGCGAAGGGACGCAGAGGCAGCTCATGCGCTACAAGGCAGGCTACGGCAGCATCAGCGCCATATTCATAACCCACCCGCACCTCGACCACTACCTCGGCATGTTCGGCCTGCTCGAGACGCTGAAACTGTCGTCTGTTTCGCCGAAGAAGCTGCCGGTGTTTTTTCCCGGCGTGAGGGATGACTTCGAGCGCTACGCGTTCGCAGCGCCCGAGAAGATGAAGAAGGGCGAGCTGTACCGCACCGCGGATTTCAGCGTCGACGCGTTCGCAGTGAAGCATTGCAAGGACGCCTACGGCCTTGCCTTCCTGGAAAAGGAGAAAATCAAGTTCCACGAGGACAAGGCCCATTCGCTCGGGCTGAGCGGGCGGCTTTTCCGCGAGATCCAGCAGAAGGGCTCTGTGAAGACGGCGAAAGGCACAGTGAAGCTCGCCGACGTCAGCTGGGTGAAGCCCGGCAGGAAGCTCGTCTATGGCGGGGACTGCCTTCCTGATACTAATATACTTGATGCTGCCAAGGGCGCTGATCTCCTCGTCCACGAGGCGACTTTCGACTCGTCGAGAAAGGACGAGGCCGCCGAGCGCATGCACAGCACCGCGGCCGATGCCGCTGCCGTGGCGAAGAAAGCAGGCGTGAAAAGGCTCATATTGACCCACATCAGCCCGAGATATGCCGACGTGAAGGAGCTTCTTGAGCAGGCAAGGGCGGTGTTCAAGGATACGGAGATAGCCTACGACGGCATGAAGGTCGATGTGAAATGAACGTTATCTGCCGTAATACGTCAATCACCATGCCTATACTACGCTTATTGTCTTACTTAAAACAGTAATTTATAAACTGCAGTTTAGGTTTGGGCACAACCTTTTTAAACATTTTGAGAAAGACCTTGTCAAGAGAGAGAGTGCGGATAGGGTATTCCCTATCCGAGCCCGATGGCAGTTGTCTGTCGGGTTTTTGGGCCGAAAAAAGTAAACACCGCCGATAGCATTTTTCAGACGGCCCAACGGGCGGTGAAAAAAATCTGAGGTGAAAGAATGAAAGTGAATCTAAGAAAGATGGGCGCAATTGTCGCAGGCGCGACAATTCTCGCCAGCTCAGCGGCGTTCGCCGGACTTATGTTCGGCTCGACGACGCTGGTAGACGACAACGGAGCCCCAGTGGCGAAGGTTGTCGTGGGAAGCGCAGCACACCCGAGCGATGGTGTCGCAGCAGCTTTGATCGCAGGCAAGATGGTCAGCGAGACCTATAAGAGCTCAACATTGACTGCTCAGGTCTCGGGGACAGCTACCTGCGCTGCAGGCGGCGCTGGCGGTTCGGCTGGCACATGCGCGATAAGCAACGAGAAGGCAAGGCTGGAAATAACCGTGCCGGGCTCGGTTGCGGCAGGAACGTGGACCGGGAACAACCTGATAGGAGACTGGATTGACAGGACCCTTCAGGACAGGAGACCGGACACTGATGCAACCAACACGGACAGCGCATATCCGATAGGAGGCGCTGACACGTCCGACAACGCCAACCCGTTCACCGACGGTGCAACTGGCAACATCGGGCTGTCGCAGACCTTCATGTACAGGATAAGCGGCAACCAGCTCTCGACCTTTGCGGACAGGACCTTGACCGACACAGACTCGGGCAAGAGCTTCGTCGAGAAGCAGGACATCTGGATCAACGGAGACAACAAGTACTCCAAGGACGACAAGGCAGTCGTTGGCGACCTGAAATTCATCGCCTACACCTTGAAGTTCGATGGTCCGGGCGGAAAGCAGATTGGCATACCGGAGTGTTCCGTAGCAGTGGATTCTGACTACACCTCCTGTAAGACGACCGCGCCGCTGAAGCCTGACGACTCCACGGAGACGCACAAGCTCAAGTTGAGCTTCCTGGGCGAGGACTGGATAATCAGCGAAATGGAAGCGCCGACCACACCCGACATTACAAGCGAAAACACGCTTGTGAATGGAGGCACTGTGAAGCTGGCGAAGGAATCCGTTTCCGGCATCCTGAACCAGGGCGAATCGCTCCCGGTGGACAACCTGAAATTCCAGCTGGATGACCTCGAGGCCCACGGTGACACCACGTCAGCCATTCTGTCCATATTGGACGCGAACGGCAACGTCCTGAAAAAGGACAAGGTGGACCCGGCTTCGACAAAGGAGTACACCATCGGCGGGAAGAAGTACAGGTTCCATGTCTACAAGGTAGCACCTGGTTATACCTTCGGCGCGAAGTGGGCTGATGTAGCCATCTTCTCCAAGGAATTGGAGCTCAAGGACGGCCAGAAGCTCGACCAGGGCCAGGGAACCAACGACGGCTACAGGGTAGCGCTCGGATGGAAGAACCTTGACGCAGCCAGTGGATCGGCAGCGCAGTTGCTCCCAGATACCCTGAGGACGATTGTTGTCTACTCAGACAGCGTCGACCAGGTATCGAGCAGCGGTGATGACATCCTCAACGCCGGCGACTATGTGCCGTTGGTGCAGGACCCAGCAGTGTGGAGACTGTCCTACAAGGGACTTGATCTCGATGCCAGCAAGAAATTCAAGCTGAAATTCGACATCAAGACCTCTTCCAAGACCATCTCTGCGAGCAGCGGTCCGTTGAACTCGTCTGCCGATAGGACGAACTGTACAATATTCGCGCCCTATATGGAGGTCAGCTCAACAGACAGCGGCTCGGTGTTCTCAGTCGCGAGAACCGACAGCGCGGGTGAACTTTCAGACAACAGGTTCATCGTGTCTATGGACGGTGCAACGACTGGTGCAGACTCAGCGGCCTGCGGCTATAACGCGTCGACAGCTACCAACCTGTCAGTTGGTACCGTGTTCATGAAGGAGTCTTCCTCCAGCACGAACTACGGTTACGCCGAGTACGGCTCGTTCGCAAACCCGGGTACTGAAGTCAAGTACCAGGCAATCGCTGACGGCGACACGCAGTTCACTCCGCCAAGGGGTGGTGCCATCCTGATTGAACGGGGTGACGACGTGGACGCAGGAGGTGACAACCAGCTTGGTGACTTGCTGTACTCCCTGCCAGTGCCCCCTGTTTCGGCGATTGGTGAAAGCCCGTATGGTGCTGCGGTCACGCCCCAGGTGTGGTTCGCAATAGCGGAGAAGGCCGGCACCGGCACATCGAGCAGCTTTGTAGACTACTACATGTTCGGTGTGAAGGATGTCGACACTGGAACTCCGGCTGACGCGACCATGGACTTCAACTCGTTGGACAACACGAACACGGGTACATTCACCCTGACTTCGGACAACGACAAGATCCGGTATGGCCACGCTACGGCGAACGCGGCTCCGAACTTCTATTCGGGCGCTGTGCCGGACGTGCCGTCTGGACCTGTTGAAGCGAACTCCGGAATGGTGGACACCGGCTACATCTCCGAGCGCGGCTCGAAGTTTGACAGCCAGTCGTCAACATCCATGACCTTTACCATGGCTCACAAGCTTGCGCAGGCACAATGGTTCCTTGCTCCGTCCTCGGCGAACGCAACTTCGTCGAGCAAGAGCATCGTGACCCTTGGTGAAGGCGAGTCCACGACCATAAGCGGCGTAACCGTCAAGGTG
>JAQTME010000005.1 GCA_028714535.1 Candidatus Iainarchaeum sp. | reverse complement strand
CTTCCACTGCCAGGCCGTCTATCCTGCCGCCTTGCAGCTTGGCTGCGAGCGTTTTGCGTATCTTGTTCATGCTCTCTGCGTATGCGCGGTCTATTTCCTCAATCGGGGTCGCGATTGGCGACTCCGCGGTGGCAGCGCTTACTGCGTGAATGAATGGCTGGCTGCACAGCACGCTCCTGATGTCGACGTCTGATGTGGCCTGCTCATCTGCCCTCTTGTATCCGCACGTGACAGCGCTGACGAACGCGAGGTTGAATGCGGTTATGCTGCCGCTCTTTGACTGTTCATGCCCGCCCTGCGGGCCCATCGTCTGCGGGCCCTGCGGTGTTGCGACCTGCTCCTGTGCTGCGCCCTGCGGCGCTGCTGCAGCGCCCTGCTGCTCGCGCCTGACCTGCTCAACAAGCGCTTCCTGCCGCACAGTGCTGTTTGCCTTTGCATGCCTGTACGAATTTACCGGATGCATTACCGTCTGCCATACTCCGTTTGCCTTCATCCTGAAATTCATCCCATACCACCCTCTAGTAATATTATATTCAGTAGTAGAATATGGTCTATTCCTCTTTTTAAAAGTATCATTTAATGGAATTTGATGTTTCTGGCGGCAATTCAGTCCACGATGCGGGAAACTATCCTCGCAGGGTCGAACTTCTCCAGGTCAGAGTATGCCTGGCCGACCCCTACGTATATTATGGGTATGCCGGTAGCCCGGTTGATGGAAAGCATCGTCCCGCCCTTGGGGTCGCAGTCCATCTTCGTGAGTATCACCGCGTCTATGCCGATTTCCCGATTGAAGGCGGATATCTGCTCTATTATCGCGTTGCCCGCTATGCTCTCGCCTATGTATATCTTCAGGTCAGGCGATATCACGCGCACCATCTTCTTCATCTCGTTGAGCAGGCTGATGTTGGTGTCCTGCCTGCCCGCCGTGTCTATCAGCACGGCATCAATCCCGTGCGCCTTCGCGTAATTCACGGCGTCGTACGCCACTGACGTCGGGTCGCTGCCGTAGTCGCGCTTTATCAGCTTGATGCCGAGCCGGTCCGCGTGCACAGCCGCCTGCTCTATGGCCGCAGCGCGGAACGTGTCTGCTGCCGCGAGCACGACCTTCGCGTCGCTGTCCATGAGCAGCCTCGCCACCTTCGCTATGGTCGTCGTCTTGCCTGCGCCGTTTATCCCCAGGAACATGAGCTTCGCGGGCTTTTCGCACGCGCTTACGCGCTCGACGATGTCGAACGCCTTCTCGTTCGTTATCATGTCGGTCAGCGTCTCCTTTATGGCTGAGCCGACGAACGCGTGCAATCTGTCGCGCGGCGTGCGCGACCCGACGAGCTTCGTTTCCAGCTCCTCCCTGATTGCGCCTGCCACGGAGATGTCGACGTCCGCCTCCAGCAGCTCAAGCTCGAAATTCTCCAGCATGCCCTTGACGTCGTTTTCCTTTATCTCGACCTCGCTGGTTATGAAGCTCTTTATGGCGCTTATGGCGCCGAGCTTTATGCGCTTCTTCTCCTCAGCCCCGGCCGCCGGAATCTCCTTCTTCATTTCCGGCTTCGGAAACGAGGAAGCCGGCGCGGCTTCCGCAGGCTTCTGCTGCACCTGCCTGGCGATTTCAGGCGCCTTCGTGATTTGAGGAACAGGCTTTGGGGCTTCGGGCGGTTTGGTGATCTGCGGCGCGGCCTTGGGCTGCGCAGCCGGCTTCGCAGGTGCGGCCGGCTCCGGTCGGGGAATTTTTTTCTTTTCAGGAGGCGCGGCCGCCTTCTCAGGCTTCGGCTTTTCTTTGGGCTGGGCCGGCTTCCCCTTCTTCTCTTCCGCCCTGGCAACCTGCTTCGGCTCAGGTGGTTTTTCTTCGATCTCAGGAAGCGCAATCTCCCCTATCTTTTCAGCCGGTTCAACAGCCGCCGGCGATGCTTCTTCCGGTTTGGCCTCCTTCTTTGTCAGGCCGTCTATGAACCCGCCGATCTTTTTCTTTAAGAAATCGAACACTGGGGTGCCTCCCTCACGAAGTTTATTGGAGTATTCTGATGAACTGCCTCACGAAGTTTAGTGAAGTATTTTGATGAATGGCCTCATGAAGTTTGCTGAAGCTTTATCCTGAGAAAACCTGAGGAAAGCTTCCTTCAGAGATAATCCTCTTTCATGCTCTCTTCGCCGCGCTCGCTTATCCTGACCTGGCTGTCGAGCTGCTCGAGCTGCCCGGACACCTGCTGCAGGCGCGTCATTATCTTGGTGAACTCCTCGTTCAGCCTCTCCACCGCCTTCTTGGTCGCCTCTATGCGCCTGTTGAGCTCGACGACCGCCTGCTCCTTCTTCATCTCGAGCATGTATTCCGCGCCGATTGGCATGAGCACGTTGGTCTCGCTGACGGTCCCCTTTATCATGGAGCCGCCGCCTATCGGCATGAGCACCCTCTCGGTGCCGAGGCTCTCCACGGTGCGGAGCGCGTTGGCGAGGTCCATGGTGGTCAGGCTGACGCGCTCGGTCTCGCGCTTGAGCATGGTCAACTGCTCGCGGTATACCGCAACCTCGTAGTTCAGCTGCGCCTGGAGTTCCTCTGGTGTGGCCATCTCATCACGCCTTGACTATCTTCTCTATCCTTACCCTGTTCCTCTGCAGGCCGTTCTGCGAGCCGAAAAGCCCGTAGGCCTTGTGCCTGGCGGCGTTCTCGCTGGCCGCCTCGATCTCCTTCACGAACGTGCGCTCTTCCGAGCCGAGCAATATCTTCCCTGAAACCGTGAACTTCATGCCAATCTTCCTCCATTCCATTAGTCAAGCATAATCTATTTAATCAGGCCGAGCGCCTCCTCGAGCCTCCCCAGCTCGAAGGCGGTCGTCCCGTCCCCTGCTATGTATCCGTTCCTGTTGACCACGATGCCGTACGCGACGAATCCCGTGCCTGTGTTCACCGTGCCCCTGCTGCCGTCGACCTTCAGCGCGCCCTTCAGGCGCGCGATGTCGTCCTCGCTCGCCTTGTAGTGCGCCAGGAATCCGGTGTTCGTGGCTATGCACGCACTTCCGACCGTGGTATATCCGCCGATTCCCATGGGCACGAGCTCCACGCCGAGCACGTCCTCCATCTTCCTCGCCTCGGCGCGGTCCACGTAGGGGTTGATTATGCCCCCCTTGTCGTTGACCGCCAGGTTGTTGCCGTGGGCGTTGTTCCTCTCCGCCGAGACGTGCACGTTGAGGCCGGCCTTCTTTATCTCCGCGACCTCGGCCTCGTTCATGATGTTCGGCAGTATGGCGCCGTTGGAATTCAATGCCACGTAGACGCCGATGAGGTTTGAGCCCCCGGCGCTGACCTTCAGTATCTTCGTCTTAAGGCTGGCCTCGGCGGCCTCCTCGAGCTTTTTCATGCTGTCAATGGGCAGCATGGTGACGCTGTCGTTTGTTTTTATGAACATCCCTATCCAGGGGTTCCCGAAATATGCGCACCGTTCCATCTTATTTTTTCTCTCCGGTGTGGGCCGGCGCTGCCGGCTTGGGCGCGGCTGTTTTGGGTGCGGGAGCAGATGGCGCTTTGCCAGCGGCCGCCGGCTTCGGAGCGGCAGGCGCATGAGCCGGCTTGGGCTCCTCTTTCTTCGCCTCTGCCTTTTTCGGCTCTTCCTTCTTCTCCTCCGTTTTCTTCTTCGGCTCGGTTACCTTCTCGTCCGCGAGGTACGCCCTGATGAAGCCGGCGTCCTTGATGAGCCTGACCTTCACGCGCCTGGGCGGCTTCTTTATGCTGCGCGCCCAGAAGTATTCGTTGAGCATCGCGCTGATGGTTATCCTCTCGTCCTCCTGCTTCATGTGCCTGGAGATGAACTGCCTGAGGATTTTGACCGCGCGCGGCACCCTCTTCTGCCTCGCGACGTCGCTTGCCTTCCCGAGCGGAACAGTATAGACCCTTTCAAGTTTCATGAAAATCACTCCTTTATGCCGAGCTTGGCCGTGCGCCAGTCCCTGCGCCTCCTGTTATAGGTGACCCTCCTCTTCGTCCTTATCATGACGAAGGCCGGTATGCGCCTTATCTTCCTGCCCGCTTTCGCGAGCCTCATCTTCTTCACCAGTCCTTTCTTGCCCATATGATCACTTCTTGTGGAACGTTATCGTGGTTTCCGTCTCGGTCTGGCCCTTCACGGCCCTGAGCACCGCGAGCAGCTCGCTCTCGGTGAGCTTCCGCCCGGCGCGCTTGTACACCGCGAACACGTGCCTCGCCGCGTTGACGAACAGCTCCCTGTTCGCGTGCGAGACGTTCATCATGCGGTCGTAGGCGCTGTCCTCCAGGGCGACCCGGAGCGAAGTCTTTATCTGCTCCTCCGCCCTGCGCGCCTCCATCCTCTTCTTGCGGGCCTCCTCGAGCCCTTCCTCGCCCTCCATGTTCAGCCGCTCTCTTTGGCGGCGCTGTCGAGGAGCTTCCTTCCCTTGGGGGAAAGGGTCCTGCCTGCCTTCTGCTTTATGAGCAGGCCTGCCCTCTCAAGCTCCTGCATCGCCTTCCTTATGGTCGAGCCGCCGGAAGCCGAGTGCGCCGGAGGCTTCACGCCCCTGCGCTTCCTGCCGCCGTAGTGCCTCCTGAGCCTGTTGATGCCGACCGTGCCGTTGATGTACGCCTGCCTGAGTATGGAGGCGCAGCGCGTGTACCAGAAGTCCTCCTGTATCGGTGGCCTCTGCACGTGCGGGCCGGTCTTCACCAGGCCGACGAACGCCGGCTTGGGCAGCTTCATCCCCTTAAGCTTATCAGCCGCCTTGGCTATGAGCTTGTTTGGTTCAACATCAAATACCGTAACCATTCATACACCTCGCTATCGCGACGGAAAATTTGAACGATTTGCAGAGGAAATTATGAGCATATGCTATTTAAACCCTTCATTCCGCCGGTGCGCGGCCTGCACGGGCCGCCCCGGCCGTGCTTTACAGCCGCCCGTTATTTAATAATATTGCAGGCAAAAGCCGCTCATGAACGTCTCAAAGTCATCCTACGAAGGCGTATCGCTGCTCGACAACAGCTTCGCCACCCTGAGCGCGGACCCCGGGCACAAGGTATACGGCGAGCGGTGCTCCAAGATAGACGGGAAGGAATACCGCTTCTGGGACCCGTTCCGCAGCAAGCTCTGCGCTGCCATGAGGAAGGAGCTGAAGAACTTCCCGTTCGCGCCCGGCAGCAAGACGCTCTACCTCGGCGCCTCGACAGGCACGACCATATCGCACCTTTCCGACATCGTCGGCGAAAGCGGCGAGTTATTCGCAGTTGAAATCGCGCCGCAGTGCATGAAGTCGCTCATCGCGCTCTCTGACCGGCGGCAGAACATAATCCCGATACATGCGGACGCGCGCCAGCCGCAGCAATACGAGGAGGTCGGGCAGGTGGACGCCCTCTACCAGGACGTCGCACAGCCGGACCAGGACGACATAATAATCAAGAACGCGAGGATGTTCCTGAAGCCCGGCGGCATCGCCATGATATGCATAAAGAGCCAGAGCATAGACGTGACCAAGGACCCGAAGCTCGTCTTCGACGCGGTCGTGAAGAAGCTGGAAACAGCGTTCGAGATACTGGAGAAGATACGCCTCGAGCCGTTCGACAAGGACCATCTGTTCGTGGTCCTGAAGTTCAGGGGCTGAATCATTTTTTCAAATCAAGCAGCGCGAGCCCGCTCTTCGCGTCCCTCTTCCTTTCCAATCTGTCAACGAGCGTTATCGCCATCTCGCACGTCGGGCTGACGGTTGCCTTTTTCAGGTGCCCGCCCACGACGCTGAAATCCTGCCTTGCCAGCGCGATGTGCAGGTGCGGCCATGGCGCGCCATCGAGCACTGACGCGGACCCGGCCAGCGAAACTATCTCGCAGTTCTCCTTGACGGTAACATACGCATACGTTTTCGTCGCAGGGTTGAACACGGATATCTCCGCGTCCCTCACCGCGCCGATGGCGGTCACCACGCCGCCGGTTATCCGCTCGCTGCTGCAGAGCTTCGTGAATGAGGAAACGAGCTCCTCCCCGTCTTCAAAGCGCACGACCAGCGTGCTGCCGCTTTTCCTGTATTCCATGGGCTAGCCTACGGTTATGGGCAATTTTTTGTTGATGTCGAACGACATCGACAGGTCCAGCGACGACTCCAGCCGCCATTTCAGGGGCGGCGCGCCCCCGATGGTGAAGCTGAGCGGGCCAAGGCCCACTTTCGTGCCCGTGGGCATCGGCAGGTCAGGCACAGCTATCGAAAAGTCGTACGTGCTCTGCCCGGCAGGGTATTCCTTCTCCTCGCCGAGCCTGAGCGGGGACGAGAACACCGTCTCGGTGTGCCTTGTCCTGTGGCCGCGGGCGTCGTGCCTCCAGATTTCCCTTTCCGCTATGAGCGCGATCCTGAGCCCGCGCGCCTGCTTCGGCTGGTTGAGCGTCAATACGACCTTCCCGCCTATCGTCTCGCCGCGCATGAACGCCGTCTTCCCCACGACGATGTCTATCTTGCCTTCCCCTATGCCAAGCACCATTCACACCAACTCCTCTGCCTTGAAGAGCCGCTCGCAGTAGTGGCAGCGGTAGCCGCCCCGGTCTATGGTGAAGAACCGCTCCACGTTCTCCCCGCTTATGCAGTTCGGGTTGGGGCATTTCCCGTGGCCGTGCACCTCCTTCGGCATGCTCACCTTGTATTTCTTCTCCAGCTTCCCGCCCTTTATTATGTTTATGGTCGCCGTGGGCGACACGAGCGCGATGAGGTTCGCCACCTCGGGAGATACGAGCTTGCCCTGTATCTTGAGTATGTCCTTTGTGCCCATCTTCTTGCTGGACACGTTCAGCACGACCGCGACGCGGTGCTGGTAGCCCTCGCCTATGTCCAGCAGCCGCATGACCTTCGACGCCTTCCCCGCCTGTATGTGGTCTATGACCGTGCCCATCTCTATCTTGTCAACCTGCATGTTTTCACCTTGAGCCCGCGAAAGGTGGGCGATGAACGGAGTCCATCCAATCACCCTAGCGCGTATTCCAGTATCGCCTCGCGCACAGGTATGCCGTAGTGCGCCTGGTCGAAGTATTTCGCCTGCTTCATGCCGTCTATCGCGGCCTCTATCTCGTTCACCTTCGGGAGCGGGTGGAGTATCACGAGGTCCTCCCTGGCCGCCTCTATGGCCTCCTTCTTCACCATGAACTTCTCCGTGATTTTCTTCGCCTCGTACGGGTCTGCGAACCTCTCCTGCTGTATCCTGCACACGTAGAGCACG
Source organism: Candidatus Iainarchaeum sp. (assembly GCA_028714535.1). Classification (GTDB taxonomy): domain Archaea; phylum Micrarchaeota; class Micrarchaeia; order Anstonellales; family Bilamarchaeaceae; genus Bilamarchaeum. The sequence continues at coordinate 62,188 of JAQTME010000005.1, read as the reverse complement.
TCCGCGTTCCTGTAATCCGGCTCGTTCCTGGCGGTCACCTTGAAGTCGAACCTGCCCTTGACCTCGTCCACGTACGCCTGGTCCATCTCCAGGCCCTCGGGCGATACGAGCGTCACGTTCGCGCCGAACATGGCGAGCCCGCACACAAGCGAGCGCATGGTGCGCGCGTGCTTCAAATCGCCCAGGAGCGTCACGTTGAGCCCGCTTATCCTGCCCTTGCACCGCCTTATGGTGAAGAGGTCTATGAGCGTCTGGGTCGGGTGCTGGTTCGCGCCGTCCCCGCAGTTTATCACCGGCTTGGACGCGAAATCCGCAGCCAGCCGCGCCGCGCCCTCTTTCGGGTGGCGTATCGCGAGCACGTCCGCGTAGCCTTCGACCGTGCGCACCGTATCGGCGAAGCTCTCGCCCTTGCGCAGCGAACTCGTTTCCGGGTCGAAGTCCAGGTATCCCATGTGCGAGCGGAGCGCGGCGGACTGGAACGACAGTTTCGTGCGCGTCGACGGCTCGAAGAAGAGCGTGGCGAGTATCTTCCCGCCCATGTCCGGCTTCTTCTTCCCGTTCGCGATGGCGTCGGCGGAATCGAGCAGCCTCTCCACCGTCTTCCTGTCCAGGTCCCTTATAGAAATGAGGTCCATATGCACCGATTATCCTTGCGAAATAAGTATTATAATGCCGCCGCAATGAAATGCGGCGCAGATGGCAAACCACGGCGATGCCGGCGCCAGGATGCCGTGGCCCGCGCGGTCCGCCATAATCGGATGGGCCCTGCCCGCCCCGCAAGGGCGGTCGGGCGCGCGGCTGAAAAAAAGGAATTTTGAAAAAGGAAAAAATCACTGCTTTGCCGTGTCCTTCGGCACTACCGGCATCGTGATGGTCAGGATTGCCGTGCCAGGCGCCTTGCCCTTTTCCACGGTTATGGTCTGATGGAGGACGTATTCGCCGATGGTGCGCTTCTGCCCGTAGCCGATCGTGTACGTGGTGTCCCATTTCGGTAGCTTGTCCGCGCCCACCAGCAGCATCGCGATATTGGCCGAGTCCCGGGAGGCAGCGAGCGGGTCGAATTCATCCCTGAAAGTGACACCATTCTTCCCTATGGCGACGACCTTCCCGAAGCCTTCCGCTTCGGAGCCGACCTTGACAATCCTTGTCACGGTCGTATCCCTTGCGTTCATCATGCGCATATACTCCCCGTCTCCCATCTCTTCGTAGCGGGCAAGCGCCTTAGCCGCTTCAGCGTCAGTCTTCGTGCAGGAATCCAAGAACCGCTGCGGGTCCTTGAACGTCGCAGTCACTGTTGCCGTGCCTGGCGCGCTGCCCTTCTCGGCCCTCACAACGATGGACTTCAGCAGGACGAGCACATCTATGGGCATGGTAATGGGTATGGCGATGCCCGCTTTCGCATAATCCACGGTATCCAGTCTGCCATATGGCACTCTTATCCGAGGCATCGTAACTAAAGCGTGCTCGCTCATGAATATCCCCTTCCTGACCGTCTGGGCAAGCTCGATGCCCTTGGAGTCGATTCCAACGACCTTCCACCCAGCCGTAAAGAATTTTGCAGTTTCCCCAAAATACTCAACGCTCAGCTGCGCGACTATGTCGCCGACCTTCACAACGGCCGGCTTGGATGTCTGCACCAGCGTCATCGTGTTTATAGCAGGATTTTGATTGCAGATGGTGTCCTTTGCGACGATGTTCTCCGCTTCGCCGTATTTGTACGGCAGCTTTGCGGGCTTGTCGCTGGGCATGCCCGTCTTCCGGCCGAGGTAGTTGAGCGCGTTGCGCAGAGAGTCCTCATCTGAACCGCCTCTTGCGGTGCCCTTGGCACCCAGAGCCTTGGCACCCAGAGAGACGCCAAGTGCCTGTGTGATCGAGGTCTTCTTCTCCTTGGTGGTGTCCTTCATCTCGCTATAGCCGCTGTCCTTTGCGAGGGCTTCGTCCACAAGCTGTTTCGTTGAGCACCCCAGCTTCCGCAGCCAGTTGGTGGCGCCCGAGTCGGCGCTGGTCTGAGCCCCGGCGGGCAGCGCGGAAACCAGCGGCAGCGCCGCGATCGCCATCTTCGCAACGATTGGTAAAATGGCAGAACGGGCCTTGCCCTGCCGCATGTCTGCATGTGTCAATTTGATCGTCATATCTATATCCCCTCCACATATTTCTATATTTAGAAACATTTAAAAAGTATTATAAAGGGTTGGAGGCGCGCGAAAAATCGTATTATAAAAGTTGGGGCGCATTTGCTAGCTCATGCTGGTTGTCTTTGAGGGTCCGGACGGGGGAGGGAAGGGGGCCCAGATCCAGCTCCTCAAGGCCGAGCGGCCGGACGCCGTCGTGTTCAAGTACCCCACAAGGAACTACCAGATGCTGAACGACTACCTGGAGAAGAAGGTTTCCATAGACTCTAAGTCGCTGTTCCTGCTTTTCCTGGCCGACATCGCCCAGGAGCAGGAGAAGGTGAAGGCGGCGCTCGCCCAGGGCAAGCTGGTCATCCTTGACCGCTATGTTTTCTCCACAATCGCCTACGAGGTCAACGGCATCAGCTACGAGCACGGGAAGCGCATAGTCGAGAATGTCGGCTTCCTGAAGCCGGACAAGGTCATACTGCTGGACATAGCGCCCGAAGTGTCGCAGGCGCGCAAGAGGAAGCAGAAGGAGCTGGACCGCTACGAGGAAAACGCCGCCTACCTGGGCACCGTGCGCTCGAATTTCCTGAAGCTCCACGGGGAAAGATTTTTAACGCCGAATTGGCATAAGATTGACGCGGGCAGGGGCATAGACGAGGTCCATGCCGGCATAATGAAGCTGTTCTAGCAGCTCCGTTCGTCTAGTCCGGCCAAGGATTGTGGACTTTCAGAAACTTTTTGGGAAAAAGTTTCATCAAAAACTGCCTGAAAAGTTTGAAGTCCTCCATCGACCTGGGTTCAAATCCCAGACGGAGCATATTTTTTCACTGGCTAGGCGCAAAGCGCCTGGCGTGAAAACGATTTTCCCCGCCCTTGAAGAAGAGGGGCTGTTATTGTTTGAGCGACTCAAGCAGTCTCACTGCCGCATCGAGCTGCTCCGGCGTTCCTTTTACGATGAGCTCGGTCGGATTTCTTACCAGTTGCAGGCCGACAGTGGCGTCGCAGCCAATCAACGCCACCCCCAAAACAGTGGACCCGTAGTTGTAGGCCATGACGTCAAACCTCTTGATTCCAGCCCAGCCGACACGCCAAAGAGGGCCGCTGAAATCCCTGTCTTGATAACGATATAAACAAAGAGCGTCTTGCTCATAGGCCTTAGTTGGCCTGCCGTTTGGAATAGCGAACGGATTCCCATCAGGCACATACCAGCCGTTTTGAAGAGGCAGGTTTATGCTGATTTTTCCCTCTCCTTCGTTCCAGGCCATTGCCGTTGTCGCGCCTGCCTTGTATTCGAGAAAGGTAGCTGTCCTGGCAGGCAAGAAGCCCCCGACATTTTTCAAGTCCTTAAGAATGGCTTCGTTAAGTAACGCGTGAGTCAGCATCCTCTTTGGATCGGCTGTTTTTTCGTATTTAGCCTGAACTGCTATTGAACCCATGATTACACCTGGCTATTAAGGTTGAATTGTACTACAACCTCCTTAAAATCTATGCTTTCCCACCGAATGAGTTCTGTGAAGAGAACTCTGGATAAATGGCCCCGTTTACCTCGCCCTTGACGGACTTCGCCATCAGCTTAGCGCTAATCATGAAAGGTTTGTTTTTAAGGATGGCACGAAAAATGCAAAACGTGCATATAAGGAAAATCGCAAAACTACAATCGTAAGCGAAAATTTCGCAAAACGCACGCGCGCGAAAACTTTTTTCACTGGCCCCAGAACCAGAGTTTTTACGACATTGCAGCCGGGGCCGGGCCGGGGCCAACCTATTTATTGCTACCCGGCATTATCCCAAATCAAGGGGATACCTATGAGAAAAATATTAGGGATTATGACATTGGCGTTTGTCCTGTTGTTTGCCGGTTGCCTGCAACAACCATCTGCGCCCGGGGCCGGAAACGAGCCCCCGGCAGCAGGCAGCGCCAATTTCCAGCGGTGCGTGAGCCAATGCGGGACAGGCAACGCGGGGAACGGCACGCTATGCATGGACGGGTGCCGCGTGCAGGAGGCAGCAGACACGAAGAGCACCTCGCTGTGCGATTCTCTCGTCAACCAGGCGAACCGGCCATCGTGCTACGGCACTGTCGCCAAGGCCGCGGGCGACCTCTCCATCTGCGACGCGTTCTCCAACGCCACGCAGAAGTCTTACTGCGTTTCGGTGTTCGGCGCCCCTGGGACAGGCTGAATCACGGGCATTTTGCCATCCGGCCTCAGAATCCAAGCCCTAGGAAGTGGATGAGCAGGACCAGCACTACGCCGGGGATGCCGCCTATCGCGACAATCCCGACCGAAAAGATATTGATGGGTATGCCGGCCCCGATGAGATTCAGGATGAAGAATATCACGATGCCCATGATCGAGTTCGCTATTATGTAGCCGGGGTTCTTCAGGAACCTATATACCAGGTAGACTATCAAAAGCGCTACCAATAACCCGAACAAACCGACAAATCCAAGAGCTTCAGCCATGGCATGCGCCTCAGACGAATGCTATCCTCATCAGTCTCAGTATGATTACCAGCAGAAGGCCGACGATGCCGCCGATGGCCACTATCAGGATGGTGATTATGTTGATCGGGATCCCCAGGCCGAAGATGGCGTTGAGGAGGAACAGGATGGCGAACGCTATTATCGAGTTGACGATCAGAGCAACCGGGTTCTGGATGAACACGAGCAGCAGCCAGAGCACGACCAGGGCGACTATGAGGGTCCCGACTTCGATGTACGTTTTTGACATGCTTAGACGCCCCAGCAAAGGTTTAAACGCGCTTCTGCGCGGTTGGAAGCTATAAAAAATAAAAAAGAGGGATTACTTCTCCCCGCTGCTGGAGGATTTCTCCGTTATGGTCTTCTCGACGCGCCTGCCCGGCTGGTACTTGCCAGTGTCACGGCTCCTGTTCGGGGTGCTTGTCGTGACCGATGTTTCGCTGCTGCTGCGCGCTTCCCCTCCGCCATAGTAGTACCCGGCGATGAACATCAGTATCGCGATGAGTATCGCCAGGCCTGGCAAGCCAAGATAGACTGCCGGAAGTATGAGGGTTGGAACGTCTGCCTGAAGCTTGAACAGCTCGGGCGGAGGCGTTATCCCGCAAGACGTGAGCTTGCCGGCCTGGTCAGATGACGCAAAGGCCACGGCCGCATTAAGAACGCCGGTGGTGTAACTCAGCACCGCATAGGTGGATACCACAATCATCGCAATTACTATCAATACGAGAATTCCAGACACTACATTATGTTTACCCATATCAAACCATCCCCGTTATATCCCAAATAAAGTTGCGTTGAGCCTAGGAATGCGCCTAGGTCCTCATGATCCTTTTTCCTGCCGGGCGGTTCTTGACCCTGCCCTTTCCACCCTTGCCCTTTGCCGCGCGCCCTTTGGCCGCGGTCATCCTTCCGCCTCTGCTTTTTTTCGCCATGCTTACACCTCGCGGGTGAGATTTTCTGCCATCGCACCCCAAAGGACGACCGAGGCAAGCATTAAAAGCAATCCGTTCCTTTCAAAATTGTTTTGCTAATTTTTCGCTCTCGCGAAAAATGCAAAGTTGATGCAATGAAACGCCTGCTGATCATCGCCCTGCTGGTTTCGCTCGCGTCTGCGGCCGACACTGTGCCGACCCTCACGCTCAGCGCAGCGAAGCAGTGCCCTGGCAACCTCCTGCAGATGACCGCGGCATCGGACGGCCAGCCGGTGGCGGACGTGGAGCTGCGCATCGTGCTTTACGAGCCCTACCAGGGGCTGGTGGCGCTACAGCACACGGCGGCAGACGGCACGGCATCCGTGGCACTGAAGCGCAGCGGCACCTACCGCATCTACATCCTTGCCGAGGGATACGAATACGACGATTACGAAGAGTTCACGTTCACGGCCTGCCCGCCGCCGCCCCCGAAAACCATGGAGCTCAGCATCAGCCACGACTGCAACACCAGCTTCATGCTGGTGTCGGTCACGTCCGGCGGCGCGCCGCTGGACGGCGTCCTCGTCCGCACCCAGAACTGGTCATCGCTCACGGGCGCGTCCGGCAACGCGTCGTTCCCGTTCGGCGACGGCGACATCATCGTCACGGCTGAAAAAGCCGGCTATGCGGCAAGCGCGCTTTACGAGAGCGTGAACTGCACCCCGCCAGAGTGCCGCAGCCACGACGACTGCGCGACTGACACGTATTGCGTGGACGGGATATGCATGAACCTGACCGGCATCTGCGGCTATGCCGAGAACCACCTGTGGGTGCGGTATGCCTGCTGCTCTGACAGCGATTGCAAAAACGTGTCGCTGCGTTGCATGAACAGGACGTGCGAGCCCATCCCTGCGCCGCCCGCGCCGTTGGTGAACGCCACGAAAAACGAGAGCGCCCCGCCAGCATCGCCTGAAAAGCCAGCCGGCTGCGCCGCAGCAGCCCTGCTGGCCGCATTGGCTGCCGCGTTCCCGGCCCTGCGCCTTGCGCGCGTCACTCCCTGACCATCAGGTATTCCGTCTTCACGCCCTTGGCCGAGGCGGTCACGCGGATGGCAGGCACGTCCTTCATCATGTGGTTGTCCGCAGTGTTCGGCACGAGGATGGCGCACGCACCGCCGCCGGAGGCGGTGTCCACCATCACGCTCGCGTTGCCGAGCTCCTTGCCGGCCACCTTCCTGAATAGCGAGGCCAGGAGCGCGAGGTCGACCTGCACCGCGATGCCATTGCCCGCGGAAAGGAGCAGGTGCCTGTCCGGCTCGTCATTCTCAGCGTTGTCGGTGCACGCGCTGTCGCCGCAGATGCTCGCGTAGGCGCTCACCGAGGCGCCGCCTGGATACTCCCTGTCGTGGGCGAACCTGTATGCGCCGTATTCGAGGTGCGAGGAATAAGCGCCGTATCCCGTGGGGGTGTTTCTGGAGTGGCCCCTGAAGCGGCTCAGGAGACTCCTGGCCTGGGCGGCGTCGCCGCGGCCAAGTTCGCCGGCTATCCCCTTCCACATCCGCTCCAGCTCTGCGAACCGGATTGTAGGCAGCGAAGCCGGGTCAGGCACCTTCTGGGCCGGCCCGGGTCTGCAGATGAGGCCGGTGCAGCCATATCCTATCCAGCGCGGCTCGTTGGCCCTGCCCATATATCTCTGCTTGATTACCGCGTAAGGCAGCGGCCGGACGCCCAGGCTCATGCCGCCCTTCCCGGCCGGCACCGCTCGTATCTTGACCGACGGGTAGTCGAACGGGTAGATGTATGTTTCCGGGATGAGCCTGAAGCCCGCCGGCTTCTTCCCTGCAATGCGCCCATACGCGATTTCCACGCTGTCGAGCATGAACGTGTCTGCGGTATTGTATCTCCTGCTCCCTGATATCACGGCCCTCCTCCCGTCAGGCAGCTCCCCGACCCTGGCGTATATAGTGTCCCACGGCATCCCATGCCCCTTGGAATTCATCATGGGCACGGCAACCGCCCCTGCCGAATCCCTGAATGCCGCGGCTGCGCTGTCCGCCTTCATCACCTGCGCCGGCGTCGCCTTCTGGAACGCGCCACTGCAATCGCAGCCCGGGGCATTCGGCGGCTTTCCGGCCGCAGCGACGGAGCATGCCATCACTGTGAATGCGGCGAACGCCGCGGCTGCCGCTTTCGCATGCGGCTGCCTATCCTTCCCATCCAACCCTGCCTGCCTGAGTTTCACATTCCCACCCATCCTGTGGTGTAGTTGTGAAGAATGTGTTATAAATGGCTGGTGTCCGGGCTGCCTGGGAAAACGCAGGGCCGGGACCCGCAATGCCCCGCCGAACTGACGAGTGGGCAGCCACTATTGATTTTTAATGCGATGGTGTCATATCCATATAATTATGGAGATTGGAATCATCGGCTTAGGCGACATGGGCAAATTATATGCCAGGGAATTCGCCAAGCAGGGCTACAGGGTAAACGGGTGCGACCTGCCTGAAAAAATACCCCAGTTGAGGCAGGAATTGCAAAAAACCGGCATCAATGTCCTGGCTAACGGGATTGCGGTTTCCAGGAGAAGCGACCTGATAATCTATTCGGTGGAAGCAGGGAACATGGGCAAGGTCGCGAAAGAGTGCGGCCCGTCGACAAAAGCAGGCGCCATAGTCGCAGGCCAGACGTCGGTTAAAACCCCTGAAATCGCAGCATTTGAAAAATACCTGCCGGATGATGCGAACATCGTCACCTGCCACTCGCTTCATGGGCCGAGCGTCGGCCTTGCCGGGCAGAGCCTGGCGGTAATCAGGCACAGGAGCTCGGATGAGGCTTACCATCTGGCGCTAGAAACCTTCGGGGCGCTCGGCTCGAAAATCATAGAAATCCCAGATTACATGGAGCACGACAGGATTACTGCCGATACCCAGGCGGTTACGCACCTTGGGTTCGAGAGCATGGGGACGGGGTGGAAGAATGCCGGCATATTCCCCTGGGAGGATGCATCCTATGCCGGCGGCATAGACAACGTGAAGATACTGATGGCGCTGAGGATTTATGGCGGCAAGGCGCACGTTTACTCCGGCCTGGCGATATTGAACCCATTTGCCAGGAGGCAAATAGAGCAATACGCAAAATCTGAATCCGAGCTGTTCAAGCTGATGATCCGGGAGGAAGAACAGAAGTTCAGGGAGAGGCTGCTGAGGGCGTCTGATACCGTATTCGGAACTGGGGACTCGCCTGTGCTTCTGGACGATGCGGTCATGGGCGAGTTCAGGCTGGGCGGGGAGCGGCAGAGGAAGCCCAACTCCCACCTCAGCCTGCTGGCAATGGTCGACGCCTGGCACCAGCTGGGGATAAACCCGTACCGGAACCTCATATGCCAGACCCCGTTGTTCAGGCTGCGGCTGGGCATCGCCGAGTACCTTTTCAGGAACGAAGGGCTTCTTGGCGAATCCCTGGATGCTGCCCTGTTCGACAAGACCATCCGGGGCGATGACCTCGAGTTCCACAGCGCCGTGAGGGAATGGGCGTCGGTAATAGGGCACGGGGACATTGAAGGGTACGGACAGCAGTTTGACGCGACAAAAGAGTTCTTCAAGGACAGGATTCCCGAAGGGATGAAAAAAAGCAACGAGCTAATCAGGAGATTGAGCGCCTAAGAAAGGCGGATTCCAAAATGAAAACTAAGGGAAGATGGGCACCCGGTTAGCCATGGCACAAGTGCAAGGAGCCTACGCCGTCAGCTCGGCCCTGTATCTTACAAGCACGGTACAATAAGTTTAGGGCTGCTCCTTTCGGCCTGACCCGGTTCACATATTGTCCCGCCACGCAAGGCAGGACTTCAGCGCATAAGGCGCAGGGCATGCAAGTATGACAGAACGCCCCGGGCATTCGAGTCGCCTAAGGGGATTTGCGATGCCGGGACCCCTGGCCCCGCTCTAGCCCGTTATATTATCGCTTCGGGATATTTTAAACCTACTGGTTTTCATTTATCGGCGTGCGCATGATGGCCGGCCTCTTCCCATCAGTAGTTGCGCCGGAAGGCGGGATGGCCGACTGCGGCCTTGGAAGCTCCTTTAGCATGGGCGGCTCCAGCCCTAAATCCGGCGGAGTCTTTAGATGCCGTAGAAAATCAACATGCCCGGCTGTCCTGGCCGCCTCGTGCACTTTCGGGAAGAAGTTCCTGAGATACTGCGCTGCATAGTGTCTAATCAGCATATGGGTTTCCCTCTCATCATTTGCCTATTTTGCCTATTAGTGCGAACCAGTGTTTAAAAAAGATGGTGTCAGACCGTGACCTTCATCCCGTCGCGGGCCGCCGTGGTCTTCACGCCGCTCTCCTTCTCTATCTTCTCAGCCTCTGCGGACGGCCCTGCCTTGAGCATCTTCAGGCCCATGTGCGTCATTATGCACGCCTTGGGCCTCGCCGCCTTGAGTATCGTGGCGACCTCCGCGGTCTTGAGGTGGCCCTTGTACGGGTCGCCCTCGGGCTTTATGCAGTTTATTATGAGCAGGTCGCAGCCGGCGAAGTCCCTGCCAAGGCTTTCGGTCAGTTCGGTGTCGCTTATGTAGCCGAGCACGCCGCCGTCCAGGTAGAGCTTGAACCCGAACGTCGTCGGTTCCTCGTGCCTCATCGGGAAACTTTCAATCTCAAACGAGCCCTTCTCGTTCGTGAACGTCTTCCTCTCGCCGTATTGCGCAGCGTAGACCGTCCCCGCGCGCGACTGGTGGTAGGCGCTCACGCCCTTCTCCTCTATGGCGTTCCTGCTCGCTATGAGCACGCCCCTCTTCTTCAGCCCGTAGTTGGTCATGGCCTCGATGAGCACCATGGAGTCCGAGATGTGGTCGACGTGGTTGTGCGTCACTATCACGGCGTCGAGCTCGAGCGGGTTCTGCCTCTGCTCGATTGAATGGATGAGCGCGCCCGGGCCCGGGTCCACGTGGATGTTGGCCGAGCGGGAGTTTATCCTGAAGCCGCCCGTCCCCCGTATCTGCTTTATGAGGTTTATGCGGCCCCCGCCCGTGCCGAGGAATACGATTTCCATGATGACGGTTTGAGGCAAAGCATATTTATTGCTGGCGATATGGAAACGTAGGAAACTCGAAGGCGGACCGGACAAACCAACCGATAATCGATTAATGCTCAGAACTGATCCTTCGGTTCGGAACAGACCCGTTTCAGGCCTGAGCTGGAAGTTCAATTCTTCCCTTAAGAACTCTACGTCAAATTCAGGTCAGAACAGAACCCCGTTTTGACCTCCGTTACCGAGTGCTGTTCTGAGAAGAGAACCATATAAAACTAGGTCTGATATTACAATTTGCATTAATTCGAGCAAATGGGTTATGGTTGATATGAAAATAGCGGGCGAATGGATTTTCGAAAGTTTCGAAGAAGTATTAGAATTTATCGGAAAACCCACTCACCATGAAAGGAAACATGGGATAACAGCAAATGAGAAATCCGTAATATTTGATACGCCAGATCTAAAAGTTGTTACAATAAAAAAATCAGATAACACAAAATCCTTCTATATCGTGTTTAAAAACTCAGTTGGAAATGACGTGTGGAAATTTTGGATTCCCTCCGAAACACAGGCCAAAATGCTATGCCGATTAGAACAGCTCTATAATGAGGTAAATAAAAGCAATGAAGAAAGTAGAGAGGTACGCTAGAAACAATGGAACAATAATATCTGGGGTCCGTGGTTCGTATGGCCGCAAGAAGAGTGTGATTGGAAGAATAATTGTTCGTAGGGGTTCATGATGGTAACGAAGAAGGCTGAGGAGGTCAAAGCTGAAGAAACAGAGCGTAGTGACTTGGAAAATTCTGAATCAGATGGGGGACGGACAGCTCCAAAGTACGAAGATAACAAGCTGAATGGCCGCATTGAACTGGTGTGGCCGAGTAAGGATTATGTATTTTGGGATATCTATAATGGGCAGCCCGTGTGGAAAAGAAATAAAGACATACCACTCAGGATCATTAGACAGCGAGAAATTATCGGACAGAGTAACTGTGTTTATAACTCAGAAAAAAAAGAATGGGTAAGACGTGATGCACCCATACAATCAGAAAACCTGCTCATTAGGGGGGATAACTTATTGGCCCTGAAAGCTTTAGAAGAAGATTTTGCAGGGGAAGTTAAACTTATCTATATAGATCCGCCTTTCAATACTGGCGCTGCATTTGAGCACTATGAAGACAATTTAGAACAATCCACCTGGCTTTCCATGATGCGGCCAAGATTAGAGATATTGAAAAAACTTCTCTCTCAGGATGGCGTTATTTTTGTTCATATAGATAATCGTGAATTGGGGTATTTGATTCTGCTCATGAATGATGTTTTTCTAAGGAAAAATTTCGTTCAAATCATCTCAGAAAAGAGAGCATCCCCTGCCGGATTCAAGACGATTAATCCAGGGCCAATTACAGTTACAGACTACATACTCATGTACTGCAAGAACAAAGAATTGCATAAATTTAAACCGCAGTATAGGCTTGTAAATTATGATGAAAATTATGATTTATTTATCTTGAATCCAGAGGCTAAACCAGAGGAATGGAAATTTAAGAGGATAAACGATTTAGTGTTAGAGAAGTTAGGATTTCATTCGTGGAAAGATGCTAAAAATACATGGGGGAGTGAATGGAAATCAATTCGCGCAAGTTTGGCTGGAACGTTCGCATTGGAAAATGCACCCCGGATTGTTAGTGTTAGAGACCCGCATAAACCCTCAGAACTGATTAAACAAAAGATTGCCGAATCAAAAAAACAACCGGATAGGATATTAATTATTCCGAGGAAAGAGCATGATGATATCTACATTCTAAATGGTGGAGCGCTTTCTTTTTATAGCAATAAAATAAGGACAATAGACGGGGTTACGGGGCCAACAGAACTGATTACAGACCTGTGGGATGATATCAATTATGCCGGAATAGCTCAAGAGGGGGAGGTAAAATTTAAGAATAGCAAAAAACCAGAAATGCTTCTTAAAAGAATAATTGAGATGGCTTCAGAACCTGGAGAACTCGTTCTAGACTCATTCGCCGGTTCTGGTACTACTGCTGCAGTTGCACATAAGCTAGGTAGGCGATGGTTGACTATTGAGATAGGTAAACACGCAGAAACACTCTGCAAGCCTCGCCTAAGACGAGTAGTTTCGGGAGAAGATCAAACGGGCATAAGCAAGCAGGTCAACTGGAAAGGCGGCGGAGGCTTCGCCTACTGCGAACTGGGAGATCCACTTGTGATTACCGACAAAGAACTTGGAATACAGCGCATAAATCCGAAGTACAATAACGGTGACCTGATCCTGGCCATCTGCAAACTTGAAGGTTTCAAGCTGATGAGTAAGGGAAAACGAGTTCTGCACGGAAAGCGTGGAATGACGTTCGCTCACGTGACTGAGTTTTACGTAACTCAAGAATATCTAAACCATCTGACTAAGGAAGTGGATGAAGACCAAAAGTTGATCATCTACTGCTATGCACACACTTCAAAGCTAAAACTGCCAAAGAATGTCGAGGTACGAAGGATGCCGGACCAACTGAGCAACAAGGATGGTGATTCTAATGAGTGAGCTAGTCGATAGGATAGTGTCCCAGATGGGTCTCAGTAGGCGGCAGCCGCAGGAGGTTTCACTAAAAAAACTCGCTACAATATGCGACCAATTCAACTTCTATGAATTTGACTATAGCAAAGAATCATTAGAAAGAATAGAGACAATCTCACAGGTCAGCGCGGTACCCGGATTCAAGTTTGAAACTCAGTTCCCATCCTATACATTTGCCCTCGCTACAGGTGTAGGAAAAACGCGCTTGATGGGTTCATGCATCTACTATCTCAACAAAAAGCAGGAATTCAAGAACTTTCTCATAGTAGTTAAAGGAGAAACATTGTTCGAGAAACTTAAGACCGAACTCGACCCAAACAACAAAACAGACAGATACCTATTTTTTGGGCTTTCTGACATGTTTAGATACAATGTCATACTTCCGGACGATTTCAAACGTGCTCTTTACAGATTCGATGAGAATGAAGTAAACATATTCATAATAAACGTTGAGAAGTTTGCCGCAAAAAAAGATGCACGAAAGTTCTATGCACCAGATGAAGAACTTGGCCTAAGTCAGTATAAGCTCCTTACAGAACGTAAGTTGGCGGTCATGCTGGACGAATCTCATCGATATAAAGCTGAGGTTTCGTTTAATTCTGTCAATGATCTCAAGCCAAGAATCTGCCTGGAATTCACAGCCACTCCAATAACTACCGGTGCGACTCCTAAAAGATTCAAGAATATTCTGCATGAGTTCAGACTGAAGGATGCAATAAGCAAAGGATATGTCAAAATACCTCGGGTCATTGCGTGGAGGAACGATGAACTCTCATCTTTCGATGAGTCTACTTTCGAGAGAGCCAAGATTGCACGGGGCTTAAGGCAGCATGAGAGAAAGCGAGAACTCATCAGAGAGTACTGCGAACAGAATGCCCTTCCGTTAGTAACGCCATTCGTACTGATTAGTGCCAAAGATACAGAACATGCTTCTGGTTTAAGAAGATTAATCGGTACCGAGTTCCCATACTATGCAACCAAAACAATAGAGATACATTCGAAAACTGAAAATGAAGATGACATCCAGAAGTTTCTAGAACTTGAACGATTAAACAATCCAGACGCTACTGAAATTGTTATCCACGTAAACAAGCTCAAAGAAGGCTGGGACGTGAAAAATTTGTATACCCTAATCCCATTGCGTGAAACTGCGAGCGAGATACTGGCTGAACAAACACTAGGACGAGGTCTCAGATTGCCGTTTACTAATCAACGAACTGGCAATGAAGAAATTGACACTTTCGAAGTCATATCCCACGAAAAGTATGAAGAAATAGTACAAAAGGCAAAAAAAGAGTATGGAGAAGAAATTATAGTTCAGACGGCCGATGAGGAGAAGCCAGAGTTGGTCACTAGTATCATTTCACCTGACGGCACACCAGAATCTAAAATGAGGATCCCCCAGGTTAGCTTTGCCGGCACAACCGAAATTAAGGATTTCAGGGCTCAATTTCATCCTAAGCTAAGCCATGATAAACTCGTAGCACAGGACGTAGAGATCATTGGGACCCAACTCGGGATAATCGGCAAAGAAGATGAGCTCATCAACATCATTAAACCAGAAATTGGAAAATATGGTTCACCGGAGGAATTTCTTTTTAGAAAAATACTCAGGTACGTTACAGAATTGAATGTAAATGACAAAATGGATCTGGAGTTTGCAAGACGGGTTGCTAATGAGTATGTTGCACTGTTGAGAAAACAGCATAGTGCAGAGGACATAAACCGTATTTTAGTCAACCATTTTAGAAAAATCATGGTGGACATATCGAATCAGATCTCTATCGCCAAGACAGGGGTTACACGTAACCGTTATGTTACTAACGAGAGTGCAATAGAGTTCAGAGTCTTCCAGAGAAAAATCAGTAAGGATAAACCAGAAATTGCTCGTGAAGCGGCATCAACACAACAAGAGTGTGTGGACAGGGTTATTGCAGGCTATCAAAAAAGTATTTTCCGAAAGAATATTTTCGATAGTAGAGAAGAGAAGCTTTTTTCCGACATTTTAGAGAAAGATGGCGAGGTTGTAAAGTGGGTAAAACCACCACTACGGCAATCACCCATTACCTATGAAAATATCGGACTTAAGGATTACAACCCAGACTTTTTCGTTGAATGTAGAAAGAACCATCATTATATTGTTGAGATAAAACGCGCTGACGAGATCAATCTTAGCGATAAAAGTTCAATTGTTATGAAGAAAGCGAAAGCAGCTCTAGACTGGTGTGCCGATGTTAGTCGCGAAACTGGAGATAAGTGGGAATACAAGCTCATCCCCAGTACTGAGGTAAAACCACATTTGAGTTTCTATCAGGCCATTAGCGCTGCGTCTTCGCTCCCGTTTAGTTGACATACTGCAAATAATTAAAAGCAATATTTCGTTTGACGAATAACTCGTTTCACACGCATCAATTTAACCTATAAAATCCCTGATTTTTTAAATGCCGTATATATAACGGGGATAACTTCAGTTGCGGATTCTCATTCATCCATTTCAATGCAGAGCCCTTGTAGCCCTTAGGTATCTGTTTGGCAATTTCATGCGCTACCGAACGATTAATCCCTTCAGACATAAGCTCAAGAACTGCTGGGTTAACTGACCCGAACTCTAGCATCTGATCCAATGAGAGATAATAATACTTTTTTTGTCCAACCGTTTCTTCTTCTAGGATATATTTCAAGAGATCTGACCATAGTTTAAAATATTTTACAAGTTCAAATCGTACATATTCATTAACATTATCGATTACGTTTCGGATAATCGTATCAATTTCTGTATCGGACAGTTCGTTCTTTTTTCTTTTTATTTTTGTACTTTCAATATCCTTTTCAATTAAACTTTTATACGGATACCCCCGTAGCCAAGGGATTGCATACCGGGTTATCTGCCTCATGGTAATCGTAAAATAATAGCCTTCATCTTCATCATTTTGATTATTTGCGTCACGTATATCAAATATTTCATCCAGCCGATCCGCGACACTTTCGAATTGCCCGTAAAAAGTCCGATCGCTAAAAGGTAGCGCTCTGTCTGAACTTATATGCCGAAACTTTCTTTGGTTCGAAGTGATTAACCATTCCCGAGTTCCTTCGTTTTTAATTCGGAGGTATAATTGTTCTTGTAGTAGCGGGTCTATCGTCGGATTTAATTTTAAAACAGTTTCTGGGATTTTTAACCCGCTTAACGTCGATTGAATCTTTTCGCTTATCTCACGCACCTCCATTTGATCCAATCCCTTACTTGTTAAGTATTCCGAAAAGTCACTCCTATTTCTTAACATTTTATGTCTCAACAAACAAAGCGTATACCTTACCGTTTTGTTTTTTATTTGGGTTGGTGATTTGTCAATAGCTTCGATTAAATCGGTTTTCATTTCAGTCAGCGCTTTTGTGGTCACAGGAATAAGTGTTTTCTCTGGGTTAGTTTTAATTTTCTCCAGTGCCCACTGGTCATCATTTAGCTCAATACAGTAAACAGAACCATAAATGTGTGAATCCAATCTGCCCGCACGACCAATTAAATTCCCAAATTCAAAATTTTCTAAAAGATTATTTTCACCTTTTTTATCGGTGATTACCAGAATGTTTTCTGCTGGAAGATTTATTCCTTCAAGTAAGGTAGTTGTACATACGATGTTAGTAATCAGTCCCTCACGATACAAATCCTCTAATTCCAAACGTGCAATTTCCGGCACGCAAGCATGGTGAAAAGCTACTCTTTTTCCTAGGCATCGAACTAAAGAGTAGTTTGGATGGACTTCTTTAGACAAATACTCGTTAAGCTCCCTTATTTTTTCATTCTCGTGATACCCCTCAGGCAAGATTACGGCATCTGAGATTTTTATTGCCCAACCCTCTGCGCTGCTTCGCTTATATGAATAGATCAAATTAAAACTATCGTTAAAATGTTCACGTATAATCTGTGAAATTGCAGATCCTTTATCCTTTTTTACTTTGGCATATAAATTTTTATCGGAAGGAATGTCCTTTTCGATATATCTCCCAGAAGGGCTTTTTAGAATTACTGAAATTTTTCTTTCTCTTTTATAATACTGTAAAGTTGCGATTATTTGAAAAACTGAAGCGAATTTGGTTTTTATTTCTTGAGCATCAAAACCACTTAAATCCTTGAAAGTCCCCTCTAACCCGCTTAAATATGGCCCTGCAACTATGAATTTTGTGTTTTTCCAATTTACCGCTAGACTATTTAGAATATACTCAAATAAGACGCCTCTTTCTCCGTCTTCAATTTTTTGAACTTCATCAAAAAATACAATGTTTGGAACAAAATTCTTACCCTCACCTTCCAGTAATTTCAAGCATCGTTCGGGGGTAAGTACTAATATCTCTTTTTTGCTAAATTGTTCTTCATTCCCAGGTTTAATGGCATTCTTTATTCTCACCCCACAGTCTCTTAGTCTATTTTTTAGTTTAGAAGTAACCTCGTATATTAATGCTTTAGTTGGCACCACGTAGATACACTTGTATTCCTCCTGCCCCCTAAAAGTTTTTGCTAAATAATTTTGGATAATAAATGATTTTCCCGAAGAAGTTGGCCCAGAGATGGTTATGTACTGTTTTTCATTTATCAATTCCCAGATGTTATGTTGGTATTCAGAAACCCGAATCGTTTTATCTCCCACATCTAATTTTGAAAGGTCGTTTTCTAATTTCAATTCCATGCTTAAAATGTTGTCAAAACCAAATTGAATCAAACGATCGATATCGTTGAACTCTTTTAGATGATCACTTAACGGGGCGTTCCCCACTCTGGAGATAATAACAAAACATAGCTTTGTGAACCTGGAATCCTTAGTTTTTTGCAAATAAGCTAAGACTGCAAAGGCCAAAGCCTTGGATTTGTGTTTATCCTCTTCACTTAAAGAAAGAATTGAAGCGAGCCAAGCAGCTTTAAGTAATTCTTCGTCGCTGATAGTTTCTCTAGCATTAATTTTCAAATCACGGTAGAATTGATTAGTAATTAATTTATCCAGGAGATCATTCAATGTTGCATGTTCATATGCCGAATCATATGTATCGGTCATTTAATCAGTCTTCCCTTCTTTATACGCTGCACCGTGTAATTTTCGATAAAATTCTCCTCTAAGTCGGGTTACGTCGCTAGTCGGGATAAAAAAGAAGTCGAGATAAACTTTTGATAACTCAGTATGGTTTTCAGCTATCTTTGTTTTGACTTTTTTTGTTAGTTCTTCAAATAACCCGGGCATGATTCCCTTAACTTTTTGTTCAGCTTCAGCTTTGTTTTTAGATTCGGTTTCTATTCGATTTAGGTTTGTATCATTGTATATAATTAATATCGGATGTACCTTGACATTGTTTTTATATTCTTGAGATCCAGGGCTAAGCACTTCATATAAATAATCTAATTCATCTTTAGAAAAATCAGTGGATATATTACTTCTTGTCACTAACAACTCATGGTCTAAAGTTGATCCTCCGCCATGACTTATATAAAACCTATCAAGTGACGTAAGCGCGTTGTTAATGTACGTTGAATTATCCAATCCCATTTTTGCTTCTCCGATTAGTAACGCTTGTTGGCCATCATACTTTCCAAAAAACAATCCATCGCTACCTTTAACTTGATCATTGGGGTTGTATGTTTGAATCTTATGCGCAATCATAGGGCACTTTAGGACTGCCTCCACAAACAAAAACAGTATGAATTCTCCGTATTTACCATCTTTCTGGGGGTCAATATCTCCAAAGAAAGATGCGGCGTTTATATCCGGACTCCCCCCTTCCTTTTTAATTTTTTTTATTTCCTTTTGACTGAAAACATAATCTGATATCTTCCCCAAGATGGTGCCTATAAAACCAAGATATTCCTCTTGATTTCCAGAAAATGCAATACTGTATATCCTTATTTTGACTTTAGACGCGGTGCTTACACCATGCTCAACGAGATTTTTTTTAATCCAACTGTCGTCAACTCGAATTCGTTTAATTATTTTGTTATATATCGTATCGGGTATCATTGAAACAGATTCGATTTACGTCTATCAACTTCTTAATCTTATTGATTTTTTTTAAGTTTCTGCTTGATTCGTCAAACAGATCTTCTTAGATTGGTCATTTTCTGCCCAATTGGGCACTTCGCATAAAATAGCCCCCTGAGAAATAACTTCAACCATGGCAAAAACCACCGTGGTTATGGGCGATTCCCGAAACATGGCTGAGATAAAAGACGGCTCAATCCAGCTGATTGGAATAAACCAATTAGCCCACTTGGGTCGCTTAGCTGTGGTTAATAATATTTTAGCTAAATAAACAGTAACTATGCGTATTCAAGATATGTACTTCCACGTTTTCAAACCTCGCTCATCTCCAGTCCACGGCAACAGACCTGGCAAGCCGATAAGGGTCGGTAGGTGGGGCCTGCTGTTTTTCGTGTTTTACGCTGTTTCGATCATCCTGCTTTTCATTTTTTCCCCCACTCCCGCTATCCAGCCTAGCATGTGCTTATGCTTCCCTATTTTTCTGATTATAGCCATTATCCCTGCCATCCTACTTACTGCGTTGTCATGGTTGTTGTGGCATGCTTCAAGCCATTTTTACTCCTCGCAGGGTCTCCAGGTTGCCCAAGAGCTGGGTAGATTCGAGCATACGGACGACGGCTGGAAGTTCAGTAGGTACATTGCAGGCCGAAAAATAACCCTTGACACGAAAAGTTCAAGCCCACACATCCTTGTAATAGGAGGGAGCCAGACTGGCAAGAGTAGCACAGTGAAAACCCTCCTCCTGAAACTGCTGGGAAATACGTCATCTTCGGACGCTCTGCGGCTGTTATTACTTTCGACCGTACCTCATCTGATTCCACTGGTTGTCTTTTTTGTGCTTGTGGCGATGCTGATCACACCGATTATGCTTGTCATATACCTGCTCCAGTTTGGACCTATGACCCAGACGGACGTGTATGCAGGCTGGGTGCTGGATATCGTTGTGAGCCTTGCCATCTCCGGCTGGCTTTGGTTGTATCTGCGAAACCACTATAAGGCCGTTACGAAAGAAGGCCGTGGCAATGCCATCCTGGACTACCACGGGGAGTACCGTTTCCTGACTGATCATGGATTTGTTGTGGTTGATGCTCGGGATTACAATCCTCTGGCCCCCAACTATCCGGACGAAAAAGTTGAAAATATCGTTTCGGATTTCGTAGATGCGTTTTTGGTAGCTTTTGAAGCCACCGGCGAGGTCCAACTCGCCATCTTGAAGAATAAACTCGAAGAATACCAGAATCAGGCAGCTGCACTTGCTAGTATAGACAGGGATGCGGCGACTGCCAAGTCCTTCACAGATAAAGACCGGCTCACAGGGTTGTCCCTTCGTCTAGAAAAATTGGCTCGCTATGCCGAAGGAATAAATGCGCTATGGCAATTCACTAAGGGAAACCGAAACGTAATCTTTGACTTCTCGGGCATACGCGAC
This sequence comes from Candidatus Iainarchaeum sp., assembly GCA_028714535.1. Lineage (GTDB taxonomy): Archaea > Micrarchaeota > Micrarchaeia > Anstonellales > Bilamarchaeaceae > Bilamarchaeum. The sequence goes on along the minus strand of JAQTME010000005.1, from coordinate 41,610 downwards.
AGGGATGCTGCTGATTTCTACGCCGAAAGTATCCTGCGCCGCTATCTGGCTCTTCTCATCGAGGCAAGGCAGCCGACGAACATTGTCATAGACGAGGCACACCGGCTCAATACCCGGTTCCTTTCGGAAAAGGGCTGCGAGACCAGCACCGTGCGCATAGCTAGGGAATCAGGCAAGTTCGACGGCAGGCTCATCGTCGCATCGCAGAACCTGACGGACTTCCCGCCGGGGTTTTCAGCCAATTTCGGCAACATCATCTGCTTCAGGACGCCTTCAGGCGCTGATATGGCCGTTTTGGAGCGCATGACGGGGATAGTTCCAGGGTTGCTGCAATCGGTCATGAATGGGCTCAGGAAGGGCGAGGCACTGCTGATAGGCCCGCACAATCATTACTCTATAATCAAAATTACACTGGCCGGTGAATTTCCACGCCCCCAGTCTAATCTACCCTCCAAAACCAAAGAGCCAGAGATATCCCCTCTAGAAGTGTTGGACGGCGCGCCAGTCATACCCCACGTCCCTCAAAAGGAGAAGATTTTGCAGTTGTTGAAAGAAACTGGAGCGTTAACAACTACTACTATCCATCTGAAGCTTAATTGTACCCCCAGGCATGCGTGGATGTATCTACAAGGTCTCATAAAAGAGGGCAAGGTTATCCAGTATGAACCCGTGGAAATCCCTTATGGCGTTGAAATATTCTATGAACTTCCCAGCCCCTCACGTCAGGAAACCAGTTTCCATAAAATCCTTATTGAAAAGACCTGCAACGAACTCAACAAAATCGGTTCGGTCAAGATTCTAAATAGCTGGGGCAACCCCGACCTTATTTTCAACGAAAAAATCGCAATAGAAGTCGAAACCGGCGTAAGTAAGCTAGATCAATTCCTTTCACAGGTTAGAAAGAGGTTTGCCCAGGGCTATGGGGCGGTCATCGTCGTTGTCATAAACAAAAAGCAGAAAAAACGCTACGAAACGGCTTTGGCAGGACTCAAAAATGTTGTCGTTGTGACACTTAGATCACTGTCAAAAACTGCCGCCAATGCTAAAATTTGAGCAGTGTCAGTTTCCCTTGCATTAGGCATCTTCGTCTTCTTGCTCTCGTTCCTGTCCTATTGCCCGCCGCTTGAAGAATGAGCTATTTCTTCTCGAAGAACTTCATTATCTGGGTCGGAAGCATCCAGAGGTGCGTCGGCGAGTCCTCTGACGAGACGTTGGTGGCGAGAGTCTGCAACGTGCGAAGGTGCAGGGCGCCCTCTATCTTCGACAGCTTGCGCGCTGCGTCAGCGTAGTTGTTCGAGGACTGGAATTCCGCCTCGCTGAGTATTATCGTCGCCCGCTTCTCCCTCTCGGCCTCGGCCTGGCGTGCCATGGCCCGCTTCATGTCCTCGGGCAGCTCGATGTCCTGCAATTTAATGGCAGAAACGTCGAGCCCCCAGCCCTTGGTCTCCTCGTCCACGAGCTTCTCTATCTCCTCGGCTATCTTGTCCCTGTCCGCGAGCACGAAATCCAGCTCGTTGTTGCCGACTACGTCGCGCACGGCCGTCTGCGCGTACTGCGATATCGCGAAATTGTAGTCGACTATGGCCATGACCACCTTGAGCGGGTCGACTATCCTGTAGTACACCACCGCGGTTATCTTCACAGGCACGTTGTCCTTGGTCATCGCCTCCTGCGGCGGGATGGGTATGGTCTTGGTGCGCATGTCGAGCGTGCGGATGTTATGGTACAGCGGGATGTTCCACACGAAGCCCGGGCCGACGACCGCGTCGTACCTGCCCCATACGAAGCGCACGCCCTTCTCGTACTGGTTTATGATTGAGAATACCATGAGCTACACCTGTGCCTTCTTAGCCGGCTTTGCCGCCGCGTCCTCTCTCCCGGACACCTGCACGCCCTCTATGGGCAGCACGAAGTTCATTATGTTCGTCTTGTCCGCCGCCACGCTGGATATCATCTGCAGCGTCCTCAGGTGCAATGCCCCGGGCGACTCGCTCAGCACCTTCGCGGCAGCGGCGAGCTTGTCCGCGGCCATGCTCTCGCCCTGGGATATGATTATCGCCGCGCGCTTCTCCCTCTCGGCCTGGGCCTGCCTCGCCATGGCCTTCTTCATGGAGTCCGGCAGCCCGATGTCCTGTATCTTTATGCCGCTTATGTCGACGCCCCATTCCTTGGCGTCCTTGTCCACCACCGTGGAGATGGAATCGGCTATGGACTTCCTGTCGGTCAGCAGCTGGTCGAGCGTCCTGCTCCCCACGACGTCGCGTATCGCGGTCTGGGCGTGCTGGAACACCGCCGCGCGGTAGTCCTGCACCTTGAATATGGCCGCCTCGGGGTTGGTTATCCTGAAATAGACCACGGCGTTGATGAAGGCGCTCACGTTGTCCTTGGAGAGCACCTCCTGCTTCGGTATGTCTATGGTCTGTATGCGCATGTCCACGACGTTCATGTCCTGAATGCCGGGTATGATGAGCTGGAGCCCGCTGCCCCGCATGCCTGAATATTTCCCCAGCGTCAGGACAAGGCCCTTCTGGTAGTCGTATATGACGCGTATGAACATGGAGAGGAGCGGGATGCCGATCATGACGAATGCCCCCCCGCAGCACACCAGACTCCCAAAATCAGCCATGCCTGTATTTAGCGGCATCAGGAATAAATACATATCTCCGCGGCCTGAACGCAAATAATTTAAACTGGAGACGAAAAAACACCGTATGAAACCAGCGCGCATCGCATTCGCGATTCTTGTATCGCTTTGCGGGGTTGCTTTCGCAGGTCCGAACGATGCAGCTGAAGCATACGCCCTGCTATTTTTTGCAATGGACTTCCTCGGGGCCGTCATCGCATCGCTCATCCTGTCCGTTGCTGCGATCGCCCTGTGGCGCAAAGAAAAAAAGGGCAGCCTCAAAAAACGCCTGGCGGAAATCTCCGTTCCGGTGGCAGCAATCAATTCGATGCTGGCAATCTCCTGCGCCATCGCCTTCGCCATCATCTCCCTCGGATTGGGCCAGGTCATCGGCGACATTGAAGGGGGCGCGATAATCGCGGGCTTGGCTCTTATTCTGGCGCCGCTGCTCATCGCGGTTTATCTTTGCCGGAAGTATTATGCCGAAACCAGCGGTTGGAACTCCCTGATTGCCGCCCTTCTTTTCACCCCGCTGATGATGGCCGTATTGGCCCTGCTATCTTCCCTCATTTTCGTGGTGGCGCCGGCCACGGCCAGCGGTATTGGCGCATTTATCCAGGAGGCCACAGGGGGTTGCGGTCTATTAGGCTGTAGGTGATTTACCCCGCCGTTTCAGCGGAAGCACGGTTTTCTGTTCCGGGTGTTGTGCCCTTGAAGGCGCCGCAAGCCGCGAATGCGCACTTATTTAAACAGTTATCCCCATAGACTATAACGGTATAAATGCCAAAAGACTACTCACGCATAGATGCCGAGATACTCCTGGCGATCCAGTCCTACGAAGGCGTCCCAAATCCCACCAATCTCAGCAAAAACCGCAACGGCCCTCTCCCGTACTATCGGCCCCTTGTTAAGGGCCACATCGAAGCAAATCCAACCCTCAAACGGGCTCTTGAAAAGCGTAGCGTAACATTCATCGAAACGTGCCCCCGTGACGTCTTTGACAAGTTTGTCTCCGGCACCGAGTGGAATAACTTGGAAGGAAAAGCCCTCATCGCAAAAAATAAGCGCCTTGGCAACATACTCCTGGATGCCATCAACTCTTTTGACGGTGTCCCAAATCCCTTCAATCTCAGCAAAGCAGGCAAAGGCCCTCTTCCGTATGGCAATAATTCTATCGGAGAACGCATCGAAGCGAACCCTGAACTCAGGAAAGCCATGTACCTCAAGCGCGGCCTTACAGAGGACCAGATGAACGCGCTGGAGGTGGAGCACGACGTGCAGGCGCCATCCTTCGTGGAGAGCATCAGGCGGAGGCTGCCGAACACGCGCGTCTTCAGGGAGGCCCTCGGCCTCCTCAGGCAGTTGCGTGACACCTTCGAAAACAGGAAGGTCCTTGAGGTCTCCTTCTATCCTGAGCCGCTCGGAAGGGCCGCAGCCATGCTCGACATCGGCATGAGCCGCAGCTTCATCAGGGCGCATGAATTCACGAGGCCGGAGGTCATGGCAGAGCCCACTGCCAGGTTTGAAACCCTGGCCCTGCTCCAGTTCTGCCACCGCATCCCCCAGGAATCCCTGGTGAGCGCCGTCAACGAGGCGAACCGGCTCCTGGTCGATGGAGGCACAGCCCTCATCTCCCTGCCCTGCGACTATTGGCGCACGCATGTCTTCGAGAACCAGGTGCAGGATTTCGGCTTCGAGATCAAGACAGAAGGCACGCTCATGACAAGGACGCTGAGCCTCCAGGAGCTCAGGGCCGCCGGCGTAGGCGATGCAGAGCGCGTGAAGCAGAAGATGGACCAGACGACCAACGTCATCCTCCTCCAGAAGACCAAGGCTGCGTTGGGAAGGCGACTGGACGCATTCACCCCGACAGTCACGATGACAGGGAAGGGTGAATTCAAGCCCTCCATGGGAGAGATAAACACGCCTGAAGGCCTGCTCCGCAGCATGTCCTCCATCTTCCAAAAGCGGAGCACTGCATTGGCCAACGCGTTCATGCTCACCATCCTGGACGATTCGAGCTATCTGGAGATGCACGTCATAGGTTATGATATGAACGTCTCGCGGCCGAAAACGACCGAGGTATGGTCTTCGCCTGATTCGAAAACAGCGCAGCTTGACATCAAGGAACTCTCGGCCAGGATCCTCAACACGGAATTCAGGGAAAAGGCGCTCATCCGCCCGGGCCATGAGACCAGGATACCCGCAAAGCTGGTAAAGGCAGCGCTGAAGTGAAGGGCCCCGCCGCTTGAAGAATAGCCATTTTAATACATTCTTTACAAAAAGAAATCCGTGTTCTTATACCAAACGCCGCCCGCCCGCAGGCAGCTTGTCCGCCCGGTGAAGCCCCCGAACCTTGTCAACAAGGACCCCACACGGGTTCGCTGGTTCAGGCGTTTCTTCAGGGACCCTGAGGCTGGCAGTCACGGGAATAAGAGGGCAGGAGACCTGAACCTGAAGTCCACCTGGTCCAACCTCCTGGCTGCGAAGCGGCTCCTCATACAGGGGGAACTCGCCTCAATCGCCGCGAAGCCCAGGGATGCGGAAGTCCCGGAATGCGGCCTGCAGATGGAGCGCGTCTCAATCGCCATGTACCTGCTCGGCAGGGCAGGCACCATCATACGCAAGACGGCGGACTACGTTCCAGCCGATCTCTGGCCTGTGCTGCAGGCGGTGATGGACCTGCTGGAAAAACCGTTTTTCACTGAGCCGCAACACGTGGTGCTGTTCCATTACAACGGAATCAAGGCGTCCTTTAAGCTTCTGGGGTTCGACATCCTGGACGCCGATGCCGCAGCCAGGAAATACATCAACCATGTGAAAACGCGCGTGGCCCAGATGAGGAAGAATCGGCAGGGGCCGCCGAAAGACGTCGATGTCATGGCCTGACCGTCCACGCCCGGCCCGGTGCGGCATTGTTTTACTGCCGGGGCTGAAACCTGCGCCAGCTATTTATAGTACTCGTAGTGGTCATTCTCCCTCTTCGTAAACCAGTCATTCCAGCAGATTTCCATCACCCTCAGGAGCATCACGGAGTCTTCGGCCCTCTGGCGGGGCGCCCGCGCTTCGAATCCATCCAGTATCCCGCGTATCTGCCTTTTTTGCAGCCTGACATCCGCGGGCGTCCCTATGAAGCGCCTCACGGTATATACAGTCGGCATCATGCCGACATAGGAAAACATGCACATCGAATCGTGTTTCTCCAGCGAGTCCTCCACATTCTCGAACCTTGCAATCCTCAGGTCCCGTGCCAGTTCGCGGAGGCTGTGGGCGTCCATGTTCCACAGTATTATCTTCTCCTGCTCCAGCCCCCGCTTCACTTCCCCTGCCCATCCCTCCCCCTTCATCAGTTTCAGGAGCAGCAGCGAATCCCGCACCCTTTGCCTGGGACCAAGATCAGTCGCCGCGGGGCCGTCCATGGATTCCGGAATGGAGTAAAACCGCGTGATTTGAAGGGACGGATCTTCGTCCCCCCTGTCTTTTCTACACCCTCCTGTAAATTCATCCCACTCGCGCTCATATTCGTCGAGCGCCGCGCGGATGCGCATCCCGTCGCCAGCCGCGTCTGAAACGCGCCTTCCCGCCGCAAGTTCCCTGGCCTGCAGCGTGAGCGCGATGCGAACGACCTCAGCCGAATCGAACTCCCTCCACCTCTCCCGCTTCCACTCGGCACGCTCCAGCTTCTCAGCCCGGCACACCGCCTCCCGCCTGGCGTCCGCGGCTTCCAGCGCGCTCTTGGCGCAGATTCCGACCAGGGAAAGGGATGCGGCTGACAGGAGCACCGCGGCTGCTATGGCAAGCTTCCTGAACGGCCTCCTCTGCGCGCCTTCCTGCCCGCGCGCTTCACGCATCAGTTTCATGTCCCCATCCTCCTCAATTCAGTCCCTTCCGGCCCCGGCTGAAAATCCTATTCCGTTGCCGCGTATGCCTCTCCTGTCAGAACCGCGGTATGCCGCTTACATTCCCCCATTTCTCCTTGAACCCCTTCTCCGACAATGGTTCTGCCGGCTTCAGCCAGCGTTTGTAACAGTCCACATCACACGTACACTGCCACCTCAAGGCGCGAGATACCGTGATGGAATCACTTTCCCTTGAGCAGCCATCCGGTGCCTTCACTTTCTCATACTTGCGCAGGGCGCTGCGTATCATCGCCTTCCACCCCGCTGCAGTCTCTCCCTGTGCCAGGGTATTCGCCACAATGGCCTTGAGTTTCTTTGAATTGTCTTCTCTCAAAGTCGCCGCTTCGCCAGCTTTGGCTGCCCCGTGCAACCATAGCGAATCCGATTTGCGTTCCCTCGCCTCAGGGAGCATCGGTTTGAAGCGATTGAGGGTGGCGCTTATCAGCGAATCCCGCCTCCTTGCACTCATGTGCAGATTCGGCTTGCTCAGGTACTCTGCCACTTCTGCAAGACCCGCGTCATCCTCTTTGCGCATGCCAGCTACAATGAATAACGAATCTTCTCTCCTGGCATTCGAATCTATGTGATGGTTTTGTATGTCCAAATCAAAGTCCATCCGGGCCTTCCATTCATATTCGTCCACCGCATCACGGATTAGTAACCTGCGTTCGGCAGTTGTGGCATCCTGTAGCTTAGACCATCGGTGGATTATGCATTGGCTGCGGACATCAGCCCCGTCACTTATGGGAGCCCATCCCTTTGCGCGTGCAAACGAATCCCGCTCATCCCAGTAGGCAACTACCTCTGCACGTTCCTTCTTCTCCCCATCATATCCACTCTTGTATAACATAACGAGTGCAGTTAGCCCAAGCAAAGGCGAAACCCAGAGCACGCATTTGGCTGCGGTTACAAGTACGCCGGCAGCTGCCTTCAGCTTCCTGAACGGCCTCTTCGGCGCGCCTTCCTGCCGCGCCGTGTCATGCGTGAGCTTCATCTCCCTACCACCCGGGGAGATGTTGTATAAGATGTATTTTAATACTAGTCACCGGACTATCCTGCAGAACATGCACTGCCCCTTGGAGCACGGCTCGCCGCACGTTCCGCACTCCGCCACTGCCGCGCCCTTGGCGTACCTGCTTCTCAGCGCGCCCTCGATCTCCAAAAAACTGTTCACGACCTTGAATTTCGTGCCGGGATACGTCTCCTCGCTCCCGTTGAGCATCTTCCGCACGTGGCTGCGGAACGCGGTGTGCGCGTACGGGCATTCCACGCGCTCCAGCTCGATGCCTTTCAGCATCGCGTAAATAGCGTTCTCCTTCTCCGGCGTGAGCATGAGCGGCCGTATCCTGCGCACGAACCGGCCGCTTTTCACCAGCGGCTCGTTGAAGCGCGCGAGCCGCGACGGCTCGTTGCGCATGATGTTCATCAGGACCGTCTGCGCCACGTCGTCCAGGTTGTGCCCGGTGGCGAGCTTGTTGGCGTCCGCCTCGCGCGCGCCCTTGTTGAGCATGTAGCGCCGCAGGACGCCGCACTGGGTGCACGGCAGCGCACTATCCTTCCGTTTCACGAGCCGGTCGAGCGTTTTCCCGGCTTCGTCTTCGAATCTGTGCACCACGTGCTCCACGCCGAGCCGCTCGCATTCGCGCCTGGCGATGCGCAGCGTGCGGCTTCGATAGCCTGCGATTCCCTCGTCTATGGTTATCGCCACCAATTCGAACGGCAAATCCTTCTTCAGTTCCGCGAGCGAGTGCAGGAGCACGCAGCTGTCCTTGCCTCCTGACAGGCCGACCGCGACGCGGTCGCCCTTCTTCAGCATGGAGAACTGGCGCACTGTCTTGCGGAACCGCTTGTCGAACATGCGGATGAAGTGCGCGGCGCACATGTGCTGGCACGAATAATGGAGATAAGCCACGGCATCCCTGCCGCACCTGCATTTTTCCATGTGCATCTATCCGCCAAAGACGACCTTTATTATCTCGACGCGGTCGCGTGCGCCGATGTTGTGGGTTTCGGGCGCGAGCTTCCCGTTCACCTTGACGACGACTTCTTCGCGCATGACGCCGAGCTTCCTCAGCAATGCGCCCACGCTGCCCGAGTGCCGCACCCTCTTCCTCTCGCTGTCCACGATGAGTTCCATGTCTATCCGCTGGTGACTTTGGGCGCAAGGTAAATAAGCGTTATCGGAGAAGCGCTTTCCATGAAGATTGAAGCCGTATGGGCACGGGAGATACTGGATTCGCGCGGCAACCCGACAGTGGAGGTCGACGTGGTGGCCGAGGGCGGGTTCGGCAGCGCGGCTGCGCCCAGCGGCGCTTCCACAGGAAAGCACGAGGCGCACGAGATGCGCGACGGCGGCGCGCGCTACATGGGCAAGGGCGTCCTCAAGGCCGTGGACAACGTAAATTCCATCATCGGGCCAGCGCTGGTCGGCATGGACCTGGACGAGCCGGCCGCGGTGGACCTGAAGATGCGCGAGCTTGACGGCACCAAGGACAAGAGCAGGCTCGGCGCGAACGCGATGGTCGCGGTATCCATGGCAGTGGTGCGCGCCGCGTGCTCGGCGTCAGGCAAGATGCTGCACGAATACCTCGGCGGCACGACGCTTCCGCGGGCCATGTTCAACATCATAAACGGCGGCAAGCATGCCGGCGGCAAGCTGGCGGTGCAGGAATTCATGATTATCCCAGAAGCCGACACGTTCTCCGAGCGCCTGAGGATGGCATCAGAGATATACCACGTGCTCGGCAAGCAGCTGTCGGCGAAGCACGGGCCCGTGGCAAGGAACGTGGGCGACGAGGGCGGCTACGCCCCGCCCATAGACAACACCTACGTGGCATTGGACTCGCTCGTCATGGCGATAGAGGAAACAGGATATACCGGCAGGTGCGGGCTTGCATTGGACGCCGCGGCGTCGTCGTTCCATGACAACGGCTCGTATTCCATAGACGGCAAGAAGCTCAGGGAGAACGAGCTCATAGACTACTACGCGGATTTGGCCAAGGCATACCCCATCAAGAGCATAGAGGACCCGTTCTACGAGGAGAGCTTCGGCGCATTCGCCGCGCTGGTGAAGGAGCTTCCCGACGTGCAGGTAGTGGGCGACGACCTCGTTGTCACCAACGTGGAGCGCATCCGCAGGGCCATAGACGCAAAATCCATGACCGCGCTATTGCTGAAGATAAACCAGATAGGCACCGTGAGCGAGGCGCTCGACGCGGCGAAGATGTGCAGGGACAGCCGCCTGGACATCGTGGTCAGCCACAGGTCAGGCGAGACGGAAGACTGCTTCATAGCGGATTTCGCGGTCGGCATAGACGCAGGGCAGATAAAGACAGGCGCGCCAGCAAGGGGCGAGCGCACGGCCAAGTACAACCAGCTGCTCCGCATAGAGGAGCGCATAGCTGCAGGCGGCGCCTCCAGGCAATGAGCCAGTCATAAATCAGGCTTAAAAAGTTACCCGAACATCGTTATTGGAAAGTGACCCTGATGGTTGACCGCAAGCCAAATCCTACTGACGCGAAGACATACTACCAGATGGGCAACGACTACTACGAGAAGGGCGACTACGACAAGGCCATAGAGAACTACAACATGGCCATACTGCTCAACCCGGTGTTCTCAGAGGCCTACTTCAACCGCGCATTGTCCTACTACCAGCTGAAGAACTTCGACAAGTCGGTCGCCGACTACACGAAGTCCATGGAGCTGGACCCCCAGAACCCGATAATATACAATAACCGGGGCGACGCGTTCTACCGCAAGCAGGACTTCCAGAGCGCCATAAAGGACTACGACAAGGCCATCGCGCTCAACCCGAACTACCTCAAGGCGTTCTACAACCGCGGCCTCTCATACGCGTCGGTGGAGGAATACGAAAAAGCCGTGGAGGACTTCACAAAGGTCATCAAGCTCAAGGCCGACTTCGCTGAGGCGTACCACCTGCGCGGCCTGGCATTCGAATACGCAGGCTCCATATCCAGCGCGATCACTGACTACCAGAAGGCCCTCGAACTCAACCCGGAGCTCACGGAGGCGAAGACGCACCTCGAGAGCGCCAAGGCCAAGAAGGACCAGGAGGGCAAGGGCGGCGGCGAGGGCGGCACCGCGGACATAAAGATGCTCACGAAGCCCAACATGACGTTCAACGACGTCGCGGGCATGGCCAAGATGAAGGAGGACATCCGCGAGGCGGTGGTCTACCCGATGCGCAACCCGGAGCTCGCGCGCAAGTACGGCAAGCTCGGCGGAGGCGGCATACTGATGTACGGGCCTCCAGGCTGTGGAAAAACTTTCATCGTCAAGGCCGCGGCCGGCGAGTGCCAGTCCGGCTTCATCAACGCGAAGCTGTCCGACCTGCTGGACATGTACGTGGGCAACACCGAGAAGAACATCCACAAGGTGTTCGAGCTCGCGCGCAAGAACACGCCGTGCATACTGTTCTTCGACGAAGTGGACGCCATCGGCGGCCGCAGGGACCAGCAGGAGGGCCAGCAGTACATGAAGATGGCCGTCAACCAGATGCTCTACGAGATGGACGGGGTCGAGGCCAACAACCAGAACGTGCTCATCATCGCCGCGACCAACGCGCCCTGGGACGTGGACCCGGCGCTCAGGAGGTCCGGCCGTTTCGGCAAGACCATATACCTGCCCGAGCCCGACCGCACCTCGCGCATAGCCATACTCAGGATGCATTCCAAGAAGAGGCCGCTCGGCCTGTGGGTGCCGTTCTTCTTCCTCGGCCTGGCGACCGAAGGCTACGCCTCGGCAGACCTCAAGTCCATAGTGGACGACGCGGCCACGATACCCTGGAGGGAGGCCTTCATGGGCATCGAGAAGAAGACCGAGGGGCTCATGAAGGGCGGCATGGCCAAGGAGCAGGCCGAGGAGCTCGCGAAGAAGCAGGTCAAGCAGAGGCCTGTCACACTCGGCGACTTCGTCACCGCCGTGGCCAAGAAGCGCTCGTCGCTCCCGCCCTGGTACGAGCAGGCCAAGAAGCAGATTGGCAAGCAGGAGGAGCTCACCATCATAGACGGCAAGGAGCACAAGAAGATCACAGACAGCAAGATGGGCCCCGGCGAGAAGGAGGCCTTCCGCGACCTGCTGAGCGTCATCAACAAGCGCAACCAGTGGTATGACAAGATGGCCGTGGCGATAATCAAGCACACATCGCTGTTTTTCCTGCGTTTCGTGGTCTTCATCACCGAAGCGGGCAGGATAAAATGACAACGCTGGCGGTAAGGGGCGGCCTCGCGTTCATAAACGGCTCTTTCTCACAGAAGGACATCCTCATCGAAGATGGCGTGATCGCATCCACAAGCGCAGATGCGCAGAAGGCGGACGAAACCGTCTACGCGCCCGGCTGCCTGGTGCTCCCGGGCCTCATCGACCCGCACGTGCACCTGCGCGAGCCCGGCGACACCTACAAGGAGGACTTCAGGACCGGCGGCCGCGCCGCGATAGCCGGCGGCTTCACGACCGTCATGGACATGCCGAACAACAGGCTGCCCACGGTGACCAGGGAGCGGCTGGACGAGAAGGCGCGCCTCGCCAGGGAGAAGGCACCCTGCAATGTTTTGTTCCATTTCGGCGGGACCGACTCCAACTTCGCGGAAGTCAGGAAGGCCGACCCGCAGTCATTGAAGCTCTACCTGGGGAAGACGACCGGGGAACTGATGCTCCACGACCCCACGGCCCTGGAAAGGCACTTCGCCAATTTCCATAAGGACAGGCCAATCGTGCTCCATGCCTGCGGCGACAGCCCTGACGAGGCGAAGGACCTGGAAAGGACCTATGCCAATATCGAGAACTGCGTGTCGCTGGCGCAAAAGATGCAGCGACGCATACACATCGCGCACGCCTCCACAGGCCATGAGCTGCTCCTCGCGAAAAGATGGAAGGGCTGCACCGTGGAGGTCGCGCCGCACCACCTGTTCCTTTCCAAGAACGATTTGGAGCGGCTCGGCCCGTACGGGAAGGTGTATCCGCAGCTGCGCAGCGAGCAGATGCGCATCGGGCTGTGGAAGATGCTGGAAGGCGCTGACTGCATAGCCACGGACCACGCGCCCCACACGCCCGAGGACAAGGAGAACGGCGCGGCCGGCTACCCCGGCCTCGAGACGAGCGTTGCGCTCATGTTCGACGCCTGCGCGAAGGGGCTGCTGGACAGGATATGGGTCGCGGAGCGCATGAGCGGCCGCGTGGCCGGCACGTTCGGCCTGAAGGGCGTAGGCGTGCTGGAAAAGGGATGCGCCGGCGACGTCACCATCTTCGACCCGAAGAAGGAATGGAGCGTTGACGCGTCGGAATTCCAGACGAAGTGCAAATGGAGCCCGTTCGACGGGAAGGCGCTCAAGGGCAAGGTCCGCACTGTGATACGGGGCGGAAAGCAGCTATACGTCGATAACGAGTTCTGGGATTGAGATTCAACTTCGATACCTCAGACGCTACCCTGCTTCTCTTATTACAAACAAGATGGACGTGGACATCTGCCGTTCTCAGGCCACGTCGGCCTCCGAGGCCATTCTAAGGCCTGGGAAAAATAAGTGAAATAAGTAAATAAAAGAAAAAGCCCAGCTTCAGCCGGATACCTTCTCTATCCTGAGCCTGGCCTGGTTGTCAATGTATTCCGAGGTTATGCGTACCCGCATCCAGCCGCCGGCGTTGGTCTGGTCGGCCAGCTTGCCCGGGTTGGCGATGACGTACTTTATGGGCGTGGAAAGGTCGTTCGTGCCCTCGGTCGTATCGACCAGCATCGTTATCTCGCCGCCCATGCCCGAATTGTTAGTCCCGAAGTACCTGACGTTCTTCGGCACCTGTATGTCGGTCGTTATCGACGTGTTCGTGCCGAGGCTCCCGACCGAGTTGGCCAGGTATGCTATCCTGAACACCGCCAGCTCAGCCTGGTAGGACCCTATCTGCTGGTTCGCTTCATTGGCCTTGAAATAGACCATGACAAGAAGCGGGATGAAAATCAGCAGCACCAGCGCCACGATGACCATCAGTTCCGTGCTAATCTGTCCTTTCATTTCATTCCCCTCCCTTAGTTAGTACGAAGTTGCCCTCGGCTTTGCCTTGCGCATGTCCTTCCTCTTGCGGAGCGCCTTTTCCAGCTCGGACGCCACCTCGTCCACGGTCTCCCGCAGCGACTTCCGCTCCTCCTTTATGCTGAGCGGGCCCTCTTCCGTGTCCAGGTGGACGCTGACCGTGAACGTGGATTTCTGCTCCTTCACGTGCACGTTCACGTTGCTGACCGTGAAGGTCTTCGTGAACTTGCCGAGGACGTGGCCTATCTTCTCGCTCATGTGCGGGTACATGCCTGCGTTGTCGCCGCTGAGCCCCGAGATGTTTATCCCGTCGGGCGCCTCGGCCATCTCCCGTATCCTCTTGAATATGTCCAATGCCGAGAGCACGCCGACCGGCTTCTTGTTGGCGGTGACCACCACTGCGGACACTCCCTTCTGCACCATGCGCTCCATGGCCTCCTGCATGGTCGCGCTCTGCTCCATCGTCGTGATGTCGGGCCTGAGGAACTCGGATATGCGCAGGTCTGCCACGTTTATGTTGGTCTGCTCCCTGTTCTTCCTGTCCGACGGGATGTTCGACCGCGTTACCCAGGAGCCGATGTCGAAGTCGGACACGATGCCGATGGGATAGCCGTTCGCCATCACCACCAGCTTGTTGGTGTTCTTCTCCTTCATGGCGCCCATGGCCGCGCCCAAGGTGTCGTTGGCCGCGATGATGTAGACCGGCGAGCTCATCAGCTCGGGCACGCTCTCGGCCGGTATGAGCTTCTCGCTGAGCAGCTCCTTGACCAGCTCCACGCGCGTGGTTATGCCGAGCGGCCTGTCGTTGTCGCCCACGATGGGCAGCGCCTTGAAGTGGCCGAGCATGAACGCGCCTATCAGCTCGATGACGCCTGCCGACTCGGTGAGGACCGGCGGCTTGACTATGACGTTCTCGCACTTGATGACGCTCGTGTCCCTTATGCCCTGGCCGGCGAAGCTCCTGTGGTCTATGAGGCCCAGGTATTTCCCGTTCCTGGTCACTATGACCGCGGGCACGTCCATCAGGCGCGGGATGGCCTTCGATGCGGTTTCGGCGCAGTCCAGTATCAGCGTTTTTTTAATCTCCATGTGGCTACCTCGGTGTTTTTGTTGCCCCCGCTAACTATATAAAAATAAAGGTATATAAAACGAGCATGGACGAACCTCCCATCGACCAAGCGTCCAGCCACGGGAGGGAGGGCCGCGCGCACGCCCCTCCCATACAGTCGTTCTCCTACCTCGAGCGCATGGTGGCGAAGCCCACCTGGAAGGAGATACTGCTCGACCTCATCGCATCGGACGCCGTGGACCCCTGGAACATAGACCTCACGGTGCTCTCGGATGCGTTCCTGAAGCGCATAAAGGAGATGGAGAAGATGGACTTCGTGGTGCCCGCGAACGTGATACTGGCCGCGGCCATACTCCTCAAGTACAAGAGCAACTACCTCAAGTTCCTCAACTACCAGTCAGAGCTGCCGGAGTTCATCCCCGAGGCCGACGCGGCGGGCGTTGGCGTGGAGCAGCTGCCCGTGCTCACGCTGTCGTCCCGCATCCCGCCCAAGAGGCAGATAACCATAGACGACCTGCTGGGCGAGATGGAGCGCATGATAAAATACGACGCCACCGAGCGCGTCAGCGTGCCCCGGGGCTCGATAACCGAGGTTGTCGACCTGGAGCTGCCGGAGCACGACATAGAGCATGACATGGCGGACGTGCTGGACCGCGTGCGCGCAGGCAGCGACAGCGAGGGATGGTCGCTCTTCTCGCGGCTCACGGACGGCTGCGACCTGCGGAAGACGGTTTATACGCTGCTGTGCCTGCTCCACCTCATGCAGAACGAGAGCGTGGTCCTGCGCCAGGACGTGATCTTCGGCGAGCTTTTCATAAAGATGGCAGGCACCGTCCCGCCGGCCGCGGTTTAAATTACTTCTCCTGGATGGCAGATTATGGAACGATCTGAAGTGCTGCGCGCCAAGAAGCTGATGGAAAGCACCAGGAGCATCCATGATTTCTTCAGGCCCGGTCTTCTGAGGAAAAACGAATTGTACCAGTGCCTCGTGGACCTGCTCGAGAGCCGTGCGGAGCCGGGCAAGCTGCGAAGCCATGTCCTGTCAGTCCCGCTCCCGGCTGGCACGCCGCTGCTGGCGCCCGCTCACGTGCGGCTGAGCATGATGGACTGCAACACCACGACGACCGTCGTCATGATTGGCGAGAAATACAGCTTTCACTTTGCCCCCTGCCATCCTGCGGATTCCATCATGAAGATGGAGGATGTCGTTGTGCGCCATATAATCCCGGTGTTCCCAGTCTTCATCCGCCGCTCCTTTTCCGTCCGTGAGATGGCGCTGAAGGCGCCAGGCGAATCCATAGGCGCTGTGGAGGATAAGGCCGCCAGCTTCCAGTTCATCGTCAGGAAAAGATTTTCAGAGAAGCCGCTTGACCCGCTGAAGCTCATAAGGAATGGCAGGATTGAAATCCCATTCCCGCCAGAAGCCCTGTTGGCAGATTGATGCTTGATGCCCCTGCGCCCTGGTGCCGCGCCTGCCTGATTTTTAAACTGTTTCATAAGATAGTATTTTATGGCTACCTTGGCCGCAAAGGAAATTTTCACCAGCTACAGGCTTGTCCCGCAGCCGTTCAGGTCCATGCTCCTGAAGAAGGACAAGCGCCACCAGCTGCTCATAGAGGGCGTCAGGAAATGCCGCCTTGACGCGTCCGCAGGGGAAGGGCTCAGGCTGAGCCTGGCTCCGGGCACGCCAGTGCTTGCGCCTGCCGACCTGTGGCTGACCGAAGCCGGCAATCCTTGGTATGGCTCGTGGGCGGTCTTCACAGGCCGGCATTACGTGTTCAGCTTCTACCACCTCGATTTCCACAGCGGCATGTCCACCAGGCCCATAAGGGCGGGCAGTGTCATAGGGGCGGTGGAGGCCCTGCGCCCGGAATTGGCCCCGCCGCTGCTCCTGCACCTGATGGTCACGAAGAAGCGCTTCTTTGGCGGTGGCATGGGCGAGGCAGTGGATGCGATGGACCTCATAGAGAGGGGCGTAATCCGGCCGCCGTTCATGCCCGGGAGGCTGGACTGACATGCAGCGCATGGCAAGGCCGCCTCCGCAGGAAAACGTGCAAAAGGCGATAGAGTGGTCGAAGGGCAATCCAGGCTCGTTAGTGCGCATATTGACCATGAGCAACGATACCCAGCGCGCCGTCGTCCTCTACCGCGCCCAGTCGCAGGGGCAGGAGTGCCCGCACTATTATGACGTGGAGCTCGACAGGGCGAGCACGATGGCCGAATATGCGAACCTTGGGAAGGGGAGCATCGTCGGATCCGCGCCGTATACTGAATCAGAATACCGGAAAAGCCAGGCCGCGTTCGAGAGATACAAGGTCCTGGCCGAGGGCGGCATGATAGTCCAATGACCTGGCTAACGCAGGATAAAAATGTTTTGATGCAATAACCAACTGGGGATAATGTGGCTGAAAAAACTCTGGAACCGAAAAAGGATACGGTGACCTACGAGACGCGGGCTGACGCAGTGATGCTGCAGAGGCTCACCAGCCTGACCGGAAGCGAAGCCACCGCAAGGAAGCTGGTCGCGGACGTCCAGAAGTTCAATGCCGCCTATGCTGAAGGGAAGCTGACCGGGGACGGATGGAAGGCAGCGGTGGCCGACCTCGCGAACAAGGCGATTCCGGATGACAACGCCGGGAGGGTGAGGCTGCACAAGGCGATTTTCAAGCTGGCCCCGCTCACGCTCAGCAAGGACCCGTCCAGGATGGCCCACAACGTGGTGCCGCTCAAGGCCGACAAGGTCCAGAATGCCGTGAAGGCCATAGACTTCAGGTATGAAGTGGGCTATGCTGAATGGTCGAAGAAGACGGCGCGATTATTCCAGGGCCCTGCCAGCAACATGGGCGAGGCCCAGAAAGCCAGTGAACTGGCGCCTGCGAAAACTGACGAGCTGGCGGCCACAATCCCAAAAAAGCGGGCCCAAAAGAAGGATTAGGGCAAGCGCTGGGGCAGGATAAAAAGAGAAAAACTAAAATTATAAAATAAAAAAATCAGGAGATTATCGTCGCGCCCGGCTTCGCCTTCGGCTTCGACTTGACTATCTTCACGTTCGAAGGCGTCAGTATTATCATGTCGTTCGAAAGCAGTGCGATGTCGCCGTTTATCCTTCCGGAGTGCGTCTTCAGCTTCGACACGATGCCCTTGAGCCTGTTCGGCTGCTTTGACAGCGGGATAACGTTCAGGATTATGATGTTCTTCGAACCGAGCTCTTTCAAAACCAGGTCCGCGTCACCCTCGTTCCTGAGGTCCACCCTCTTGACGTAGAAGTCCGCCGGGGGGCTCACCGCGTCGCCATCTGCTGACTGCATCACTTCTTCCAGGTCTGGTACGTCCGATTGTTCTCCTTTTCCCAAAATCTTGTCAAAAAGTCCCATTATACCACCTTTGCATGGAGTGCTTTTCTATTCATTCAATAGTGCAATTACTTTTATATATCTGTGTGCGCGTCGTCTGCGCCCCGGCCGCGCGTTGCCGTTGCGCCTGCTTTTTAAACATTTACCTGTTGTATCTGGTCTGAACTGTTTTTCTTCAGATAAAAAAAGGTGAACATGAATGGTTGAAATGCAATCGGTTTTGCTGGCAATGGTGGCCGGCATCCTCGCCCTGCTCTACGCGGCGTACCTCTCATACAGGGTGGTGCGCTCGCCGGCCGGCAGCGCGAAGATGCAGGAGATATCCAGGGCCATACAGGAGGGCGCGAACGCGTTCCTCACGAGGCAGTACAAGACGCTCGCACCGATAGTGGCGGTGCTCCTGCTGGTCATAGCCGTGGGAGTGGGCGTGGATACGGCCATCGCATTCCTGGCAGGCGTGCTCTCGTCCGCGCTCGCGGGCTACGTGGGCATGCAGGTCTCGGTGCGCGGCAACGTGCGCGTGGCAGAGGCGGCCAAGGGCGGCATCGCCCAGGCGCTGTCCGTGGCATTCAAGGGAGGCGCTGTCACAGGCATGGCCCTGGTCGGGCTCGGCCTCATCGGCGTCGCATCGCTCTACTACGTGTTCGGCACCCTCATGCCGCTCATAGGCTACGGGTTCGGCGCGTCGCTCATATCCCTGTTCGCCCGTGTGGGCGGAGGCATATACACCAAGGCAGCCGACGTCGGCGCCGACCTGGTGGGCAAGGTGGAAAAAGGCATACCTGAGGACGACCCGCGCAACCCTGCCGTCATAGCTGACAACGTGGGCGACAACGTGGGCGACTGCGCAGGCATGGCGGCCGACGTCTTCGAATCGTTCGTGGTCACAGTAATCGCGGCGATGCTCATCGGGCTCTCGCTGGGCAGCGGCTTCGTGCAGATACCGCTCGCCATCGCAGCGCTCGGAGGCATCTCCGGCGTGGTGGGCTCGCTGTTCGTATCGATAGGCCGGGACAACAGGATAATGCCCGCCTTCTACAAGGGCCTGCTCGCAACGGCGTTCGTGATGCTCGCCCTGTCCTACATCTACCTGACGAACATGGCGGTCGGGCTGAGCATAGCCCCGGCATCGCTGTTCGCCACTGTCATAATAGGCGTGGCCGTCACGCTGCTCCTGTTCATGATAACGGAGTATTATACTGCCACCGAGCACAAGCCGGTGCGCGACGTCGCGACCGCGGCAAAAACGGGCGCGGGCACCAATATAATATCCGGGCTCGCGGTCGGCATGGAGGCGACCGCATTGCCGGTGCTGGTCATAGTGGGCGCGATACTCGTGTCCTACATGGCAGCAGGGCTCTACGGCGTGGCGCTCGCAGCAGCGGCGATGCTCTCGCTGAGCGCGATGATAATAGCCATCGACTCATACGGGCCGATAACAGACAACGCAGGAGGCATAGCTGAGATGTCCGGCCTCCCTGACAAGGTCAGGAAGGTCACTGACGCGCTCGACGCGGTGGGCAACACCACCAAGGCGACGACAAAGGGATACGCAATCGGCGGCGCGGCGCTCGGCGCGCTGGCGCTGTTCGTGGCGTATGCCGAGGCGGTGCACCTGACGGTATTCAACCTGCTCGACCCCGCGGTGGTCATCGGCCTGTTCATAGGCGCGATGCTGCCGTTCCTGTTCTCCAGCTTCCTGATGCTGGCGGTCGGGCGCGCTGCGTTCCAGATAGTCGAGGAGGTCCGCAGGCAGTTCAGGGAAATCAAGGGCCTTATGGAAGGCACGGGCCGCGCAGACTACGCGAAGTGCGTGGACATATCCACTGCCACCGCGCTGCGCGAACTGGCTGTGCCAGGCCTGCTCGCGGTGCTCACGCCGCTGGTCATCGGGCTGGTGTTCGGGCCTGCAGCGCTCGGCGGGCTGCTCGCAGGGGTCATAGCGAGCGGGCTCATGCTCGCGCTCATGATGACGACCTCGGGCGCGGCCTGGGACAACGCCAAGAAGTACATAGAGCTCGGCAACTTCGGCGGCAAGGGCAGCGACACGCACAAGGCGGCGGTGGTCGGCGACACGGTCGGCGACCCATTGAAGGACACCGCAGGCCCGGCGCTGAACGCGCTCATCAAGGTCGTGAACACGATTTCGCTGGTGTTCGCGGGCCTGATAGTCGCGAAGAGCCTGAACATCCTCTGATTTTTTTCTTCATATTTTTATTCTCTTTTATCTTAGTATTCCCCATGGAGAACCCGGACACGCCCTGGCTGAGGGAATACGAGGGCCGCAGCCCGAAGCCCTTCACACAGCCGCCCAGCCCTGCAGCGGTATTCTTCCTGAAGTTCCTGGAATCGAAGGGCGCGCGCACCGCAGGCGCGACGCTCGCCGACATAGGCTGCGGCAGCGGGCGTGATTCCGTATTTTTCGCCAGGAACGGGTTCGAGGTCCATGCGATAGACCGGGACAGCTCAGTCACCGAGGGCCTTGACATGCACAGCGTGAGGGTGCACTGCCACAGCGCCATGGACGCATGGCTGTTCGAAGACGCGTTCTTCGACTTCGCCATAGACGTCCTCTGCTACGGGCAGGAGCAGGATGCAGAAGGGAAACGATTCTACAGGCGCGAGCTGAAACGGACGCTGAAGCCAGGCGGATATTATCTTCTCTGCGTGCCTGCGCCCCCTCCAGCTTCCCCGGGCGCTGCCGCCATCCGCATCGCAAAAGAATTCTCCGGCTTCACCGCAGCCGCGTCCGAAGAATCCGACGACGCCGGGAAGCGCGTCCTCAGCATCGTCCTGCAGGCAAAAGCCATTTAAATCCTACTTACATAAAGTCTTTCTTATGGCAACACCACAAGCAACCGTTTCAGCGCAGCATCTGTTGGCATGCAGGGCGAATTACATCCGCAACGTCGTGCCGTCTTTCCCGGCAACCAGGGCGTTCGAGCGGCACTTCTGCGATTCCTACCTTCTGGTGAACTCGCTGTCCAAGGAATCCGGCGATCAATTGCCGGTCGGCTTCGGCCTGCTTTCGTTCGGCGTAAAGTGCCACGAGCTGCTTCCCGCGTCATTCTACGGGCTGCTCCAGCGCCACGCTGACCGGCTCAAGACGCTGGGCCTGGCCTTCCACATCAAGGAACCCGGAACGGTGGAGGCGTTCAACCCCGAAACCCTCATGCCGCAGCTTGCATCCATCCTCGGCAAGCGCATCCGCAATTGGGGGGCCATGAATGCAGGCCTCACGGAGTTCGCGAGGCTCAACCTGGCCAAGCCACTGGCATACCCATACGCGCGGCTGGGCTGGCCCTCGCTGGTCGCCCCGGACAATATATTTGTCATAAACCAGATAGATACCTGCACGGGCATGATGCAATTCCCCTCAGAGCAGGACGGATTCCTGAAGACGGCACCGCTGGTCGCCGCGGCAGTCGCGGTCGTGGAGCAGGTCATGGGAAGGCTGAAATCCATACCTGAAATGCTGAAAACCAGGTTTCTCACCGAAAACACCGTGGCGCAGCCGGCCTGTGAAATGTGGGCATGATTATGGCAACAACGCAAGCGTTCCCGGGCAGCAAAACCCACCTGGAGCTGTGCAGGAAGAATTTCACCAGCCAGGTCCTGCCGCACCTCCAGCCGAGGGTAAGGGACCTGTTCCAAGGCCATTTCGCCGATTCCTACGACCTGATACGCGCGCTCTCGCGCGAGCCGGGCGAGTTCCACCTCCACATCGCCCTGTCGGCGATCGGCATCAGGGGCTTTGACCTTGTGGAGCCGCAGGCCGCCGGCCTGCTCATGCGCAACGCGGACAGGCTCAACGCGCTCGGCATGGGCTGCCGTCCGCTCAGGTCAGGGCACATAGAGGTCTTCACCCAAGAGCTCGTCGGCCCGATGCTGGTATCCATCCTCGGCATGCGGGAAGATTTCCGTAACGTCAAAGCAGACCTAGAGCAGTTCGCCGCCCTCGACCGTAAGAAGCATCCCTACGACCTGCTCATCTGGTCGTCGTTCATCCCGCCGGGGAAATACGCCGAGTTCGCCGTGCTGGACATCGTGATACCCCTGGACAAGCGGTACCATCTCGGCTGCCTGGTCCCCAAGAACCTGGACGCGCTCGCCATCACTTTCACGCGCGTGGTTACCGCCGGCCTGGAGCTGGTGCAGCAAATCTGCGGAAACGCGTCAGGAAACGTCCTCGCCGCCCTAAGAAGCTGATTATCTCCGTTCGCCGTACGCTTCCATGAAGCGCTCGTATTCCTCGAGCATCGCAGGCGTTATGGACGGCCTCCTCTTCTTTATGACCGCGGCGACGGTCTCTGTGGTCGGCTTCTGCGGCCTGCCGCCCAGCTTGGCGCGCAGCGCCACCATCTTCGCGCTCTGGCACACTTCAGCTATGTCCGCGCCGCTGAACCCGTTTGTCATGCCCGCGAGCGCATCAACGTCAATCCCTTCCGCGAACGTGCCGAGATGTATCCTGAACATGTCCGCCCTGCCCTTCTCGTCTGGCGGAGGCAGGTAGAATATCTTGTCGAACCTGCCCGGCCTCATGATGGCAGGGTCCATGAGCGTGGGCTTGTTGGTCGCGGCCAGCACCACGACCCCTTTCTGCGCCTTCACGCCGTCCATCTCGGTCAGGAACTGGCCCAGTATCTCAGCCGAGCCGCCCATGCCCCTGGCCGGCGCGAACGTCTCTATCTCGTCGACGAATATTATGCCCGGCGCGTTCTCCCGCGCGCGGTTGAACGCCTCCTTTATGACGCCGACGGCCTGCGTGTAGCCCTTCTTCATGACCTCGGCTGCGCTCAGCGCCTGGAACGACGCCTTCAGCTCGTTCGCGGCGGCGCGCGCTATGAGCGTCTTGCCCGTGCCAGGCGGGCCGAACAGCAGTATGCCCTTGCTGGGCTTGACCTTGAACTCCTTCATCTCGGCCTCGTGCAGCAGCGGCAGCTCGATCGCTTCGAGCAGCGCCTGCTTCACCTCGTCCAGGCCCGCAACGTCGTCCCACCTCACCACGGTCTCCTTCGCGGCCTCCTCCTCTTTCGGCTTCGCGGCGCCGACGCGCCTTTCGAAGTCCATCCTGAACTGCTCGTAGTTGTCCAGCTGGGCCAGCCCTGTGCTCGGCTTGACCTGCTTAAGCACGGTGAGCATGTGCTCCATTGAAATCGGGACGATGCTGCCCTTCTGCGACGCCTCACGCGCAGCGAGCCGCTTCGCCTCTGTGACCACGTTCTTCAGGTCCGCGCCTGAGAACCTGTCCGTCTTCTTCACCAGCACGTCCATGTCGATATTCTCATCGACAGGCAGCTTGCCCAGGTGCACCTTGAGTATGGCGCGCCTGGCCTCGGGGTCGGGCAGGTGCATGTATATTATCTTGTCCAGCCTCCCTGGCCGAAGCAGCGCGGTGTCCAGCTCGTTCGGCAGGTTTGTCGCTCCTATCACCATCACGGTCCCCTTCGCCTTGTTCGCGCCGTCTATCTGCTGGAGCAATTCGCTCAGGACGCGCGGCCCGACCACGTCGAGGCTGTCCCCCATCGAGCTGCGCTTCTTGGCGATGGAGTCTATCTCGTCGAAGAACAGCACCGTGGGCGCGCTCCTGCGCGCGTTGGCGAACACCTCGGCCACGTTCTTCTCGGATTCGCCGACCCATTGCGACATTATCTGGGACGAGCGGACCTCTATGAAGTTGTATTTCAATTCCTTCGCGAGCGCGCGCATGAGCATGGTCTTTCCTGTTCCAGGCGGCCCGAAGAGCAGTATGCCGGCCGGCGGCTTTATCCCATAGGTATAGGCGAGCTCCTTCTTCTCCAGCGGGACCATTATGGCCTCGCGCAGCTCGTCCTTCACGTCATCGTAGCCGCCCACGTCGGCCATGGACCTCTCCTCGCCGCCCATGGAGATGTCGGCCATTCCGAACTTGCCGTATGCCTTCATCTTCTCGCCGCGCTCCACCTCGGATTCGCGGCTTATGCGGACGCCCCCCTGGCCCAGCACCGCGAGGACTGCCACTGCGCAGGCGACCCCTCCCGCAAGCCCGGGCTGCAGCTGCGTCCCGTACAGCAGGCCGATGACGAAGTACACAGGGAGCACGGTGAGGAGGGCGAGCGACGACACGAGCTGCGACTGCCTGCTGGAGAGCCAGCTCATGAACCAGAGCGCGAAGCCCCAGGCAGCGAGCTGCAGCAGCAGCGAGTCCCTGACGAGCAGGAGCAGCACGTTGCCAGCCAGCCAGTTGAACGCGTTCCATATGCGCTGGATGTTGGCCCAGTCCAGGAACGCCGCGAGCGCGCCTCCGGCCGCGGGCCCCACTGCTCCTATGTCAAGGGCCGGCTTCGCGAACAGCAGGTCCGGCTGGCCCGGCTGGTACAGGTCCATCTTCAGCGGCAGGTACGCGCTGTTCTGCACGACCCAGAGGGACGACAGCAACAATATGAGGAAGACCGCCGGGAGCGATATGGATATGCTCTTGCGGGAGCCGAAATGGAACGAGCCCAGGGCCATGCCGAGGATGCTGAGCCAGCCCGCGAACGGCATGCCGCCGAACGCGAAGGGCGCGAGCACGAGCACCTGCAGCGTCGATACTATCCGCCAGTTCTCCACGGCCTCGAAAAGTATCGCGGAAAGTATCATCACGTAGAGCCAGCCGAAGACCGCGGACTGGTAGACGACCGCAGGGAAGGCGAAGAGCGCGCCGACTACAACGCCAGCGGGCGGATACCTGAGGGCGACGAGCCCGCACACCGCGGCCAGCGCCAGCACGATGTAGACGGGATAGAACGGTATGCTGCTGAGCAGCGCGAGGGCGCCGAGGAATACGAGGAACGCGCCCCACAGCGAATCGCTGCGCTGGGCCATGGCGAGATAGGCCGCCACCTTCTGCCGGCCCATGGACTGCTGCTTCACTGCTGGCATGGTAGTGCTTCCGTGCTGGGTTTTTTTAATATGCGCCTATCTCTCGACCCTGAGCTCCCTCTCCACCCTGTGCCAGGTGCCGTTCAGGAACTGCCAGAGCGACCTGGTCGTGGAGTCGTAGACGAGGCTGTGCCTGGACGCGCTTTCCTTGGGCCGGTCTATCTCTATGAGCGTGAAGCGCCGCATCCAGGGCATCTCGTCGCGGAACGGGTTGCGCTCTATGACCGGCGTGCGCCCGCGCTGGCGCTTGGCATCCTCGCACCAGGATATGACCCTGTCCATGTCAGCCCCTATGTCCATGGGCTCCTATCTGGAAAAGAAACAAATTAAATCCTGCGGTGCGTGCCATCAGCATGATAGACCGCATGATGCCCTATCTGCCCGCAGCGATAGCCGTACTGCTTGTCGTCGCGTTCTACTCATTCGCCATCGCGCCCTACGACCTCGAGGTCACCGAGAACAACTTCAGCCTTTTCGACGGCCACGGCGCGCCGCTGAAGGCGGTGCTCATAAGCGACACGGAAACCACGTACGACTACCCGAACTATCTCGACGGCGCGGTCGCGCTCGTGAACGCGCAGCAACCGGACATCGTGTTCCTGGCAGGCGACTACGTGGAGCTGGATGACGGCGCATGGGAGAAGCTCGGCCCGCTCGGGAACATACGGGCGAAATACGGGGTTTACGCGGTCCTCGGCAACCACGACTACCGGGAATGGGGCTGCTCGAGAGCCAACGCCTCCTACGCTGACAAGGTCGCGGCCAAGCTGGAGTCCATGGGCATAACGGTGCTGCGCAACGACTACCGCATAATAGACGCGGCAGGGCACCGCGTCGCCATCGTCGGCATCGACGATTACTGGGCGTGCCGCAACGACTTCAGGAAAGCGGAGCAGGGCATCAGCCCAGCCGTGCCGCAGATAATCCTGGCGCACAACCCAGTGGCCTTTTACGGCGAGGAGCTCCCGGCAGGCGCGCTCCTGCTTTCCGGCCACACGCACTGCGGACAGGTGCGGCTGCCGATGGTGACCGATGCCATCACCCGCGTCCTGGGGCTCGGCGACACGGTCGGCGGGAGGGCGAAGCTCGGCCAGCACGACATGTACATAACCTGCGGCGTGATACCCGGCGGCGTGCGCTTCCTCACCCGCCCGGAAATCAGCGTGCTGTATGTGGATTAGGCGCGCGAGAACCGCGCCTCGGCTTCCTTCCAGTCGATGTTCTTCATGAACGCGGCGATATAGTCCGCCTTCTTCAGCCCGTAATCAATCATGTACGCGTGCTCGAACACGTCCATGACGAGCACAGGCGTGGCGCCCGAAAGGTGGCCGGCGTCGTGCTCGTTCACCCAGCAGTTGAACAGCCGCTTCGCAGCGCCGTCGTAGTATAATACCACCCAGCCGATGCCGCGCATCGCGCCAGTGGCACGGAAGTCCTTCTCCCAGTTCTCGGCAGAGCCGAATTCCGCGGCGAGCGCCTTCGCGAGCGCCGGCCCCATCGCAGCGCCGCCCTTCCTCATGTTCCCGAAGTAATATTCGTGCAGCCGCATGCCGTTATATTCCCACCCAAAACGCCGCTTCACCTCTGCGTATTCAGGCGTGCCGGCCCTGCCGTCCTTGGCCATGCCCGCCAGCAGGTCAGCCGCCTTGTTCGTGTTGGCGACATAGCCGCCGTAGAGCGTGAAGTGGTTCTTCAGCAGCGTGTCGCTGAACCCTTCAATCCCCAACAACCCGTCGAAGTTCTTCTGCTCGTATGCCATATGACAATCTCACCCCTGGCGTTTTATAATCTGTATTATGTCCCCGTCCGTGAGCACGTGCCCGAGCCCGACGCGCTGGGGCTGGTGCTTGACGCTCTTCCCCCAGACAAGCGCGAAACGGAACTCCTTCTTCAGGTCGCGGTGCAGCTTCTCGCAGACCATGGCCACGGTGGTGCCGCGCCGCACCACCAGCGGCTCGTGCATGTCTGCCTGCTCGCCCCTTTTCTTCGTATAGACGTGCATGAGGTTCAGCTTCAGGTATATCTCCCTCCTCAGGTCCTCCAGGCCTGCGCCTGTCTCTGCCGACACCGGTATATAACTGAACGGCAGCTTCCCCACGTTCTTGACCAGGTCCGCCTTGGTCAGCAGGTATATCGCAGGTATGTAGGCGCGGTTGCCCTCGAGCGCGTCTATGAACTCGTCCAGGGTCATGTCCTGCCGCAGCACCACGTTGGCGTTGAATATGCGGTACTCGTTGAGCACGGCGAGTATCTCCCTGTTGCTTATCTTGGTGAGCGGCACGGTGGCGTTTATGGTCACCCCGCCGCGCGCCTGCTTGGATACGGACACGTCCGGCGCCCTGGCGTTTATCCTTATGCCGAACCCGTACAATTCGTTCTCTATTATGCGCACCTGCCTCGGGCTCGCGGCCTCCACCATGAGCAGCAGCAAATCCGCGTTCCTCGCGACCGCTATCACTTCGCGCCCGCGGCCCCTGCCGTCCTTGGCCCCCTCTATTATGCCCGGCAAATCAAGAATCTGTATCTTGGTGTCGTTGTATTCCATGACGCCCGGTATGCACTTCAAAGTCGTGAACGCGTACGCCGCGGTCTTGGATTCAGCCTTGGTCAGCTTGTTCAAGAGGGTGCTCTTGCCAACGCTGGGCAGGCCCATCATGGCGACGGTCGCGTCGCCGCTCTTCTTTATGTCGAACCCGCCCGCGCTCGCGCCGTGCTTCTTCGGCGAAATCAATTCGCGGCGTATCTGCGCTATCTTGGACTTGAGGATTCCGATATGGTACTCCGTGGCCTTGTTCTTCTGCGTGCGCCCAAGCTCTTCCTCGAGCTCCTTCAGTTTCTCCTGCAGTCCCATGTGCCTCTGGTATTACATCAACCGGTTGGTTTTTCAAATATTGGGCTCGCGGCACCGGTCAGGGGAGCGCCCTGAACTGCCAGCCCTGCAGCGTATCCCCGCTCCGGTTCATGCTGAACGAATAGCTCTGGTTGGACGAGGCGGTGAAGGTGCCGCCGTCTTCCACGTATGCCATCTCCGAGAAGACAGCCACCCTGGCCCATTGTGCCGCGAAGGTGTAACCCGGCGCTACCTGGTAGACGTGGAACTTGTGGTCTTTGCCGTTTATGATGTAATCCTTAGTCTCCGACTCGCCTACCTTGTCCTTCTTCAGGACGTTTCCGTTCGTGTCCAATATGGATACGTTCGCCCACCAGAGATTGGAGGGGCTGCCACTCCCGCCGACGCGGTCCAGTCTGAATGTGAGGCCATCGGCTGTAAGGGTCTTTTCCAGGTCTATTATGCCCGCCGCGCTTTCCTTTGCCAGCACTATGCCGCTGTCGTTAAAGCTCAGAAGGACGTAATCTTCGCCCAGCACCGTTGCCTGGCATTTAGGCACATCGAACAATCCGGCCTGCAGGACCTCCGGTATGGCCTTGCCTCCCGCACCATTAGTCAGGTTGTTCATGGCCCGATACCCGTTTGTCTTTAGCATCCTGCCCCCTGCACTGTCTGTGAAGACCTGAAGAGGCGTATCAAAGGTGGTCGTTTCCGTGATTATTTTCCCGCCATGAAATGTGTCCACGACCTGCTGCTGTCCCGGTAAGACATCAACATCATTGTATGTACGTATGAAGCTCTGCGTAACCGTGTCTTGGCTGGTCCGATCCGTAATCGTGGTCCTGTTCGGACCCGCATTCATGGTTCTGTTTTCCGTTGTTGCAGTGATGCCCGGCTCTATGGCTATCATCCTTAGCGAGGGCGACGTGGCAAGCCCTTCGAAAGAGAGCAGGACCGTGTTGTCGTTCCTAAAAAGGTTTATCTGCTCGCCATCCTTCATCCTGTCGAAGTAGCCGTCCATGTAGATGAGAATGCGACTCGGGCAGCCGCCCTGGGAATCGACCGCCACCTTCCATTTGTCGTCCCTGAGGAAGCTGGAGCCGTTCCTCAGCCCTGAAAGCGCGTAATCCCTGCCGAGAATCCTGATATTGCCCGTGCTGCAGTTGACCGCGTCATTGGAATATACGGCGTTGAAGAGCACGCCGGTGCCGTTACGCACCATCGCGGTCAGCCAGATGCTCTCGCCGGCATCAAGCCACCTGATCTGCGAACCGTTCAGCTGCATGAACGCCGTGCTGTAGAGGCCTGCGCTCTGGAACTGCCCTTCATAATCCTTCATAGGGAACAGCCAGCTGCCATTCTGGTTCACGGCGCTTATGCTGACAACAGAAAGGTTGTCGCTGCCGCCCACCGATATCAGTTCCTTCACGGGTGCAGCCGTCACGTTTCCCAGTGCCTTCCCGACCTCCTCCTTCGTAGGCTGGGCGGTTCCAGCCTGGCCGAGGCAGCCGGCCAGCATCGCCAACAGGATCAAACTTATGATGACTTTTTTCATTTCAATCACGCTATGCCCTCCACCCGCTTATTTATATTGAAATTTTCGGGAAACGCTTCTAAAATATCTTTATAAATCAGGAAAGCTGATTACGACGTATGCGTTTATGGCAGGCACCTCTGCTCATTGCACTACTGGCCAGCCTATGCTCGGCCGCATTTGTCCACGGCAGCATCTACTCCGGCGATTTGCAAAAGGTCAACAGCACGCTCATCAGGGTGGACGGCCCCTTCTCCTACCAGCTCGTCACCGACAAGGCGAACTATTCCATCTACCTTCCGGAAGGCAATTACACTATTTCTGCGAGCGTGTACGACCAATCCGGCAACACGGCCCTCTATGCGGAAGAGGCGGTGAAAGTGGGCGGTGAGGACCAGACGATGGACCTGGTGCTGAGGCCTGCCTGGCCCATGACGTATACAGTCGCTCTGCTCGTCATATTCATAATCGCATGCGCTTTCCTGTGGGCAAGACGACCGAGTGGACCCCCCCGGCCGCGTCAGGAGGCCCCCGCGGCACGGAAAACCGCTGAACCTGATGAGGATGCGGAAGCCGTGCTCCGCGCACTGGACGGTTTCGAAGGCAGGGCCACGCAGAAGGAGCTCAAGGAATCGCTCGGTTTCTCGGACGCAAAGCTCAGCCTCATACTCTCTGAACTCGAATCGCTCGGAAAAATAAGGAAGTTCAAGCGTGGAAGGGGAAACATCATAAAGAAGGTCTAATCCAGCTTCTTCAGCCCCTTCCACCAGGAATTGGAGTCCATGCGCTTCATGCGCGCGAGCAGCGCCTTCGCGCTCTTCGTTTTCAGCCTGCCGGCGATGTTGCCAATCCACGTGGCCGCTCCCTTGTGGCCGACGTCGTAATACTCCTTCGCCTGGAAAGCGCATTCAAGGTAGTCCGCGTCCTTCAGTATCGTCCGCTCGCGCGGCGTGAGCTTGAGGATGCCGAGCACGGAATCGCGCAGTTCTGCCGGCAGCCCCTGCGCCTGGTCCGCCTCGACGCGCCGTTCCAGCTTCTCGCTGACCGTTATGTACCTCGCGGTTATCTTGTTCAGGTCGGACAGCCGCGCCTCGTGCATGTCGTGGAAGGCCGCGGCCGTGCACAGCCGTTCCGCATCCAGCCTCTCCATCCGTGCGAGGATGAACGCTATCACCGCGGTGCGGAACGAATGGTCGGCGACGCTCTCCGGCTGCCCGATTTTCTCGGCCCACCAGCCGCTGCGCGCCACGCGCTTGAGCATGCCTGCCTCGAATATGTATTTCACAGTCCCGTCCATGCAAACCTCTCCGCTCGAACGTTTTTTAACTGTTCGAGCGCATTATCATGCGATGGTCAGGCACCTCAAGGAGGCGTTGCGCAGAAAGATGCTCTCCACGCGGGACGCGCTGCCGAAGGGCACAGTCGAATCCATGAGCGCGGCCATAATGGAAAGGCTCTTCCTCCGCCCGCGCTTCGCCGAGGCGAAGACGGTCGCGTTCTACGTCCCGAAAGGAAACGAGGCGGACACCACGCGGATGATAAGGCACGCGCTGGCCGCCGGCAAGGAGGTGCTCGTGCCTACCACTAATCATGACATCCACTTCTGCCGCTTCACGTCGTTCGAGGAGCTGGAGCCGGACAGGTTCGGCATACCAGCGCCGAAGATGTGCAGCCAGGCGTCGCGCGAGCCGGACGTGGTCGTCGTCCCGGGCGTGTCGTTCGGGCTGTGCATGCACCGCCTCGGCTATGGCAAGGGGTATTACGACCGTTACCTCGCGCAGTCGCCCGCCTACCGCATCGGCATATGCTTCGACTTCCAGGTGGTCGAGCGGCTGCCGGTGCACGACGATGACGAGCGCATGGACGAGATAGTGACTGACAAGCGCGTAATCCAGCTGTGAGAGAAACGCTTAAATCATTTGCCTGAACGTGGTTGCCATGGAAGCGAAGGACGCGGTCGGAATATTCAACGGCCCGATAAAGTTCGTCGAGGACATCGCAGGGTTCCTTGTCAAGCCCCTCCTTGGCATCTGGGGCATCATCATATGGCTTGTGGAGGCCTGGTGCGAGCTCATAGTCACGGCACTGGCGATCCTGGGCTGGCTGGCAGCCATCGCGGCGTTCTTCCTCATGGCCACCGGCGCGTGGCTTTTCGGCGGCATAGCCCTCGTGGCAGCACTATTCCTTTTCGCCGGCAGGGAGTTCTTCAACCTGGTGGAATTCTGGCTTTCAGGCAAGGGATACACGACCGCGCCAGCCAAGTTCGTCGGCGACATCGTGGGCACGATCATCGGGTTCGCCCTGTTCTACGGGCTCCTTTTAGCGGTCTACATCTTCCTGTTCCCCATGAACTGGCTGCTCGCGGCCATAATCGTGTTCGCCTCCAAGTCAGTGCTCTCATCAATCGCGCGCTTCATCAGGCACTTCCTGGCCATGCTGAAGGACCAGGTGGGCGGGAAGCCGAAGTAAAACGGCCCGCCCATGCTCAATATTATAAAATAAGCATGAGATACGCGTGCAGGGTGATGGCATGACCGACCTCAGAAGGACCATAAAGTGCTCAAGCTGCGGATTTGAAGCGAACGTGAACATAAACAGCGAGCTCGACATGAAGGAACTCATCCTTTCGGGCAAGTGCTCGAGGTGCGGGAGCGCGATGCAGATAAACTACAGCATCGTGGACCCGAACGCAGCATCGTCGCAGCCGTCGTCCTCGTCCAGCTCGTCCAGCGACCAGGCGCCCCTTGTCAACATAGACGAGAGCCTGTTCACGCCGGAGATCCCGAGCGACGCCATACGCGACCTGATGGAAGATTAGGGCAGCACGGCGCTGATCAGCTCGGCGACGCTTCCGAACACGTAGTCAGGGCGCATGCCGTTTTCCCTTATGTCCTCCTTTTTCGACGCTCCGCTCAGGACCAGCGCGGACTTGACCCCGCAGTTCCTCGCGAACGCTATGTCGGTCTCCAGCCTGTCGCCCACGACCATTATCTCCTGTTTCTTAAGCCCGTGCTCCTTCTCTATGAGTTCCATCACGTAGGGGTTGGGCTTGCCTGTCACGT
Organism: Candidatus Iainarchaeum sp.; assembly: GCA_028714535.1. Classification (GTDB taxonomy): domain Archaea; phylum Micrarchaeota; class Micrarchaeia; order Anstonellales; family Bilamarchaeaceae; genus Bilamarchaeum. The sequence continues at coordinate 9,294 of JAQTME010000005.1, read as the reverse complement.
GCGGCCGTTTCCCCGAAACCTTCTCTATGGCAGCGACCATGCCGCCCGCGCCGGGCAGCTCTCCGCCCTCCACAGGGAACGTCGCGTCCGTGTTGGACGCGAGGAACACCGCGCCGCGCTTCAGCGCGAGATGCGCCTTCGCGAGCTTGTCATAGGTGAATCTCCTGTCCAGCCCCACCGCGACCACGCCCGCGCCCTCCTCCACCGTGGTTATGCCCATCTCCTTCAGCTCGTCGAAAATCCCCTTCTCCCCGACGACGTAAACGGGGTTCCCCTTGTGGTTCTGCGCGATGTAGCGCGCGAGCAGGTACGCGCCGCAATAGACGTCCTCCTTCTTCGCGCGCAGCCCCATGCCGTTGAGCTTCGCGGCGACCTCTGCCCTGCCCATTGTCGCGGCGTTGGTGAGGAAGAGCGCCTTCACGCCCCTGCCGCGCAGCGCGTCCAGTGTCTCCGCAGCGCCGGGCAATGGCGTCTTGCCGCGGTAGAGCGTCCCGTCAAGGTCGAATATCACAGCCTTTATCATATATTTTTATAACAGCGGTTTCCTTATTAACGCATGCGCGTCGCTGTTCTTTTCTCCGGGGGCAAGGACAGCGTGATGGCCGCATTCTGGGCCATGATGCACGGCTTCGACGTGACATTGGTCACCGTCAGGCCGCCGGACTATTCGATGATGTTCCACCACCCGAACATCAGGTGGACGAAGATGCAGGCAGAGGCCATGGGCCTGAAGCAACTTTTCGTCAGCGTGACCGAAAAGAACTGGGATGCCCGGCTCACGAAGGCGTTCCGCCGCATGAAGGCCGGGGGCATCGCGACCGGCGCGGTGGAAAGCGAGTACCAGCGCAGGCGCATCGACGCCATCGGCGAGAAGCTCCACATACCGACATACGCGCCTTTGTGGCACAAGGGCCAGGGCAGCGGCCTGATGGAAGAGCTCCTCGGCAACTTCGAGATTTACGTCACAGCCGTCTCGGCAGAAGGGCTCGGCCCGGAATTCCTGGGCGAGCCGTTCAGGAAGCTGGCAGACGCCATGGCATCAGGCAAAAAGCCAGGCATCCACCCGTTCCTGGAAGGCGGCGAGGGGGAGACGTTCGTGGCCGACGCGCCGTTCTTCAAAAAGCGCATAAGGATAAAAAAATGGAAGAAGTCATGGGACGGCGTGCGCGGAGTGGCAGAGATTGAAAGCGCATGTTTCGAGACGAGAAAACGCGCCTGACGGGCACTATATATAAATATAGCCCGCGGTTTTTCAGCCATGCGAATGAACTGCATATTCTTTCTTCTGGGGTCCCTCCTGCTTCTGAACGGCGTGGCATTCGCAGCGGACTGCCCAGCCCCTATCGCCGCCAGCGCCAACATGACTGATGATTACGCCGGCGCGCCAAACAACGCATCGCCGCTGTCAGGCACCGCCTGCGTCAAGATAGCCGCATCCAACGTGGTATTCGACTGCGCCGGCTTCAGCATCACTAACAACGGCACCGCCGGCACGACCTACGGCATCCTGCTCAACGGCTCCCTGACCAACGTCACGGTGAGGAACTGCCGGAACGTGAGCCAGTACACCACCGGCGTCTATGCCTACCAGTCCAACAACACAACCGTCGCCAACAGCAACGCCTACAACAACTCCAACACCGGATTTTATCTCGATTCATCCAACAACAACACCCTGGCCAACAACACCGCAATCCTCTCCGGCACCGGCTTCCGCCTCGTCGCGAGCTCCGGCAACAATATCACTGGCAATGCGGCATACAACGGCAGCCCCGGCGTCCAGAGCAACGGGAACTTCAACTCCTTCGCAAACAACATCGTCTGCTTCAGCGGCCCCGTTGCCTTTTCAGCCTCCGGCTCCAACAACTCCCTCATCAACAACACCGTCTGCAACACCACCGGCGATAGCGCATTCTACCTCAGCTCCCTCAGCGACAGCATCCTCGTCAACAACAGCGCCTACGACAACGTGATGGAGGGCTACTACCTCGAATACGCCTCCGGCAACACCGTCATCAACAACACGGCTTACCGCAACAGGATAGGGTTCGCCTTCGACAGCTCCCCCTCCAACACAGTGGCCAACAACACCGCCTACAACAACGCCAACTCCGGGTTTAGCTTCACCTGGGACTCAACCGGCAACAACGCCACCAACAACTCCGCCTACAACAACGCCAACGGCTTCTTCCTTTACGGCACCGGCTGCGACGGCAACACCCTGGCCAACAACAGCGCATATGGCAATAACCAGAGCGGATTCAGCCTCAACGCCTCCGTGTCAGGCAACCTGCTCAGCGGCAACCTCGCCTGGAACAACACGCGCGGCTTCCAGCTGTACGACAGCTCAAGCAACACCCTGGCCAACAACACCGCCTACAACAACACCCTCGGCATCTACAACCTCGACTCCAACAACACCGTCATCAGCGGCGGCCGGCTCCTGGGCAACGGCATGGATTTCCGGCTCGACAAGGCAGCCTTCGCAGACTTCCTCACGATCAACCTGGAGCAGGTGGTGTTCGGGAACGCATCGGCCAACACCACGCTCTCCATAAACAACACCATCGAGGCCCTGATCGGGAACTACACCATCAACTGGAGCAACGGCACGGGCACCCTGCCCCCCGACGCGATATCGTTCGCAGGCAAGTACCTCCTATTCAACATCTCCAATGTCTGGATAGACAACGCCACCTGGAGCTGGTCCGACGGCGAGCTTGCGGGCTACAACGAGACCAACTTCCAGCTCTTCCGCCACAACGGCAGCGGCTGGTCTTCCGTGCCCTTTTCGGTGCTGAACACGTCGGCCAACACGCTCTCAAGCAGCCTGTCTGAGAACGGCACCTACGGCATTTTCGACAGCAACATGAGCGGCATGCCGCCCATGGTGGAGATAACCCGCCCGGGCTACTGGGGCTATGAGAACATAAGCGGCACCCTCATGCAGTTCGTGGGCGGCGTTTACGAGGTCTGGGGGCGCATCATGGGCCCTGACGTGGGGAACTGGTCGCTCTCCGCCTATCTCAACGACATCTACAACGCCACCATATGCGACGGGACGGGCGCGATGGAGAACGGCAGCATGGAGGTCTTCCTGTGCAACTGGACCACGGCGTCGTTCTGCGCCGGCGAGTGCGAGAACTACAGCCTGGTGCTGAACGCGTCCGGCAGCAGCGGGTATAACGAGACGCACATGCCCAACCTCACGATAGACAACGTCCCGCCCTCAATCTCGCTGCTTTCCCTGCAGCACTACACGTCGCCCTTCAGCAACTGGCTCCTGCGCGTGAACGTGACGGACCGCTACCTGTGGATGGTCACGCCGTTCGTGCTCGACAACCAGAGCAACATAGCCATCGGCTGGGGCGACACGGCCAACGAGTCGCAGGGCACGTCGTGGGACCTGCCGGCCAGCGGCTCCTACAACGTCACCTGGGGACAGGACACGTACTCGCTCGACGGCCAGAACGTCTCGGCATACTTCAATTTCGGGTTCCCTGACCTGGGCAACGACAGCCCGACCGCGTCTGTGCCGGGCTGCCTCAAGCCGAATGCCTCGGCCCCGTGGGACTGCGAAGGCTGGTTCTCCTGCGGCGAAAACTGCAGCAAGCCATACCGCATGTGGCTCATCTACAACCTGTCCGGAGGCGACAACAAGTCCCTCCTGGGCATAACAAGCGAGCAGTGGTGCACCCCCTCGGGCTGCGCGCTCAACACCAGCCTGATAAGCCCGGCCAACGACACCGGATTCATCCCCCAGCTCATCCACTTCAACACCACTTCGGGCGAAAAAACATACAACAACAATTCCAACATCACCGTCTTCTATCCTGCCAACTCATCGTCCAACCTGCCATTGGTGTGGCTTTGGACGAGCGGCGGATACTTCATGGGCTACGAGGCGCGCGACTACGTGAACGCCGACATCGCCTCCTGGAACGTCTCAGTGGACACCCAGGGGCCCATGATAGACGCGCGCGTGGCGAACCCGGACATCTTCTTCTCCTCCTACGACGGCCTGGTCAACCTCTCGGTCAACGCCACGGACCCGGGCGGCGTGGCCACGGTGACCGCGGACTTCTCCGAAATAAACGACAGCGCCTGCGGCGGCATCTTCAACCTCACATACGACAACGCCACGGGCCTGTGGGGCGGCACGTGCAACATAAGCCAGTACATCGCCCACGCCACCGGCATCAACTTCACGTTCATATTCATAAACGCCACCGACAACGGCGGCAACTGGAACGTCAACGGCACAGGCATCCTGGTGCACAACCTGGGCGTGCCTGACATGGGCAACGGCACCAACTGCACCCGCTTCGGCAACCTCACCACCAACTTCACGCGCGAGCTGGACTTCAACCGGATAAACTTCATCATCCAGGTGGAGGGCAACATGTCGTGCATGTCCGGCAACCCCGGGGCGCCCACGTCATTCGGCAGCATGGCCGTCATAAACCTGACCTCGGTCAACCTTTCCACGCAGGAATCCGCGGACAAGCTACGCAACCTCGGCTTTGCCATACGGATAGACATAGGCTCGCCGCACTCGTTCCAGCCGTCGGTGGTATACGTCAACACGTCCTACTTCCAGGAGCTGGACACCAACGCCACGGTCAGCATGTACAAACTGCCGTTCGCGTCCCAGCCGCCGGTGGTAGCGGAAAACTCGTCGCGCCAGGCCGGCATCTCCAACATCAGCTGGAGCCCTGGCTACACCCAGGCGCCGAGCGGCGGGACCTGCTACCTAAACACGAGCGCCCCGACCTGCACCGGCAAGCCCCACGTCACGTGCGACCTCATGCCCTGGTGCAACTGGACCGGCTCTTCATGCGTGGACATCGTGCCTTCGTGCAGCGCGTTCATCGACGCCCCGTCCTGCATGTCCACCGGCAAGTGCCTCTGGTCCCCTGGCTACGTGCCCCAGGGCAACCTCACGTTCAGCGTGGGCGGCTTCTCGGGCTACAACGTCAGCGAGAACCTCACCCCCATAATAAGCATAATCAGCCCGGCCAACGGCTCGGTCATGCTCGGCTCCAGGCCCCTCGCGGTCAACCTCACAGTGAACGGCACCGGCACCGAGCCAAGCTACATCCTGATAATCCTGAACTACACCGGCAACCAGTACAGCTATGACGCATCCAGCGGCAACGTGACCAACAACACTGCCAACTGCAGCGCGGTATCCCCAGGCAGCGAGCTCTACCGGTGCACGTTCAACACCACGTCCATACCCCCGGGCGCATACGGCATGGCGGTCCTGGCCTACGACTTCGCAAGCCCGCCGCCTGGCAACAACGCCACCAACATGTCCACCTTCACGCTCACGGCCCTCGCGCCCGACGCCTACGAGCCCGACGATTCCCTGGGCCAGGCGAACTGGATACCGGCCAACGGCAGCATGCAGAGGCACAACTTCCACAGCACCTCTGACGTCGATTACGTGAAGTTCAACGCAACGGCCGGCTATACGTATATAGTGCAGACCGTGACGCGGAACAGCTCCGGCATCATAGACACGGAAATGGCCCTTTTCAACGCGTCCGGGACCGCGCTCGCATACAGCGACGACATCGTCACCGGGGTGAACGTCTCCAGCCGGATAATGTTCAGGGCCGCGCAGAACGGCACGTATTACGTGGGCGTGGACGAGCTCTATGGCAACGCGGGCGGGGTCTATGACCTCTTCGTCCAGCAGCAGGGCATCCTCATCTCCTCCATCATCAACGTCACATCCTCGTCCCTGCGGCTGAACGGCACGTTCAACATCACCACCACCACGCAGTGCATCGGCGGGCCGTGCGGCAACGTGACCGCAACCCTGGACCCGCTGCCCGGCATCGCCCCGGCAGGCAAGCTTTCGCTGCAGGGCATGGCAGCCAGGGACGGCTCAGTTCCTGTCATAGTCAAGCTGAAGGACGTGGAACCTGCAGGCCAGGCAAGCATAGCCGCGGCGATGGGCGACAGCCAGGCCGCCGTCCTCTCCACGCTTTCCGCAGGAGAGTTCCAGCCCGTCTACCGCTACACGATAATAAACGGCTTCTCCGGCCGGGCAACGCCTGACGGGCTGCAGAAGCTCCTCGACAATCCGGCAGTGGAAAGCGTGAGCTACGACCGGGAGCTGCACATAGCGCTGGACGTTTCCGTGCCGCACATAAACGCGCCTGAAGTCTGGAACATCACCGTGAACGGCAGCAGCATGAACGGCACGGGCCAGACCGTGTGCATCATCGACACAGGCATAAACTACACGCACCCTGACTTCGGCGGCTACCTCACGTTCCCCAACGCCAAGGTCGTCGGCGGCTACGACTACATCAACAATGACAGCAACCCGATGGACGACAACGGCCACGGCTCGCACGTCGCAGGCATCGTGGCGTCCATGGACGCCACTTACAGGGGAGTGGCGCCTGGCGCGAAGATAGCCATGGTCAAGGTCTGCAACGCAGGCGGCAGCTGCCCCGGCAGCGCGATGCTCGCGGGCATCCAGTGGTGCGCGAACAACGCGTCCCTCTTCAACATATCAGCTATTTCCATCAGCATAGGCGGCGGCGCCTATGAGGACGGCTGGGACTGCGACACCGACGACCCGGCCATGGCCTCTGCCATCAACAGCGCAGTGGCGCACAACCTCACAGTGGTCCTCTCATCCGGCAACGGCATAAACAACGACGGCAACGGCATGGGCTATTCCAACCCGGGCGGCCTCTCATGGCCGGCGTGCATCAAGAGCGCGCTTTCGGTGGGCGCCACAGACGATTCGGACGCCATCGCCACGTTCACCAACAGGAACAACCAGCTCGACCTGCTCGCCCCTGGCGTGGGCATAATAGCCACAGACTACAGCTCCACCGGCCATACGACCAAGTCAGGCACGTCCATGGCAGCGCCGCACGTTTCCGGCCTCACCGCCCTCATGAACCAGTATTACCTGGCGGAATACGGCAGGATGCCCACGCCGCACCAGCTTGAGCTGGTGATGAAGCGCCAGGGCGCTCCGGTCCTGGACTCGACCGGCAGGAACCCGCTCGCCTACCCGAGGATAGACGCCATCACGTCCGTGCTCGGGAAGGGCGTCGTCTCCAACGTGACCGGCGCGAGGCCGTTCTACACCACCTCATCCAATCCCGCCACGGGCTCGTGCCTCAACAACATGCAGAACGGCACGTCCTGCAACTCCACCTGGCGCGTGGTCGCCACCGGCGACAACGGCAACTACGAGTTCTTCACCATCTACGAGACCGCGTACGACACGTTCTACACCGGCAACAGGACAATCACCATTTTCCTCAGCAACCTGACTAACTGCTCGGTGATAAACGAGAGCGGCGATTATCAACTGACTACCAACCTCAGCGGCGCGCCCAACAACGCGAACATAACCGCCTTCCCGGTGCTGCGGCCTGGCAAAGCATGCATCGTCATCGCCGGCTCCAACATCGTGTTCGACTGCAACGGCCGTAGCATCACGAACAACGGCACGGCAGGCAACACCACCGGCATCTTCCTGAACGGCTCGCTCAACAACGTGACGATAAAGAACTGCAACGTCAATAACTACACCTATGGTATCGACGTCTATAACTCCAACAATAGCGTCGTCATCAACAACAATGTCCGATACAGCGGCAGTCGGGGCATAGAGGTGGAGTGGAATTCCAACTTCAATACCCTCATCAACAACACGGCTAACAACAATCTCTACGGTTTCGATATCCTCGTTAGCTCCAACAACAACCTGACCAACAATAGCGCATCATCCAACAATGTCAGAGGTTTCCAGATTGGAAGTGCTTCGAACAGCAATACATTTACGAACAATAGCGCATTCAACAATTCCGATGATGGTTTCATATTCTATAATGATTCCGGCAGCTACCTAGCCAACAACCGCGCGTACAACAACGCCCTCCATGGTTTCTTCCTCTCTTCGCAAAGCAACGACACGCTCTACGGCAACAGCGCCCACAACAATTCTGGTGCCGGGTTCTACCTCCAATCCAGTTCCGTCAACCGGCTTTCCAACAACTCCGCGTACAACAACACCAATTTCGGATTCGATCTCGGTGTCCTCAGCGACACCAACCTCACCAACAATATCGCGTTCAGGAATCTTGCTGGAGGCACATACGTACTCTATTCAAACCGCACCCGTTTGGTCAACGAGCATTACTACAACAACAGCGTTGAATTCCAGATATACGCATCCACCGCCCCACTGACGCTGAACGTCAGCACCGTCATATTCGACAACCCTGCGGGCAACTTCCAGAACCTCACCAATCTATCCATCAACGACAGCATGGAAGCCGGCACATCCTATAACATCAGCTGGACCAATATCTCTGCCCTGCCTACGGGCTACAACAGCTTCGCCAACAAGTTCATAAACCTGTCAAACCCGGCGCTAAACGTTTCTTCCATTGATACCATCGTGTGGACCTGGACCAATGCCGAAGTAAGCGCAGGGGGCTACAACGAGTCCAGGTTCGTCCTCTCAATGTACAATGCCAGCGGCTGGACCAGGCTCAACGCATCGCCCAACACTGCCGCAAACACGCTTTCACTGTCCGGGCTGACCGCCTCAGGAATAATAGGCATCCTTCAGTCGAACGACACGGTCGCGCCCAACGTCACGCTGGTTGCGCCTGCGGACGGCAACATATCCACCTCAGCCAGCGTCATGCTGACCTTCAACGCCACCGACGACGTGGACACAACGATGCCGTGCAGGATTTACATCAACGGCGCGCTGAACGCCACCGTTACTGCGACAAACGGCACTCCATATGACCTCACCCAGTCCTATGCCGATGGCAATTACACCTGGTACGTGAACTGCAGCGACAGTGCGAATAATTCAGGCGCAGCAACTCCACGGGTCTTCCTTGTTGACGTCCTGTCACCGGCCATAACCATAATCTCGCCTGTGAACAACACGCTCTACGGCAACGCTACCATACGTGTCAACATATCCGCGGTCGATGTCCACCTCAGGAGCACCTGGTTCTTCAACGGGACCGCCAATGAAACCTACACAACCTCGGTCCTCAGGACCTTCACAGAAGGCAACCACAACCTGACCGCCTGGGCAAACGACACAGCCGGCCATCTCTCAACCGCATTCGTCAACTTCACGGTTGACACAATCTACCCGACGATAAACTTCGTCTCACCGACCTCCAACTCATCCTCGTCCCTGCTGGTCGACTTCATAGTGGTCAACGTCTCAGCCAGCGACAGCCTGCTTGACAACCTGACCATCCGGCTCTACAACTCCTCCAG
>JAQTME010000004.1 GCA_028714535.1 Candidatus Iainarchaeum sp. | reverse complement strand
ACATAATCTACAGCGCGATACTCGGCGCCCCTGCAGTATGGGACACCGCATGGCCGGCCGGCGAGCCGAAGCCGCCCGAGGTGTTCTTGGGCTTCCTTGAGACCGTGGCGCACAACAAGGCGCCGGGCGAGGAAGGCGCATATATCGCGGACATACTCTCCACGCTCGTGTCCAGGAACACGATGCACGAGGAGCGCAAGGTGCCGACATACCGCAACATAGGCGATGCCGCGTACATAGACGCGCAGCTGAGCAGCAGGGCGGACCGGCAGTTCGAAAGGACGGTCGCATGCTTCAAGGACCTTGTGTGCAGCGCGCTGGCCACGCCTTCAACCGAGTTCCAGCCTGAACTCGAGGCCCCGGGATACGGGATGTTCAGGCCGGGCGTCAGCGCAGCCTACGGTGCGTGCGCCTCTGCCAGGGACCAGGAGGCTGCAGCCAAGACAGCGCACGCGCAGGCGGTTTCAAACAAGAACCAGAATAACAATCCCGCCACGCAGGAAGCCGAGCGGCAGGCCGCTGCCGCGGTCACGGCCGCCACGGCGGCAACAAGGATGGCATTCGCCGCGCTCGTGGCAGTGGTCCCGGAACTCCAGCAACAGGGCGGGGAGCAGGTGCTCAGGAAACTGGTCGCAGACGAGCACAGGGCATTCGCCGTATCAAAGGAATTCGAGAAGCGGTTCCGCATCCTTTTCATGGAATGCCGCGCGGACGGCAAGGACATACTGAAGGACGAGGAACTGAAGAAACTGGGCGACAACGGCCATCCCATAGTCGCTTCGCTGGCCGCATCCGCCAGGGAGATCGCAACGCTCAAGGAAGGGCAGGGAGTGGATACGGCAGGGCCGAAGATAGCCGCCCTGGAGCGGAGCATCACCGATGCACACCTGCCTCAGCAGGTCATAACAGAACTGATGGCAGTCACAGGGCTGCTCAGGAACCCGGAGAAGACCAGGGCCGATGCAGAAACTGAGATTGCGAAGGTGGAGGGAAGGTACTGCTACCCTGTGCGGAAGGCAGTGGCCCATGCCATGAGGAAGCTCGCTGAGGCGCATGCGGTCGGCGAGGTGTCCGACGAGCAGTGGATAACCGCTAGGCTGCTGTTCCAGGGCGCTGCGAAGCTGCCCTGCGCCCCCAACATCAATACAGACCGCTGGTGGGCCAGGTTCTGGAACGACGTCAGCAAGCTCCTGCACGGCGAGAAGACTGACAGGTGGTACCTGAACCTCGTGGTGGGGGCAGTGAAGCTCCCTTACTACCCGGTCAAATGGTTCTGGAAGGCGACGATCGGCAACGAGAACTTCAAGGCTGAGGTCAGGGACCAGCACAGCAGCTACGTCAGCAGCAAGGACGGCAAGCCGCACAAGAACTGGTGGAAGCGGAAGCACGCTGGCGCGCTGCAGGCGGCCACTGCAGTGGCATTCGTGGCCGAACTGGCGCGCGCGATATACGGAAGCGTGGATTTCAGCAACGACTTCTGGGAAGGCATCAGGGCGCACTTCTTCAGGTTCCCGACGAACTGGGTCTCGGTCGCCCCTGGCACTGCGTTCAGGAGCCCGCTGGAGTGGTTTACGCCGCAACCCGGGCCCATGGACACGCTGCAGGCATACAACGATGACCCGAACCTGCCGGACAAGCTCAAGGACCGCCCGGACACAGTCTACAAGAGCTCATACAACGTGGGTAACGACAGCGCCAAGGAGGCGAAGGCGCGGCTGAGATGGCTGCGCGCACACCCGGGAGTGCTGCAGTTCATGCAGGAGCGCACGACCGGCGTGCACGTGAACGGCTACACGGTGCTGCCGAAGCTGCCGAGCACGCTCAGGTACGACACCATAAGGACAGGGCCGAGCAAGATGGAGCTCAAGAAAGTCTGGAGGCTCCTCAGGATGGACACGGTCAGGATACAGGACGGCCTCGTGCTCAACAGGGCCAACGCGGACGCGTTCATAGACACGCTCAGGGCGATGGAGAAGGCGGCGGCGAACGGCCATATCTTCCTCGGCATGGGCGCGAAGAAGATTGATTACGCATACATGACGGCCCGGGGTATGGCATGGGAGGACAACGGGTTCCTCGTCACTGCGCAGAGGCGCGATGCCATGGAGCGGCTCAGGATAAAGGACAACAACAACGCGCTGTTCGTCACGCTGCAGCCGGGGGTGGCTGACAGTGCTGGCCAGTTCGGGCTGCGCGCGAAGCTCGGCGTTTCCGGCGAGTACATAGAAAACCCTGACGCGTTCGTGGCGCTCTGGAGGCAGAACGTCAAGAAGATCACGGGCGAGGACCCGACGCAGGTGGTGGCATCGCCGGAGGCCCTCCGGCAGGCGTTCGACAGCACCAGGGCGGCGCTCTGGGGGACCGCCATTCGCGGCGCCAAGGCGGAGTTCGAGGAGGCGATGATAATGAGGCAGGTCGGCGCGCTCAACCTGGGCGAGGCGACCACGAACATGCTGAGGGCGAACACCGACGTCCGGGAGCTGCTCATGCAGTTCGGCACCAGGGCGGCATACCGCCTCAACCCAGCGCGCATGGAGCAGTTCGTGCACCGCGTCGTGGCCTACAAGCAGAACGGCGGCGACGTGAAGGACTACAGCCCGTTCACCCAGCCGCAGGGCAAGCTCGTGGGATGGGCGCTCGGCCAGGGATATTTCACGGCCGGCCAGTTCAAGTTCGAAGAGCCGACAGGGAACATCCCGGCCAGGAAGCCGCAGGCAGGGGGCGTGCTGGGCGCGGACGCGCAGGCGTTCTATGCGGGCGCAGGCGCAACTGAGCTCAATGCGGTGCTGGATGAGCTGAACGCGGACAACGTCTTCAGGCAGAAGGCGTACTCCATGGCAGTCGCCACTGACCAGCGCGCAATTAACGCACGCAGGCTCGGCACAATCACCGTGAGCGGAAGCGGCAGCGGCATGGAAGTCAAGATAGCGGACAAGAGGCAGGCGAAAAGATGGCTGAGCACCTACGCAGGGCGCTGAACGCCCCTTTCCTTCCTTTGTTTCCCGACAGCCCAGTTTTTCCCATGAATTTCCAATGCGCGGTTCCAGCGCCGCACATCTTTAAAAAGCGCAACAGCAATCGCTATACGGTGCTTTTCCATGGTTAAGAAAAAGTCTGGCAGGGCGGGAGTAGGCGGGATTCCGGTGAGGATGGACAGCGCCTCCATAGAGGAGCAGACGCTGGAGCGCGTGGGCAGGACCATGGCCACCATCGAGGACTTCCTGTCCAGGTGGGAGGCGGTCAGGAAGCCGGACGCGCTTTTCCCGCAGGTCGCCAGGATAAGGAAGTTCCACGACGCGCTGGGTGCATGGCGCAGGATGGCGCTCAGGGGCAGGGGCAAGAAGGACGACGAGGCGAGGATGCACAGGCTCCGCGATTTCGTGCTCATATGCAGGACATATTCATGAGGTGGATGGGATGGCAAACGGACAGAAAGAGCTCAAACAGGAAACACCGATAATGCAGAAACTGGCGCCGGAAGTGGAAAGGCAGCTCGGGCTGCAGAACGTCATGAACGCCATAGGCGTCCTGTACCAGCAGGCAGGCACGGTGCTCGCCGCGGACGCGTCGGCCAGGCTCAGGGAAGCCGCCGCATACATGAAGGGCGCGGGCAAGGCGGAGAACTACAGCACCGCGTGGTTCGGCGAGCAGGCGCTGCGCGCACTCAACACCGGCAGGGTGGACATCGCGATGTTCGCGGTGAACATAGGCGTAGGCGGCGGCATGAGCGGGCTCACGGAGGCGGAAAAGAGGCAGCTCGCGGGCATAATCACGATGGAGACGAAGCCGGGCCAGGAAATGCTCGGCAGGCTCATAGTCAGGCTCGAGATAACCTCCACGATGGCGAACGTGGAATCCATAAGGAAGGACTTCGGCCCCGGCACGGCGCAGCGCATCAGCCGCGCGGCCACGGAAGCGCAGCGGAGGTTCGACGCGAACGATTTGGAAGGCGCAGAGACCGTCATAATCATGGCCCGCATGTACATGGGGCTCGTCATGATATCCAAGGATGCGAAATGGGCGGGCCGCACGGAGATGGAAAGCGGGCTTGACATGGAAATCGCGCGGAAGGACGGCGGTGCGAAGTTCGCGGCCGGCATGGACGCATACCAGCTCGAGCTGCAGAGGCAGGGCATGCGCCTCCAGCTCGAATACCTGGGCCAGAACATCCAGAGGATGAAGGAGCAGAACAACCAGCTCGGCGAGGCCATGCAGGCCGGGGGTGCCGTGAGGCTGCTCAACCTGGAGACCAGGCTCATGACGCTCGAGGCGGCCCTGAACGTGATGCAGTCCACAGCGGACTTCGAGAGGCCGATGCTTGTCGGCAAGAAGAAGATGCCTGCGTTCAAGGACGAATACGCGGCGCTGCTTTCCGAAATGGATTACGCGATGAAGATTTCGTCGGCGTCCGCGCTCGTGCAGAGGCAGTCTGAGATGAACGCGCAGGACAGGAGGATGGCCGGCGGGGACAAGGAAGTGATTTCATGCCTGCAGAAGTCGGACGCAGGGCTGCAGTCTGCGCAGGCATTGCTGCAGGAAGGGAAGGCAGAGCAGGCGCAGAAGGCGTTCATGTCTGCCATGGAGATGAAGGCCATGGCGCTCGCGTTCTACAGCACGCCCATGAAGGTCGGCAGGCCGAGGGGCGAGGACGCTGAGCTGCAGATGACCAAGCTCGCGGGCTTCGCGAAGATGGCGGGCGAACTGTTCGGCCTGCTGTCAGGGGAGAGGCCGCTCGACGCGGAGGGCGCGCAGGGAAGGGCGAACGCCCTGGAGCGCGGCATGTGGATACTCAACGCGGCTGTAATGTCCATACCGCCGCGCGTCAACTACTCCAAGGAGCAGAACTCGGTGTTCAGGCTGGTCAATGATTTGAAACTCGACCAGGCAGAGGCGGAGAGAAGGGGCATGGTCCGCGCAGCCAAGGATTACATACGCGTCACCAACGGCATAATGATGGCCGCGGGCATCGGCGCGTGGTTCATACCGTACGTCGGGCCGGTGGTTTCCACTGCAGTATTCGCAGGCATGGCGACAGACAACATAATCCAGGAATACAGGGCGAACGGCCGCGTGTCCCCGCAGGCATGGGCCTGGGCCGCGATAAGCGTCATGCCTGGCGTGGGCTGGGCAGGAAGGGGAGTGAAGGCGGTGCGCGTGGGGTCAGGGACTGCGATGGCCGGCGCCACTGCATACGCGACGTACAACACAGCAGCTCTCTACGGCGCATGGATGCGCGAAACCGACCCGGACAGGCGGCACGAATTGCTGTCGGACGCGGTCTACGGCACGATTTTCCTCGCGCCTGCTGCGCTCATGGCGCCTGCGGGCTACCGCTACGCCAAGGGCGCGGTGAGGGAGATAGGATACGCGATACAGGACATGGCAGCGATGCCGTCAAGGCTCCAGCTCCAGGCCGCCATGCAGCCCATCCGCATCTTCGGCTACGGTGCGGACAAGATACCGATGGAAAGGACCCCTGCAGGCGGATTCGCGCGGGGCAATGCGCCGCTAACCACGCAGGAGGTAGTGGCGGAAACAATGCAGCAGATGCGCGGCGGCGGGCAGAGGGGGCCGGGCATACTGAAGAAGGGCTGGCAAGGGGCCACCAATTATGGGAAGAACTTCATCAACGAGGCGTTTGGCAGGACGAAAAAGCTCGAGCCGCCCAGCGCAGAGGAGGTCGGCGCATCTGCAGGCAGGTCGATTTCACGCATGATGGACGAGCAACCGCAGGCCATGGCGCCTGTCGCAAAGCAGGTCTACAGCATGTGGAAGGAGACCAAAAGCGTAGGCTGCAGGCAGGTGCTGAGGACGCTCTACGCGAACGAGAACACGCGCGCCGTGCTTGAGGCAGCGGCGCAGCGCGACCCTGAGATCGCCGCGGCGCTGAAGGAAGCCGTGGCAGGGGTCACCAAGCGCTCATATTTCCCGCAGCTGGCGGAGAAGGCAAGGACCGGCGGCGTCACCGGCAACGAGGTGCTCGTGATATCAGAGGCCCTGGAAAGGCACGCGGCCGCGGTGCGCACCGCACTGGAGAAGAGGGTTTTGACGCCTGCGCTCCAGCAGGAATATGCGATAGCCGGGAGGGAGCTCCGGGCAGAGGCCGGGGCGAACGCGCCGGTGCCCGAAGCGGCTGCGATATACGCCAGGGTGGCCGAGAACAACAGGCCCATGGCGCAGACCGAACGCGCATTGTTCGGCCAGATGACAGCAACCGACAGGGCGACGCTCATGCTCAACCTTGAAGGCAAGGCAACCACGGTGAAGCTGGGCAAGAAAAAGGCAACCGTGGAGATAATCGAGTCAGACCACATAGTCGAGCAGAGGCTGGCGGCCAAGGCCCGCTCCGCGGAAATCGTGGAAAGAATCCCGGATGCCGTAGGGAAGGTGATGCCGGGAAGCAATGAGAGCACGGCATTCGCGTCCGCGCTCCAGAAGGGCCTGCGCGAGGAAATCGCAACCGCGGCAAACCTTGAGAACGCATTGCTCAGCACGCTGCAGCGCAGCGAAGTGACGGCGGCCGCCAGGGGAGTGGGCGGGGATGCGGCTAAAATAAAGGCGGCCACAAGCCTGGACGAGGCTGCCGCGGCGCTGCCGGAGCAGGTGCAGAAGGTCATCACCGGGCTCAGGAACTCCGCGCTCTCGGACAACATACTCGCGGCGCAGAAGCTCGCTGAAAGGGCCACTGCCATAGGCAGGGCGCAGGAGGAATTGTCAGACCTCATCGCCAGCACGAAAGAGAAGACGATACCAGAAGCGATGTGGGACGGCGCAAAGAGGTTTGCAGGGACTGGCTGGTACTTAGTCAGGTTCGCCAACGGCAAATGGATGGTGAAGAATCCGGAAGGCGCGAGATTCGGCGTCAGGCTCAGGGGGGCGCCAAGGCAAATGGCTAAGGTAAAGAATATCTTGCCGCTGTTCTTAACCGCATTTACGTGGTATACCGAAGGCCACTGGGCCAAGCACGGCGTCGTCGCGCTCTACAACACATTGACAACCGCGGGCAGCGTGGAAGAGGGCAGGAAGGCGGCCCAGGAGCGCTTCGGCGTCACCATAAGCGCGGAGAATGCGCGGTTCGTGCGCACGCCGGCTGGCGCGGCGTTCATGAACTACGTGCCGAACCTTTTCCCGAAGGACAGCCAGCGCAGGCCTGAGACCCTCGGCCAGATGGCAGAGCTGCTCAGGAGGAACGACATAATCATGCCGCTGGAAGCCATAGACGGCGTCCTGGCGGACGGCAGGGAGATGGCAGGCGCGCTCCCTAACATAAACAGCCTGCTGGCGGCAGGCAACGATGCGAAGCTGCAGCCGCTGCTCGCGGGCATGGGGATAGCGCTCGCTGACGCGAAGGCAATACTCGTGAAGGAGAACAAGGCAGCGCTCGACATGACCGACATGCTCGACCTGCGCGTGAACGACTGGACAAGGCCTGAGCGCGGGCTTGCCATGCGCTTCAGGGACGTGCTTGCGAACACGTTCTGCAGCGACTTGGCCATGGGCGATGCTGTTGCGAAGAAGGATGCGGCGTTCCTCGCGGCCAACCCGGACGCGTTCATGGCGCTGTGGGCCGCGTTCCAGCAGGGCAACCTGCCAGCGGCCTACATGGAGGACGCGATAACCGCGGTTTCCGCCCAGGGCGTCGTAGACAAGCTGAGGAGGCAATCCGAAGGCAGCTATCCGGCATTCGAACAGGGCGCCATCGCAGAGCTCCAGCAGGCAGGGGCGTATGTCAACGTGCCCGTGCAGGCCGATTCTTTCCTGAGCGTGCTTGACGAGCGGCCCTATGGCATGGTCGGCGCGCGCGGCGCCGACAAGGCGGCCAAGGCCGCGTTCGGGGCGCTGCTTGAGGAATACCGCGACAATCCGGTTGCGCTGGCAAGGTTCAACAAGTTCATGATAGGGAAGGAAGAGGACATTTACGGCGACGTGAAAGCCCTTGCAAGGGCGATTGCGTCCACCGACGACGTGCCTGCAGCCCTGAAGGCGGCAAGGCAGACGGGCCAGGTCGCGCCTGCGTTCATCGGGCTCGAGGACCCTGCGCTGCTGAAGGCGGAAAACGGCGCATTGGTGAAGTTCGCAGTGGAGCACTCGTCCAGGGACAAGGAAGGCACGGTGACAGAAAGCAGCGGCGTCTACAAATGGCTGAGGGACAAGGAACGGACCAAGGGCAGGGACGGCATACAGCGCGTGACCGGCCTTTCCGCGATACTCGCGGACATGGCAGGCAAGGACATGTTCGCGAAGGCGAGCCCTGAGATGCTCTACGTGGCCAAGGACCCTGAGACCAAGAAGCCCGCGGGCCACCTCGTCAGCCAGGAAAGCTTCTACCAGTCGCAGGGATGGCTGCGCGGGGCAGGGGCAGGCATAGGTGAAGGCTTGGTGGGGAAGACCTGGAAGAAGGTCGCTCCTGAGATATTCCCGCCGATGCCGTTTTCAGGTGGCAGGAAGAAGGAGGGCGAAAGGCTCGCGCCGGGCAAGACGATGACAGCCGCGCAGGCCGAGGCGGCAGAAAGGCAGGAAGAGATGACGCCGCGCTACCCGCGCGCCAAGATGTTCGTGCGCCCTGCGCAGGCGGTCGACAGGAACGTGGCTGCGGACGTGGAGGCGTTCTACGCCAGCCCGGTGGCCACGGGCCTCAACGCGCTCTTCACGGAGATGAGGCTCACCGAGGACCAGAAGGGCGCTGTGTTCGCGATACTGAAGAACGCGGCCGCATACCAGGCGCTGTCCGAAGAGGGCAGGGCAAGCCTGCAGCAGAACGCCACGGCATACAACGCCCTGCCCCAGGAAGAGAAGGGCGGCCCCGGAAACGCTGCGCTGCAGCGCGACGCGGCCAGGTGGGCCCAGCTCACCCGCGATGCCGCGGCCGTCAAGGGCTCGATAGAGCTGACGCTCGATGCGAACGGCGCCATAAGCACGGTCCAGGTGAAGGACAAGAACAGGGCGATGGCGAAGCTGAGGAGCCGCCTCAACATATAGGTGATTTACGATGGCACACTTGAAGCTTGAAGGCAGCAACCTGGTCGTCAGGTGCGACGACGGCACGGTATACAAGACGACGGTCTATGTGAACAAGGACCAGCTCGGCAGCCTGCAGGCGCAGGTCAGCTCTGCCATCAGCGAGGCCATGCTCGCGGCAGACGGCAGCCACACTGCAGAGGTCGATGCGCTGGACCGCAGGGTCGCAGCTGAAACTGCCACCATAAAAGGCCAGCTCACCGGCGTGCCGGCCAAGGAGGCGACGCCTAAGAAGAGGATAGCCGCGCCGGCAGCAGCAACCCCGCCGGCAAAGGCGCCGGCGGTGCCAATCATGCCGAAGGAGGCGCAGAGGGACAGCAGCAGCGTCCCGCCGCGCCGCAGCGAGATAGACATGAAATGGGTCGAGGCCAGGCTGGCCGAATGCGTGGTAGGCGGGCTCAAGCCGGTGTCTGCGCTCTACGGCAACATGGGCGAGCTCGGCACGCTACTCGCGTCGCCGGAGCAGCAGGCTGCCGCGACGCGCGCCACGTTCGCAGCATTGTCCAGGATACCGTCGTTCACGCAATACCTCCATTCAATCGCGAAGTCCGTGGGCGCCGCGTACCCGGCGTTCATGCAGCTCAGCGGATACCTGATGAGCTCCAAAAGCCTTGTCGGCGCGCCTGACAACATCATGGCCGCCGCGACAGTATATACGCGCTATTTCCTCATAGACCTGAGGGCTGCCGACAACGCGGCTTACGCGCAGGAGATAAGCCAGCTGCCGGCGTGCAGGAGCGCGATGGAAAAGATGCAGAAGCAGGCGCAGCCGCCCAGCCTCAGGCCGCTCGCATGGCCCATGGACAACGAGACCCTGGTCGCGGCAGCCGCATACATAAGAAGGTGGAGCATGGTCGACAGGCAGAAGGTCCCCGAGGACAGGGTGCAGCCCTGGCAGACGCCGGAAACCATCGCGGCGGCGCAGAAGGCCCTCCCGGTGGCGCCGCAGATGAAGGACACGCTCGACCGGCGCCCGGAAAAGCGCGAGATAAGATGGTAGGGCGGCCAAAGAGTTATCTTCGCACCTTATGCCTTTCTTCTACGGCCGCAGGACCCTGCCGCTTCGCGGCATCCCGCGGCAGCCCATGAGGCCATTCACAGGCAGAGTAGCGGTGTTTAAGAATCAAAAATCGTGACACTCCTTTTTTAATCTTTCTTAAACACAATTGTTCACTGGGCTCACCCTACGGGTTCGCCGTGAACGGCCACGTACATGATTTGGGGCAGAGCCTGAGCTAAGATTATGTCAGTGAGGCATCTAAGCTGGAAAGGCGCACCTGCAGAGGCACCGCCGCACCGCAGGGGCCGGTTCTTAATGGCCCTGCCGGCAGCGCTCGCACTTGCCACGACGGCAGCCTCCGCGCCCTCCGGCGCAACCAATATAAACGATTTCAGGCATAATACAGTCATGGCGGAACAGATGCTACAGCCACCTGCAGAGGCAGTCACCCCGGTCCAGAAGCTGGCGGCCCAGGCCGTCGCTGCGTTCAGGGATTACATATACACAGGGAACCCGCAGAAAAAGAACGAATTCAGCAGGATATACGACGCCAACCCGTCGCAGGACTTCGCGAACGCGATGGCCGCGGAGCTGAAGGGGCTGGTGGCCGGCGACAGGGCGCTCGGGCCAGCCATGGAGTTCTACAGGAACGCCAACGGCGGCAGGTTCTACGCATCCGAATTCATGACGTTCGCGGACGCGGTCCGCGACGCGGTGGTCACCAACAGCAAGGAAACGCTCGATGCGCTCAGGGACACGGCCATGGAGCCCGTGCCCGGATTCGTGAAGAACGTCACCGAGCCGCTGCTCAAGGCGTGCAAGGAGGGCGTGAGCCCGGCCAGGCAGGCCGAGGTGAACGAGAGCGCGGTGGAAGCCGCGGGCATGTTCATGGGCCTCATCGAGACCGTGAGGGTGGAGCCCGGAAGGGAATACACCATGAAGGAGCAGGCAGAGAGCCGCGACATGGCCAAATCAATCTCCAGGGACATGCTCCAGAGGTTCCGCGCCAATGCGGCCGAGGACGGCGCTTTCCAGGCCGGCTTCATCGACACGTTCGAAAAGACGCTGAACGAGCAGAGCCCGCAGGGCAGGGAGATCGTCGCGGCGTTCATACGGGACATGAGGGCTGCGAACCCGCAGAAGGCACTGGCATACGATGATTTCGCAGGGCTGGTCGACAGGCTGCCGAAGCTCTTCGTGCAGCTGACGGCGCCCGGGTACGAGGCCAATTACAACGCGCTGGCCAGGGCGTACGGGTCCCGGTTCACCGACGCGGTGCGCGCCTACGTCATCAGCGTCGCCACGCCGGTGCAGGAGGTCGCCAGCACAAGGGCGCTCGCGAAGAGGCTGGCGGAAATCGAGAAGTTCGTCTCCGACCGCGGCCTGGAATCGGTCAGGCCGCTCATAGCAGATTGGAAGAAGAGGCTCGCCGAGAGCCCCGACCGCGACACCCGCCTCGGGCTCCATGAGGAGATCCCCGGCCTGGACGAGCTCATGCGCCTCGACGGCATCGCGATACAGCACGGGAAGACGCTGCGCGCGGTGCTCGACGGCAGGGAAGACTACTACAGGACCATCGGCACGAAGGTCTGGGTGCCGAGGCTTGAGACGATAACGGCCACGCTGAAGGATGCCGCCAACCAGCAGCTCACTGGCAAGTTCATGGCAGCGCTGCTCGCGAAGGAGCACATAGACATCCCGGCGCTGGAGAACCTCGCGGTCACCGCGCGGACCGCCAACCTCGACATACAGAAGGCCCTTGCGGCGCTGGACGAGCTGCTGGTCGCCACGCCGCTGGACAAGGAGGACGCGCGCCACGTCGCCATCGCCAAGGTGTTCGGCAAGGCGGGCGAGAGGACTGGCCCGGTGAACAGGGCGATAGACGACCTCACTGACAGGCTCGCCGCGTTCGGCCTGGGCAAGGACAGGGAAACGCTGCGCAGGGAAGTGTCAGGGCGGCTCATGATGCAGTTCGTGGCCGCGACCGGCGTGGACCACGTAGATGCGCTCAGGGCGAGATACGAGGCCATGGGCAAGGACAGGGAATTCATCGCGTTCAGGAACGGGTTCACATCCGACATAGACAGGCACATCTCGGCGCTGTCGGCAACCGCGCCGACGCTCTCGGGCGAGAGGCTCCTGAAGGAGTCCAGGCAGGAACTCGCGACAAAGGCGAGGCAGGCGTTCGGGAACATCCAGCTCGAGTACGCCTACGGCATATACGGCCTGCTCAGGCAGCACTATGGCAGGAACTGGTCCGGGATGCTGGTGGGCAACGAGGCGGAGATGGCCAAGGTGTGCGCGCTCATCAACGAGCTGTCCGCGCTTCCCGCGCCCTACGCGTCCATGCTGCTCGCGACAATCGGCGACAAGCTGCTGGGGAACTACGACGACGCGTCGATAGCGGCAATCGCGAGCTTCATCGCGGGCTCCAGCCAGATGTTCGTGAACGGGGACTACCAGAATCTGCTCATCGAGTATTACAGCACCCTGCCGGACAGGCTCGCGAAGCTGTTCACCGACATAACCGCCATCCAGGCGGCCGGGAGGGAGCAGGGCTACGACGTCAGGGTGAGGACTCCGGCCGAGGACCCGAAATTCGCCGAAATATTCCTGCTGTCCGCGAACATACGCGTGCGCGTGCCGAAAAGGGTCTATGAGGAATGGGCCAGCACTGGCATACTGCAGGTCGCAAGGGGGCCTGCGCTCGTCGAGGCCGCCACGGGCGCGCCGGCTTTCCTGCGCGTGATGGGCATCTTCATGGGCAAGCCCATGGTGGAGGGCAGCGTGAACCTGCCGCTGCCGTACCTCAACATGCCCATCCTGCTCAGGAACATAGGGGACCTGGCGCCAGACCTGCCGCCGGTGGGCAGGTGGATAGCCGCCAACGTCTACGGCAACACGACGACTGACCACGAATACGCGCTCAACAAGACGACCGGGGCAAGGACCAGCGACAACACGACCACGACGATAAACGTCGCCTCAAACCTGGCCAGGGAAGGGGCGACAACCAACGCCAGGGCGAGCTACAGCATAAGCGAGGGCATGGGCGTCCAGACCAGGCAGGTGGGCAGCATGGAACTGCAGAACCTGCGCACGTCGCAGAACTACAACGTCAACACAGGCAGCTTCGACTTCGAGCAGGCCGGCACGCGGCTGGAGACCATAGGCAGCGTATTCTCTGCCATCGCGCCCAAGGGCGCCGAGACGTTCATGCTTTTCAGGCGCAACGAGAACGCCAAGGGCGAGGTCAGCCTCACCGCGCACGCCTACCAGCGCATGGCCAACGGCAGCTTCATACTTTCAGACGCGGCGACGCTTTCAGAGGAACAGGCCGCCATCCTGTACGCAGAGGCGTTCGAAAGGCCGATGCAGAGGCTCTATGGCGGCGCAGGGGTGCGCACAGGCGATGCGCTCGCGCAGATGGACGGCGCGGTGCTTTTCTCGGGGCCGTGGACCAGCGACTACACCGCCTGGGACCAGTTCCAGGGGGCCGGCGCCGCGGCGCAGGTCGGAAAGTGGGGCGGCTACGCCGATTACGAGCAGACGCGCGGCGGAAGGGCCGCGGGCGCGTTCGGGCGCTTCATGCCTGACAAGCGGTCGTTCTGGGTGGGGAGGCTCACTGCCGAGAATGTCCGCGTGGAGGCGGACGGCAAGAGCAGGTTCTACGGCGAATTCTCATACCTGAAGAACAACGACACCGAAGTGCGCAGCTTCATCGGCCTTGCGAAGAACATGACGGCTGACGACCTGCAGGGCGCGGCGATAGTGAACCACATGTTCGGCCGCGACTACATGGGCGTGCGCTACGGCGGCTTCGGCCTCGGCAGGCTCCTGAGGGAGGCCGAAACAGGCAGGGAGGCCCTGGAGGGCGGGAAGATCTACGGCGTGAGCAGGGACATGCTCAACGGCATGGTCGCATCAACGCTCATCAAGACATTCACGGAGACGACGCAGTCGCAGTCCCAGGTCACGGTGCTGAGCCAGGAGGCCCAGGCGTTCTATGACCAGAACCTCGGGCTCAGCGGCACGCTCAGGTCGGTCGGCGCCAACGTCCAGGCGAGGCAGAGGCTCTTCGAGCTGCTCACGACCAGCGGCGCGCCCGCAGGGTCAGGCATCACGATCGACGCGAACAACAACGTCACGCTCGGCACGGACTCGGCGCAGTGGCTGCGGACCTATGCCGCGCAGGCAGGCCAGGCCGGCACGCAGGCAGGGCAGAGGTCGGTGCGCGAGGCGCTGGTTTCGGCAGGCGTGCGCAGGTCGATAACGAACCAGCTCGGCCTTGAGGCAGGCACCGGATGGGACGTCCTGAACGACAAGGGCGCGGCATTCATGAACTTCGACTGGACCCCGCTGAGCTACGACGTGGCGGATGTTGGGCTCAGGGCGTACGTCATGTCGCGGGACAAGAGGACCATACCGATAATAGGCGGCATAGCAGAGCTCACGCCGCTGCCGAGGACGAAGTTCAGCGGCGAGGCGCACTTCCCGGGCATAGGGGAATTCAGGCTCAGGAGCCCGGTCCTGGAGCTGTCCATAGGCGGCGGGCGGATAAAGGAGCTGGCCGAAGGATGGCATGCGGGCGTCAGCGTGCCGCTCGGCAGCAGGTGGACGCTCGGCGCTGCGACGAGCTTCAGCACCGATTACCTGAAGGACGAGGCCAAGCGGCTGGACCAGCAGGAGGGCATAGCCGGCGTCATATTCACCATGCCATACTCGGACAAGGCGGGCTTCAGGCTGGCCAACGTGTTCGCTTCGGGCTCGTTCATACACCAGAACCAGGAGCTGCTCCGCGCGGCCTACGGCGAGGCGCTCCAGTGGGATGCGAACGCGGGCCTCAACTGGCTCACGTCAAACAGCAGCCTGACCGGGCAGCTCGGCACCCAGTACTGGGAGTCCGCGAAGGAGGGCATGTTCAGGGCGGACTATTCGCTCACCGCAGGCGTGGAATACACCATGAAGGCGTGGATGCTCTCGAACAGGTCCATGCTCATGAACCCGGCCGCATCAGCTGACTTTTCGATAGGCACCCTGACGACTGAAACCGCAGAGGGCAAGGACGTCAGGGTGAACTGGCGCGCCAACTTCAAGATAGGCGCGGAATTCTGAGGGCGCGCGGGAGATTTTTGAACAGGAAGGGACGCCACAGGCTATTTCTTGGGGGCCCCTATCTCTATCTTCGGCGCGAGCAACGGGGGGACGATGTTTATCGCCTTCGCTATCAGCACGCCGTTAGTCTCAGCATTGAACGAGATGACGTTGATGAGCGGCTCGGCCAGCGACTTGGGCAGCGTCTTGTCCTTCTTCCAGTCCTTCTCTATCCTGTCGAGTTCTGCCTTGCTGGCGCCGATTATAGTATAGCCGTCGAATCTCAGCCTGGCCACGCCGGGCTGGTAGTTCACGGAGTATGAGAAATCGATGCGCAGGTCGCCGCCGCTCGGCTTCATGCCAGTGACGTCCAGGTTGACGGCCACCGAAGTGAAGTTCTCGTCCCTGCTGCTTTCCGCCTCTACCTTGTAGAACCGTATGCCTTTCCAGTCCATATGAACACCGTGGCTACATCACACCGTTAGGATTTATATAGATTGTATCCTGGCGACTTTCTTGCCTTTTGCCGAAGGCTCTATGCGCAGCTTCCCCCTGAAATCCGGCGCGCCCGGGCCAGTGGCGAGCAGCTCCTTCCCGTCCATGAGGCGGTCAAGCGTAATCGCAAGGGCGGCGACCTCGCTGTGCGGCTGGCCCGTGACCGAGACGTTGAAGTCGGCGAGCTCATACACCTCGCGCGGCACCTGCTCTGCGCCCACGATAATCAGGAGTTTCTGCGCCTTTTTCGCCTCTGGCAGCACCTGCGGAAGCGGCAGCCCGTACATCGTCAGGTGCAGGATGGCGAAGCCGTCGCGCTTCTTCCTTTTTATGAACTGCCCGAATGCTTTTTCGTATGCTATGGTGAATGGCGCGCCGGATGCGCTGCCGCCCCATGCGTCGCAGATGCGCGCCACGCTGGTTTCAAGGCTTGAGTCGTGCTGGCCGCTGTATGTGATGGAGCGCGCGCCGAACGCACGGGCGACCAGGGCGACGTGCGTGGATATGCGCTCGTCCCTCGGGAGCCTGTGGCCGAGGCGCAGGACCTCTATTTCCATGAGGGGAGTTTATCGCAACCAATTTAAAATCCATGAACGAACTCACATCATATGGCTTATTTCGGGACGAACGGCGTGCGCGGCACGTTTGAGGAGCTCCCTCCAGGGCTGGCGCAGCGCATCGCCCAGGCGACGGGCCTCTACCTGGCAGAGGGGGCCGCACGCCAGGGCAAGAAGGGCACTGCCAAAATAATCGTAGCCCGCGACTGCAGGCTGACCGGCGAAACGTACCTCGCCGCGGTGCTGGCAGGGCTCTCAAAAGCTGGCTGCGACGCCATAGACATAGGCATCGCGAGCTCGCCGACAGCCGAATACATGGTGAAGAGGCTTGGCGCTGCGGGCTGCATCATAATAAGCGCGTCCCACAACCCGCCGCAGTATAACGGCCTGAAGGCAGTGGACGGGAACGGGATCGCGATATCGGCCGCGCGCGGCCTTGAGATAGAGAAGCTCATGGGCAGGGCCGGGAACGGAACGGGCAGGGCCACGAGATATGATAATGCGGCCGCAGACCACGCTGCCGCGATAAAAGCGCTCGTTGACGCAGGAAAGATAAGGAAGCGCAGGCCGAAAATCATCGCGGATTGCGGCAACGGGACTGCTGTGTTCATCGCACTGCCGCTCCTCAGGGACCTGGGCTGCGACGTGGTGCCGCTGAACGGGCAGCCTGACGGCAGGTTCCCGGGGCGGCCGTCAGAGCCCACGGAGGCGAACGTGAAGGAGCTGATTGCGGCGGTGAAAAGCAGCGGCGCGGACGCAGGAATCGCCTGGGACGGGGACGGCGACCGCGTCATCTTCGTGGACGAGAAGGGCAATTACGTGATAGGCGACAGGGTCTATGCGCTCTCGATACTGTGGAAGGCGGCCGGCGGGAAATTGAAGGGCGATGTCGTCACTACCGTCGCCACCAGCAGGGCAGTGGAGGACGTTGCCAAAAAATGCGGCGCGAAGGTGCGCTACACAGCCATAGGCGCGCCTGCGCTGTGCGAGGGGATGGAAGGCGCTGCCATGGGCGGCGAGGAGGTCGGAGGCGTCATCTGGCCGGAACTGGGCATGGCAAAGGACGGGTTCATGACTGCCGCGAAGCTGGCGGAGGCATTGTGCGAAAAGCCGCTCAGCGCCTGGCTGAAGGACGTGCCGGCGTATTGCAACGTGAAGCTGAAGATTGGTGCTGATGCGAAAGGGAAAAAGGAGCTCGTCGCGCGCGTGCGCGCATACGCCGAAAAGAACAGGCTCGCCCATGTCAATGTGGACGGGGTGCGCGTGAACTTCAGGGATTCCTGGGTCATCGTGCGCGCCTCCGGAACGGAACCGTACGTGCGCGTGTTCGCAGAGGCGACGACGGAAGCGAAGGCGCAGAAGCTGGCGAAGGAATACGAGAAGATAGCGAAGGGCTAGCTACTGGACGCCTGCCTCTTTCTTCAACAGCGGGACGATGTCGACTTCCGCGACCTCGTTGGGTATGGAATTCGCGGTGAAGACGCCGTCTGAGATGCTTTTCAGCTTCGCGAGCGAGTCGTTGAGGAAGAAGCCGTGGGTGGCAGCGCATAAAACTTTCCGGGCCCCGCCCTTCTTCACGTTCTCCACCGCCTTTATCATGGTGCTGCCGGTGGCTATCATGTCGTCGAGTATGAGCACGTTCTTGCCCTTGACGTCGAACCCGCGCTCTATCTTCTGCACGGAACGGTACGCCTCCTCGCCCTTGCCCTTGTCGTAGTCGCCGCGCACCTTGCTCATGCTCTTCCCGCCGAACTCGGAGACGAGGTAGTTGGCGCCCTGGTCAGGCGATATGACCTCCAATTGCTCAAGCCCGACCTTCTTCCTGGCGTGCTCCACCAGCAGCTTGTTGGCGCTGGTGTTGTGGATTTTCAGGTGGACGTATTCGGACTCGCCCTCCTTCTTGAGGAAATGGCAGTCCACGGTGACGAGCTTGACCACGCCGAAGTCGGCCAGCAGCTTGCACAGGACCTGGGCCGAGAGCGCCTCGCCCATCAGGAACGTCTTGTCCTGCCTGGCGTAGGGCAGGTAGGGCGACACCAGCGTCACGCGGGCGCCCACGCGCTTGAGCGTGTGCAGTATCTGGGACGCGTTGAATATGGCCGTGTTCTGCTTTGGGTACAGCCTGTGGAAGAGGATTACGTCCTCGCCCTGGCATTTCTCTATGTCGTTTATGCGCGCGTAGGAGTCGCCGTCCGGGAACGTCTTGAACTCGATGCTAGGCTGTGCTATCTCTGGGAAATTAGGGCTCACGAGAAACATGGATGATTGTAGGAATAAAGAGAATAAAAAGGCTTGCGGTCGCCCGCAAGCCCGAACCGCGCTACTTCTTCATGTTGGCCACGAAGCCGCCGACTGCGCCGCAGACGGCGCCTTCGACTGCCCCGACCACCGTGCCTATGACGAGGCCGAGTATGGCCACGACATCGAACAGGGCGACGCCGGCAGCGCCTGTCCCTGCAGCGCCGAGCACTATCATCAGCAGGAGGCTTATGATTCCGCCGACAAGGGCGGCTATCAGCCCGGCAAGGAGGCCTGTCACGGCAGCGCCTATTATGTCCATGCGCATTTCCTTGACTGCGCGGTAGCCCGCCCATGCGAGCACGATGAGCCCGGCCAGCATGACCGGCAGGCCCAGCACGCACGCCAGCGTGGGCACGAACCGCCCGACGAGCGTTGCGAGTATGCCGATGGCAATCACAACTGCCGCGGGCATCAGCGACGCGTCAAAACACTTCTTTATGTCCAAAGCCATTAACCATCACCGAGGATACTGAAAAGGCAAGGTAAATAAAGGCGACGTAGCCCCCCTTCGGCAGGAGACGATAGGTAAAAAAATGTTCGATACGAAGCCCTGGCATGGCAAACGTGCTCATGGTCGTCGCCCAGAACGGCTTCCGGGACGAGGAGTTCCTCGTGCCGAAGGAGATACTGGAGAAGGCGGGCCACAACGTCAAGATAGCAAGCATCACCAGGGCCAAGGCCACCGGGATGAAGGGGCTTACCATACAGCCGCACATGGCGGCTTACGAGGCGAATCCCGGGTTCTTCGACTGCATAGTGATAGTCGGCGGGCCAGGCGCGGCTGCGCTTGCGGAAAACAAGGACGTCCGCGAGCTGGTCTCCAGGGCCAGCGAGATGGAGCGGATTGTCGCGGCCATATGCCTCGGGCCGCTAACGCTCGCCAAGGCCGGCGTGCTCAGGGAGAGGAACGCCACGGTCTTCCCGGACATGCCTGCCATACAGGCGCTGAGGAACGCCGGGGCCGCATACTGGAAGAAGCCCGTGGTGCAGGACGGCCACATACTCACGGCCGACGGGCCGCACAGCGCCGGCGAATTCGGGGAGGCGCTCGTGGAAATGCTTAAAGAGAGGAAACAGGCATAGACAAAAACGTTTCGCCTTGATATTTCGGAAGGGAGAGACTATGATAACGATAAAGCACGAAGGATGCATACTGTGCGTCGGGTGCTCTTCGGTGTGCCCGGTGAACGCCATAGAGGTAATCGGGACGCGGATGCAGCACTTCCCGGAGAAGTGCATAGACTGCGGCATATGCGTGAGGGCGTGCCCGGCCAACGTGATACGGCTCTACAAGGGCGTGAAGGACCCCAAGGACCTTCCGGCAAAGAGGTAATGTTTATGGAATACGACCACGACGCCATAGTCATAGGGGGCGGGCCGGCGGGCTCCACGTTCGCGCGCATCGCCGCGGGGGCGGGCCTCGACGTGCTCGTCATAGACAAGCGCAGGGAAATCGGCGTCCCTGTGCGCTGCGGCGAGGGCCTGGGCGAGGGGGAAGTGATAAAGAAGGGATTGGACCTGCCCCGCCAGTGCTATTCCACGCCCGTGCTCGGCGCAAAGGTGATTGCGCCGAACGGCAAGTCCATAACCTGGAAGAACAAGGACACCCGCGGCTGGGTGCTCGAGCGCAAATGCTTCGACAAGTGGCTCGCGGAGCTGGCTGTCGCCAAGGGCGCGAAGGTCCACACTTACACCCGCGCCACCGAGGTATTGAAGGACGCGAAGGGAAAGCCGAACGGGCTTAAGATAGCCCATGGCGGGCGCGAGCCGTACGAGGTGCGCGCGCCGCTCATAGTATCGGCCGAGGGCATGGAGTCCATGATGGCCCGCCAGATGGGCTTCAAGACCGTGCACCAGCTCTACGACGTCGACACATGCTACCAGTACGAGATGAAGCCGTACGACCACGAGAACCTGATTGAACTGTATTTCGGCAACAAGATAGCGCCGCGCGGCTACGTCTGGATATTCCCCAAGGCCGACAGGAAGGCGAACGTGGGCATCGGCATAGGCGGCAACGTGACCAACGGCGAGAAGAACGGCATGAAGGGCGCGGACCCGAAGGCGCTGCTTGAGAGCTACATAGAAGGGAACAGCCAGCTGAGGGATGCGAGCACGCTGCTGGATTTCGGCGGCGTGATATCAGTGGGCGCGCCGATAAGCGAGTTCGTGAAGGACAACTGCATGGTCATCGGCACCGCCGCGAAGCAGGTGGACCCGATACACGGCGGCGGCATCGCGATAGCGATGGAAACAGGCATCCTCGCGGGCAACGCAGCGGTCGAGGCGCTGAAGAAGAAGGACCTCTCGCGCGACTTCCTGTACAAGAGCTACGAGGTTCCGTGGCGCGCGGGCCTGGGCAAGGACCTTGAGAAGAAGCTGGCCCTGCGCAAGGTCATGGAGAACCTCGGCGACGACGACATGAACCACATATTCGGCGTGCTGAACGACAACGACCTGAAGGACGTCATGGACGGCAGGTTCGCGGCCGTGGTCGCGAAGATCGTCGCGGGCAGGCCGCAGCTCGTCGGCGCGCTCAAGGCGCTTCTCGGGTAATCGGATGGAATTCACAGAAGAGGAGCGGAAGCTGCTCCAGCCCTACGTGAGCAACCTTGACAGGCCGGTGTTCGTGCTGACCAACCTGCCCGAGGTCGTGAAGGGCGCGCTTTTCTCGCGCTACAGCCGCAGCCCGAAGAGCCTGCGGCGCGTGCTGCTCGACGAGTTCATGCTGTCCCCGGAGCTGGGCATGAAGGAGATGCTCGGCGACGCGACGCCCGCAGGCAGCGTCGTCCAGACCAGGAAGGCAGAGGAGTTCTACGACCGCGTCCTGGTGGGCTATGGCGACGACAGCGTCGCGGAGCTCGCGGGCGCGCACATCGCCATCGAGGAAATATCGATAATCGCGACCAAGGCGCTCGAGGACGCGCGCATCGGGCTCTCCCCGCTCGAGAAATCCACGCGCTACGTCTATTTCGACGTGAAGCGCCCGGACGGCACATGGCCGTACCTGCGCGAGAAGACGCTGATGGCGTCGGAATTCGCGCCGCTATACACGAAGGCGTGCGACAAGTGCTTCCAGACCTACGCCGACCTGATACCGCGGGTATCAAAATTCGTAATGGAAAAGCAGCCGAAGGACGCACAGGCTTCGGACCGCGCCTATGCCGCAAGCGTGCGCGCGAAGACCTGCGACCTGCTGCGCGGATTATTGCCCGCGGCAACGCTCACGAACATGGGGTTCTTCGGCGACGGGCGCGCATACGAGTACCTTCTCACGAAAATGTACGCTGACGATTTGGTGGAGATGCGCGAGCTCGCAGGCATGATGCAGGCAGAGCTCGCGACGCACATCCCCTCGTTCGTGAAGCGCGCTAATGACAAGAACGGCGTGGCGATGCAGGGATTCTACAGGCGCGTGCGCGGGCAGATGGAGAAGCTGGCCGCGAAATACGCAGGGGCCAGCGGCACCGAATCAGTGGTTTTAGTCGATTATGACAGGGATGCGGAAAAGAAGATAATCACGGCAGCGCTCTACCCGTACCTGCTCAAGCCCATGAAGGAGATTGAGGCGATTGTGGGAAAGATGAGCCGCGAGGAGAAGGAAACGGTCATCAAGGCATATATCAACGAGCGCGAGAACCGCAGGCAGAAGCCAGGCCGCGCGTTCGAGCAGGCATACTACACGTTCGAGATATGCGGCAACTACGGCGCGTACAGGGACATGCACAGGCACAGGGTGCTCACGCAGCAGCGGCAATTGCTGACGCCATACCTGGGCTACAAGATGCCGCCGGAGGTGGCAGAGGCGGGATGCGAAAGGGAGTTCCGCGATGCCATGGCGTTCGCTGCGGACGCCTACGACGAGATCGCATCCGAACATCCGAAGGAGGCGCAATACGTGGTGCCTCTTGCCTATAATATCAGGTGGCACATGACGTTCAACCTGCGCGAGGCGTACCACCTGCTCGAATTGCGCAGCGCGATGCAGGGCCACATAGACTACAGGCGCATGGCCCAGGAGATGTTCAGCCAGATTGGGAATGTCCATCCGCTGCTCGCCTCAGGCATGAAATTCATGGACATGAAGGAATACTCGCTCGGGCGGCTGGAGGCAGAGAAGCGCATCGACAGGAAACTGGAGGAGATTGGTAGGAAATATGCCGCTCACTAGGGCTTATATCACCGGCGCGACCGGCAGGCTCGGGGGCACGGTCCTTGCCGAAACCGGGGCGATACCGCTGGTCAGGAAGCCGTCAGGCCTGAAGAACGAGATAATAACCGACTTCTCTTCCGAACAGCTGAAGCGCATATTCCGTGACGCTGCGTGCGTCATCCACATCGCAGGCTCCGTAGACACGACGGAAGCGGGCAGGATGCAGGAAGCCAACGTCGAGCTGACCAGGCGCATCGTGGATGCACTGCCCAAGGCGTGCCGCATCGTGTTCTCCAGCTCGGTCTCGGTCTATGGGAAAAAACTGGCTGAAATCCCCGCAAGCGAGAGGACAGAGACACGCCCTGACTCTGCATATGCACGCTCCAAATACGACGCTGAAAAAATAGTTGCCGCGCACCAGAACCACGTGATACTGCGCATAGGCACGCTCTACGGCCCGCAGTTCCAGGACTACTACCGCGTGCTCGGCATGATTGAGAAGGGCGGCATGCGCATCATAGGAAATGGCAGCAACCGCATACCGTTCGTGCACGTCGTAGACGCTGCCGATGCGGTGGCATCGGCGATGACGCACGGCAGGGGGACCTATGTCATCGCAGGCGAGCCGCTGACGCAAAAGGAGATATACGCCATCGCCGCAAGGGAGCTCCGCGTCCCTGCGCCGGCAGGGACCATTCCCACGTTCATGGCGCTCATGCTCGCATCATTCCGCGAATTCGCCTATCATCTGGGCGGGAAAAAGCCATCCTTCACCGGCGAGCACATCAGCGTGCTCGCCTTTGACCGCGCTTTCGACTGCTCGAAGGCGAGGAAAGAGCTCGGGTTCTCGCCCAGGCGCCTTGAGGACGGCATCAGGGCCATGGCCGCAGACTATCTTGCGCGAAGGTAAAACTCAAAATCGCATTTTTAAACACTTCGCAGGATATCAGTCTGCATGAAGACTCTCCAGAAGCAGATGCTTTTCCACAGCACGAACGACAGGAACCTGAAGGTCACTTTCCAGAAGGCGCTCATGGACGGCCAGGCGCCGAATTACGGCCTCTACATGATAGACAGGCAGGACGTCCCGAAGCTGTCGCCCAGCCAGATAGGGGAAATGAAGAGCATGAACTATGCGCAAATCGCCACCGCAGTGCTCACCCCGTACCTGAAGGACGAGATAGAGCCGGCCACGCTCGCGAAGCTCATGGAAAAGGCCTACGACCCCGGGATAATAAGCGTGGAGATGCAGCATCTGGCAGGCAGGGCGCACATACTGTGGCTGACAAAGGGCCCGACCTACTCCTTCAAGGACTACGCAGGCAGGTTCTACGGCGTGGTGCTCGACCATTTCCTGGGCATCAGTGGCAGGAGAAAGACAATACTGATAGCGACCAGCGGCGACACCGGCGGCGCGCTGGGACACTCGCTCCAAGGGCTTGAGAACGTAGATGTGGTGATTTTCTACCCCAAAGGCAAAATAAGGGAGGGCCAGAGGAGGCAGATGACCACGCTCTGGCGCAACGTCCATGCTGTGGCGGTCAACGGCAACTTCGACAACTGCCAGGACATCGTGAAATGCCTGCTCAACGACAGGAGATTCGCACAGTTGCTTTCGGACGACCCCGAGCGTTTCGGCTCGGCGAACTCCATAAGCCTTGGCAGGCTGCTCCCGCAGGCGGTCTACCCGTTCTACGCCTATTCAAGGATTGCGAACGGCACGGAGCCGTTCGTCGCGTCCATACCGTCAGGCAACTTCGGCGACATGATGGGCACCATCCTTGCGAAGGAGATGGGGCTGCCGGTGCTTGACATCATCTGCGCGCTGAACGGGAACCGGGGATTCCTGGACTACCTCCAGACCGGCACGTACGAGGCGCGCGACGGAGTGGAAAACCCGTCGTCGGCCATGGACGTCGGCCACCCCAACAATCTCGCCCGGCTCGTGCACTTCTACGGCGGGCACATGTTCGACAGGGTGGAGGGCGGCAAGGTGCAGAAGGGCGTGATTGATGTCGCGCCGGACCTAGAGCTGATGAACATGGACATCACTGCCGTATCCGTGACCAAGCCGGAGCATTACCCTGCCATGGCAGAGGCATATCAAAAATACAAGGTGCTGCTCGACCCGCACGGCGCAGTCGGCTACATGGCCCTTGAGAGGTCGCTCGCCATCACCGGAGCGACGCTGGAGAACTCAAGGATACTGTCGGTCATATACGAGACCGCGGACCCGGGCAAGTTCCCTAAAATCGTGAAGAAAGCCACTGGCGTCATGCCTCCGATACCCCTGGGCATGCAGAAGCAGGCGAAGCTCCCTGAAAGGATTTACGACATAGAGAATGGACCGGACATCGTGGACGCGCCTGACGGCAAGAAGACCATGCAGCTGAGCGCCAGGCAGATACGGGAAGCCAAGGCCACGATGCATCTCATTTTTTCCGGCGTCTGATGAAAAAGCGGGTTTTTATTCCCTTTCTGAGTAGGCATTGCCATGAGAAACATCATCGTCTTCCTGGTGCTCGCCGCCCTGGCGAGCGGGGCGTTCGACCAGAGCTACGTGCAGACGGTTGCGTCCGACGGCAGCTCAGTGATAGTCAAGACGCAGGACCTCTCGGTCTTTTCGGGCGTTGTATCCATGCCCGCCGTAGCCCAGGCGTGCGAAATGATGTCCAGCGTGCAGTGCTCGCTCGACGGCCAGAAGATGACGATTACCGAGCGTTTCACGCCCAACTCAGGATATTACACGTTCGTGAAGGAGGACGGCTTTCCGTTCATAACCTACACGCTCGTGATAAGCCAGGTCCCCAACGACGTTTTCGCAGCCGACCTGGACAGGGTGCTCGCCGGGGCCAATGTGTCGTCCGGAGGCGCTCCGTCGCCGCCGCTGGACCTCTCGGCTGACAACAGCGAGAGCGTGGCAGCGCTCAGGCTGCTCAAGGTGAACCTTGACTATACCGTGAACATGCAGATGACTCCGACTGCGGCGTCCGCAGGCAACGTCACCGGCGTGATTAACGGAAACGTGGTGAAGTTCAACCTGGTGGACGTGCTTGCCGCAAGGCAGCCCATCGTGATAAAGAGCAGCGAGCTGAACGCAGGGGCCATCGTGGCGATAATAGGGGTTGCGGTCCTGGCATGGCTTGCCTACTCGTTCTTCGTCAGTAGCCGTAAAAGCGAGGAAACTGCGCCACCTTTAAAAAGAAAAAAGAAGAAGTAGAGGGCAGGAGAAAGGCCTCTGCCTAAGAGGAACCTTGCAGGCTGCCACGGGGGAACCGCGAAGCGGTGGGTCCTGTGGCTCTGTCAGAAACGTTGGTTTGTGATTACTATGGCAGGAATAGTCGGTTATGGAGCTTACGTTCCGATTTACAGGATCAAGACCGAGGACATCGCCAAGGTATGGGGCGAGGACACGGACCGCATAGAAAGCGGCCTGGGCATCATAGAGAAGGCGGTGGGCGGCATAGACGAGGACACCACAACCATCGCGGTGGAGGCAGGCAGGAACGCGCTCGCGCGCGCGGGATTGGACCCGCAGAAGCTCGGCGCGCTCTACGTGGGGAGCGAATCGCACCCCTACGCGGTGAAGCCGACCGCGACCATGGTCGCAGAGGCGCTCGGCGCCACGCCCAATCTTACTGCGGCTGATTTGGAGTTCGCCTGCAAGGCAGGGACCGCAGGGCTGCAGATAGTCCTTGCCATGGTCGACGCGAAGATGATTCCCTACGGCATGGCCATCGGCGCTGATACCGCGCAGGGCAGGCCGGGCGATGCGCTTGAATACTCGGCAGCGTCAGGCGGCGCCGCGTTCATCGCAGGCCCTGAGAAGGAGTCGCTCGCCATCGTCGAGGCGACATTTTCCTTCACTACTGATACGCCTGACTTCTGGAGGCGGCAGCTGGCTGACTACCCGACGCACGGCGGCAGGTTCACAGGAAAGCCGGCGTATTTCAAGCACGTCCTGAGCGCCACGAAGGGGCTGCTGGAGAAGACCGGCACGAAGATAGCTGATTATGATTACGTGGTGTTCCACCAGCCGAACGGCAAGTTCCCGCTTGAGGCAGGGAAGCAGCTGGGCGTGCCGTTGGAGAAATTGAAGGTCGGGCTATTGACTCCGATGGTGGGCAACACCTATTCAGGCGCTTCGCCGCTTGGGCTTACAGCGGTCCTTGACGAGGCGAAGGCAGGGCAGAAGATACTGGTCACTTCATTCGGCTCCGGGGCTGGCAGCGACTCGTTCGCCATCAGCGTAACGGACAGGATAGACGCGGCGCGGAAGAAGGCGCCGAGGACCCTGGACTACGTCGGCAAGAAGAAGTACATAGATTACGCGACGTACATCAAATACCGCCACAAAATAAAGACGTGAGGGCCCGCTGAAACGGCCTTCGGCATTCCTTTTAAAAACGTTTATCGGCTTATTCAGAGATGATGGGCCTGTAGCTCAGCTCGGTTAGAGCGACGGTCTTATATGACACGTTCTAATACAGTCTGTACGACTGGCGACCTAGGAAAGCCGTAGGTCCGGAGTTCAATGCACCTTTTTGGGAAAAGCTGCACCAAAAACTGAATCTCAAAAGGTTCGAACTAATCTCCGCAGGCCCATTTTATTCTCGTTTAGACGAAACGGAGATAGGAATATATTAGCAATCCACCAGAGGTTCCTTATGTATAAAGTTCTCTCGGGAAGGGAACCGGCAGCCGCGCTGCTCGAGACGGCCAAGGCCGCCGTCGCCGGCATGAAGCGCAAGCCGTCCCTCGCCATCGTCCTGGTCGGGAACGACCCCGCGTCAGAGATCTACGTCAGGAAGAAGATGGAGAAGGCGATGTCCACCGGCGTGCTCGCCAGGCTTGAGAAGCTCCCCGAAAGTGCGACCGAGGAGGAGCTGCTCGCACTCGTCAAGAAGCTCAACAAGGACAAGAACGTGGACGGCTTCATCGTCCAGGCACCAATCCCGAAGCACATGGACTATTCCAAAATCGTAGATGCGATAGACCCCAGGAAGGACGTGGACGGATGGACGCCCACGAGCATGGGCAGGATGTTCCTGGGCTCCCCTGGCTTCCTCCCTGCGACTCCCGCGGGCATCATACGCCTGCTTGAGCACTACGGCGTGAAGCTGGCTGGGGCGGAAGCGGTGGTGGTCGGCAGGGGCAACGTAGTCGGCAAGCCGCTGGCCTTCATGCTCCTCCAGAAGGACGCGACGGTCACCATCTGCCATTCCAAGACGAAGAACCTCGCGGAGCATACGAAAAAAGCGGACATACTAATCGCCGCGGCAGGTTCCGCAGGCCTGATAAAGGCGGACATGGTGAAGGAAGGCGCTTACGTGGTGGACGTGGGCACGAACAAGGTGGGCGAAAAGACCGTCGGGGACGTCGATTTCGACGGCGTGATAAAGAAGGCGAACTGCACGCCCGTCCCGGGCGGCGTCGGCCCGATGACCGTGGCGATGCTCATCAGCAACGTGATTGAGGCTGCAAAACAGCAAAATCCCGGTTGATTGCTTCCGAGTTGCCCATGATTATCTTGTGCACGCCCGAGCCGTACTGCATGGCCTTCTTCTTCCTGCCGACGGCAAGCTCCGGCGCGCCGAGCATCTTTGCCGCCTCGCGCAGGATGCCCTTCTTCAGCTCCCTGCAGTCCATGCGCTCGTCGAGCGGTATGGAGAACATGAACCTGGCCAGCTCAGGCACGTAGAACGGGAAGCGCGCCTCGATGCCGAACTTCCGGCAGACCTTCTTCACCCAGCCGATGTCGCGCTGGGGCAGGGTCCTGAACTCGTCCCTGAGCAGCGCGTCGAGGTCCTTGCCCTCTTCCCTGTACGCGTAGTAGCGTTCATAGCCGACGAACAGCTCTTCGGCGCCTGAGCCGAAAAGAAGCACCTTGTGGCCCTTCTTGGCCGCGGCCTCGGCGACGCGGTAGACAGGCACGAGTATCTCGAGCTTCAGCAGGTCCATGGGGAGCATGGCATGGCATTGCGCGTACGCGTCAAGGATGCACTGCTGGTCGAGTATGACACGGTGCAGGGGCAGGCAGAGCGACGCGGCGACCTTTACGGCGTATTCCAGGTCCTCGCTGCCGGGGGTGCCCGCGGAAAACAATTCCACAGTGGCATGCTTCCTGGCTATGGCCGCGATGGTAGTCGAGTCCACGCCGCCCGAGAAGGCCACGGCTACCCGGTCCTCAAGGGCCTTTTCAACGGAGGATGAGATAAGCTCGGCGAGGCGTAGGCTCATGGGGTAAAGAAGCTGAAAACAGTTTATAAATTCATGCAGGCATAAATGCCGTTACGACGTATTGCGGGCTCGTAGCTCAGCTTGGATAGAGCGACGTCCTCCTAAGACGAAGGTCGTGAGTTCAAATCTCACCGGGCCCGTGAAGACATAAGCAGCACGTTAGGGCCGGGTGCACATGGACGGATCGCCGTCCATGAACGCACCGGGCCCGATTCTCCTCATCATTAGCTTCAGCCTTGGCGCCAGCCCTCACGAGAATCGGGACGGAAGTGAAATCCGCGGATTTCACAACTGGCCCGTTTTCCATGAGCACGACATCCAGTGCCGTAAGCCGCCTTCTTGATATTCCTATAGGAATATTTTTGTCAGAAATATATAAATAGCGGAATTTCCAGAATGGATTAACAGGTGATTACAGATGGTATGCTACGACTTGAGACCATTAACAAAGCAGCAGATAGCGATCCAAAGGCGTGAGGAAACGATAAGGGCAAGGCACAACGGCCATGCAAGATTGCCGGGCGCATTTGACAGGAGCCAGAACAGGCCCTGGACGGAACTTGAATACGGCGGAAAGACGCCGCAGCAGACATTCGCTGCAGGCAACAGCGGGAAACCGCGTTGCCTGGTGCACGGAATCATCGTCGTCTGATTTTTCATGTTTTCCCGGGCCGGCCACCATCGGCCCTTTCTTTTTTTCTAACTCATTCCGCGAGCTCTGCGTATTTCCTGTAGAACCACCATTTCATCATTTCCACCAGGATGAGGTAGGCGACCACGAACCCTGCGAGGATGGCGAAGAACTGCACCGGCAGGACTGCGAACTCGAAGACCGCAGCGAGCGGCGTGAACGGCAGTATCAGCGTAAGCGCGACCACGCCGATGCTGCTCAGCGCCAGGGGCACGCTGGGCAGGCTGGACAGGAACGGTATCCTCCTCGTCCTTATGGCGAATATGATAAGCGTCTGCGTGCAGAGCGACTCGACGAACCAGGCGGTCTGGAACACGGGCGCCGTGGCATTGAACACGAAAAGCATGACCAGGTAGGTCAGGATGTCGAAGATGGAGCTTATCGGGCCGAAGAACAGCATGAACCTGCGTATGTATTCCACCTTCATGCGGCGGGGCTTCTGGATGTACTCCTTGTCCACGTTGTCGGTGGGAATCGTGGTCTCGGAGAAGTCGTAGAGCAGGTTGTTCAGCAAAATCTGTATGGGAAGCATGGGCAGGAACGGCAGGAACAGCGAGCCGACGGCCACGGAGAGCATGTTGCCGAAGTTGGAGCTGACGCCCATCATGATGTATTTCATCGTGTTGCCAAACGTCTTCCTGCCCTCGAGCACGCCCTGCTCGAGCACGCGCAGGTCCTTCTGCAATAATATGATGTCGGCGGATTCCTTAGCAACGTCCACTGCGTTCTCAACCGACATGCTCACGTCCGCGACGCGCATGGACGGCGCGTCGTTTATTCCGTCGCCCAAAAACCCGACCACGTGGTTGTTGCCTTTCAGCGCGTGGAGTATGCGGTTCTTCTGCGCGGGCGTCACGCGCGCGAATATGTTGGCCTTCTCCACCACGCGGGCGAGCGCGTCGTCGTTCAGGGCGGAGACATCGGCGCCGGTCACGAGGCCGGTTATCCTTATGCCGAGCTGCTCGCACGTCTTCCTGGTGACCAGGTCGCTGTCGCCGGTCAGTATCTTGAACATTATGCCGTCCCGCTCCAGCTCGTCGACGGCCTCGCGCGCGCTCGCTTTGGGCGGGTCTATGAACGCTATGAAGCCCAGGAAGGTCATGCTCTGCTCGTCCCTGGCGGTGAGCCTGCCGCCGTCCACTTCCTTGCAGCAGATGCCCAGCACGCGGTAGCCGTCCATGCTCATCTGCCTGTATTTGCCGTCCATGGCAGCCCTCACCTTGCCGGTCAGGGTGGAAACCTTCCCCTCCAGCTCGTAACGGTCGCACACCTTCGCTATGTCCTCTGGCGCGCCCTTGGTTATGAGCAGCTTCTGCTTCCCCTTCCAGGCGACGACGGAACTGCGCCTGCGGTTGAAGTCGAAAGGGATTTCGTCTATCTTCCTGTAGCCCGACGCATCAACCTTCTTGTCATGGGCCATGACCGCCAGGTCCAGCGGGCTTTTCACCGCGGTCTGGAAGGCGCTGTTGACGAAGGAGTATTCAAGCACCCTGGCATTGTCCTTGCCTTTCAGGTCCACGTGCATGATGAGCGTCACGCGGTTCTCGGTGAGCGTGCCTGTCTTGTCAGAGCAGAGCACGTCCATGGCGCCGAAGTTGTGGATTGAGGAGAGCCGCTTCACGATGACCTTCTTCCCTGACATGGCGACCGCGCCCATGGACAGGTTTATGGACACTATCATGGGCAGCAGTTCTGGCGTCAGCCCGACTGCAAGCGCCAGCGCGAACAGCACCGATTCCAGCACGTCGTGCTTGAGCAGCGCGAGGACTATGAAGACGAACACCACCAGGATGATGGTCACCTGCATGATGAGGTAGCCGAACTGCCTCAGCCCGCGGTCGAACTCGGTCTCAGGCCGCTTCTCCATGGCCAGCTTCACTGTCTCGCCGTATTGGGTCCGGCCGCCAGTGCGCACTATGAGCGCGGTCGCGGTCCCGCTCACGACGGACGTGCCCATGAACAGGTAGTTCCTCCATTCCGTGACCTCTGCCACGCAGTCGCTCTTCAGCGGCTCAGGCTGCTTCTCCGCGGGAAAGGATTCGCCCGTGAGCGCCGCCTGGTCCACGAACAGGTCCTTTGCCTCGATTATGCGCGCGTCCGCAGGCACGATGTCGCCTGCGGAGAGGAAGACGACGTCGCCTGGGACGATGGTGTTGAGGTGGATCTCGTGCTTCACGCCGTCCCTGAGGACGGTGGCGGTGGTCGCCACGCGCTTCCTGAGGTCCTCTGCGGCCCGTTCCGCGCGGTGCTCCTGCACGAAGCTCAGGACCACGCTGAGCAGGACCATGATGAATATGGTGATTGCCTCGACAATCTCGCCGAGGAACCCTGCCACTGCGCCTGCGGCGAGCAGGATGAGGATGAGCGGGTTGTTGAAATACGCCAAAAACGCCAGTATGGGCGATTTCCTCTCCTTTTTGGCCAGCTCGTTATGTCCGTACAGGTGGAGGTGCTTGTGGGCGTCCTTGGCACTCAGGCCGTCAACCGAGGCGCCCAGCCTGGACAGCAGTTCCTTCATCGGCAGGCATACCAGCTCCTGGCTGCTCAGGACGGGGGGGCTCTTGCCGTTCATGGGGGGAGTTCTGGAATGAGGTATAAATAGGCATCGCTGGCGCTGGAAAATAAAGCGGAAAAAGGGGATTTACTCCGATATGCTGTTCTTGAACATCGTGAACAGCACGCCGACCGAAACCGCGCCCAGCAGGAGCACGACTATGGCGAGCGAGTCCATGGAGAACTCGAACGAGCTCGGAGCCGCAGCAGGTATGACGATGTCGGTTTTCTTTGATTCTGCAAGGGGCTTGGCGGACGCCTTCACAGGCGTGACTGCCGGCACAGAAGGCGAACTGAGGTCCCTTACCTGCGCCGTGGAAGCGTTGGTGGTGTTGCCGGGGAAGGTCGCGGTGGCGTTGGACACGCCGCAGTCGGCCTTGACAGGGCAGTAGTTCGGGGTCATCATCTGCATGCACTCGGCGCCCATCTGCGACGGGGCCACGTTGGCGCAGCGCACTATCTTGCCTTCCGGCTTGTAGAACGCGCTGCCGTCGGCGGAAACCACGCGCACGACGTTGCCTGAGCACAGGTAAACCGCCTGCACGCCTGCCTCGGCGCACTTGGCGGCCGAGACGTCAGCAGCGAACTGCACGCCAGAATCGCCTGATTCGAGTATGGCGGCGAAGCTGGAGCAGAGCAGCATGAAAAGTATTGAAGCGGATTTTACCCATCCCATATACACACCAATACAATTTATGAAACAAATACATTAAAAGGCTATCGGTTGTGTTTTGGCAGGTAAACAAGAGGTTTTACGGCGTAAATCCTACCTTTTGGCGGTCACCAGGATGAGGTGGTAGCCGAACTGCGTCTTCACAGGGCCGACGGGAACGCCGACCGACGCGGAGAACGCCGCATCCTCGAATTCCTTCACCATCTGCCCCTTGTCGAAGAAGCCCAGGTCCCCGCCCTGCTCGGCGCTCGGGCACATGGAGTGCTTCTTCGCCAGCATCGCGAAGTTCGCCCCTGCCTGGAGCTCGTAAAGCAGCTTCTTGGCCGCCTGCTCGTCCTTCACCAGTATATGGCTCGCTCTTATCGGCATGTCATTCACCCATGGTTGTATCATTCGACCGTCAAAAGCGCTGCTTTTGGCCGGCAGTGGTTGCTAAGGTTGCAACCACTCAATTTCATAGTACTCGTATTCGCTCCCCGGGAGCTCGATCTCCTTGATTATGTAGTATGTGACGCTGCTCTCCCTGTCGCTTATGGCCATCATCATCTCCAGGCCGTAATGCCTGGCCTCCGCGAGCGCCTCGGCCAGCCCCTCGCCGCCGATATATTCGTCCTCGGTGAGCGAGTACATCAGGTAGCGCGGCGTGCCGTCCTTCGGCGTCTCTATGCCGTCCTTGCGGCGGTGGTAGAGCAGGAAGTCAAGCCGCGGCTTCTTCGGGTCGACCTTTATGGCGGCCTTCTTGCCCGGAATCGCCAGTATGAACGTCTTCTTCACGCTGTGCGCCACGCGGATGGCGCGCGCCCATTCCGAGATGAGCAGCTTGTGCTTCCTGGGGAAGTTGTGTATCACGTGCCTGGAGTGCATCCATTCGTCCTCTGCGCGGACGGGCGACGCGCCCGGGAAGTATATCCTGAAATGGGTGCCGAACTTGAAGCCGGTCTTGACCACGTAGCCCCTGCGCCTCCAGTCCTCGTAGACGAGGTACATGTCGTCGAAGAACTTTATGCGCTTGCGCGCCGTCTTCTCGACGTCGTGCAGCTTCGCATTCGTAAGGTGCAGGCCGCCGTGCTTGAGCAGGAAAATCGTCTCATACACGTCCAGCTTGGATATGCGGCCGCGGTGCGCAGCCTTGTAGGTGCCGAACTGGCCTATCCAATACCGCTCGTAGAGTTCCTTGCCAACCTTCTCGTCGTCGACCAGCGTCAATAAGTCCTGCGGGAAGAAAAGCCCTTCGAAGGCGAACGAGTCGAACTTGAACGAGCCGCCCGCGTATTTCTTGAGCACCGTGCGCCCGTAGCCGCCTTCCGCCTCTTTCGCATCGCGGAGTATCAGCCCCTTGTCGCGATAGTCCTTATACGTGAGGTAGCGGGCCAGCAGCTTCTTTATCTTCAGGAACAGCGCGGCGACCGAATTGAAGGAGTATTCGTTGCCCACCTCGTCGAAGCAGCGCCCGTTCCTTATGTCCATTATGTAGAGCGCTTCCTCTGGGGCGAGGTATATTATCCCTTTCTTCATCTGGCCGTAAAAGCCGTTCTGCAGCGAGGAGACGTCGGCCGGCTCCTTCACGGACAGAGAGCGCTTTTTCCGGTCCAGCTCAAGCTTAATCATGTCAAAACATCCCGAGCGGAAACTCCGAAAAGTCATCTATTATCGCATCGTAGCCATATAAATCCTTGCTCGCGGGGGATTGGACGACGACGAGGCGCATGCCCGCGGCTTTCGCGGAGGCGCAGCCGGACACAGAGTCCTCCACCGCCACGCAGTCCTGCGGCTTCAGGCCGAGCAGCTTCGCGGCGTGCAGGAACGGCGCTGGCGACGGCTTCCTCTCGGCCAGGTCGTCGCCGCTGACTATCACGTCGAAAAGGCCGCCCAGATGGAGCACGGACAGGGCTGCGGCGACGTTGCTCCTGTGGCTCCCTGACACGATTGCGGTCTTTATGCCCTTTTTCCTGAGCAGCGAGAGGAACTCGCGCACGCCCGGCGTTTCTTTCAGCGCGCCCTGGCGCACCCGCGCCTCGTATATACTCTTGCGCTGCTCGACCAGCGCGCCCACGTCGGCCTTTATGCCGTTCTCCCTGACGAGCGTTTCGAATATGTGCCGCGAGC
Source organism: Candidatus Iainarchaeum sp. (assembly GCA_028714535.1). Classification (GTDB taxonomy): domain Archaea; phylum Micrarchaeota; class Micrarchaeia; order Anstonellales; family Bilamarchaeaceae; genus Bilamarchaeum. The sequence continues at coordinate 48,433 of JAQTME010000004.1, read as the reverse complement.
CGGTCCCTGCGAACTCCCTGTACCAGCGTTCCTCTGACACGGAAACGCCGTAGGGCGCGAGCAGCTCCAGGAAGGTCTCCTTGTGGAGGGCTTCGGACTGGACCACCACGCCGTCGAAGTCGAAAAGGACGCCTTTTATCATGCGGATAATCACGAGGCGATATGTATTTTAAGCCAGCCGGAGAAGCACCATAATGCAACCGAAGCTCGTCATGTTCGGACTTGTCATGGCATCCATCCTTCTTTTTGGCTGCACACTGGGGGGCCAGCCCGCGCAGAACGTCACCAACGAGACGCCTGCGCCAGTCGAGGTCGTCAAGACGCCGACGTTCACCATCGCAAGCCCGACGCCGGGGCAGGTGGCAACGATAGCCGGCAGCACAGGCGACGTCACGCTGACGCTCAGCTACCAGAACCTGGCGCTCAAGCCGCCAGGAGGGGCTGCGAAGAAGGGCGAGGGCCACTTCAGGGTGACCGTGGATGACGGCCAGCCCGCGACGGTGAGCACCAGGACCTACACCATGGCTAACCTCGCGCCGGGCGCGCACACGGTGAAGGTCGAGCTGCTCAACAACGACAGGACGAAGTATATCCCGGCGATCGAGAAGACGGTCTCGTTCACGGTGGAGTCCGAGAAGCCGGCGGTCTACGTGCCTGCCAGCTACGAAGTGACCATAAACAGCTTCGTCTACACGCCGTCCGAGGTCAACGCGAAGGTCGGCGACAGCATAACCTTCACCAACACAGGCGCCTTCCCCATGTCAGCGACGTGCTTCCTGGAAGGCAAGCAGGTGTTCGACACGCGCGTGCTGGCGATAAACCAGGCGGCGACGGTCACGCTCGGCCAGGAGATGGACTGCACGTACTACTCGACCACGCAGCGCTCCGCGACCGGCCGCGTGGTGGTCACGAGCAACAGCACGGGCTGAAGGAAAAATCTTTTCTTTATTTTCCCTTTCCGCTACTCTTCGCCCTCGAACAATTTCCGTTGTTTCAGGTTGTCCAGGGTCTTCCAGCGCTCGCGGATGAACGGGCGGAGCATCTCCAGCCTGGCCTTGTCCTTGAGCGCGGCGATTGTCTTCTGGTCCGACGGGTACCCGCTGCCGAAGTCGCACGTGGCAGCCCGTATCTCGTCTATCTTGTGGTCCCTGATTATCTTGGCGCAGATTGACGCTGCGGCGACTATGGGGTAGTTCTCGTCGGCCTTGTGCTCGGCCTCGAACCGCTTTATGCCGAATTTCTCCATGCGCCTGCGGAACGTCCAGGAATAGCGGTCTGGCATGTCTATCATGAGGTCGCTGTTCTCGTCCAGCTTCTTGGCCAGGTCCGCCATGACCTTGGCCTCTATGTCGTTCAGCGACATCTTCTTCATCAGCTTGTTCAGGTCGGCCGCGCTTATCTCCACCCAGCGGAACGTGCAGAACGAGCGCAATTTCGCGTATGCCTCCTCGCGCTGCGCGGCAGTGAGCTGCTTGGAATCCTTGGATGCGAATTTCCTGAGAAGCTTCTCGTCGTCACGGTTGCAAAATGCGCAGCAGACGACAAGGGGCCCTATCACCGGCCCCCGGCCTGCCTCGTCGATGCCTGCGATATAGGAAAACATAAAAATTAGTAGGACATGTTCCTCTTTTCGACGATTATGAAATCGCCTACTGCGAGGACGCTCTCATAGGCGACATTCACCATGCCGTCTTCCCTTTTCATCTTCGAGGCCGTCTCGCTGTCAGGGTTGGGCTCGATTATGAGCGTCTCTATCTTGCCGCTCACCTCGTTCACATTGAGGTCCACAAGCCTTCCGAAGTCCTCGCCGTCATTGGTCACGATCTTTTTCCCAGAGAGTTGCCTTGCTATAAGATATTTGGCCATTCGATCACCGTTGATGAACGTGGTTCACCGTTACACGGGATATGCGGTTTAAATTTATAAAGTTATCCTACGGGCGCAACCTGCGCTTTTAGTAGTTGAAGTCCAGGGTGCGGAGGCGCCCGTGCTTCATCTCATACACCGGGACGAGCGCGGGGGTGGGCACGTGGCCCTGCTTGACCTGGAAATCCGTCCGGTCCTGGAACGTGCCCGAATTTATGACCAGCGTGTTGCGGTACTGCACGTACCCGTTCTTGTGCACGTGGCCGCAGTGGAACACGTCCGGCGGCTCGTCTATGACCATGTAGTCTATGTTCTCCGGGATTATCAGGTTGCCGCCGTATATCGGCGAGAGGTGGCGCCGCTTCAGGTATTCCACCATCACCTTCTCCGGGTGCGCGTAGGCCGTGCCCGGGATGCTGGATATCATGGAGTCGATGGACGTGCCGTGGTAGACCAGGTGCTTCACGCCCTCCAGCGACAGGGACGACGGGTTGCCGACCAGGGTAATGTCAGAGGAAACCAGGTCCTTGCCAAGGGCCGGCTGGGGCTCGCCGCGGCGGACCGCGTCGTGGTTGCCGGGCGCTGCTATGACCTCTATGTAGTCCGGCAGGCTGGCTATGAAATCGTCGAACATGGCGTATTGCTGGTGTATGTCCTTGACCAGCAGCTCCTTCTCCTGGTTGGGGTAGACCCCTATGCCGTCCACCACGTCGCCGGCTATCACCAGGTATTTCACCTTGCCGGCGAGTTCCCTGGCCTCGCCCCTGCCGTGCAGCCACTCGACGAAGGACTGGAGCTTCTTCTCGAGGAAATACCTGCTGCCGAAATGGATGTCCGACAGGTAGGCGGTGGCGACGTCGTTCTCCGAGCGGCTCTTCTCGCGCACCACCGGCAGGTCAGGCCATTCTATCTCCTCCGCTATGATGTATGGCTCGAGCACCTTGCCGGTTATGGCGACCACGTCGTCCAGTATGACGCCGCGCGCCTTGTCGAGTATCTTCTCGTTGTACCTGGACTGGGAGACCACGACCTTGAACGAGCCGGTCATGTCCTCCACCTCGAAAAGCAGGTTGCCCTTCTTGGTCTCCTTCTTGTCCGAGATGAGCACCACCACGCGGACGCGCTCGTTGAGGCGCTTCCGGACGTCCGCCAGGTCGGTCTGGACGGTGCCGTTCCTGCGCAGCATGCGCGACAGGCGCTCGTACCTGTTGCGGAAATAGCTTATGAAGTTCTCCACCTCGCCCCTGGTGCGGGACTTGCCTGTCACGTCCAGGGTGTGGTTGAGCCTTATATCGGACGAGAATTCCTTCGCCAGCGGCGCGAACGCCGCTGCCGGCACCACTTCCACGGGCCGCAGCTCCGGCGGCTTCAGCAGCGACTCCACGTCCTCCTTTGAAATCAGCGGCTTCTGCAGGCCGATGAGCTTCACTATGAGTTCCAGGTCCGCCTCCCTTGATTTCAGGAGCTCTTCTGCCTCGACGGTCACCCTCACGCCCTTTTCCGCGAGTTCGCCGAGCATGGAATCAGGCCAGGGATTCCAGGGCGCTCATTATGGCCCATATCTGGGTGCGCGCATGTGACGGCATGTTGATGTCGTCGCTGATGGACTCGATGAGGTAGATGGCGGCGCTGACCTTGACTCCCTTGTCCTCGCCGCTGTCAAGCCGCGTCTTCGCCTCCAGGAGCGCCTTGCGTATGTTCTTCGGGATGGTGCTATCGTTCACCAGGGTCTCCACCATATTGCTTATGTCCTTCACTTCCATGGCCATGACAATCACCGTATGTGAAAAATCAGTTTCCTGATGTGATGTGGGGGGCAAGATATTAAAAAGCATGACCGGCGCGGCGCGTGACCGGGCATTCCGCCGCCATTTTGTGTTAAAAGATACATATTTAAGTATATTGCTGCATGATACTCAACAAACAATAGCGCTCAGGTGATATTTTGGCCAGAAAGCAGGTTTATGGGGATAGGATAGCGTCGTTCAGGCTCTCAGACCGCCAGTGCAAAAACTTCCTGGTTCTCAGGGGTGACAATACTACCAGGCTTTTCGACGCGCACCCCATGGTGGAAAGATTCAACAAAAAGCACGAAACGAAGCTGACTGTCATGTCACACACAGTGGCGAACGAATTGCTCGATATCAGGAGCACGGCTTGGAAGCAGCTGCCTCCTTTTGCGGTCGACGGTTTCATCGCTTACGAAAAACCAGGCACAAAATTCGGCAGCGAAATCGTTTTTAAGAGCCCCGGCAGCCAGGATATTGTTTTTGCGACCGGCACGTACAAGAATGAAAAAGACATTGCGATTGTCGCCTTTGGGTTGAGTTCTGCCAATTTCGTGAAAGGAGGGAAAAGCATCTATCTGGATATCCTGGAAAACAAGCTGATCCCGATCACAGAATTCCCCGGCAAGTCCGGCTGGGGCATTCCGTATGGGGGAACCACCGTCCCCTGCGGCGATGAGGCACTTGCGTACGAACACCCGTCTTCCAGATACCTGAATAGGGATGAGGGGGCCTACGTGGGCCTTCTGGTCCGCAACATCAAGGCATACGGTGACACTCTCGCCAATCATGGCATTTTTGCATATCTGACAACGCGCCATGTGCTCGGAGTGTTGGCGGAAGTCCCTGACGCCGACGTGGGAAAAGTCAAGGATCTCATCCGCGCACAGAAACACTGAGACAATCAGGCCAGTGAACAAAAACGGGCCCGATGTGACCTCGCCCTGCTCGCCCACTTCTTGCCCGAATTCTCTTGAGGGCAAGCTACGGCCTTAAGGCTGGGATAAGGAAATCGGGCCCGGCTCTTTCCTGCGTCCGGCACGGATTTTAAAATAGTCGCACTTAACATAATTGCATGGCAATCACTCTTGCGATGGGAGGGCTCAGGCCCGTGCCCGAAGGGACGCTGGCCCAGAGGATGAAGGTAAGGGCATGCGTGGCATTCGGCGCATACAAGACGGCCGCTTACATGGGCCTGCCGCTCACATACGAAAAGAGCGTGGCGAAAAAGGTGGATAGGCGGCTCAAATGGGCCATGGAATACGAGACGAAGGGCACGGGCAGGCTCTGGACTGCCGCGCTCGGGGCTGCCAGCAACCTGGAGCGGTGCACTGCGGCGAGGGAGGGGGCGCTGAGAAGCATACTCATGGCCGCGGCTGCCAATTTCATCGGAAACGACATCGAAACGGCAATCACTTCATGTTTCAGCGGGGACAGGCAGCCGGACTTGGCCGACATTGAAGGCGCGGTCGCCAAAGGCATGAGGATGCGCCTCGACGGCCTGTTCAGCCCGGAGGCCAGCGCGTTGTTTGAATATGGCGAGATTAGGGAAGTCGCAGGCAGGCTTGTCGCCAGCCGCAGCCTGCTCGTGAACATGAGATACCGGGAATTCTATAACAGGCACAAGACATTCTACCTGAAGTGGAACGGCGTGCGGATGGTCCACAACGCCATGGCTGAGTGGAGCTACAAGCATGACCACAGGATTGACAGGGACACGTTCATCATCAACGTTGCCCTTGAGATGGCCCACATGGGCTACCCCTGGGCGGTCGGGCTTCTCCTCATGTGATGCAAAGCACCAAACAAAACCGGCAGCATCGCCTCGTTTCCCACGAGCGCCTATGGCGCGAGTTAGGGAAACAAAAACGGGCCCGGTGCGTTGTGAACTCCGTTCACTTCGCCCCAGCCCCTACTGTGCGGCTTAAGTATTCACGGGCCCGGCGGGATTTGAACCCACGACCGTCAGCTTGCTCCTTTTGGGAAAATGCGCCCCGGCGGGGCTTCATCGTCCCATAATAGAAGGCTGCTGCGCTATCCATAACAGGCCCTGGCTGCTCACAACGGCAGGCAGGGCTGGCTGCGCCACGGGCCCGTGGATGAAAATTAGGATAAGCGGATTAAAAACTGTTCTAAAAGGCAAAAACAGGGCGGGGGCTACTCTTCCTCTTCTTCCTCGTCCCACTCCTCCTCGTCGAAGTCGTCGTCTTCCCATTCTTCTTCGTCATCGATTCTCATTGGGATCATTTTGCACACCTTGGGTTTTGAACCTATACATCAGAAAACCTTTTAAAGGTTGGCGACCTGTTGCCATCGAGGGAGATGACATGGACCTGCTGAGGCTGAATTGGGATGCGACCATAGCGTATTGCGAGGAGCTTGCCGCCAAGGCGCGCGGCTACGGGCCTGACTTCATAGTGGGCATATCCAGGGGTGGGCTGGTGCCTGCAAGGGTGCTGTCAGACCTGCTGGGCGTGAACGCCATGGGCATCCTGGGCATATCGTTCTACAAGGCCATGGGCAAGCCCAGCGACTTCCCGGTCATAAGCCAGGACCTGACAATGGACATCAAGGGGAAGAGGGTGCTCATCGTCGACGACATCGCAGACACCGGCAGGAGCCTGGCCGTGGCCAAGGACTACGTGCTGCGCAAGGGCGCGAAGGAGGTCAAGGTCGCCACCATCCACTACAAGCCGGATTCCATATTCAAGCCGGACTACTTCATCGGCTCCACGACGGCGTGGGTCGTCTACCCGTGGGAGCGCAATGAAGTTGAGCGGGAGCTGGAGAAGAAGAAAAAATAGCCGCGCCGCGCGCTTCAGCGGAGCCGGATGGCTTCCAAATCAGCGAGGGAGCGCGAGTCCTTGTGCATCATCATGCCCGCGGAACGCGCGAGCTCCTCGGTCTTGCCCCAGTCGCCGTGCATCGTCACGATGCGCTCCGGGATGGGCCGCAGGTTCTTTATGTACGCCATCAGCTGCGCGCGGTCGCTGTGGCCTGAGAAGCCCTCGGCCGTCTCGACGCGCATGTTGACGTTCAGCGTGCGCATCTTGCCGTCGTCGCCCAGGACAGGGACCTCCTTCATGCCCTGCTGTATCTTCGAGCCGAGCGACAGCGCGCTCTGGTAGCCGACGAACGCCAGCGTGTTCTTGGGGTCGTCGGCCATGAGCTTGAGGTATTCGTAGGACGGGCCCCCGGACAGCATGCCGGACGGGGCGAGGATTATCGCGGGCTCGCCGTTGATTATCTCCTCCTTGCTCGCGCCCTTCGCCACCTTTATCAGCGGCGATTCGAACGGGCTGCGGTCGGACAGTATGCGCCTCTGGAGCTGCTCGCGCAGGTATTCCGGGTACGCGGTGTGTATCGCGGACGCCTCCAGCACCATGCCGTCTATGTAGAGCGGGACGTTGAAGTCCGGGTCGCGCCTGGCCATCTCCTCGAGCACGAGCATGATTTCCTGCGACCTGCCCACGGCGAACACGGGTATGAGCACCTTGCCGCGCTTGGCCATGGTCTCCCTTATGATGTCTGTGAGCCGCTTCTCGCTGTCGAAGCGGTTGATGGAGATGTCGTTCCTGCCGCCGTAGGTGCTCTCTATGAACAGGGTCTCCAGCCGCGGGAACCGCGTCGTCGAGGGGTCGAAAAGGCGCGTGAAGCCGAACTTGATGTCGCCGGAATACACGAGGTTGTGCGCGCCCTCGCCGATGTGCAGGTGGACGCTGGCGCTGCCGAGTATGTGGCCCGCGTTGTAGAGCGTCATCTTTATCTCGGGCGTGATATCGACCACTTCCTCGTAGTCCACGGTTATCACGTTGCGCAGCTCCTTGTAGATGTCCTTTTTCGTGTATGGCGGGTCGATGTTGAACGCCCTCTTGCAGAGGTTCAGGTAGTCCTGCTGGAGGAGCACCATGAAATCCCTCGTCGGCGGCGTGCAGTAGACCGGGCCGTCGTAGCCGTATGCGAACAGGTAGGGCAGGAAGCCCATGTGGTCCATGTGCCCGTGGCTTATGACGACCGCATCTAAATCGGAGAGCGAGAAGCCCGTGAGGTTGAGGTACGGGTACGCCTTGGTCGGGTCGCCGGTGGCAGGGTTCACGCCGACGTCGATGAGCACCTTGCTGTGCGGCGTCTGGACCAGCAGGCAGGACCTGCCGACCTCCCTGAAGCCGCCCAGGGCCATCACGCGTATCCAGTCGCCCGAAGGCGCGGGCTGGCATATCTTCTTGCCTATGTTGACCAGGAACTTCTTGCGCTCCGCGGCCTCCATGACCGTGATTTTCCTGACGCCGTCCAGCGTGGACGACGGCATCGTCGGCGCGCGCAGGGTTATCGGCGCCCAGCCCGTGCGGAGCATGATCTCCTTGAGCGTCGAGCCGCCCTTGCCTATGACGAGGCCCGGCTTTATCGCCTCGATGTGCACCTCGCACATCTCGGGCACGAACACTATGCCGCGCACGTCCGCCTCCTTGGGCACAAGCGCCTCTATGGCAGCCTTGGCCTCCTCCACCTTCATGAGCGCGGACGGGTCCACGCGGATGGTGACCTTCTTCTTGAGCGCGCTGGCCAGCTCCTTGATGAGCCGCTCGTTCGAATAGAAGGAGCGTATGTTCCTGATGTAGATGACCGTGGAAAGGCCCTCGGGCTCCACCTTGGTCACCTCGCAGTCGTGCGGCATTATCTCGCTGATTTTCTTGACTATGTCCTTATAGTGCAAACAAAACACCTCGATGGATTGCGTAAGTATGGGGAGATGAAAAACGAAAGCCGTAAATCCGGTAAAAACAAAAACGCTGGCTCACATTCAGGAATGCAGTATCTTCTTCACTTCTTCCTTGTCGTATCTCTTGAAGCCGGCGGCCCTGGTGACGGTCACCAGGTCGACCCTCTCGCCCGTCGCCGCGTCGCGCCTCATGGCCGCGCTGATTGCCTTGGCGGCCACCGGCAGGTTCGCCTCTATGTCGCGCTCCTCCGCGTAAAGCTCCTCGAGGACGCCGTAGGCGACCGGGGAGCCGCTGCCGGTCGAGGTCACCTTCTCCTCGGTTATGCCGCCGAGCATGTCGATGGAGAACAGCCTCGGCCTCTCGTCCACCCCGCCCAGCAGCAGCTGGACGTAGAAGGGGTAGTACTTGTATTGTACGAGTATGTTGGAAAGCAGGACGGCCGCGGCCTCCACGCTCATGGCCTTCTCGTGCTTGAGCTCGTAGAGCTTCACCTCGGAGTTCATCCACCGGATGAGCGTCTGGGCGTCGCCCACGCCGCCGGCTATGGTCATCGCGAGGTTGTCGCTTATGGGATATATCTTGTCTATGTCCTTGCTGGCGATGAGGTAGCCCATGGTGGCCCTCCTGTCGCTGGCCAGGACGATGCCGTCCTTGCAGACGAGGCCCACCGTAGTGGTCCCTGTCTGAACCCCCTTCTGCTTTGGACTGTCTTCGTCATGCATAAAATCACGGGAGAACGAGCTGATATCCTATTCTCCCTCATAATCTTTTTAAATGAATGTGGAGGTCAGGAGCACTTGCCCATGAGCGGCCTTGCGCCGACCTGGGTCTTGCCGGTTATCTGGCCCTTGTTGTAGGTCATTATCACGTTCTGATGGCTGAAGTCGCTGCCGGCAGCGCCGCATGCGGTGACCACGGTCGCGGTCACGACCTTCTTCTCGCCGCTGGTGAACGTGGTGTTCGAGGAGAACACGGACGCGCCGTCCATGGATATGTCAGTGAGGACCAGGGTGCTGACGTCGTTATTCCTCATCTCCAGCTCCAGCGTCGTGCCGCTCTGCTTCAGGATGGTGATGGCGAACGGCGCCGCCGTGCCCCAGGCCTGCATGCTCTGGGTCTCCATGGTCCCTGCGCCCATGCCGGCGAAGCCGCCTACCAGGTAGACGACCACAAGGGCAACGACGAGGACGATGGCCAGTATGACCAGATATTCCGTTGAAACCTGTCCTTTTGACATATGACTCCCTCAATGAAGATAAGCTAGCCGCAGGTTAAAAAGATATGCAGCCAGGGCTGGAAAAGGGAAAAAAGAATATAAAATAAAAAAAACCGGATTCAGGAGCACTTGCCTACAATGGGCCTCACGCCGGTCTGCGTCTTGCCGGTTATCTGGCCCTTGTTGTAGGTGAGCACCACGTTCTCGTGTGTGAACGCAGTGCCTGCAGCGCCGCAGGTTGTCGCGGTCGTCACAGTGATTACCTTCTTCTCGCCGCTCGTGAACGTCGTATTGGCCGCTAAGCCGACCGATGCGCCGTCCATGGATACAGCCGTGAGGACCAGCGTGTCTACGTCGTTGTTCTGAATCTCGAGCTGCAACGAGGTGCCGCTCTGCTTCCAGCTCGTCATTGCGAGCGGTGCCGCGGTGCCCCATGCCTGCATGCTCTGGGTTTCCATGGTTCCTACGCCCATGCCGGCGAAGCCGCCTACCAGGTAGACGACCACGAGGGCAACGACGAGGACTATGGCCAATATGACCAGATATTCTGTCGAAACTTGTCCTTTCTTAATCATTAATTTCACCGTAGTGCAATCTCCGGCTAGTTTAAAAAGATTTGCCATGCCGCCGGGCCGGCGGCATCATACCATGAAGCCGGCCAGGAAGGAGCCGATTATGGCCTTGGCGATGAAGAACGAGAGCAGGGAAAGGGCGAGGAGCGCCGGGAAGTTCTTTATGCCGTATATGGCCTTGCCCCTGTCCACGATGCCCATGAGTATCGAGACCAGCAGGTCTATGACCACCAGGGTTATCAGCGAGATGTTGTACATGTCGTCCGCGGTGATGAGTATCTTGCCCGTGAAGCTGGGCAGCGCGGCCGCCCCCACGTCCATGCCGCTGGTATCGACCTGGAGGCTCACGAACACCGTGACGAAATTCAGCGACACGGACAGCAGGAACGGCATGATGGCGACGACTATGAACGCCAGGAATATCGAGTAGGTGCGCGTGGACGAGATGAGCTCCGCCCGCAGGTCGTGGATGCGGCGGACCTCCTCGGCGCTGGAGTTGAGGAGCCTCACGAGCTGGCCGCCCGAGCGCACGCCCTTGGCGAACAGGGTCACGGTCCTGCGCAGGATGCCGGAGTCGAAGTCGCCTGAGACATATACGAGCGCGTCCGCGATGGACACCTTGCCGCCCATCCTCGCCATGGACAGCATGACCGAGTCGTGGAAGGCGCCGAACTCCGGCCGCGCCGCATGGACGAACGCCACGTAGGGCGTCATGCCGGCCCTGAGGTTGGAGACCGCGAGCGAGAGGAAGTCGGGCAGGAGCCGCTCCACCATGGCCGCGCGGTCGACCACCGTGAAGTACAGCCAGAGATATGACAGTATGAGCGAGGCGACAGAGCCGCCCAGGAAGAGCGCGATTGCGGTGAGCGTCGTGGTAGGCGTGGCGAGCGGGTTGAGCACCGCGAGGTAGAGCATCAGGGGCAGCATGCCCGAGAGGAAGCACACCATCAGCGTCCGGCCAAGCAGGATGGTGTTCATGCCCGGGTCTATGCCAGCGAAGCGCATCTTCCGCTCCAGGCCGGTCGTCATCGAGGCCGGCAGCACGCTGCTGAACCTGCGGTAGATGCGCCACATGCCAGGCTCGCCTGGCGCCTTCTTCTGCGGTGCGGGCTTCGGGGCTGCGGGCTTCTGGGCGGCCGGAGGGGGGACCGGCTTCTGCCTTGAGAACAGGGAATGGAGCAGGCCGCCGGAGAGCGGGCGCGCAGGGGCATTGGCAGCGGGCACAGGCGGCTTGGGCGCCATGGACTTGGGCGAAGGGGCGGGCCAGTCAGTCAGCTCCAGCTCGGCGGCCGGCGGCGGGGCATAGGGGGCGGGCCGCGCCCTGGGCCGGGCTGCCGGCTCCGGCGCAACGCCCTTCCGCGGCCTTGTACCCTTCTTCATCGGTCATCCCCCGAACGTCTCGGGCCTCGTCGAATGCATGTACCCTATCATTATCGCCTGCGCCAGCACCGAGATGCCGAGCAGCAGCAGGAGCGTGGTGAAGCTGACCCCCAGCCCGCTGAAGGCCGAGAGCAGCACGAGGAACGTTATGCCCAGCGACGGCACCACCGTGGCCGCCAGCATGTATATCAGCATGAGGAAATTGAGGTTGGACGAGTAGTTCTTTATGTCCCGGTACATGTAGCTCTCTATGGACTGGACTATGGCGCTGAGCGCAGTGCCCAGGCTGGCGCCGCTTTCCAGCGCGTTGACCATCTGCCAGAGCGAGCGCTTCATCAGCTCGCTTTCGGTGCGCACGGCAAGCTCCCTGAGCGCCATGCGGTCCGGGATGCCGCGCTCTATCTGCTTGACCACGGTCCCCAGGTCCCTGGAGACGTAGCCGTAGTCGCCGGACGCGACGTTCTTCATGGAGTCGAAAAGCGGCACGCCGCCGTCTATGTCCACCATCATCTCGCGCAGGGCGAAGAGCAGGTCGTTGCTCTCCTTGGCCGCGATCTTCCTCATCATGATGCCCGGGTACATCATGAGGAACATGAACGTGATGAGCCAGACCAGCAGGCCGATGGCGAGCGACTCCGGCCACATCTTGGCCGTGTCGTGGTAGCGCACCCACAGCACCGCGGCCGCGAGGAGGAAGAACATCAGGCCGTACGCCAGGCCGGAGGCGAACGCGCCCATGGCATAGCCCTCGGGCTCCAGGTCGAGCTTCAGCTTGGCGAGTATGGAGCCCATGCGCGGGTTGGCCGCGCCCAGCAGCCGCCCCAGCCCGCGGAACCTCCGCCCGAGCTGGAACATCCGGCGCTGCGAGACGAGCATGAGCAGTATCTTGTCCTCGGCCATTTCGAAACCTCAAAGCACCTTTGACGGCGCGGTGCCCTTCTCCGCCGCCTGCGTTATCGAGTCCGGGTCCGAGTAGTATATCTTCATGACCCTGCCCACGTCCTCTATGTTCTCCAGCCTGTTCTTTTCCATCCATGTGAGTATGGCTGCCTTGCCCTTCTGGTCCTCCAGCGCCTCGCTCTCGGTGAGCCCGGTGTGGAGGTTGAGCTCCTCAAGGTAGCGGTGCGGCGGCCTGAGGAGCTGGAACGTGTCGCTCCTCGCCTTCCAGCTGTAGAGGTGGTTGAGCTCCGGCCCTGACGCGCCGGAGACGACCTCGGACAATTCGAGCGTGCGCCGCACGTTCTTGCGCCTGTCCCTGAACTGCACCAGGACCAGGTGGAGGTCCTCGACCTCGGCGGCCGGGACCTCTATGGGCGGCTCGACGAGCCGCTTGAGCACCTGCGCGCCGGTGTCCGCGTGCATGGTGGAGTATACGCTGTGGCCCGTGTGCATGGCCTCGAACAGGACCTCCGCCTCGCGCTTCCGCCGTATCTCGCCCATGACTATGCGGTCCGGCCTCATCCTCAGCGCGTTCACGAGCAGGTCGAGCATTGTCACCTCGCCCAGGCCCTCGGGGTTGGGCAGCCTCGTTATCATCGGTATCCAGTTCCACTGGTAGGTCGGCAGCATGAGCTCGCGGGTGTCCTCTATGGTGAGTATCCTCTGGAACGGCTGGACCAGCGCGACGAGGCCGTTGAGCGCGCTCGTCTTCCCGCTCGCCGTGCCCCCGGCCACCAGCACGTTCATCTCGTACTGCATGGCCTGCCAGAGCAGCGCGGCCATGTCCGGCGTCATCGCGTTGACCTCGGGCTTTATGAAGCTCACTATGGTCCAGGGGTTGCGCGCGAAAAGGCGCAGCGTGATGGTGTTGCCGTGCGACGATATCGGGTAGAGCGTCGCGTTGACGCGGTCGCCGGTCCCCAGGTGCGCGTCCAGCACCGGGTTGAGCGTGCTTATCTGCCTGCCAACCTTGCGCGCTATCTGCTGGGCGTAGTTCTCGATGTCCGACTCGCTGGCCATGGTGACGTTGGTCTTGAGCCAGCCGCGCTTCCTGCTGTAGACCGCGACCGGCACCGCGGCCGAGTTTATGACTATCTCCTCCAGGTTCGTGTCGCCTATGAGAGCCTCCAGCTCGCCGAGGCCGTACATCTCGTGCAGGGTTATGTCCGTGAGCGTGTCCAGCGTCTTGTCGTCCGGGCCCAGGTCCTTGGCGATAGCCCCGGATATGGCCTCGTGCCTGATGAGGAAGTTCTTATCCACGTCCTCGGTCCCCTTCTCCTCTTCTGCCACAGCCAGCTTCCTGGAGACGTCCTCCTTGAGGTGCTCCAGGTATGCGCGGGTGTAGGGGGTGGCCTCGGGCAGCAGTATATTATATACCGGCCTCTTCTCGGCTTCGGAATCCACTATGGTGACCGAGCCGAGCACGTGGCCCTTGACCGCGATGCCGTAGGCGTCAAGCTGCTTCCCTGGCGCCTGCACGCGCTCCTTGGCCGGCTGCACCGCGATGATGGACATCCACGGGCGCTCCACCATGTTCAGGGGATAGTGCGTCTTCGCCATGCCCGCCTTCTCCAGTATGAGCGCGACCTTCTCCACTGCCTGCTCGCTCCATGAGAGGTTCCTGGCGATGTCCCTGAAGTTCGCCTTCCCCTTCTGCTGGATGAACCGGACCATGTCGTCTATCTTCGTTTCTATGGCCATGTCAAACCCATCTCCTGCGTTGTTTAAAAATTAATTGTAGCCGCTGGTGCGCAAACGCAGGGATTATGCGGCTGGGGCGCCCGCGCAGCAGTCACAGTTGCATATACTTATAAACATTATCACACACAGAACTGCCAGGGGATGATAACATGGGATTCATGACGAGGCGCGTAGTCGGGCAGGTTCTAGGCAAAGTCGATACGGGCAGAAAAGATTGGAGCACGAAGGCGGGGCAGCCGCTCGTGGATGCAATGGATATCGCCATCGCGCTCAGGCGCAGCGGGAAGAAGCCCTTCGGGACCCTTGGCAGCGGCATCCTGGAAAACATCATGCGCAAAAAGATGGAGCACGTGAAGGAGCAGTTCGGTCAAGAGCAGGGCCTGCTGCAAAAAGCCATTTCCACAGTAAATAAGATGCACAAGGCCATGATTGCACATGCGTTCGCGTCCGTCCTGGCGGGGGCTGGCGTATTGCTCACCATGGCATTGTACGATGCGTCCATCATGGGATTGAACGTTGCCCCTGCCATACCAGAGAGCTATGGCTGGGGAATCGTAGCGGCCGCGACCCTCTACCTGCTGCACCCGTTGTATGTTGGGATAAAGGATGCGCGGCTGAACACGCTGGCCAATGTCCTGAAAAAGGCAGGCGAATCCTAGGCGCGCGGCAGCCGCCTATTTGCCGAACCGCGTGCGCTTCGCCACGGCCCCCTGCACGTATTCGATGGTGGCGTCGTACGCGTAGCCGCGCCTTTTCGACGGGTCGAGCCGCGGCAGGGCGGCCGTCCATGCGAAATCAGCGTATGCGCCGCCCCCCTCCATCCTGAGCGAGCCCGGCTCGCCCCCGGCCAGCCCGACGGTCACGGCCATGCTGGTCCCGTTGGGGTATCCGACGACGAACTGGTTGGCCTGGCCCGGGAACACGCTGCCCTGCTCTGTGCCGGTGCCGTTCAGGTCCGTGTAGCGTATGGTGACGTTGAGCGTGCCGCTGGAGTTGAAATCCATATGCGTGATGTTCTGCCTGATGCTGTATACGGTGAAGTTGATTTCGTACGACGTGGCGTTGGTGCCGCCGGCCCGGGTGAATAGCACCTCGCCGCTGCTGTGGTTGTTCAGATACACGTAATCCTCGTTTATGAAGACCCTCATGGCCCCGCCGCTTATGTTGCTCAGGTTCGTGGTTATGTTGCTGGAGGTCCTGCCGGCGACCTCGCTTTCGAGGAACGTGCCGTAGGCCAGGACCGCGGCGGAATGGTTGGCCGCGTGCAGCGTGTCCGCGACGGTGACGTTCATGCTGCCGTTCCCCTGGCTGAACGACATGGAAGGGCCGACGATGGAGTTGAACTCGTAGGCCGCGTCGTCCAGCAGGAACGCCGCGTATAGCAGCGGCAGCGGCTCCAGCAGCGCCCTTTCGGTGCCCAGGTGCGCGCTGCGCAGCGACATGGTGAGCACCACGAGCACCAGTATGAGGCTCACCGACAGCAGGGTTATCACGAATCCACGCATGAAATTTTCCTCCTGGTTACTTCTGATAAAATTTGGAGTGGAATGCCATGCATTCCACGACAGTCAAGGAGCGCGCTGCGCTCCTTGCCATCATAAAACTTCATTAGGCTGAACCTAGACAAACCAGCGGCTGAAATTTTCCTCCTGTGCATGATTTTCACTCCGGCTCCTTCCTGAGCCAGGACTCTGACCTCACGACGTACATGATGCCGTTGTGCAGCACCGGCCTCGATACGACCTGCATGTCCAGGCCGCCTGTCTCGTTGCAGTCGTTTTTGGCGAGCACGGCGGCGGGGTTCCCTTCGCTGTCCAGTATGGAGAGCTGGATGCACGCCAGCTTCGGCGTCGCCTCGAGCACCTCCTCCACCCCGCTGTTGTTGCCGTCAAGCGCCCGGCCGAGCCTGCCGGTCTTCTCCAGCACGGCCAGCGTGTCCAGGGTCAGCTGCTTCAGGTAGATGCTGCCCGGGGCCATGGGCTGGTATGTCTGGCCCGACATCAGCAGCATCGCGAACAGGAAGAACGACAGCGCTATGACCGCGTCCAGCGTGATTGCGAACCCCCTCATCCGCCCCACACCTCCATGTGCACCAGCACCGGCGCGCCGTCCAGTATGCCGAAGCGCTCGAACTTCAGCGAGTTGTTCAGCGTGCCGCTGAACTTGCCGAACTCGTAGTATATCACGTTGTCGGAAAGGTCCGTGATGCGCATGCCGAGCTCGTAGCGCTGCAGCCCGAGCCGCGCCTTTATCGTGGAATAGGCGGTCGCATTCTCTGCCACGAGCTTGTCGAGCTTCATCCTGTTCAGCTCGTTGCGGCCGTTGACGAGGCCGAGCGCGCTCACGTTGGCGTCTATGTGCGGGAGCATCTCCCAGCCCTCTGGCTCGCCGGGCGTGGCCAGCAGGGATTCCGAGGCGAAGAACGCGCTCGCCTCCATCGAGGCCTGGCTCCCCGCGGAGTTCCACCTCATCGCGATGCTGTTCCACAGGAGCATGAAGAGCGCCAGCACGAACAGCAGCGCCAGCAGGCCCATGGTGAAATCCAGCGACCAGACCTGGCCCTTGTGGAATCGGGATGCGGGGCCCTGCCGCTTTGTGCGGCATCCCGCATCAGTCGCCAAGGCTCCTCTTCTGCCTGGGTCAGCCGCTGATATCGAGTTCCCCTCCGTTGTTGGTTATGAGCACAGGCCCACGGCCTATCGAGCTGGCGTTTATGCTGCCGTCGAGCAGCGGCGCCGCGGCATAGGCGTGCGGCCGCTCCGACGAGACGGCGTAGTCGGATATGGTTATGTTCTCGTCGCTCGCCACCCTCGCGGGCGTGAACGAGTAGCTGGCGCCGTCGCCTGCCAGGTAGGCGTAGTTCAGCGCGGCCGCGACCGCGTTCGCGTTGCGCATGGCCGCGACAGAGCCCTCTGCCTGGAAGAGGTTGAGGCTGCCGCCCGAGTACAGGGTGAACACGACCACGAATATCAGGACCAGGGCCGAGAATACGACCATGAATTCGGATGAGATCTGGGCTTTCATGGCGCTCACTTGCCTATGTTCATGAATATGTCCATGAGCGTCTCCGCATTCGGCGCGAAGTAGTATTCGCCGTGGGTGAGCAGGGCGATGTTGGTCAGCTCGGTGTCGTTCACGTCGTTGCCGAACCCGATCGTGTAGACGGTCACGTCGCGGTCCCTGCAGTAGACCGCGCCGGCGACCGGGTCGCCGGAGTTGCTCATTCCGTCCGTGAGCATCACGATGACCCTGGTGGCTGCGGGCCTGCCCCTGGCGGACGTCAGCTCGTCCGCGCCTGTCTTCAGCCCGCACTCCAGGCAGGTGCTGAAGCCGTAGCTTACCACGTCTATCGCGGCCTTGAGCGCCGTCTTGTTCGCCTCGGTCATCGCGGCGAGCTGCTTGCTCAGGGTCGCAGAGGCGCTGAAGGTGACCAGCCCGGCCTGGTTGGACGAGTCTATGGCGTTGAGGAACGTCTTTGCCGCATCCTGCGAGGCGGTTATCTTCTTGGGCGCCTGCTGGAGCGAGAGCAGCTGGTTGCTGACCTTGCAGTTCGCGGTCGGGCTGCGCTTCATGTAGAGCGCGACGTCGAACGGCGCAGTGAACTGCGATACGTTTATGCTGGCGGCGATGGTGCCGTAGCTGGTGGACGTGCGGTTGCCGCTTGCCACCACCACGCCGTTTATCCTCGCCTCGTAGTAGGCCGTGCACCCGCTGACGTCTGCCTTTATCTCGGTGGAGAGGTTGGCCAGGTTGCCGTTCTTGGCCGGTATCGTTATGTTCTTCAGGCGCGTGAACCCGGTGTTGGTCGTCTCGACGACCGTGGAGCTCGACGAGCTGGTCACGAACGCGTCCATGGAGTAGGACTGGTCCAGGACGAGCATGAGGTCCACGTCCACGACGCCGAAGCTGTCGTTGTAGGTGCCGCCGGCGTTGCCCAGGACGTCCACGCACTGCCAGTATATGGTATGGTAGCCGGGCGCCAGCTGGCCTGCGTTATAGCTGACGTTCTCCGAAGGGGAGTCGTACAGCCCGTCCATAGGGGTGGCGTTGTGCCATGCGCCGGTATCGACCTTCACCTGGCAGCTCGCGATGTTGCTGCCGCCCGTGTATACGTCCGTCGCTATGGCGCTCGCGGTGATGTTAGACAGGGTCGTCGGATATTCGGTGTGCGTCAGGTTCGTCACGATAGGCCCGAGCATGTCTGACTGGGTCACGTTGAAGTAATAGAATGCCGTCGGCCCGGTGTTGTTCATGACGTCGGTGCACCGCGCCCGGATGCTGTGCACGCCCCAGGAGAACCCGGCCGTGTAATTGTGCATGGCGGTTTCGGTGGGCTGATCGTAGGCGCCGTCCACGGGCAGTATCACCTGCCAGTTTCCGGCCTGGTCTGCGTCCATCTCGCAGTCCCTGATGCTGTTGTTGCCGGCCTGCTCGTCTGTCGCGGTCAGTATTATCGCCAGAGGCTCGTATACTATGGCTGGAGCGGGGTCCTGGTAGATGGCCGTTATCACCGGGCCCAGGAGGTCCTTTTCAGGCGCAGTGTAGCCGACGACGTAGACGGTCACCGGCACTTCGGCGCTTTCGGTTGCCCCCTGGCCGTCGCTCGCATTCAGCTCTATCTCGCCCATGTAGATGCCGCCGGCATCTGCGCCTGCGGTGAAATGCGCGGTTATCATATTGCTGCTGTCGACGTTGAGCTGGAACCCGGACGGCACGCCGTCCATTGTGACGTCGGTTGCATCCCACCGCACCGCGGTCGTAACGTTTATGCTGCGTATCCACGCGTTGGTCACTGAGAACGGCGCCGTCGCAGTGGTGTTCCTGTTCATGACCAGGTATATGCGGTTCCTGTCGAGTTCCATCATCGCGAGCCCTATGCGCACCCTGCTGCCCTCGGACGTGACCCACACCCAGTGGCCTCCGGAGGTGGCGGGCAGGTAGCCGCGCAGGTTGAAGTTCTCCACTGCCACGTAATCCGTGCCGGCCGCCCGTATCTGTATGGACCGGGCGCCTATGGACGAGCCGCCCGGCTCGTAGCTGCCCGGCAGCCGTATGAACACCTGCTTCCTTGACCCCTCGCCCTGGGCATAGACCTCCTTGGCCGCCGCGCTCAGGTCCAGGACCGCGTTCTGCGCGTCTGCTGAGTCCTTCTGCTTCTGCACTGTGGTTATCTGCTGCTGCGCCAGGACCATGATTATGGTTATGACGACCATCGATATCGCTAGGATGAAGATGAACTCTGTGCTCGCCTGGGCCGCCCTACTCCCTGCCAAAGCCGCTCAGCCTCCCGCGCACCCTCAGGCCTGTTTTTTCAATCGTGAAATGGTACAGCCCCTCATTGTGGTTGGTGTCCCTCATCTTGAGTATCTCCAGGGCGCGGAGGCGTTCTGCGTGGCTCCTCAGGTGGTAGAGGTTCAGTATGCCCTCGGTCAGGAAGCCGAGCCGGTCCCTTGTCTCGTTTGTCAGGCTCACTGGCATCTCCGACGTCACCATGGCCGTGACATTCCATTTCTTCAGCAGCTCGAAAAGGCTCAGGACGGACTGGTTGGACTTGTACTTGTTCTCGAAAAACAGCTCGTAGGCGCTCAGCGAGTCTATGGCCAGCCGCTTAGCCGCCTTCGACTCGATGGTGTCCCTAATGAGGCCGCCGCCCTCCTGCATTATCTTGACGACTTCGTGCGGGTCGTAGCGTATGACCTCGAACAGGCCCTTCCTCGCCAGGGCGTCCAGGTCCCAGCCGAATTTCCTGCCATGCTCGTATATGGCCTCGCGGGATTCCGCGAAGCTTATGAACACGCCCGGCTCGCCTGCCAGGGCGCCCTCGTAGAGGTACTGGATGCAGAAAAGCGTCTTCGCGGTCCCCGTGTCGCCGCGCACCAGGACCGTGCTGTTCCTCACGAACCCGCCCTCTATGAGCGCGTCGAGGCCCGGGATGCCGGTCGACACCCGCTCGGTTTGCCGGTTCGCTTCGGGCTTCGGCGGCTTCCGGCGCGGCTGCTTGGCTTTGCGTTTTGGAGGTTGTCGGCGCATGGCAACCATACGCCCCTGAGTTTTTTAAGCCTTGCTGCGATTCCGGCGCGTTATTTCCTTATTACCAGCGGCTCCAGCCTGAGCGCGGCAGCCACGAGCGCGAGGTAGCCCGCCATGGCGGCTGTTATGCCGGCCCAGTCCTGCAGCGAGAGCGGCACTATGCCGAAAAGCGAGTTGAGCGGGGTATAGAGCAGCGCGAGCTGGAGGATGAGCGACGAGGCGACCGCGGCGTGGAGCCAGATGTTGGAGAGGATGTCCGTGCCGTACCTCCAGCGGACCGCGTATACAGTGAGCATCTCCAGGACCACGAACGACGTGAACAGTATGGAATAGGCCTTCATCGCGCCCTCGGCGCCCATGTAGAAGGCGTAGAGCAGCAGGAGCGCAACCGTGGCCGCAAATCCGATGGAGCCCAGGAAGTACATCGTGTCCGTGTCAGCCATGCGCTCGCCCTTTTTCCTGGGCGGCCGCTGCATGATGCCCTTCGCCGGCGGGTCCACGCCCATGGCGACCGCTGGGACGCCGTCGGTCACGAGGTTTATCCACAACAGCTGTATGGCGATTTTCGGCGATATGCCGAGCGCGGCCACTGTCGCGATGAACACTATGAGCACCTCTGATATGTTCGCGCCGAGCATGTATGCCACGAACTTGCGGATGTTGTCGAACGTGCCCCGGCCCTCTGCTATGGCGTTGCGGATGGTGATGAAGTTGTCGTCCAGCACGATTATGTCGCTGGCCTGCTTGGTGACCTCGGTTCCGCGTATGCCCATGGCGATTCCGACGTCGGAGTTCTTTATGGCCGCGGCGTCGTTGACGCCGTCGCCTGTCATGCACACTATGTGGCCGTTGGCCTGCAGGGCCCTGAGCAGCTGGACCTTGTGCTTCGGGGACGTGCGCGCGTAGATGTCCGTTTTTTCCACGGCCTTGGCGAACTGCGCCTCCGACAGTTTGTCCAGTTCGTCGCCGGTCACCGCGGCGCCGGAGAAGCCCAGCTCGCGGCCCACGGCCTCGGCGGTGTAGCGGTTGTCGCCGGTTATCATAATCACGCGTATGCCGGCCTTCCTGCAGTCTTCTACGGCTTCTTTCACGCCAGCCCTGGGCGGGTCCTTCATGCCCATCAGGCCGAGGAAGACCAGCCCGTTCTCCATTTCCGTTTCGTCCATGGACGCGGGGCTTTCCTTGTACGCGAAGCCGAGGACGCGCAGGGCGTGCGATGCGAGCGCGCGGTTGTGCTCCAGCACCTCCTTCCTGTCCTTCCCGGTCATCTCCCTGGGCGTGCCGCGCTCGTTGATGTGGGTGCAGCGCGAGAGGAGCACCTCCGGCGCGCCCTTCACGAATGTGTATGTGCGCCTGCCGTCGCTGTTCGCAGTGGACATGAGCTTGCGCTCCGATGAGAACGGAACCTCGCCCACGCGCTTCCATCGCCTGCGCAGGCCGTCCACGTCAAGGCCTGCCTTGTATGCCGGGATGAGGACCGCGATCTCGGTCGGGTCGCCCTTGAATTTCATGGCCCCGTCCGTTTCCACCTGCCGCGCGTCGTTGCAGAGCACGCCGCAGAGCAGGAGCATCTCGAACTCGTTGCGCTCGGGCTGCGGGACGAAGCTGCCGTGCAGGTCCAGGCCCCGGCCGCCGACCTCCACGTGCCTGCCGTCGAAGCACATCTTCGTGACGGTCATCACGTTCTCGGTCAGGGTGCCTGTCTTGTCAGTGCAGATGACGTTGACCGAGCCCAGGTCCTGTATGGTGGAGAGCCGCCTCATGAGCGCGTTCTGCCTGAGCATGCGGTTGGTCGCTATGGAGAGCGCGAGGGTGACGACCGCCGGAAGGCCTTCCGGGATTGCGGCGACGCCAAGGGCCACTGCGGCCATGAATATGAAGAGCAGGTCGCCGGTGCGCATGAGGAATTCTGTGACGGAGATTATCACCAGCATGACGACGACCAGTATCGACACCTTCTTGCTTATGTCCCCTATCTCCAGCTGGAACTGCGTGACCTTCTCGGGCGCCTCGGATATCTCCTTGGCTATCTTCCCCATCTCGGTCTTCAGCCCGGTGTGGACAACGACGGCCGTGCCCTTGCCGCGGGTTATCACCGAGTTCATGTACACCATGTTGTCCCTTTCTGCCAGCGGCGTTTCCTTCGGAAGCACTCCCGGGGACTTGTGCGCCGGCACGCTCTCGCCGGTGAGCATGGACTCGTCCGCGTATATGGAGAAGCATTCGATGAGCCTTGCGTCGGCGGCGACCTTGTCGCCCTCGAGCAGGAGCAGGATGTCGCCTGGCACGACATCCTCGGAACGGATTTCGACTTCCCTGCCGCCGCGCATGACCGATGCCAGCGGCGCCGCCATCCTGGTGAGCGCCTCTATGGACTTCTCGGCCTTGTATTCCTGCGCGAAGCCAAGCACCGCGTTGGCGATGACTATGGCGAAAATCAGCAGCGCGTCCAGCAGCTCGGCCTCCTCCGGGTTGATGAAGCTGAGCCCGAGCGAGACGAGCGCGGCGAGCAGCAGGAGCACTATGAGGAGGTTCTTGAACTGGCTGACGAAGATGTGCAGCGCGGAGATTTTCCGCTCTATCGCTATGCTGTTCGGGCCGTGCTCCCCCAGCCGCTTCGCCGCCTCTTCGGCGCTAAGCCCGCCCTCTGCGGCGCCCAGGCGCTTCATGGCGCTTTCCTGCGGGACCGCATGCCATTCCATGTCAAAAACCGTTCCAGGTCACGATGGGCGCTCGGCCCTCACGACCGTAACCGTGAATTCGAGCGTCTTGTTGGCCAGCTGGTGGTTGCCGTCCAGGGTTATGGAGTCGTTGTCCTTGCCGATGACCGTGTAGCGGGTCGGCACGCCGGTGCTTGGGTTCGGGAGCGAGTAGGTCATGTTTTCCTGGAGGTCGTATTCAAGCACCGCGGTATAGTTGTGTACCGACAGCACCGTCGCCGGCACGCCGGCATAGCTCACCTTCTGCCCCTTCTGCAGGATGTAGAAAAGCGTGACGTTGTCCCCGCTGATGTTGAACACCGAGGTCATGATGCCGCTGGAGGTGGAGAATGTCGTCCCGGTGGTGAGGTTGGTGATTCCCTGCTGGATGAAGTAGGAGGCCGGAATCGTTTCGTAGAGGCTCGTATTATAGTAGCGCTGCACCTTGATGACCTTTGCCGGGTCGTACGGGCCGTAGCCCCTTGCAGGGTCGACGTAGAAGGTCTGCGTCTCGTTCACCCTCATACCTATGACGCCGATGATGAAGCCGTCTATGAGGCCCTTGTTGAACTGGACCTCGAACTCGAACGGCTCGTAGGCGCGCATCCTGCTGTATATGCCCGACTCGTTCGCCAGCGTGGCGTTGCTCGTGTCTGTGACCTTGCCGTCCACGCGCAGCGTGTAGTCGGCCCAGACCGTGTCGCCGACGTCCACGCTGGAGTCTGCGGGGATCGGCTTAAGCGTGGCATTGGCTGCGGGGGTGGCGTTATTCATGACCGGCGGCGGGCCCGTCACGTTCGCAGGCGGCTGCGGCGGGTTTACGCATCCGAACAGCAGCAATGTCGCCAGTATGAGCACAATCCAGTTTTTCATGTCAATCACGTTTTTTCTTTTGCCTATTTATAGTGGTTTTGCGATTTTCGCGCAAGCGAAAATTAGCAAAACAAATTGGGGTCACGGAGATTTGAACTCCGACATGCAGTTTTCGCGGCTACAATTCCCGGCGCGTGCCGGGAGAGATCTGGAGACTGCCGCGCTACCAGGCTGCGCGTTGACATTGCAACATTACGCCATAACCCCATGAGCGTAGCGAATGGGGTTGAACTTGACCGAAAAGGCCAAGCGCATAACCCCATGAACACAGGGGTTAGATTTGGCCGAAGGCCAAATTGATAACCCCGTAACAAACTTCGACCACTCGGACGAAGGGATATTCTTTTTACGCGACGAGGTTTAAAAGGTTAGGCAGGCGTTGCGCCCTTCGCCGCAATCATTTGCCGAAGCGCCTTCTGCGCCCGGCGCCTTCGCCATCAGTCGACGCAGAGGATGCCGTTGACCACTCCGTTTTCCACGTAGGCGTTGCAGCCCACGCCGGCGTTGGACGCCGTGCAGGTGCCGGCCGTCAGTATGGGCGTGTGGGCCTTCACCAGCAGGTCATACTGCCATTGCGCCAGGTCAGCCACGCAGGCGCCCTCGCACTGGCTGGAGTCCCAGCATAGTTTGCCTGCGTCCTTCGTCGGCATGACGCACACGGGCTCCGGGGAGAGCCCTATGGGCCCCCAGCGCCCTCCCTGCGCCTCGCACGATTCCTTGCCCCTCGGGTAAGCGGTGCCGGCGCTGCAGGAGACGTCCTCCCATGTCCCGTTTATCTCTTTTCTGCATGCCGACGTGCACGACACCGGGATTCCGTAGCAATCCGTGTATTGCGTGCAGGACAGGCAGTTCATCTGCGGCGCGGCGAAGCCGATGCAGGTGCAGTCGAAATTTTCGTAATAGGACTTGCCTGCCATTGACGCGGTGAAGCCGTCATCCCACCGGCTGCCCGCCTTCGGCCAGAAGAATGCCACGAGCAGCAGCACAAGCAGCAGCGCGCCTGCGAGGATTGCTGCCGAAACCGCCTTTTTCATTTCCCGAAGCGCCTCCTGCGCCTTGCGTATTCCTTCAGCGCGGCGTCGAAATCATTTTTCGAGAAGTCTGGCCAGAGCTTTTTGCAGAAATAGAACTCGCTGTAGCATGACTGCCACGGCATCATGCCCGAGAGCCTCTGCTCGCCCGACGTCCGTATTATCAGGTCCGGGTCGGGGAGACCGTGCGTATAGAGGTGGCGGCTTATGGCGTCCTCGTCCACCTCGGTCCTGCCCTCGGCTATCAGGTGGTTGACCGCGTCCACGATTTCTTCCCTGCCGCCGTAGGAGAGCAGGAGGTTGAGCTGGTATTTCTGGTTCTTCCCGCTGACCTCCTCGGCCTTGCGTATCATCTGCTGTATTTCCCTCGGGAACATGTGCAGCCTGCCGAAGAAGCGCACGCGCAGCTCGTCCTTGTTACGGTCGTCGCTCTCTATCGCCTTCTTCAGGTTCTCCTTGAAGAGCCCGAACAGCCCTTCTATCTCCTTTGGGTCGCGCTTGAAGTTGTCCATGGAGAAGCCCCACATGGTGAGCATGTGGACGCCGTTAGCCTTGCACCATTTCAGCACGTCGCCTATCTTCCGGATGCCTATGGCGTAGCCCTCCTGCCTGCTGATGCCCTTCTTCCTCGCCCAACGGCGGTTGCCGTCAGGTATTATTGCGATATGCTTCGGCACATGGTCCTTTTCCATGTCAATACACGATCTCCTTGAGCTTGCCCAGCTTGGCGGCGTGCTTGAGCTCGCGCGCTATCCTGCGGCCCGTGCTCATTGGCTCGTTATAGTAATATACGGAATAGGGCGAGCCGTCCGGGTACAGGTTGGTGCCCGCGACTATGCGCGCGCTGACCTCGAAGGCGTATATCTCGAGCTCCTCTGTGATTATGGTCTCCACGCAGAACGGCCCGGTCAGGCCGCCGAAAAGGTCGAACGAGGTCTCGCTTATCTTCCTGCCGATCTCCATGTACTCGTAGAGGAGCGACTCGCGGAGCACCATGGGCTCGTTGCCTATGACGGTGAACGCCATGCGCGGCTTCATGCCTATGGACACCGCGCGGGCTATCTCGTCGGCGCTGCTCTCCACGCGCCGGTCCACGCCCAGGAGCTGCAGCTCGCCGTGCTTCGTCGCATATCCCTTGTCCCTGAAGGGGCTGAAGAAATAGTGCGGGTAGGCGCGCACGCCTATGATGAACTCCTGTATGACGCATTCCTGATTCTTGACCTTCTGCCTGAACTCCTCCTCTGAGCGGACGATGAGGTAGCCGCGACCGCCCTTGGCCCCTGGGAATTTCACCATCACCGGGCTGTCTATCTTGTCCGGAGTGTATATCTTCGGGGTCTTTATGCCTGCCTTCCTTATCCAGGAGAGCATCTTGTCCCTTTCCCGTTCCCAGCTTATGCTCCTGCGGTTGCCATAGACCGGGAGGGGCAGGTCGTCGAACTCCTCTCCGACGTATTCCACGAACGAGCCGTGCGGGATTATTATCGCGTTCCTCGCGGCGAGCTCCTTCCACGGGACGTCTGCATAGCTGTCGACTTCCAGGAATTCGTCCGGGCAGCCGCGGGGGAACGACTCGTACAGCTTGCGCTTGTCCTTCTGGACGATGCCGATGGTCTTTATGCCCTCCTCGCGCGCGCCCCTGAATATCTGGAGCGAGGAGTGGGAGCAGATGGTCGCTATCCTGAATCCTTTGTAATCAGATAATAAGCCGTCTATCTTTTTCTTGTCAAGCATATAATATAGTAGACGGGCTTGTTAAAAAATCTTAGCCTCGGGGCTTACGCTCAGGCGAAGCGGGCGCGGCGGCGTTCAGATAGCAGAGTTTCTTCCTGATTTGCGGCCTTTCGGCGGCGCCATTCCGGTGCGCCAATGTTTTCGTGTAGAGCATAGTGGTAATATATGTATGTTATAATTTATAAAACATTATGCTCTTTAACCGGTTGAACTGGCATTATTTTAAAAACGTCGGCTGGGAATGATGGTCATGAAAGCGGTGATATTGGCGGCCGGCGAGGGCAAGCGGCTCAGGCCGCTGACCGAGACGAGGCCGAAGGCGATGCTCCCGGTGGCAGGCCGGCCCATACTGCACCACCTGCTCGACGAGGCCAGGAAGGCGGGCATCACCGACGCTGTGATAGTGGTCCGCCACATGAAGGAGAAGATGATAGAATATTTCTCAAAAAACTACGTGGGCGTGAAGCTGAAGTTCGTGGAACAGGGGGCCGAGAACGGCACCGGCGCGGCGCTGCTCGCGGCCAGGGACGAGATAGGCGACACGTTCGTGGCTCTCGCAGGCGACATCGTGACCGACTCGTCCGTCATAAAGAAGGTCATCGCCGCGCACGGCGGCGGCATCACGCTCGCATTGAAGAAGGTCGCCAACCCGCACGAATACGGGGTGGTGGAGCTGTCGGGCGGGAAAGTGAGCCTTTTCGAGGAGAAGCCCAAGCACCCGAAGAGCGACCTGGCCAACCTCTCGGTCTATTGCATGGAGCCGACCATTTTCGGCGAACTGAAGTCGCTCGGCAAATCGGAACGGGGCGAGTACGAGCTGGTCAGCCTTTTCACTGGCGCCAAGGGCGTCGTTGTCGACGGGTATTGGCGCGACATCGCATACCCCTGGGACCTGCTCGAGGCCAACGAGCACGTGCTCTCCACCATGGAGGCGCGCACAGGAGTGATGTCGCGGTCCGCGGACCGCGAGCATGCTCGCCTTCGGACCGCCGAAGGCGACATAGAGAACTCCACGATAAACGGCAAGGTCATCATGGAGGACGGCGCGAAGATAATCAACAGCTACGTGGAGGGGTGCGCGTACATCGGCGCAGGCACGGTCATCGGCCCGAACGCCTACCTCCGCGGCTTCAACTCCATAGGCAGGAACTGCTCCATAGGGAGCGGGACGACGGTAAAAAGCAGCATACTGCTCGGCCATGTCAACGCGAAGCACCTTTCGTACATCGGCGACAGCGTGATCGGGGAAGGGGTGAATTTCGGCGCTGGGACCCAGGTCGCTAACTACAGGTTCGACGGCAACAACGTGCTCGTGATGACCGAGAAGGGCTGGGTGAACTCCGGCAGGAAGAAGCTCGGTGTGTTCGTCGGAGACAACACGAAATTCGGCGTGCTGTCCTGCACCATGCCCGGCAAGAGCATCGGCGCGGACTGCCAGGTCCATTCAGGCGTCGTCGTGAACCGCAACGTGCCCTCGGGCACCAGCGTCTTCACCAGGCAGCCGATAGAATTCGGGAAACTCGAGGAATAGTAATTTAAGAACTACCTCATGAAGTTTGATTGAAAATTTATCCTAGTCAAACTGCAGGAAATTTTCATGCAGAGGTGTAGCCGGTCGGCATTCCGACCGTCAAACCTCAGCTCACGTTCGTTCGCAGAGGTTGCCGAGTGGTCAAAGGCGCCAGGTTCAGGGCCTGGTCGGTTAGTCCGTTCGAGAGTTCGAATCTCTTCCTCTGCATTTTCTTGCTAATTTTTTCGCTGCGCGAAAAAATGCAAGCTCCTTGTCTTTTTGGAATTGTCGCAGGAGATGGCAAGGATTAAATATATAGATGCAGATAAATATTTATGAACGTCGATATTTTGAAGGCGCTTGCTGACCGGACGAGGGTTTCCCTCATGAGGGCCCTCGGCAGGCGCGAGCTGTGCGCCTGTGTCCTGCCCGGTTTGGTGAGGAAGACGCAGCCGACCGTTTCGTCGCATCTCAAAATCCTCCACCGGGCAGGCCTTGTGGGCATGCGCAAGGACGGGGCGAAACGCCTGTACTCGCTCTCGCCGTTGGGAAAAAAGGCGTTCGCCCAGGCAAGCACGTGGTAACATGAAATTCGAAGTCGTAGGCAACGGATGCCGCAAATGCAACGAACTGGAAAAACGGGTCAGGGAGGCCATATCGATGCTTGGCCTCAAGGCGGAAGTGGAGCACACATACGACGTCAGCCGCCTGATAGAGATGGGCATCGTTTCCACGCCTGCGCTCATACTTGACGGGAAAGTGATCCTAAGCGGGATGCTCCCGACCATGGAGTACCTCGTCAGCCTCATCAGAAGCAAGGCGGTATGATGGACGTTTCGGTTTTGCTTCTGGCCGGCCTTGCGGCCATATACGACTACGTATTGGCGCATACGCTGTTCTGCCTTGTGCCTGCTTTTTTCATCGCTGGCGCCATGTCAGCCCTGATTCCAAAGGCCATGCTCCTCCCCTACCTCGGGAAGGAGTCGCCGAAGCACGTCGCCTATCCCATCGCGGTCGTTGCCGGGCTCCTCCTGGCCGTCTGTTCCTGCACCGTCCTGCCCCTTTTCGCCGGCATACGGAAAGGCGGGGCGGGCATCGGCCCTGCCATCGCCTTCCTTTACACGGCCCCGGCCACGAACATCATGGCCATCCTCTACACGGGCAGCCTCATAGGATGGGATTTCGCCCTTGCGAGGATAATCTTCTCCATAGCTTTCGCTGTCATCATAGGCTTCATAATCTCGAAAATGACCGACCATGATGAGAAGAAGGCAGAGACGGATGCGTTCATGAAACACGCTGATGGCGCTGATACCAGGAGATTAATCTACCTCTTCGGCGCCCTCATCGGCATCCTGCTGGTCGGCACGAGAATCAGCGAGGATTCGGTAAAATATCCCCTAGTGATAGGACTGATAGTTCTTACCTGGTGGATTTCGTCCCGCCAGTTCACAAAGGAAGAAGTAAGCAGCTGGATGTATGAGACATGGGGATTTGCCAGGACCATCGCCCCGCTGCTCATCATCGGCGTTTTTGCATCAGGGATGATACGCGCGGTCATGCCGCCGGACCTGATTCCTGCGTATGTCGGGGACAACTCCCTGCTGGCCGTGGTGATTCCGGTCCTGTTCGGCATATTCGTATACTTCCCAACGCTCGTGGAGGTCCCCATGGCGAGGATGTTCCTGGATTTGGGCATGGCGAAGGGCCCGCTCCTTGCATACATGCTTGCCGACCCGGTCATCTCCCTTCCGAGCATCCTCGTCGTCAGGAAGATAATGGGCAACAGGGAAACGCTCGTGTACGTCCTGCTGATATTCGCATTTACAGTCATAGCCGGCCTGTTGGCCGGAAGATTCCTGTGGGCGGCCTAACGGCGCTGCTCGCGGTGCCTGCGGTCCCTCGGCCGGTTCCTGTAGCCCGAGGATGAATGCGCGCCGTGCTGCCCGGAAGATTCGTGATCGCGCCCGTGCTGGGCGTGGCCCTCATGCGAAGGCCGCCCGTATCCGCCCTGCTGATGGCCGAAGCCGCCGCGGTTGAACCTGCCCCTCTGGACTTTCGGCAGCGGGTCGGTCTCCACGAACGTGATGGCCTTCCCGCCCTTGCCCATGCGGCCGGTCCTGCCGATGCGGTGCGTGTGCATGTCTGTGGAATCCGCCTGGTCGTAGTTGATGACGTGGGAGATGTCGTCTATGTGGAGGCCGCGCGCCGCGACGTCGGTGGCGACTAGTATCCTGAATGAGCCCTCCTGGAAGCCGCGCACCGCGCGCTCCCTTTGGTTCTGGCTCCTGCCCCCGTGGATGAACTGGGCGTCGATGCCGTCCGCGTTCAGCTTCTTGCAGACGCCCTCCACGGCCCTTTTGGAGCCGACGAAGACGAGCGTCCGTGACATCGGCTCGCGCTTGAGTATCTCCTTGAGCTTGTCGAGCTTCTGCGCCCTGCTCAGCCGTATGAACTCCTCGTCTATCTTCTCAACCTTGCCCACAGGGCCGACCTCTATGGACTGCGGCGAGGAAAGGTAGCTGTTGGCGATGGCGACTATGGGCGGGTCGAACGTGGCGGAAAAAAGCAGCACCTGCCTGTCCCGGCCTATCCTCCCCAGTATCCGGTCTATGTCCGGCTTGAAGCCCATGTCGAGCATGCGGTCTGCCTCGTCAAGGACGACGCAGTTCACTGATTCCAGCCGCGCATTGCCCTGCTGCAGGTGGTCGAGCAGGCGGCCAGGCGTCGCGACGAGGATGTCGAATCCGCGCCTGAGGAGCACGGTCTGCCTGCCCATGCCCGTGCCACCGTATACCGCGAATATCTCCAGGCGGTGGTGCTTCGCTATGGAACGCAGCTCGCTGGTTATCTGGGCGGCCAGCTCCCGCGTGGGGGCGAGTATGAGGGCCTTCCTGCCCCTGTCCCTGGATATGACGTCTATCAGGCCGACCCCGAAGGCGGCCGTCTTGCCTGTGCCGGTCTGGCTGCGGACCATGAGGTCCTCGCCCTGCAATATCAGGGGGATCGTCTTCTCCTGGACCTCTGTGGCGTCAGAATAGCCCATCTCTTCAAGCGCAGCGATTGTCCTGGCGCTGATGCTCAAGTCCTTGAATTTCATCCTCATATTCACCTTTTTGAAAAATTCGATTTTGATTATCTTCTTTGCTTTCTCGCTGCGGAGGATAAAGAAAACCTGAATTTTTTTCTGCCTGAACCGGTAATTGGCTGGCAGGAGTTCATAATGCTATGCTTTTTGTGGTAAATGCTCAGGTTCAGTGAAACGGGGCGCCTTTTCCAAAATCCTGCAGGCCCGGATTGCAATGGCCTGGCAAACCACGTTTTGCTAAAAACTGCAATATTTATAAGCCCCTGCTGCAATATCTTACCATGATTTTACGTTATCTACCTCGTAAAACCGCGTTGGGAATGCGTGTATGGAAAGGGGAGGCGGCAACGACGATAAATACCCATCGCTTTATAAATTATTCTGTTTTAAATGATATAAGGTAATGTTTGTCAAGAGAGGAGGGAGAAAAATGATACTCAAACATCCGACCAACGCAGTTTTAAATTCTCATTCAGGCAGAGATACACCGGGCGGGCGCGCCTTCAGGGCGTTCGCCGTAGGTGCGATAGTTGTTGGGGCTCCGATAGCCCTTGACGTTACAGGTGGTGTTGCCATGGCTCAAACAGTTACGACGGAAAAAAAGGAGACGACTGCGAAGGAATTGGCCTCGCTGAAGGCCACATACGAGACCCAGTACAATCTTATCTACAGGTACGCAAGGACGAGGGAAGTCCGGGGCATGCCTGCCGGAAACGAGGCAGAAGCCAAGGCGAAATACAGAGACCCGTTCGTAAAGACGCTCACACAGATCAACGACGCGCTGAGGCCCTACAACCCGGCCAAGGACGCCACGGGCAGGGGCAGCGACTACATCACGATTCCTGCGGGAACCGCCAGGCTCGACACCCTCACGCTCGCAAGGATAAAGGTGCAGACGGACAGGGCGCTCAACAATGCCATCGACAACGCGACGTTCGGAGAGGAGCTGAGCGCTGCGATGACCGCATCCACGCCGACGAAAACGATCAGCGCGCCGGCAACCCAGGTCCCCACGAGGACAGATACAACGAAAACGGTCATACCGCAGCCGGCAGAAAAGAGGGCAACCACTGCAGTCCCTGAGAGCTCATATGTGGAATTGAAGCGGGCGCCAGAAAAGAAGGCGACTAGTTCCACCACCGCAGTTCCGGTCAAGGTCACAGTACCGCAGATAGCACCGGCTGAACGCGAACGCATCGAAACGATAATCCAGGACCTCTCGCGCATAATAAGCGCGGCAGAGGGAAACGCCAGGACGCCCGGGCCGACCGCAGCCGCAAGAGACCACGCATACGAGCTCCAGAGCAACATCAGCAACGAGCTTCAGACCTACGACCTTTCAAATTCGCCCCAGGCGACGCCGCTTGATGCGAAGCAGGCAGCCAGGTCAATTGACAACCTCAAGACATACGTCTCTTCATACAACTCAGACAGGGCGATACAGCTGGCCCTCAAGGCGGCCAGGGACGTGACCAACGCCAGCGTGGCGTCCAAGGAGGGCACCAACCCGCTCATGCGGGAGCTTTCCGACCTCAACAAGACGCTCAGCGCCATCCTTGCAGACTCCAAGAGGACGCAGGATGTCAAGGCAAGCGCGGAACGCATGATAAAGACGCTTCCGGACGTCTGGCTGCTCAGCGAGGACGAGGCGAGCGTGAGGCCGGACGCCTCGAGCCTGACGATGAAGGTATCGCCCAGGTGGGAGATGTACTTCGCGCTCAGGACAGCAGCGAACACGCTCAACACAGGGGATGTCGACCTGGCCAAGCGCCAGTATACCTACGCAATCGCCATCTTCGACAGGGAACAGGCCCTGCTCGGGCAGAGGATGGGCAACCTGCAGACGATAGCGGCGTGGAACGTCGAGGCAGTGAAAAAGCTCCCTGACAGCAGCCAGCTCCGCACCCAGGAGAAACTCGACGGAATCAACACCGTGGCAACTGGCAGGGGGGAAGCGCTCAAGAACAGCCAGAAGATAATAGAGTATAACAGGTACTACCACGCCCTCGGCACAGGCGTAGACAACGGCAGCGGCAGCCTGGTGGCGGCCGCAAGCAACCGCCTGGAACAGGTAGGCAGGCAGATCGCCACTGCCAAGGGCAGGTATTCATATACGCAGGTCGCGGACATGGAGCAGGCACTGATGAAGGACAGCCGCGCCATAAGCGACCTCGTCGGCATGTGGAGCTACGCGTTCCAGAACGGCCTGGCGGGCAAGGACGCAACGGCAAGGCAGGACGCGTGGAAGGCATATTCCACCGCGGCCGCGATCATGGTGAACCCGAGCATCAGCCCGTATGAGTTTTACCCGCCTGAACTCCGCACTTTCCTCATCGCGCAGTACAGGAACGCCACGGGCAACTACCTTGAGCCGGAAAAGAAGGTCAGGGCAGCGCTCATGAGCAACCCGCGGTGGATGACGGAGGACGCGCTCTACGGCGTCTACCGCATAGCATACCAGTTCGCCCCGGTCAACGCGGCGACAGAGCCAGTGGTGCAGACGCTCGCTTCGCTGAACTCCGCCTGGACCCTCTGGGCCCAGGACTACGCCCAGTATGCCGGCCACGCCAACGTGGACATGCAGCTGCAGGATGCGCGCTATTATGTGCAGACCGCAGCCTCGCTCCTGTCGGCGTCCGGCGTCCAGCAGACAGACCAGCGCATCATAGCCGCGAACAAGTGGCTGGGGATGGAGCAGCCCACGGAGAAGGAGGGCAAGATAGCATACGCGGACGCGCTCTGGAGCATGGCCCTGGACATGGTGGCCACAAGGGCGGCTGAGACATGGATACTCAACACCGGCACAATCGGCCGCGCAGACCTGACGAAAGAGCAGTTCGGCCAGGCCAGGGAGATAATAAACGCATCGCTGAGAAGGTTCGAGCACTGCTACAAGGTGCCTGAAGCAGGGCCCACGCAGTTCTATTCATATCCGGACCTCGCGAGGGACGTGGCCTCGAATGCAATCCACCTCCTCGCACCGGCCATATTCGGCACCACCGAGGTCCATGCAGGATACGAAGTGCTTTTCAAGAGCGAAGCCGCCAAGAGCCATGTCCTTGAGCTCCGCGTAGGAGCCAAGGGCGCACAGGTGGACCTCGACAAGATGAGAGAGGCGCAGCTGACGGACCGTGATGTGGCGGTCGAGGCTGCCCGCAACGCAGAGGCAGGCCACATAAGGATGCTGGCCAGCAAGAGGGCAGGGGACTTCGAGCGCCCGGTGCTGCCCGCGCCGAGCCAGGCATTCATGACCGCCTACGGGCTGCTCAGCCCGGATGTCGTCAGGAAGCCGCTCCTGATCGAGGCTTCAAGGCCCAGCCCGACCGTGGCCATAGCAGACAGGCACGTGGACCACCAGGAGAGGGGCCACCTGGACGCCCCGGTATACCCGCAGGGCGCCCTCTTTGCAGAGGTCTACAGGCAGGAGATACTCAACGGCGACAAGAACGTCCCTGAGCTCCTGAGGAATTTCGATGCATCGGTGTTCACCGCAGGCATGCGCAACATTTCCCTCAACTACGGCAAGGCAGCGACGACCCCGGAGGCGCAGATAACCGCCATCAACAACGGGTTCATGCAGATCCTCGATCTCAAGCTGCAGCAGCTGGAGAAGAGGCTGGCCGCGTCCATAGAGGTCGAGATTGCGGGCAGGAAGGCGACGGTGCCCATCCGCACGCTCGTGACGTCAGGGGACGCGAAGAGGTATTTCGTGGTCAGGGCGGTGGAATCGCTTGACGAGCTCAAGGCGCTCCGCACCAGGTATGGCATGAGAATCGGGACCAGCCTCTTCAACGGCTCGGTGCCCATGACGCCCGTGCAGTCCATAATGACAGCAGAGCAGGCCCTGGCGAGCCTCGACGACAAGAACCTCGAGGGCATGGTGCTGCCTGAGACGCCGGTAACGACATCGGTCCCGGCAGACGCGATTGCCATAATAAAGGACACGCGCACGAGGGGCCACTTCGTGTACGCTTCCCCGACCAACATGACATGGGTGGAGGGGGGCAAGGCGTACACACACGCCCAGGCCGCGAAGATGCACCCGGACGCGATGGTGGTGTTCAATTACTTCTGGTACCAGGAACAGGCAGGGCAGGAGTTCCTGCTCAACCCTGCGTACAGGAGCGACCCTGAGCACGCCTACATAGGCGTCGTGATGGACAACGTGGTGCTGACAGACGGCACGAAAATCGGCAGGGCGGTGGTTCGCGCAGAGCCGACCCCGCCGGTGGAGACCAGGGGCCCGGCGTACGCCGGTAAGCTCTCCAAGGGGAGGGTGGCTCCTGAAGACGTGCTTTACCGCATAAAGAAGGGGACCGACTACGAGCCGGAGATGGACGCGACGCTTAACGCGAACATGTCCATGGTTTCGAGGCCGAAATCAGCGAGCCTGAAGGACGTCTCGGCGACGCTGACCCTCATTGCCGACATAGGCAGCGGCAAGGCGAGCGGCAATATCGAGCAGGTGGAGAAGGCGAGCCCGGCCTCGGACAGGGTCGTGAAGTTCTCGGAGAGCCGCGCTGTGGTGGTAGTCACGCCGCAGCAGGAAGTGAAATGACGCTAACATGGGTGGATATCAGAAGGAGGTGGGAGTAATGAAATGTTTGAGCATGGTTAACCCAGCCGGGAAGAAAACTGGAGCGCACAATGCCGCCGCGGCATTCACAGCGGCAGCGGCGAGCGCACTTGTTCTCGGAGCCGGAGCGGCGGGTATTAATAAGAGTTTTGCTCAATCACCAGTAGGATTCACAGCATGATCTTCATGAGGTGACTAAAGATGGTGACTGAGATGAAAACCGCACCGAAAACGGAAACGGACGTGGGAACGCAGAAGCAGCAGCTGATCACACAGATACGCGAGGGCTACAAGCCCGCGAGCGACAGCGCTCAGCAGCTCGCCCGCAACACGGTCCAGGCATGGGAAACGCTTAAGCTCCTGTGGGCTGGCACGCCGGCGAAAACAGACATCGCAGGCACGTCACTCTACAACTCAGCGCTGGCGCTGGGCACCACCGGCACCAAGGTGGACAAGAACGCGGCCATACTAAAGCTCCAGGATGCCCACATAAGGATGATGATAGAGCTTTCCAACAAGCTCACGGGCAAGGCAGACGCAGGCGCTGATTCAACGGCGCTCCTGACAATGCTTTCAGAGATAGACAAGGGCCTCAAGGCAGGCGATGCGAGATACGATGCATACGATGCGTACCTGGGCCAGATGGCGAAAATCAACCTGACGCTCCGCGGCGCAGCGACGAAGATACAGGTAAGCGAAAAAACGAAGTCGTCAACCAGCGAAGGGCTGCTCCTGATACCGCCCCCGCAGCGCTACGAGGGCGCGCTGTTCGTCAACAGCGCAAGGACGAACTCCACCGTGTGGCAGTTCGGCGACCCGCAGACGCCAGGCGAACTGGCGGACAAGGCAGGCGTCGACAACGCGCGGAACATAATGCGGTCGTTCACCAACGTACAGCAGCAGTGGGCCAACGACGAGAACTTCATGTCCTCGTCTGCAGCCCCGGTCGCAGCCCGCGACCTCTACACCGCCCTGAGCAGGATACCGTCCACTGACGACCTGTGGCAGAGCGGCAGCTTCAGGACGGCCATGCAGCAATTGCAGAGCGGCAACCTCGCCGCGGGCCTTGCGCTGCTCGGCAACGAGACCGTGTTCAACAACCCGGAGTTCCGCAACGCGATAAACAACCTGTTCACCGTGATGACCAACCCCAAGGCGTTCACCACGATGAGGTACGGGCTGAAGTGCCAGTGGAACTTCGACGAGAACCAGCAGATGTTCAAGGACGAGATAACCAGGACCAAGAAGCCGAAGGGGTTCATGACCTTCCAGCCCGTGGGGCTTTACGCAGGCCTTGCGCTCCACTATTCCATGCTCGGCATGAGCGGGCAGTACGCCCGCATGCAGTACGACCCGACCGCGACGGGATCGCCGCTAACGGCGACCGGCGACAGGGGGGTGCTGACCGGCAGGGGGCACGCGGTGGAGGCGACAGGCACCTGGGGAGAGGGAATCGGATTCTTCGGGCAGCCGATGGAGATAAAATTCAACCTCACCGGCGGCTACAAGACCTGGGGCCTCAACGGCATAGACAGGCTGCTCAGCGACGGCACCACCCTGCACATACCTGCGCAGAGCTACAACCAGTGGTACCTCAGCCTCGCCGGCCTTGAGATAAATTTCTGGGGCACGGAAGGCGACCGCACCAGGTTCATGCTGCTGCCGCCTGCGAAGGTAGGCGGGCAGATACGGCCTGCCATGAGCTTCGAGCAGGACAGGCTCGTGGTCAGCGGCATAGACTGGCTCGGCTACATCACATTCTCTGCCTCGACTAGGGAGAAGAACAGCTGGAGGGTCACGACCCTGCTCACGCCGGAGATATCCTCGCTCATGAACGAGCTGAGGGTGGGCGGCCAGCTGACGCCTGCGCAGTTCGCGCGCACCACCGAGAAGTTCATGCTCCAGCTCGACGCCACGGTCAGCGCCACGAAGAACCTCAAGACCGCGGTGAGCACGCTGGAGGCATCGGCCAACACGAGGTATGTCGGCAGGGTAGTCGACTTCCCGCTCGACCTCCTCGTCCGCGCGGGCTACACGCAGGAAATCGGCGGCGCCAAAGCAGACCGCGTGCCCGGAGGCCTGTTCGTGAACGTGGAGAACACCTTCCAGATAGGGAAGTCTCCGCTGAGCGGCCTGAAGCCGAAGAAGAAGTAGGTGCAACCTATGAAAAACAGCCTCAGCATAATCTTTTCCGTTTTGATTCTGCTGGCATCGGCGGCATGTGCCACCGACGTCGGCGGCAACTTCCAGGGGAAGGACGCAACCAAGAACTTCAACACCACGATGAGGCTGCTCACGGACTTCAACATGTCGATAGCTTCAGGCGACGTGGTGAGCGGCGACCCGGCCAACCTGCAGAGCGGCGACACCGTCTGCGGGGGCGCGACCATAAGGGTATCGGGGGCCACCACGGCGAGATGGGCAGTATCAACCCTCAACATAGCATCGCTCTATCCGGCATGCAGCGGGCTCGCGGGCGACTACTGCCCGGCAATGATAAACGCCGGAACCCTCACCAACAACAGGGACATCGCCTGGATCGACCCGGCTGTCTATAACACAGAGGCGGCATTCGCCTACAACAACGGCTTCACCCAGGACCCGTCACACCGCACCGCGCTCGGGGGAGTGTTCTACAACGAGCCCGTGACCTACAACAACGGCACGGTCGAGACGCCGCGCTACTGGTACAACAAGGAGGGCGGAGCCAACATATTCTGCAAGGGGACCTTCCAGGTACGCGACGGAACGACAGTGCGCGGCACCTCTGCGCTCCCGAGCATGGCTCCGGTCGACTTCACGATAAACGCCACTGCGACAACCACGCACAGCATAGAGACGAGCCTTTCCAACGTGTCGTGCTTCGCCGCGCTGGAAAAGCACCCGCTCGACCTCACGAACAACTACTACCGCTTATATTACTTCGGCAGGAACCTGCCGGCCATGCCGGCCTCGCTGGCCACTGACACCGTCACAATCAACGTGGTCAGCAGCGGCGGCAACTGCAGCATGAGCACCACGGCCATAAGCGTCAGCCGCTCTACGGCTAACGTCACCGGCACGACCATGGTCAGGACAAGGATACACAACAACGCCGACGCCATACGCGTGCTCAACGTGTCGAGCTCCGACCCGCAGTTCAGCGCGATACCGTTCCCGATATCCTTGTGCAGCGTGCTCGGCTTCGGCTCGCTCTGCCCGCCGTCCAACGGCTTCAACCAGACCGTCAACAGCGGGGCGAACGACGACCTCTACACGCTGGTCACGACCAGCGCGGCGTCAGGAGGCACGATGCTCACATTCAACGCAGAGACCATATCAGGCGCGTGCGGCGCATCCTCAAGATGCACTGCAACCGCGCCCATCAATGATACACCGGCCACGTGCACCATAGTCCCGCCCGGGCTCACCGTGGCGCCGCGCGAGATAGCAGAGTTCAACGTCGCATGCCAGGACCTGGCAGGCGCATCGGTTTCGTGCGTGGGCAGCAACTGGGCTGCTGATACAGTCCTCGCAGGCACGTTCCTGGAGGCAGACGAGACCCACTCGCGCCTGTATTCCGACGCCACGCCGCACGTGACAGGCAACGTCATATACACTTCGTCCAACGCCATAGCCTCGTGCAACTCCACGCTGAACGTGGTGCATCCCGAGGACATAGTCAACAGGACGGTATACAACTGCAGCTTCATGCCGCCGCGCGCGGACATGACCTATGACGAGGAGAGGTACTTCGAGCTCCATTGCGCGGCGAACCGCACCATAACGATAGTGCCGAACGATTTTGCTTACGACACAGTCAACGGCCTCATAGGCAACACAAGCAACGACAGCGTCAACGGCGTCACCTACACCGCGCCCTCGGCCCCGAGCAGGGGAGACCTGCAGGGCGCTGCATACTTCGGAGACCACCCGCCGTACATACTCGGCGCGGTCGCGCTGGCGCCCATAAACGTCAGCAACCAGGGCGGCGACGCATACTACTGCGACATACAGCCCAACAGCACGTCGGTCGGCCAGAACATGGCTGGCGTGTTCACGGTCACATGCAGGAACCGCGTCAATGTCACGGTAAGCTGCACCGGCAATGCATGGGCATGGTCAGGCATATCCGGCGGGTTCATAGCAGCGGAAACCGACAACACGCACGCCTGGGCATACCCGACGTCTCCAGTCGGCTCTGTGGGCCTGCTCACCTACACCAGCGGCCAGGCATTGTGCAACTCCACCGTGACAGTGGTCCAGCCCAACTACTCATGCCAGTTCAACCCGGCCAGCGCGAAGATGAGCGTGAACAAGACGCAGTACTTCCAAACGCTTGTATATGACCTCCGTGGCAGCACTCCAACTCGGATAAACGCCACAAACGTGATATACGACCTCATAGGCGGCCTGGGCGGAAGCCACACCAACGACAGCGTGGCTGGCACCCAGTACAACGCGCCCGACTACAACACGAGCGGGCAGCTGCAGGGCGCCGCGGTGGTCGACATGGGGCCGCCACCGATGATTCCGGTGTGCCTTGCCCCGATAGCCGTGGGAGGCACCGGAGGCGGCAACAATGACGGCGGCAGCACCGAATGGTGCACCATATTCGGCAGCACCGACCTCTATCCGGGATACGTCGGCTGGGTCTCCATCTGGTGCGGCCCGAAGGCGAACCAGACCTGCACCGGCGTCGTGTGGGGCCAGGGAATCGGCGTGCAGACGTTCAACGGCACCAACATGGGCACTTACATACTCGTGACCACGGCGAACGGCACCAAGGGCGAAATAGACGTCTATGTGGGCGGCGACCCGAAGCACAGCTGCTCCCTTCCGTTCACGTCCGGCGCCAGGGACTGCGCAGACCTCTCTTAGGCTTTTTACCCTTGTTTTAAATCCGGAACCAGCGGCAGCGGACTCAGATGGAATAGGTGTCGAGCATCCTGGGCACGATTACCTCGTATTTCTTCTCCAGCGCAGCCTGCAGGTCGGTCTTCTCGCCGTGCATCAGGAATATCTTCTTCAATCCCTTCACCGAGTGGGCGAACTGTATCAGTTCGTTGAAGTCGGCGTGGCCTGACAGGCGCACGCTCTCCACGCGCAACCCCAGCTTTATCGGCCTGCTGCGCGGGTCTTTCGGCTGCAGGACCTTCTCCCCCAGCAGGACGCGGCTGCCCGGGGTGCCTTCCGCCTGGTAGCCGACGAATATCATTGTGTTCCTGGGGTTGCTGCCGAGCTTCTCCAGGTAGAACATCACAGGGCCGCCGGTCAGCATGCCTGACGTGGTCACTATTATGGAGGGCTCCTTGAGCACGTCCTCGCGCGACTTGGACCTCGGGTGGTGGAAGTTCGGGCTCTTGAACGGGTCGTCCTCGCTCATGAGTATGCGCTTCTTGATGTCGTCGTTGGCGTAGAACGCGTTGTGCCTGTATATCTTCATGGACTTGTCTATCATCCCGTCGATGAATATCTTGGTCGGCGCGAGCGCGCCCGAGCGCATGTAGTCGTCCAGGGCGAGCAGGACCTCCTGGGCGCGGCCGATGCCGAAGCTCGGGATTATCACGTGGCCGCCCTTGTTCATGGTCTGGTTGATGACGTGTATCATCTTCTGGTAGCTCTCCTTGTAGCTGGGGATTATGTCGTCCTTGCCGCCGTAGGTGCTTTCCATGAGGAGCGTCCTGGCGTGCAGGTTGCGGTCGCAGGGGTCGAGCACGCGCGTCTTGCGCATGCAGATGTCGCCGGTGAAGACGATGCCGCCGGCCTCTGCCACGTGCGTCATGGCGCTTCCCATCACGTGGCCGGCGTTATGGAACGTGATATGGAAGTCGCTGGCGAACGGCTCCTTGTATTCGTGCATGCGCGCGTCCTTGAGCACGTCGTCCACGTTCTTCGACGTGAAGAGCTTGCGCGTCTCGCGCTCGCCCTGGTGTATGCGGTAGTAGTCCGGGAGGAGCACGCCCATGAGGTCGCGCGTCGGCTTGGTCAGGAAGATGCGCGGCTTGGCGCCCTTCGCATATACGTGCGGCAGGTAGCCGCTGTGGTCCAGGTGCGCGTGCGATATGGTCACGTTCCGTATGCGCCGCAGCTCATCGTCGTGGAGGAGCGGGTATTCGGTCTTCTCGCCCAGCTTGATGCCGCAGTCCAGCATGAGGTTCTTCTGCCCTTCCTCAAGCACCGTGCAGGTCCTGCCGACCTCCTGCGCCCCTCCGTAGAATGTAAGCCTCATATTATTCCCAGCTTTATCTTCGCCTTCTGGCTCAGCCGCTCCGGCGTCCAGGGCGGGTCGAACACTATGGACACCTCGATGTCCGTGCCCGGAATCTCGTCCAGCTTCTGCTTCATCTGGCTGATCATCTCGTTCATCATCGGGCATGCAGGGGTCGTGAACGTCATCCGGACGTACGCCTGCTGGTTCCTGCCCTTTTCCTTCTTTTTGATGCCCACTTCATAGACAAGCCCCAGGTCCACGATGTTTATCCCAAGCTCCGGGTCCATGACCTGGCTTAGCTTGCCGAGGATTTCCTCCTTGGACACCATGCAGGGAATAAACAACAAAGGTTATTTAAGTTACGGGAGAAATTCAGCCGGGGTGGTATGAATGAAAGAGATAATAGTGGTAGCGGCCAACGAAACGGGCGCATTGGCGGCGGTCGCAGAGGCCCTGGGCAACACAGGGGTGAACATAGAGGCCATTTCGGCCTACGGCATGGACAACAAGGCCGTCTTCAGGATAATAACCACCGACAGCGCCACCGCGGTCAAGGCCCTCTCCAAGCTGCCCGGCGTGAAGATACAGGAAGCGGACACTGTGGTCTACAAGATGATAAACCGCCCCGGCGAACTGGCCAAGATGACGCGCAAGCTCGCCAACCGCGGCGTGAACCTGGAAAGCCTCTACATCGTGAGCAGGAAGCAGGACTTCACCGAGGTCGCCATCAGGCCGGCCGCGAAGGACATGGCCAAGGCGATGGACGCCCTCGGCATCAAGGCTTAAATACGGCGCCTGCCCATTGAAAGCCATGCCAAGAGACGTGGTGCTGGACACCAACTTCCTCCTTCTCCCATTCCAGTTCAGGATAAATATAATAAGGGAGCTGGATTATCTTATCGAAGTGAGCCACCGGTACGTCATATCCTCGAGGACGCTGGACGAGCTGAAGAAGCTCGGCAAGCTCGTCGGGAAGAACGGCATGGCCGCGAGGCTCGCGCTTAAGATGGTGAAGGCGAATAGCATTGATGTCATAAGGAGCGGGATGCCTGTGGACGACTGGGTGGTGCGCTATGCGAAGGAGAACGGTGCGATAGCGTGCACCAACGACCGCATCCTCAGGAAACGGCTTATGGACCTCGACGTGAAGGTCGTGACGCTGAAGGCGCGCTCAAAACTGGGGTTTGCCTGACATGGCAGAGGAAGAGAACGCTGAGTTCGACGTCGTATTCGGATATGCATGCGCAGGGACAGTGATACTCCTCTGCGTGATAGCCCTCATCTACGTCCTGCTGGGCTTCAGGAAGTTCAGCTACAGGAAGAAGGACATGGGCAGCCAGACCTCGCTGGTCGTCAAGGCCAACCGCGACCTGTTCCGCATCGCGGTGGTCGCCAGGTTCAACAAGGAAGAGATAACGTTCGAAAGAAGAAGGATAAGAAAGGGGCAGAGCGTGGAGTTCGTCTATCCACGCTCGGACCAGAAGGCCAAGCTCATCGTTGAGGCGGAATCTGGTCATGCTCGGGCTTACGAGGTTTAGACGGCCCGCCCCTCAGCTTCTTGTAGACGAGCCAGAGCACCGCGACCACTATGACCAGCGGGAGCAGGAACCCTGAGAGCGCCACTATGAGGCTTATCGCCACGGCAAGCGCGCCGAAGAAAAGGCTGCCCAGCCCTTCCATGGACGGGGTTATCTGCTGCGTCGCGGGCTTCTCCTCGTATATGGCCACGGTTATGGTTGAAAGGTCTATCCTAGATACCAGCGCCTGCTTCTCCTGCTTCAGGAGCTCCAGGTCGGTCTCGACGCGGGTGATCTCGCGCTCCACGTCAAGCAGGTCGCTTATGTTGTCGCTGCGGTTGTAGAGGACGTAAAGCCTCTCGAGCTCAAGCTCGCGGTTCTTTATCCTGGTGTCAAGGTCAGTGTACTGCTTGGTGACGTCCTCGAGGCTGACCGACATGCCCTTGACCTCGCCCACTGCCTTGAGCTGGTCGTTTATGGCATCGAACTTGTCAGGGGGCACCTTGACGGTCATGCGGTATTCCTTGCTGCCGGTGTATTCGTTGTATGTGACGCCGCTCAGCTGGGCGCCGGCGTTCCTGAGCATGGTCCTGGTGCTCTCGAACTTCGCTTCGAGAGTCCCTTCATCGACCCTTATCCTGATGTCGCTTTCCTTCGTCACGTACTGGCTGTCAGCAGCCGGGGCGGCCGAAGGGGCCCTGAACTCGGCGTTGGACGACGCGACACCGGACGAGCCGCCGGAAAAGTCCGACAGCTCCGAGCCCGTGCATCCGAACGACAATAGCGCTATGAGCGCCAGAAGAACCACGAAATTTTTCAAGATATCACCCTGCATGGCTATCCCAGCCGGTAATTAAACATTTTGGTTTTTGCTCCGGGATGCGCCGCAATGCATATAATCAGCGCCTTCGAAGTCGTTCCATGCGGCTGCTCCTCCACAGGGGAAATTCGTTCGACCCGAACTTCTACTACCATTCAGGCCTCGACATAGACCACAGCTTCCTGCTCGTCGACGGCAAAAGGACGCTGTTCGTGCCGAAGATGAACGAGGCGCTGGCACGCGCGTCGTTCCGCGGGAAGGTGGTGGCATTCGAAAACGCCATGGACACCCTCTCAGGATACATCAGGGGCAGGCGCCTGCTTTTCGACGCGAACTCGCTCAAGGCCAGGGCCTACGTGCAGCTGGCAAGGAAGTGCAGGCTGAAGGACCACTCGCTCGAACTGCTCAGGATGCGGAGCGTGAAGAAGCCGGAGGAGGTCTCTGCCATAGCCAGGGCCGCACGCCATA
The DNA here is from genome assembly GCA_028714535.1 of Candidatus Iainarchaeum sp. GTDB lineage: Archaea > Micrarchaeota > Micrarchaeia > Anstonellales > Bilamarchaeaceae > Bilamarchaeum. The sequence goes on along the minus strand of JAQTME010000004.1, from coordinate 3,712 downwards.
CCAAGGAGATATTCCACTCGCTGGATTTCAGGAAGGCGAAGACCGAGCTGGGCGTCAGGAAGCAGCTGCTGGTCGCGACAGCAGAGCTGGGCCTTGAGCCTGCCTTCGACCCCATAGTGTCGAGCTGCGGGAACAGCGCGTTTCCGCACCACGAGCCGTCGGGCAGGAAACTCGGCCCGCTCGTGCTCGTGGATTACGGCGTGATGTACAGGCACTACCGCTCGGATTTGACGCGCTGCTTCATATTGGACGGCGACAGGAAGATGAAATCGCAGTATGAAACGCTGCAGGGCGTCTGCCACGGCATCATAGATGAATTGCCAAACCTGCGCAGGGGCAAAAACGTCGCGGCATTCGCTGCGAAGGCGATGGAACGTGCCGGGTTCCCGAAGATGATACACTCCATAGGCCACGGCGTGGGGCTGGAGATACACGAGTTCCCGCGCCTGAGCTTGAAATCCGACGACCCGATAGCAGGCGCCACGATGGCCATAGAGCCTGCGTTCTACCTCAAGCGCTACGGCATGCGGTATGAGGAGACCATCTACTTCGATGGCAAAAAATCCAGGATTTTTTGACTGTCGCGAACGGTGCGCCGTTCGCTCCACGGGAAGAAAGCGAGGATTTTATAGGGGAAAGCCTCATGAAGTTTGATAGAAAATTTATCCTAAGAAAAACAGGATGAAATTTTCTGCAGGGGTAGCAAAGCCCGGTCAAATGCACGGGACTTAAGATCCCGCGGCTTAGTGCCTTCGAAGGTTCAAATCCTTCCCCCTGCAAAAACTTTTTTGAAAAAAGTTTTATCAAAAACGGGTTGGTGGGGGGAATCTTGAACGAAGTTCAAGCCATTCCCCTGCACTTTTTCTTTCTGCGGAAAGAGACCTGCGCTAAAAGAAATGCGCACCGTCCCTGCGGCCTATCCTGGAAAGCATGCGGACAGGTGCGCGGGCCAGGACATCGTCGCATTCAACGACGTGTGAAGGCGATTCCTCTTTTTAATTCTTTCCTCTCAAATATCCTGTCATATGCTTCAAAACGCTATCCGCGTGCGCTGGCTCGGCATAGCCGCCTTGATGCTACTTTGCTCGCTCTCCTTCGCCTTCACGTGCACGGCCCCGTCCGGCACATGCAGGTACGTGGCTACGACCGGAACCGACAGCGGCAACTGCAGCGACAACTCCACGCCGTGCCTCACGATAAACTACACACTCGGGCAGGCGAATGCGAATGACACCGTCTACGTGTTTGCCGGCACTTACAACGAGAATGCCATAATAAACAAGTCGGGGATTTTCCTCCAGGGTTCAGGGGCAGGCAGCACCATACTGACATCAACGAGCGGATACACCATATTGGTCAACTCCGCTCATGCCGTGGTGTCTGACATGACCGTACTGAGCAACGGGACTGGAATATATCTGGGTAACGCGTCGAGCTACAACAATAACACGGTAAAGAACTGTTTCATAAGCGGATCGCCAGCCTCAACAGCAATAACCGCAGGTACCTCATCTGTCAACACAATAATGAACAACACAATCACGAATGTTTCTGTCGCCATGAACCTGGGGACAACCGGGACCCATTATGTTTATGGCAATCTTGTCTACAACGTAACTTATGCTGGAATCCGCCTGTCCGGGGCAACCATATACATAGAGAACAATACCATGACAAAGATGAGCGGCAATATACTGCGATTCGATACCTTACCTGGCCCAACAAGGGTAAAAAACAACATATTCTCTGGAACTTCGATAAGCAACACGCCAAGCAGTGTGACCAGCACATACAATCTGTTCTCCGGAATGGTCAACCAAGGAGTCAGTAACGGGACTGGTGACATATACGCAAGCTCGATGTTCGTTGACTACGACACCAACGACTACAGGCTGGCATGCGGCTCCCCGGCCATAAACAGCAGCTCCACAGGCACCTATAACCGCGGCTGGTACCAGGGCCCGTGCGTCGATGTCTATGCAGGCCCCATCTGGTATGTATCCATGACAGGAAACGATTCCACCGGAGACGGAAGCCCGGCAAATCCATTCAGGACGGTACAAAAGGCGGCCAACAAGTCAAACCCGGGCGGGGATACCATACTGGTCGGAGCCGGCACTTACAACGAGAATGTCATAATAAGCAAGTCGGGGATTTCCCTCCAGGGTTCAGGGGCAGGCAACACCATACTGACATCAACGAGCGGATACACCATATTGGTCGACTCCGCTCATGATATAGTGTCTGACATGACTGTACTGAGCAACGGAACCGGAATATATCTGGGTTTTACGGCGACCTACAACAATAACACGGTAAAGAACTGTTTCATAAGCGGATCGCCAGCCTCAACAGCAATAACCGCAGGTAACTCAGTTATCAACACAATAACGAACAACACGATCATGAATGTTTCTACTGCCATGAACCTGGAGACAAGCACCGGAACCCAGTATGTTTATGGCAATCTTATCTACAACGTAAGTTATGCCGGAATCCGCCTGTACGGGGCAACCGCATACATAGAGAACAATACCCTGGCAAAGATGGGCGGCAATATAATTCGATTCAGTGGCGTACCTGTCCCAACAATGGTAAAAAACAACATATTCTCCGGAACTTCGATAAGCACCTCGCCAAGCAGAATAACCAGCACATACAATCTGTTCTCCGGACTGGTCAACCAAGGAGTCAGTAACGGGACTGGTGACATATACGGAAGCCCGGTGTTCGCCGACTACGACACCAACGACTACAGGCTGGCATGCGGCTCCCCGGCCATAAACAGCAGCTCCACAGGCACCTATAACCGCGGCTGGTACCAGGGCCCGTGCGTCGATGTCTATGCAGGCCCCATCTGGTATGTATCCATGACAGGAAACGATTCCACCGGAGACGGAAGCCCGGCAAATCCATTCAGGACGGTACAAAAGGCGGCCAACAAGTCAAACCCGGGCGGGGATACCATACTGGTCGGAGCCGGCACTTACAACGAGAATGTCATAATAAGCAAGCTGATGGTTTCCCTCCAGGGTTCAGGGGCAGGCAACACCATACTGACATCAACGAGCGGATACACCATATTGGTCGACTCCGGTTATGATACAGTGTCTGACATGACCGTACTGAGCAACGGGACTGGGATATATCTGGGTAATGCGGCGAACTACAACAATAACACGGTAAAGAACTGTTTCATAAGCGGATCGCCAGCCTCAACAGCAATAACCGCAGGTAACTCATTTATCAACACAATAATGAACAACACGATCACGAATGTTACTACCGCCCTGAACCTGGCGACAAGCACCGGAACCCATTATGTTTATGGCAATCTTATCTACAACGTAAGTTCTACCGGAATCTCCCTGTTCGGGGCAACCGCATACATAGAGAACAATACCCTGGCAAAGATGGGCGGCTATATAATGCGATTCGATGGCTTGCCTGTCTCAACAAGGGTAAAAAACAACATATTCTCTGGAACCTCGATAAGCAACACGCCAAGCAGAATAACCAGCACATACAATCTGTTCTTCGGCATGGTCAACCAAGGAGTCAGTAACGGAACTGGTGACATGTACACAAGCCCGGTGTTCTTTGACTACAACGGCAACGACTACCGCCTTGCCTGCGGCTCTCCGGCATACATGACGGGCAGCAACAACGCGACGAGCATGGGCTGGTACCAGGGGCTCGAGGTCCCGGCCAA
>JAQTME010000003.1 GCA_028714535.1 Candidatus Iainarchaeum sp. | reverse complement strand
CACCATGTCGCCGTAAAGCACAGGCAGGCAGCCGCCCTTCAGGCAGCCGTTTACGACGTCCGTGTCGAAGCGGGATATGCGCTTGTTTTTCTGGGTGATTATGGCTGACGGGGCCAATGATACCGCCGGGACTCCTTCTTCAACCAGCGCCTTCACGAACAGGAGCGACAGCTCGCTGCACGCCGCATGCGTGTCGGCATAGCCGAGCTTCTGCTGCTCGGTCCGCACGCCGTCGTTTATCCCGTGCCTGAGGACGAGGGGATGGCCGTAGGAGCCTGCCCCGTGCACGAGGACGAAGTCGCGGATGCCCTTTTTCCATACGGCTGCGACGGCCCTGGCCGCCTTTTTCATGTTGGCTTCGTCAGGCTCGCGGTATCCTGATTTCTTCGTGATGAAGCTGCCGCCTATTTTCAGCACTTTCATGGCTTTCCTGTTGTTTGAGAGAGGTTAAATTTCTTGAGGTCAGGGGGTCGGGAGTTCACTTCACGCATGCGCCGTCTTCGCAGAGGTAGCCGGTCGGGCAGGCTATGTTCGCGTCGGTGACGGAATCGCCGTAGCAGGAATACTCGTGGACCGTGTGCTCGTCCTGGCAGCTGTCCGCGTAGTTCGCGGTGCCCAGCTTCGTTGTGCTGGCGATGTAGATGTCAACGCCGCTGTCGGCCTCCGTGCACGTGCTCCTTATGCAGCGGCCGTTCTCGCATTTCTTCCCGCTGCCGCAGGAAAACTCTGTGTAAGCCGAGGTGCCGTTCTCAAGGCAGAAATATTCCCTTATCACCTGCAGGTCGAGGCAGACGTCCCAGTCCTCTGACACGGTGCTCATGCCCCTGGTGGTGACTGTCTTGCCGCGGACCGTGGTGTCATTGCCAGCGTCGCTCTCAACGCAGGTCATGACTGACTGGGTGCACATGCCGCTGGTGCAGCCGTAGCCGGGCGGGCATTCGTGGTTTATCGAGCCGAGCACGCCGTCCTTGCAGAAGTAATCCTTGACGCCCTTGTAGTCCACGCACACGTCGTAGTAGATGGTGCGGTTCCAGGTGACGTTATCCTTCACGTAGATGTCAGGCTCGGTCAGGCCTGCGCAGGCAAGAGATGCATTCTCTTCTGAATCGTTCTTTTTCACGCATTGGCCGTCCTTGCATTCGGCCCCCGAGCCGCACTGGAAGCTGGCCATGGCGATTGTGCCGTCGAGGCAGCTGTATTCGACCAGCTGCGTCGAATCAAGGCAGTAATCAGTGTGCGTTTCATTGCCCTTTGTGGCCGTGCCTGCGACCTCTGTGATTATGCCGCCGTCGCTGTCATTGCACAACGGCTCAGGAGGCCTGCACTCGCCGGTGTATAGTATCGCGATCCGGGCGTCGTAGGCCTCGCAGTCGGTCTCGTAGGTCTGCTCGTCGGCGCCGCATACCGGGCCGAGGCAGGTCCGCTGGACCGGCGGGGCGACGGTGACGTTGGCAGGGCTCTCGTTGACGTGCCCTGCCGGGGTCTGCCCCCCGGTATATGGCTGCATAAGGCAGCCCGAAGCTGCGATTGCCAGGAACAGAAATAGCATGCCTCTCATGCCAAGCGGTTAACAGCCAAGATTAATAAAAGTATCAAATTTCAGCGGAAATCGTCAAAGCCGGTGCGCTGGCGCTTCTCCCGGTAAGCCCACTCCGCGAGCTTCTTGAGATTGGAAATATCCGCGGCGTTGTACCGGACCAGCCGGTCCAGAGCCGCATCGTCCCCGTGCCGGTATGCCTGCCACATCTTCACCGCGTCATAACCTGTGAGGCCCTTCAGGTCATCCTCGCGCTCCATGCCGAACTGCTGCTCTATCTTCTTAAGCCCGCCGCGCACGCCCAGAGACGCGAGCAGGAACCTCAGGTCCACGTGCAGCGCGGGCAGCTTCGCGTCCATGTGCTTCCTGATGAACGGCAGGTCGAACATGGAGCCGTTGAACGTCACGACCAGGTCGTACTGGCGGATGTCGCGCGAGAAATCCTCCAGATTGTCCCCGTGCACATAGCTGTGCGTATCCTTTCCATCGAACACGCCTATCACGGTCACGTAGTCCGTAGCAGGCGAGAGGCCGGTGGTCTCTATGTCGAGATAGGCCGCTTTGGGGAAATATGGCAGGGCGCGCCAGGTCTCTCCGGAGGGGAGGCGCGCGGAGAAGTAGTCCGTATCACCGATGGAAAGCGCGTGCTTGGAGGCTGCGACGTGTGCACTCTGCGCCCTGTGGAAGGGCGAGGCGCCGAAACGTTCGAGGAAGTCGTCCCAGCTCAGCACACCCCTGCTCCAGAGGCGGCGCTCCCGCCTGGGGCCGAAATTCGGGAGATGGATGAACGTGTTCTCCAGCATGCAGTGAACTCGCTGAAATGATTAATAAATTCAGGTGTATGGGAGCGGCGCGGTCGCCTGGATGGTTTATCTTTTTATACTTTTGTGTATATTTATGACCACATGCAAGCGATAATGCATGTGCCGGCGCTGCTGAGCATAACCGCCTGCAACAGAAGGCACATCACCAAGGACATAACGATAATCGTGAGAAGGGCGAGCGTGGCTGACGCCGAACGGCGCGCGAGCGCCAAACTGCAGGAGATGGAGAAGCGCAGCGGGCGGTGCGCTTTTTTCAGGCACACGTGCGGGCTTTCATACGTAGGGAAGGAGTACAGCGCAGCTGAACCCGGGAAGGTGCGGGAAGTCCGGTACCACGAGCGGTTCCATGCGATGGTGACCCAGGCAGGCCTCGACACTGATGATGGCAGAGTCGCTGAAATCGAAGAATCCGCGGCCAACGCGTGCGAAATCACAAGGATGCTTGGCAAAGGCGCCCAATCCGCATATGCCGAGCACCGGATATACACGGCCTGCTCAGAGCATTCCGTCCGACTCCTGTTTTCCCTCGACCACCCCGGCATGGAGGACATGCTGCTCGCGGCGGTGGGCGGGCTGGTCAGGAACGGCAGCAGGGCAGAGGGAGGCGGAGAGGCGGCGGTGGACGGCAGCAGCTTCGCGGTGGCGATGGGATACGCGCCCTATTACCTGTTCTACCGCGAGTGCATGGCGGTCCTGCGGCGCTGGGGGCTCAAAGACGGCGAGAAGATACTCATGGACGCGGTGGCGGAGGACGGGGAAAACGGCCCGGACGCCGCCAGGCGGTTCGTCCTCGGAAAGCTGGACTACAGCGTGCGGGACAGGATAAACGACTCGTACGGCGTGGACCTGCGGGGCTACAGGTTCCGCTCGCTCTTCTCGCCAGGCCTTGAAACAGGCGTCTGGTACTGGTAAGCCATTTATATACCATCAACGGGTTAACCAGGCATGGAAAGGCGGGACAGGGGGAAGGCGGGCGAGTGGGCGTTCCTCAAGGGCATGATACACGGCGCAGACATCATCATCGAGGTAGTGGATGCCAGGGACGTCCAGGGCACGAGGCTGCCGGCAGTGGAAAGGATGGCCGGCTCCAGGCGGCTGCTCATGGTCGCGAACAAGACAGATCTGCTGCCCGGGGGGGCCATGCTGCCCAAACTCGCCAATAAAGGATTCACCATAAGCGCGACCACAGCCAACGAGAACCAGAGGCAGGCGCTGATAAGGGCGATAATGGCACGGACGAAAACGCGGCCCGTGCGCGCGCTGCTCGTCGGCTACCCCAACGTGGGCAAGAGCACGCTCATCAACATGCTCGCGCACAGGAGCGTGGCCAGGGTTTCGCCGGTCGCGGGCACGACCAAGGACATACAGTGGATAAACATCACGCCGGACCTGACCATCAGCGATTACCGCGGGCTTTTCCCTAAGAAGGAGGCCAAGGCCGAGCTGGTGCGCAAGGGCGCCATGGACGTGCGGGGCGACGAGGAGGTCCATGCGCACCCGTTCGCGGAGCGCGTGCTTCGCAGCCGCGTGCTGAGAAGCTGGCTGGAGAGGAGGTTCGACGTGGACCTGAAGGCCGCGCACACGTCCGAGGGCATCCTCGCCGCCATAGCCGCCAGGCGCAGGCTCTTCATAAAGGGCGGCGAGCTGAACCTGGAGGAGGCCGCGAGGCTGCTCGTCCGCGCCATGAAGGAGGCGCCGGAAATCTGACAGGCCCACGAGGGCAGACGCAGGAATATAGTGTTAGATTTATAAATTCTATGGTATAAAGGAAATGAGTATGATGATTCACGATAGCGGCAAGCCTGCAGGGGATGGGAGGTCTAGGCCATCAGGATTTGGCACCGAGCCGGCAAGCAGGGGGTCGAGCGGTTCTGGCGGTGCCGGATGGAGCGGCGGCCAAGCATTCAAGCCTGCGCCGGACAGGATTGAAAAGCCGACCGTCGTCGCTGCGGAAAGGGTAAATTATACCGTGCTCGTGGTTGATGGGGACAGCAGGGCAGCGAGCACCAAAAAGGGCCTTCTGAGAGAACATGGCTATTCAGTGGAAACGTTCAACAGCATCGAGAAGGCAGTGGAAGCCGCAGGGGAATGCAAGCCGAGCGCAATCGTAATAGATACTGACACTCTTGGGCTGGTCCACGGAGCAGACAGCCGTTGTGACATGACGAAGCATGTTGCAGGATTGCTCGGCCCGCTCAAGGATGCCGCGCCTGGTGCGAAGATACTCGTGCTGGACGTTGAATTCTGCAGGACCAGGGAAGATAAACTGGTAAAGGCAGGCGCAGACGGAGTAATCGACATAGGGAGCACCGACAAGATGCTTGGTGCGGTCGACGGGCTCATGCCGGTCATTTTCGCCCAGCCTGTGAAGACGAGCGGCAAGACAGTCCTTATCATGTTCGAGGATGCGCTTCTGGCAGAACCGTTTCAGAAGTTCATAATAGAGAGCGGGTACGATGTAATCATAGTGGGGAGCTATGAGGATGTCCCGCAAAAAGCCGCCGGCGCTGACCTCATCATCATGGACCTGGGGGAGAACTGGGAAGCAGTCCAGGCGCTCAGCGGGATAATGAAGGTGAAACCGGATGCCAAGGTCATCATAAGGCTCGGGCTGGAAACAACGCAAGAAGAGAGAGGATTTTTGAAAGTCACCGGGTTCTTGCCGGCATTGACAGTCATGGAGGATGTGGAGGCAGCGCTCGCCAGGCACCTTCCGCTTGCCTCGAAACCGCAGAAGAAGGAAACGGCAGACCTGCCTGTTCCGGCAAGGCCGGTTGCAGCGAAGAAGAATGCCACCATACTCGTAGTGGATGATGAGCCCCAGCTCACGCAAATGACGAAGGTTGGGCTGGAGATGCTTGGCTACACTGTCACGACAGCGGCAAACGGCGCCAAAGGGCTGGAAGCATATAGGACTGCCTTAGCGGCAGGAACTCCCCCGGACGTGGTCATAAGCGACCGGGAGATGCCGGAGATGTGCGGCGCTGACATGGCCCGTGAAATCAAGAAGCTCAACCCGGCTGCGAAAGTCATATTCGTGACCGGCTACAGCGAGAAAAGCGACCTGATTCCACTCGAGGCGGTCAATCCGTTCGCGATATTGGCTAAGCCCTTCACAGTAGAGGAATTGGCCAAAGTCATAGAACGGGCGCTTTCAGGCTAGGCGCATCTGATTTAAATTCAGCCTGCGGATACTGCTCATGCTCACGTACAAGAAGGGCGCCAGGGCCGAACACGAACTGATAGACCATTTCTCCACCAACGGCTTCTGCGTCATACGCGCGGCGGGCAGCGGCGTGAACTCGCTCAGCCCAGACATACTGGTTTTCAGGAGGGGCTCGCAGTTCGGCATAGAGGCCAAGGCGCACGAGAAGACGAACCTCAGCATAGACAGGGAGCAGTTCGTGAACCTGCGCCGCTGGGAGGAGGTGAGCGGCATAAACTGCTTCATAGGCTGGCGCAGGAACCGCGAGCCGTGGTATTTCGTCCCGCTGGCGCTCTTCAGAGAGAACGAGAAGACGTTCTCCATAAACTGGGACAGCGCGGTGTCGCTGGGGAAGAAGCTCGACGAACTCAGGTAGGCCGTTTAAGAAGGAATTTAATATAGCGGGGGAGAAAAACACTCATGCGCATTCTCGTAGCAATCACAGGAGCTTCAGGCCTGGAATACGGCAGGAGGCTTGTCGAAGTGCTCAGGAAGGCGAAGGGCGTGGACGCGAAGGTGGTGGTGAGCAGCGGCGCCAAGGAGGTCGCGAAGGCCGAGGGCGGCACGCTGCCGAAGGCCGATTATGGCGAACAGGATTTCTCCTGCCCGTACGCGTCCGGCTCAAATCCGCCCGACGCCATGGTGGTCATACCCTGTTCGCTCAAGACGCTGGGCGAGATAGCGAACGGCGTGGGCAACACGCTCATAACCCGCGCGGCCGAGGTCGCCCTGAAGGAGAGGAAGAAACTGATACTCGTGGTGCGGGAAACGCCCTATTCGCTCATAACCATAAGGAACATGGAGCGCGTGACGCTCGCCGGCGGGGTCATCCTGCCGGCCACGCCCGGGTTCTACGGAAAGCCTAAAAAAGTCCAGGACATGATAGATTTCGTAGTGGCGCGGGCGCTTGACCACATGGGAGTCGGAAACACGCTCACAAGAAGGTGGAAAGGATGAACACGTTCAGGGATTTTGTCGAGAAACTGAGGAAAGAGAAGAAGATGGCGGAGGCGCTCAAGCCGGTCCCCAAGCACCTGGATCTGGCCGGCCTTATGCACGCCATGGACGGCACCCCGGTCTACGTGCCGGAGGTTGAAGGCTCTGAATTCGCAGCCGTCGGCAACGTGTTTTCAACAAGGCAGCTGGTCTGCGACTATCTCGGCATAACCAGGGAGGAGCTGATGCCGAAACTGCTGAAGGCGCTGGACCGCCCGACAGAGCCGGCCAGGGTGGAGAACGGGCCCGTGCTGGAGAACAGCACGCACAACGTGGACCTGGGCAAGCTGCCGATACCGTTCCATGCGGAAAAGGACGGCGGGCCGTACATCTCTTCCGCAATCGTCATAGCGAACGACAAGGAGCTGGGCAGGAACTGCTCGTTCCACAGGATGATGGTCGTCGGCAAGAACCGCGTCGTCGTCCGCATACTGCCGAGGCACCTGAGCGAGTTCGTGAAAAGGGCCGGCGGCGAGCTGGACGTCGCGGTCGTGGTCGGCGCGTCCATAAACGTGATGCTCTGCGCGGCCATGTCAACGAAACTGGGCCAGGACGAGCTTGAATACGCCAACTCGATAATGCCGCTGGATACCGTGCGGCTTGAGAACGGCATAGAGGTCCCCTCAGACTGCGAATTCGCCTTCGAGGCGCGGATAACGAAAGAGCTGGAGGACGAGGGGCCGTTCATAGACCTGACCGAGACATACGACATCGTCAGGAAGCAGCAGGTCATGGAGATATCGAAGATGTACCACAGGGACGGCGCGCTCTGGCACGTCCTCCTGCCCGGCGGGCTGGAGCACAAGGTGCTCATGGGCATGCCGCGCGAGCCCACCATATTCCATGAAGTAAAGAAGGTGTGCGACTGCAAGCACGTGAACATCACGCCAGGAGGGTGCTCCTGGCTGCACGCGGCGGTGTCCATAAGGAAGAAGCACGAGGACGACGGCAGGAAGGCGGTAGAGGCGGCATTCGCAGGCCACAAGTCGCTCAAGCACGTCGTGATAGTGGACGACGACATCGACGTCGACAACCCCATGGAGGTTGAATGGGCCATAGCCACGCGCGTCCAGGCAGACAAGTCGCTCGTGATAAAGCCCAACGAGAAGGGATCGTCCCTGGACCCGTCCGCAGACCCGAACACATATGCCACCACGAAGATGGGCGTGGACGCGACCAAGCCGCTCGTGGCGCACGGCAAGAACTTCACCAAGGCCGCGTGGAAGAAAATCGGGCCGAAGGAATACCTGTAGGAATGGGCATGAGACTCACGAAGGAAGAGCAGGAGATGCTTGACGGCGGGCTTGGAGACGCGGCACGGGAGTCCATGGAGATACTCGTGGCGCTGGGAAAGATATACGGCGCGGAAAGGATGATACCTGTCACCAGCGTGCAGGTGTCCGGCGTATCCTACAAGACCATCGGCCAGGCAGGATTGGAGTATCTGGCAGACCTTGCGGAAAAGGGCGCCAGGACCAGGGTACAGACGTTCCTCAACCCGGCCGGCATGGACCGGGAGCAGTGGAAGGAGATGCGGATACCCGCGGACTTCGCGGAGAAGCAGATACAGGTGCTTGACGCGTATTCCAGGATGGGCATAACCAAGACGTGCACCTGCGCGCCGTATTTCATAGGCATAAGGCCGAAGAAGGGCGAGCACGTGGCCTGGGCCGAGTCCAGCGCGGTCGCGTTCGCCAATTCTGTCCTGGGCGCCAGGACGAACCGCGAGGGCGGGCCGTCAGCGCTTGCGGCCGCGATATGCGGCGTGACGCCCTGCTACGGGCTGCACCTCGACGAAAACCGCGTGGCAAGCCTCATCGTGGACGTGAAGTGCGAATTGAAAGGCGTCGCTGACTTCGGCGCGCTCGGCTCCGCGGTCGGAAAACTGGTCAAGACCAAATATCCTGCTTTCAGGGGGATAAAATCAGCCACGGAGGAGCAGCTGAAGGTGCTCGGCGCGTCCATGGCCGCGACCGGCTCGGTGCCGCTGTTCTTCATCGAAAAGATAACTCCGGAGTGGAACGTGGCTAAAGATGCCGAACGGATAACGATTGGCGCCGCAGAGCTGGACGCGGAACGCAAGGCCATAGACAGCGGCCTCAAGCCGGACCTTGTGACAATCGGCTGCCCGCACGCATCGCTGAAGGAGATAAAGGAGGTCGCGGAGCTCGTCGCGAAACGGAAGCCGACGTGCGAGTTCTGGGTGTGCACATCGCGGAAGATGAAGGAGGAGGCTGACAGGCTCGGCTACAGCAGGGCGATAAGCGCGGCTGGCGGCCGGGTGGTCGCCGACACTTGCATGGTCGTGTGCCCGCTGGAGAGGATGGGCTACTCGGTGACAGGGACGAACTCGGGCAAGGCCGCCGCATACCTGCCGAACCTGTGCAAGCAGAACGTGGCTTTCGGCGATTTGGAGGACATACTTTACAGGTGACATTCATGGAAATCAAGGCAAGGAGCATCGCGCGGGGCAAGGCGACAGGCCAGGCGCTCATAAGCCATGCGGCGATAGGGTTCCTCGGCGGCGTGGACCCTGCGACCGGCAAGGTCATGGAGAAGGGCCATCCGCTCGAAGGCAAGAACATCGCCGGGAAGGTCCTCGTATTCCCTAATGGCAAGGGCTCCACGGTGGGTTCATACGTCATGCTCCAGCTGGCGAAGAACAAGAAGGCGCCTGCTGCCATAATCAACGTCTCCGCAGAGCCGATAATCGCGGTTGGCGCGATAATATCGCACATTCCGATGGTGGACAAGGCTGAGAAGGACGTTTACGCCATCCTGAAGGACGGCCAGAAGGTCACCGTGGACGGCGACAAAGGGCTTATCTTAATTAGCTAATCCCGCCTGTTCGGGAAATCCTCGCTTTTCACCACGTTCGGAATGAGGGATTTCTCGATTGCGTCTTCCAAGGAATGCAAGGCGAGGAGAGCGCCCAGATTGCCGACATAGATAGGCCTCGGGTCGCGGATCGTATTCCCGCTGGAATCGAGCGGCTCCAAGAAGACCTGCAGTTGGGTTTTACCTTTCGGAAGCCCATAATAGTTCGAATGGACGCCTGCAGCAACGCTCAGCTCCCTTGCCCAGCGTGCCTCTTCAACAGCCAACGGCGCCAGACCCTTGGGCAGGGGGCGCATTTCAGAATGTATCACTCCCAATGGCTTGTAAGGCTGCGAGGAATAACCAGAATTGGTTGTGCTCCCATTGAGCTCATGCTCTTGCCAGGTAGAGATGTTCGCACTAGACCTATAACCACGCTCATGCAGCACCTGCTCAAGTTCCGCAGCCAGTTCGAGCCACATGCCCTGCTTCTCAGTTGGCAGGAGCACCTTCAGATTTTCGAAGAAGATGCACTCTTCCTTAAGAAGCAAGCCGGGGTCCAGGCTAAAAGTCGGGGTTTCATCGCTGAAGATGTCCATTATCAGTTTTTTAGCCGATTCAAAGCTCCTGGCGCCGTGGGAATAAATCAGTCCCATCCAAAGTTTTTCGGTTATTTGAACTCCTTCGATGCGCAGCGCGTAAACGCCTGGCGGCTTGCCGGCAAGATCCACCTGGTAAGTGAAGCCATCGGTGCCTCCCACAGTTGGATGGTCGGTGAACTGCTTGTCAATCACCTTCCTGATGTGGCCCATTGTAATTTGGTCGAACAAGCCGCTCTTTTTCGCGTCTTCGAGGCTGCAGCGCCATTCGCCCCGCACATCGGCGATGGTCGGTATCTTCACGCCTTCGGTGCACTGCCTGTATTTCTCCAGCATCTTCCCGAGGCCGGCCTTGCGGCTCGTTTCCTGGATGAGCGGCAGGAATTTCGCATGGTGCGAGCCGGGTTTCGCGGCAGGCGCAGTGGACCTGATGAGCATGGATTAATTGAGGGAGATTGTGTTTATTAATGTTGGGAAAAATCCGGGAAATGGGATGTTGGCGCTCAGCCCAAAATTTCCTTCATGCGGTCTATCCTGTAATTGGTTATCGGCACGCATTTTTCCACGGGCACCGGGCCGTATTTCCTGTGCAGGAGCAGGCCGGCGTACGCTATCATCGCGCCGTTGTCCCTGTTGAACTCGTCCGGCGCGACGCCGAATGCGGCTTTGTCCTCCTTGCACATGGTCTTCAGCATCTGCTGCAGCCGCCTGTTCTGGGCCACGCCGCCGCATGCGATTAAATGCTTCTTCTTCGTCAGGAAGAGCGCGCGCTCAGCCACCTCGCAGGTCATGGCGAACGAGGTCTCCATGAGCGAGTAGGCGACGTCGCGATGGGAGTGCGTTTTCGCTGCCTTTTCAGCCGCGGTCAGCAGGCCTGAGAACACCAGGTTCATGCCTTTGACCGAATAGGGCAAATCCACGTATTTGCCGCCTTCTGCGAGCTTGGCGACCGCGGCGCCGTGGGCGTGCTCCATCTTGATTGCGCGCGCGAACGAGTCGAATAAGTTTCCTATGCCCACGTCCAGGGTCTCGCCGAGGACGTGGTAATAGCCGTCGCGCTGCAGGAGTATCTGGCTGTTGCCGCCGGATATGTAGAGTATGAGCGGGTCTTCCAGCCTGCACATGTGCTCGCTGATCTTCACGTGCGCGTAGCAGTGGTTGACGCCGACGAGCGGCTTGCCGTGGCGGAGCGCGAGGTATTTCGCGCCTGCGATGCCGACCGAGAGCGGCGCGCCTATGCCAGGCCCCTGGGAGAACGCGACCAAACCTATATCCTTCATCGTCATCTTCGCATCCGCAAGGCTTTTCGCCAGCACATCCGCGAACACCGCCGAGTGGTGGTCTGCCATCTTGCGCGGGATGAGCCCCTCGCTCCCCCCAGAGTAGGTGTCGATGACGTTGGAACGCACGCGGCCGCCGAACACGCCCATGGAGAGCGTGTGCGCGGTGCATTCTATGCCAAGCACGTTCATGCGAAAAGCCTCATGGCGGCTATAGACAGGAAATTGTAGATGAGATGTATGAGTATGCACGGCGTTATGCTTTTTGAGAAGCGGAAGACCAGCGCAAGCACCAGGCCGACCATGGCGACGCCGACGACCTCGACGACCGAGCCGTATGCCAGGTGGAGCCCGCCGAAAACGAGCGACGAGAACACGATGCCTATGCGCGGCACGAGCAGCGCCCGGAAAAGCAGCTCCTCGCTTATTGGCGCGAAAATCACGGCCATGGCCAGCACGTAGAGCGGCAGGTCGGCGATTTTCTGCGTCACCTTGGCCTGGTCGTTGAAGCCGAAGAGCATCGCCGCCACGCTGAGCAGGAAAACCAGCATGAAGACGGCAAGCAGGCCGCCGACGGTGTAGAGCACGTTGCTTTTCAGGCTGCCCGGGAATCCCATTGCCTTGAGAGTCGTGGGCAGGTCCTTCTGCCACAGGAAGTACAGCGCGAACGAGAGCATCCCCAGGTGGAGCGCCCCGTCGTAGAGGTAGCTGTCCCTCATGAAAAGCAGGAACAATGCGAATGAGACGATGGAAACTGCCAGCAGCGCGAGAAAGAGGCGTTTCATTTCCGCTCGAAGTAGCCGCACCGGCCGCATGAACGGCGGTCCTTGTGCTCGGCCAGCCGCACGCCGGCGCCGCACTTGGGGCACGATTTCCCCGGCTTGTAGGGCTTTTGTTTCCTTTCCTTCTTCTTCGCAGGCGCTGCCGCTTTCTTCTTGTCGTCGGCCATAATCATCACTCTTTCTTCTTGGCGGGCGCCTTGGCGGCGGCCTTCTTCTTCTCAGGCTTCGGCATGAGGCCCTCGCGCACCTTTATGTGCTGCGGCTCGGTCGCCATGAGGACCTCCTTGTTCGGGTACAGGTGCGCAATAACGCTGACAGATTTCCTTCCGAAAGCGCTGGATACGTCGCGCAGCACCATGAGCTCCGGGTTGGCGCCCACCTTGCCGCAGATAGCCTGCTTCAGGTCGGCCCTCTTGGGCGTGGCCGCGTCGAACGACACCTCTGCCGATATCTCCTTGCGCTCAAGGAGCTTGTTGTCTACTGTTGAAACGATGTCCACATTCATTTAATCCTCTCCATCTTCTTCCTTCCCATGGCCTCGAGCACCTCGGCTTCCTTGCCCGAGGCGGCGTTGGCCAGGAGCTCTTCCGGAATCTCCAGGTCGTATATCTCGTATGTCTGCGAGTCCATGACCTGGGCGCTCTTGCCGGAAACGGACATTATCTGGACGTTCTTCCTTTCTATGATGGGCGACTCCACGTCGGCATCGCCAGGGGAGAGGAGCGTCTTCTTCTGCCCCTCGAATATGCCTATGGCGGTTATCCGCATCTTGGCAGCGCCGTGCTTGCCGGGCTTGGAGGATTCTATCTCCACCACCCTGCACGGGATGTCGTCTATGAGCACGTACTTGCCTATTTTCAGCTCCTTAGCTACGAGGAAAACTTTCTCTACCATGCATACACCTAGCCAATCATAATTCGTCGAAAAAGACTACTATGTTATAAAGTGTTAAGGTTTTTAAATGTAAATTATGCTCGTCGACTCGCACTGCCATCTCTTCGACATGAAGGGCTACTCGCTTCCGGCAGACATAGCGGCTGTTGTTGTCGGCTATTCTCCCGGCTCGAACCGCAAGGCAGTGGAATTGGGGAAGACGGGCCATCCGACCGTCCTGGGCATCGCGCCGCAGACCGCGATACGCGAGGACATATCGCACCTGGACGAATGGGTGGAATTCATAAGGCAGGCCAGGCCGAACGCCATAGGCGAGGTCGGGCTGGACTACAAATGGGCGAAAAACGAAGCGGACGTCGCCAAGGAGATGAAGGTCTTCAAGGCCATGATAGGCCTGGCTAAGGAGATGGGGCTCCCGCTCGTCATCCACTCGCGCGACAAGCCGGCTGAAAACGGGGACAACGGCGTGCCGGAGAACGCCATCGACGACATACTCGGCATGGTCGGCGGGAAATTCCTCATGCACTTCTTCAGCGGCGACGAGAAGCAGGCCGAACGCATAGTCGCCATGGGCGGCTGCATCTCAGTGACGCACATGCGCTCCAAGGAGAGGAGGAAAGTAATTAATACAGTGCCGCTGGATAGGCTTATGGTGGAGAGCGACGCGCCCTTCGTCGGGAGGACGCCCGAGAGCATAAGGGAGGCCGTCGCCTACATAGCAGAGGTGAAGGGCTGTGGCGCGGATGAGGCCGGAAGGCAGACCGCTGAGAACGCCATGAGGTTCTTCAATTTCAGGGTTTGACATGTTTGACGGGATTTTTGGCAGGGGGAAGCCCCGCATCGCGCTCCTTGTGGACGGGCCCAACATACTGCGCAAGTCGTTCAGCATAGACCTGGTCGCGGTGAAGAAGGAGCTCATGAAGCACGGCGAGATACGCATAGCCAGGATATACCTGAACCAGTACGCCTCTGAGAAGCTCATCGAGGCCATGGTCAACCAGGGGTTCGACACGATAACGACCACCGGCGACGTGGACGTCACGATGGCCATCGAAGCCATGGAGTACGTGCTTTCGCCGTCCATAGACACCATCGCGCTCATGACAAGGGACACCGACTACAGGCCGGTGCTGGTCAAGGCCAAGGCGCACGGGAAGAAAACGATAATAATAGCCACGGACGTGGCGTTCAGCGCGGCCCTGCGCAACACGGCTGACAAGGTCGTGATATTCAAGGCGCCTGGCAACATAGAGACGATAATCAACAGCGAATGAGAGGCGCGTTTATAAAACCTATTATGATACAATAGACAAAAGTTTGTTTTTTGTTGAGGTGTAAACATGGCAGAGCGAAGACCGTTTGATGTACTGAACAGCTCCCTGAACAATACCGTGATAATCGGCATGAAGGGAGGCTCGGAGTTCAGGGGAGTCATGGTGGCGTACGACGTCCACATGAACATAGTGCTCGAGAAGGCCGAACAGCTCATGAACGGCGAAGTCAAGAGGGGTGTCGGCACGGTGCTGCTGCGCGGCGACTCGGTGACCTTCATCTCGCCATCGTGAAATCTTTTATTTTGTTCCGTTCCTTTATTTTAACCAGGGAAGTTTTGGTCAAACTTTTAACCTTGGTCATGCTGCAGGAAAAGTTTGGGCTTGTAGCTCAGCAGCAGAGCACCCGCTTGGCGTGCGGGGGGCCGGGGGTGCGAGTCCCCCCAAGTCCATAATCAATGGACGAGAAGTGGCCGCAAGGCCACAACAAGTCCACTCTACTTTTATCTCACTTGCTGCAGTTTATCAGCGCCTCTATCCTGTCCTTGGTCAGCAAATCGTCGTAGCGCTGGTCGTTTATGACCAGGGCCGGCGTCCTGCCGACCTGGTAGTACTTGGTGAAGTACTTTATCATGGTCACGTCCTGCACGTCAGCCGGGAACGCATAGACGCGGGCGTTGGAGCATTCGGCGCGCACGCTGTCCAGCACGCGGCCCTGGGCCACGCACGACGGGCAGTCGTTGTAGGCCGTATAGAAGAAGAGTATGGGCTCGAGGTTGGTGTTGCCGCAGGTCTGCATGTACTGCCTCAGCATGAGGTAGAACTGCATGTTCGCCAGGAAATACTTGTTGCGCAGGTCCTGGTAGCCGATGAATATGCCGGTCTCCTTGCCCTGCTCCAGGATGCCGTAGAGGTCGTACGTCCGCTGGGCCGAGTCGTCCAGCTGGCTCTTGAGGACGCTGCACATGGCGTCGCTCTGGTTGTGCGTCTGCATGAACATCAGGAACAGGAGCGACGTCTCCAGCCCGCTCTCGAGCTGGCTCACCCGCGCCTCAGTGCGGGAGTAGTTGTCCGATTCGATGCTATAGCCCACGAACAGAGATATGGCGAACAGCGCCAGCGTGGCCACCGCCGCCTTTATGAAAATGCCCTTGTTCACTTCCATCTGTAATCACTCCGGTTTATTTCCTGGAAAAAGCTAATACAGTAGAAAAAGGATATAAGGATGCCGTAGAACAGGAAGAATATGCCGATTACTGGCGTCTCCTCAATTTTGAACTTCTTCCGGCCGATGACATGGCTGAGGTAGACCACCAGGAACCAGGGGCTGACGAGCAGCAGGCCCATCACCATGGCAGACATGCCAAGGCCTATCATGCCGGTCAAATCGGTCAGCGAGCCGCCCAGCGCGATGTTGGACGCCATGAAGCCTGAGAACCATATGGCCTGCCTGAGCAGCAGGTAGAGGAACGAGAAGCTCAGCACGATGCCGGACAGCTCGGCTGAAAACGAAAATGGCAGGACGAACACGCCGAAAAGCCCGTATTTAGGGTTGAACAGCATGTCCGAGTGCTTGCGGATGTTGAAGAACTTGCCCCTGTACCAGCGCATCCGCTGCTTGAACAATGAGCCGAGCGTATTGGGCACGTCGGTGTATATCAACGCCTCGGGGGTATAATCGATGCGGTAGCCGTGCTTCCTGAGCCGCCAGGCGATTTCCAAATCCTCCGTTATATTCTCCTCGTCGAACCCTCCGAGTTCGTCGAGCGCGGTCTTCCTGAATATGGTCGTCGGGCCTGGCGTGACGAATATCGCCTCTATGGCGCTTGTTGCCATCTGGGAGAACCCGAAGCCGGTGAGATATTCTATGTCCTGGATCTTCTTGAGCAGCGAATCAGGCTTGTCCACGCGGATGAAGCAGGTGACCGCGCCGTTGCGCTTGTCGCGGTAGAGCGCTGCTATCGCCTTCCTGAATGCGGACGGCTCAGGATACGAGTCCGAGTCGACGCACGCGATAACATCGCCCTTCGCGATCTTCATGGCCGTGTTCAGCGCATGCGCCTTGCCGCCGTTCTTGTCCAGGAGCAGCGGCGTCACGCCCTTCATCCCTTTCAGCATCTCGCGGGAGCCGTCGGTGCTGCCGTCGTCCACGGCTATTATCTCCAGCTTGCCGGGATAGTCGGATGCCTGTATGGATTTTATCGTGCGCACGATGGTGGATTTAGAGTTGTAGGACGGTATGAGCACGCTCAGCGACGGATACACGGCCGGCTCGGCCTTTGACGGGTCCTGCCGGTCGAAATATGCCATGAGCAGGGAGAGCGTGAGCACCACCAGGAATATGTTCGGCACGAGCATCACCCAGAAGTAGCCTATGCTCTTTATGGTGAGCCCTATGAGTATGCCTATCGCCAGCAGGATCGCGAGCGTCACCAGCGGCTGGGGCTTCCCTTTTATCTGAAGGCTCATACACAGGAGTGAGGGAGAAATCCTTTTTAACCTGCCCTGAGATTTAGGTCCGGTGGCAATGGTTTTCATCTCCCGCCTCAAATTGAGGAATTTCAAGTCGTTCAAGGCCGCCGACATCCGGCTGCCAAAGACGTTCATCTGCTTCGCTGGCCCCAACGGCAGCGGCAAGTCCAACCTGTGCGACGCCATACGCTTCGCCATGGGCGAGACGAGCCTGCGCTCCCTGCGCGCCAAGAAGGTCAAGGACCTCATCCACTCGAATTCCCACAGCGCTGAGGTCACCATAAGCTTCGAGGGCAACGGAGGGGGATACGAGCTGAAGCGCGCCATCCGCGAGGACGGCAAGATACTCTACAGGCTGGACGGCAAGAAGACGACGCGCTCCGCCATACTGGAGGCGATAAAGAAATACAACCTGGACAGCTCCGGCAGGAACACCATCGCGCAGGGCGAGGTGCCGCGCATAATAAACATGAACGGCAAGGAGCGCAGGGGCATAATAGACAGCGTGGCCGGCATCACCGACTTCGAGGACAAGAAGAAGGAGGCGCTCGCTGAGCTGGGGACCGTGGAGACCAGGATAAAGGACGCTAACCTGGTGCTGGGCGAGCGCAGGGCCTTCCTCGGCCAGCTCAAGGACGAGAAGGAGGCCGCGCTGAGGTACCTCGAATCGAAGAAGACGCTCACGAACGCGAAAGCTACGTTGTTGCGCAACGAGCTGAAGAGGCTGGAGAAGGAGCTCGCCGGGGTGGCAGAGCTCGAGGGGAAGATAAACTTCAACAAGGGCGTCAGGGAGCAGGAGATGGCCGAGCTCGACGCGAAGGTGAAGGAGGTCGAAGCCAGCAGGGCCGGGGTCAGCAAGGAACTCCAGGAAAAGCAGAAGACCAACGCGCTGATACGCAAGGTCGAGGAGCTCAAGGCGAACTGCGCGGCCAAGGAGCAGCTGGTAGCGGACCGCGAGGCCCAGGCGAAGAAGGCCGGGTCGGAGCGGGAAACCCTCGAGAAGGAGCTTGCTGGAGAGCAGCAGGGCCTGGAGGCCCTGAGGAAGGAGCTGGACGGCCTGCGCGCGGAATTCAAGGCGGCTGAAACGAAGCTTGGCGCGCACGGCGGACCTGCGGAGAACGAGGCGGTCGCCAAGGCGAGGGCAGCGCTCGAGAAGCAGGAATCCGAGCTGGCGCAGGCCCGTGAAAGGCTCATAGCGCTCACGTCCGAGATAGGCTCGAAGAAGGAGATAATCGAGGCCAAGAAGGCCGAGGAGAAGAGCATAAACGTGGCCGGCGCCGAGGAGGCCAAGGCGGCCGGCGACGAGACCAGGAGGCTGCGGGCAGAGGTGGCGAAGCTCGCGGCCGACATAGACTCATCTTTCATGAAGACCAAGGAGATAAACGCATCCATGGCAGACTGCGACAGGCAGATGATCGAGCTCAGGGAGAAGGCGGCCATATTCAAGGTGCGCTCTTCGCCGCAGCTCGCGAACCCGGCGCTCAGCTTCATAGCCGACCTCAAGCAGAAGGACAAGGGCATACACGGCACCGTGGCGGACCTCATAGGCTTCGAGCCGAAATACGCCAGCGCGGTGGAGGCGGCGGCGGGCTCAAGGCTGCTCTACGTCGTCGTGGACAGCGTCGACACCGCCACGTCGGCCATAGACAAGCTCAAGAAGGCGAAGGCAGGGAGGGCCACGTTCATCCCGCTCGACACCGTGAGGGCGCCCAAGGCAGGCGCATCGTCCATCATGGGCGTCATAGAGTTCCCGGAGCAGGTGAGGCGCGCGGCCGAATACGTGTTCGCTGAGACCATGCTCGTCGACGACGTCGCGCATGCGAGGAGGCTTGGCGTGGGCAGCGCGAGGATGGTCACCCTTGACGGGGAGATATTCGAGCGTTCCGGCGTGGTCAGCGGCGGCCGCTCCGAAAGCGGCATACTCAGCGGCAACCAGCTGCGCAAGCTGGAGAAGGAGCTCGCGGACGTGAAGGCGCAGAAGGAGTCCATGCTCAGCGAACTGCATTCCATACGCGAGCAGGACCAGCGCCTGAGGGGCGAAAAATCCCAGATTGAGCTCAAAATCAAGACCATAGAGATGGAGCAGCGCATGGAGGAGGAGAAGCGCAAGGAGTCCGCGCACCTGCTCAGGAGGAAGGAACAGCTCAACGCGGAGCTGGCGTCGCTGGACGAGGCGATACGCGCGTCAGCGGCCGAGAAGGACAGGCTCACGGCAACGGCCGCGGAGAAGGAGAAGGCGGCAACCGCGCTGCGCGAACAGTTCCGCGCGGCCGAAGAGGGCGCGAAGAAGCACATGGAGGAGTCGGGCAGGAAGCGCACGGACCTCACTGCGAGCGTGTCATCGCTGCGCGCGACCATAGAGGGGAAGATGAAGGAGCTCGAGCTGCGCAGGAAGGACTGCACGGCAAGGGAGGAGCGCGTGAAGCAGCTGGAGAAGGAAGGCAAGGCGCTCGTCCACGGCATGAACGAGATAAAGCGCCAGCTCAGCGGCTCCAAGGAGGAGCTCGGGAAGCTTGAGGCCGAGATAAGCTCGGCGAGCAAGGACATAGAGAGGCTTTTCGAGAGGATGAAGGCCTACGAGGGCGAATTCGCCGCATTGGGGAAGGCGCTCGCCGAGAAGAGGATGGACATAGAGAAGCTGAACAAGGACCTCAACCAGCTCACGGTCAGGAAGGCGACGGCCACCACGCATTTCGACGACATAAAAGCGGAGTCGGTGAATTACCCGGACGCGCAGATGCTCGAGCTGAAGAAGGACGAGCTGAACAGGATGGTGGGCGAGTCGGAGCGCATCCTGGCCGAGATGGGCAACGTCAACATGGCGGCCATAGAGATGTACGACAAGAAGAAGCAGGAGATAGAGGAGGCCGAGGGGAAGATATCCAGGCTGGACACCGAGCGCCAGGCGATACTCGCCATGATAGCGGAGATAGAGGAGCACAAGAAGGATGCGTTCTTCGAGACGTTCCAGGCCGTCAGCGACAACTTCAGCGGCATGTTCAAGCACATAAACATAGGCGAGGGCCATCTTTACCTCGACAAGCCGGCCACGCCGTTCGACAGCGGCCTTTTCATAAAGATACGGAGGAACAACAAGGAATACTCGCTCGACGCGCTCTCGGGCGGCGAGAAGACCCTGGTCGCCCTCATGTTCATATTCGCGCTGCAGTTCTTCAAGCCGGCGCCGTTCTACATCCTCGACGAGGTGGACGCGGCGCTCGACAAGCCCAACAGCAAGAACCTGTCCGACCTCATAACCAAGATGACGGGGGACAGCCAGTTCATCGTGGTGTCGCACAACGACACCGTGATATCCAGCACCGATTCGGTCATAGGGGTGGCCAAGGTCGACGGGGTATCGAAGCTCGTGGGCGTGAAGCTGAAGCAGGTCGCGGCGTAGAAGGTGGTATCATGAAAAGAGCGTTGTTCATAGGCAGGTTCCAGCCGTTCCATCACGGGCACCAGTTCGCCCTGAAGAAGCTGCTGAAGAAGTTCGGCGAGGTCGTAGTGGTCATCGGCAGTTCCGAGGACTCGTTCAGCAGCGAGAACCCGTTCACGTGCGGCGAGCGCATAGACATGATACGCGCGTCGTTCAACAAGGGCGAGCTCGCGCGCATCATACTGGTCCCTGTGCCGGACATAAACAACAATACGATATGGGTGGACCACGTGCTCATGCACATCCCGTCCGTCCACGAGGTCTATTCCAACAACCAGCTGGTGAAGATGCTCTTCTCCAAGCACGGCATACTCGTCAAGTCAATAGATTTCTTCGACCGCGGCACCAAGGAGGGCGCCCACATAAGGAACCTCATGGTGCAGGGCGACCAGTCCTGGAAGAAGCACGTGCCGAAAAAAACCGTGGAGTACCTGGACACGATAGAGGCGGAGAAGAGGATAAGGAAGATAGAGCGGATGGGCTAGGACAGCGGCGCAGGCGTCACCGAAAACACGTTGGCGCCTATCATCAGGAGCGTCACGTTCAGCGGCACTGCAGAGCCGGCATCAAGCTTTGACGGGGAGGCCATCACGAATTCCACACCGCCGAGCGCGTAGCCCTCCGCGGACTGCGGCAGGGCGAGCCGGTAGGCGTAGCTGACCGCGGACGGCTCCATCGCGAGGCCAGGCGCCTCCTTGCCGGTGACGGTGAGCGTGGACCCGGGGAACGAGACGCTCGTTTCCGCGAAATCGCCGCGCACGGCGGACATGTTGGTGAAGTCGGGCGACACCTCGGCGCTGGCAGGGCCTATGAACGTCACGTACGGCAGCGCCTTCTTCATGAACACCGACGTCACGTTGAGTTCGGGCGAGAAGACTATCGTGTTGACCTTCCTGTAATCATAGGAATATCCGGCCAGGCTGCCGGCATCGATATCGCGCTCCTCCCAGGGGATGGAGTAGGTGAATGTCGCATTCAGGAGTTCCACGACCGTGGCGTTGGCGATGATGCTCCTGCGCTCGGCCACTATGCGCGCAGAGTAATAGTCTATCAGCATGCCCTCGCTCAGCACGGCAGTCATGGCGACCGGCACTTCGCTGCCAGCATCTACGAACGGCTCGGTCTCCAGCCTCACGACGCCGCGCGTGTTGAGCGTGCTGGCCGTGACCGTCCCGTTGCTGGTGGCCACCTCGAGCTCCGGCGGGATCGCTATGTTGGCGACGATGGTGACCGGGGACAGGTTCATCTGCCGCAGCGCCAGGGCGAGCGGGTAGACGTCATCCCGCGTCTCTGTATCGACAAGTATGATGCCGGCCTGCACGCGCACGTCCTTCACGCCGGGCATCTTCCTGACCTGGCCGAGCACGGCCTGGCTCGTATTGACAGGGATGCCGACCACCGGGTCGTAGGTGCGTATGGTGCCGTTGAATGCGGCGGTGCCCGTGACGTTCTTGGCAGCGGCCAGCGAGCCGCCGAAGTCAAGCGTGTAGCTGCCGCCGAAGTAGAACAGCTCCGTGATGAACCCGACGACTATGGCTACGACTACGATGGTGATTATCATGCTTTTTGTGTCCATAGAATTCAAGTGATACTTGGGAAGTTAGGATTAAAAATCAGGTCGGTGGTTTGTTTTCCGATGTGCAACGTCTGCGAAAGGGCGAAGGCGCCGGAATACGGGGCGCTGGTCGCGAAGATGCTTGAGGAGGACAAGGCCCGCATGGCCTACAGCAGGGAGATGGCCGCGCTGTTCCCCGCGATAACGAAAAGCATCCATTCGTCAGTGGACTGGCCCGTGAGGCTGGATTACCCGATGTTCGAGGCCCGCGCGGCCTACGCGGTGCCCAACAACTACTTCCAGAACCTCAGCATCGACGGCGAGCGCCTGGGCAACTCGTTCGCGCACGGGGCCATGCGCTCGTTGTTCTTCGCGGGCGGCAGGCTGATGGTATTTTCGAAATCGGTGAGCTTCAGGGACGCCGGCGAGTTCTTCACCTCCTTCCTCCTGCTCCACCTGGAGAGGGGAGAATACAGCACGGCGGCAGGAGAGGCAGAGATACGGATATCGGCGGACGTGGAAAAGCCCATGCTCAACCTGCTGACCGGAAAGGCCGAGAAGAAGAGGGTCGCGTTCTCGTTCGTGCACCAGAAGGTCGCGGGCAGGATAGTGTCCAAGGAGCAGGTCGCCCAGTCCTCGAGGTTCAGGGAGGTATATGGCAAATACGGCGGCGCCAGCATGAAGGCCGGCTCCATGGACATGGAGGGCTATGCGATAACCGTGCCTCACTTCGCCCCGCACCCGTACCTGCTGCAGCTGCACGAGCAGTTCGGCTACGCGTCGAACCGCCAGTTCCAGGAGCACGTGGAAGACTACCTGCGCGCGCACCTGAAGGACTAAGAAACGCCCTTGCGCTTTACTTCCCCTTGCACAGGGGGCACAAGCCCAGGGCGTGGATGAGCAGGCTCAAGCCGGCAAGCGCCAATGCGGCGCCGGCTATCATTACGTCCTGCGCGTTGATTAACGCGGCAACCTGCGCGGACGCCACGAATGCCAGGCCGGACACCAGCACCAATAAGCCTGTTATGGAACCGCATACCCGGCCCATGCAGGTGCCGCAGCCGCACGTCATTCCTTTTCCCATTTCTTTAGCCAAGGATATCACCTGTTCAGCCTGGCCGGACAAGATTTAAGAATTTTCCTGGAAGCGCTCAGCCCCTGAAGAACGAGTAGCCCAGCAGCTTGTACGCCAGCTTGGCGGCGAAGAATTCGGACTGGACGGTGTTCGGTATGGGCATGAGCTCCATGATGTCGAAACCGACAATCTTCTTTTTCTGCGAAACCTCGCGCAG
Organism: Candidatus Iainarchaeum sp.; assembly: GCA_028714535.1. GTDB lineage: Archaea > Micrarchaeota > Micrarchaeia > Anstonellales > Bilamarchaeaceae > Bilamarchaeum. Next base: position 67,606 of record JAQTME010000003.1, on the reverse strand, counting down.
CAGCTTCAGCACCTGCAGCCATTTCAGGCCGCCGGGCTCCGGCGTCCCCACGCCCGGGCATTCGGACGGGTCGAAGCCGTCCAGGTCTATGGTGACATAGACCGTGTCGGTCAGGTGCGAAAGGACCTCGGCCGTGTCGAATTCCGCGCCCCAGTGGATGCAGTCGTCGAGCCTGGCCTTCTTTATGTAGTCGAGCTCCTCGCGGCACACGCTGCGGATGCCGACCTGAACGGCGGTCTTGACATGGTCGCGAATCCTGCGCATGGCGCAGGCGTGGTTGAACTTCGTGCCTTCGTACTCGTCGCGCAAATCCGCGTGAGCGTCGATCTGCAGGACTGAGAGGTTCTTGTATTTTTTCGCCAGCGCGGCGACCACGCCGGCGCTCACAGAATGCTCGCCGCCGAACATTATCGGGAACTTGCCCTGGCCGATGACGTCCTCGGCCATCTCCTGCACGCGCCTGACGGTCTTTTCCGCGGAGCCCAGGTCGGGCTCCATCTCAGGGAGCGTATGGATGCCGACCTCCTCTGCCACGTCGCGGCCGAGCTCCCGGTCGAAGAACTCCACCTGCCTGCTGGCGAATATTATCGCGTGCGGGCCCTCGCGGGTGCCTGCCTTGAACGACGTCGTTGCATCGTATGGCACCGGCATGACCGCTGCCTTGCTCTCTTCCATGGGGCACTGGTAGCCCATGAAAGCGTACGGTGCGCGTATGTGTGTGAAAGCCATGCACAATCATTGTCCGGTCAGCTTTTTTAGCCTATCCAGGGACTGCTGCGGCGTCTCTATGGTGTTCAGCAGCCAGACCGGCGCGCGGGAGAACAGGTCGCGGAAGAACTCCCTGCGCTTGGCCATCTTCGCCCTGCTGCGCACCAGCTGGTGCGGGTTGCAGAAATCGTTCTTCAGCATGAACGCCAGCGCCTCCTTGGGCGCGAGCCTGGCGAGGGGCGGCAGTTTTTTGTCCCGCGTCAGCAGCACCGTGAGCGCCAGCGTGGAATCGGTGCGTATCCTCTCGCCGCCAACGAGCCGGCGGACGTCGACTATCGCGCGCTCCCGTGCGTCCATCCTCATCCCCTTCAGCTTTTCGCGGTACTGCGGCCAGCTCTTCGCCATGTCTGCGCGTATGTAGGAGTTCTTCTCGGACGAATACACGAGCGTGTCGCTGTCGGCCAGCCGCACGAAGAACCAGTCGTCGGTCAGGAAATTGAACTTCCGGTCGAGCAGCAGGCCGTAGGTGAGCGTGGTCTTGCCGCTGCCTGGCGGGCCGATGACAGCCACGCCGCGGCCGTGCATGTCTATGAACGAGCCGTGCACTGAATAGCGTCGGTGCTCGGACATGAAGTCCTCCAGGAAATCCGCGACGATGGCGAGCGCGATGCTCTTCACCCAGCCGTAGTAATTGCAGCCCTCGACTATGGCGGTCTTGGACGCCGGCTCGTAGCGCACGCGCAGCCTTTTGCCCTTCACAGCGAACAGCCGGGCGTGCGGCCGTATCCAGTCCGGCATGAGGTCGAAGTTGTCCTCCCACATGTCCTTGAACTCGTGGCTGTCCGTGAACAGCTTGACGCACGTTCCGTGTATGACCGCCTTGCGCTCGTAGAGCTGCGGCGAATAGAGCCCCTTCATCAGCTTCTCCTTGGCTGAAGGCGTGATGAGCTCGACGCCGTATTTCTCTGGCATGATGGGGATTGGGAGGCAGGTATAATATAGCTGCGGTTCCGGCATTTTTATAAGGCAGCGCTCCAAACTCATGCCATGGGATTCCTGCTGGAGCTGTACAGGCTCACGCGCTTCGAGCATGCGCTCATGCTGGCGTTCGCGGTCCTCATCGCCGAGGCGGTAGCAGGCGGGCTGCCCGCCGGCATCGTGCTTGCAATCTCCCTGCTGGTGCCCATCCTCAGCGAGATGGGCTCGTTCGCGCTCAACGACTACCTTGACATGGAGACTGACAGGCTGAACAGGAAAAAAGACAGGCCGCTCGTCAAGGGCACGATCTCGCCCACGTTCGCGTTGTGGCTCTCGTTCATATGCATGGCGCTCGCCACAGCACTAGCGTATCTCATCAACACGCCAGCGTTCATCATCGCATTGGTCTTCAACGCGCTCGCGATAGCGTACAACTGGAAGCTCAAGGACCTGCCGCTTGCAGGCAACGCCTACATAGCGCTCACCATGGCGGTGCCGTTCGTGTTCGGCAACTACGTGGTTTCGGCAGCGCTCGCCCCTGCCAACCTCGCGCTCGCGCTCCTCGGCTTCGTCGCAGGCCTCGCCCGCGAGATAATAAAGTCAATACAGGACGTCGAGGGCGACGTGGCCGCGCGCGGCTCGCGGACGCTGCCGGTGATGATAGGGAAGGAGGCATCGCTCTGGATGGCGATCGCGCTCTACCTGCTTTTCATCCCGCTGAGCGCGCTCCCGTTCCTTGCAGGAATCAGGTTCACGCCGCTCTCGGGCGCGCCCATCATCGCAGCCGACGCGCTGATTCTTTTAGTCTGCTACAGGCTCGCAGCGCAGGGCGCGTTCAAGTTCGCAAGGGACGCGTCCCTCGCCGCGTTCGCGCTCGGCATGCTCGGCTACCTCGTCGCAGCCCTATGACAAAGGATTTTATCCATTGCTGCCGATGGCAGTGCATGCATTTGTTCAAGAGGGCTGCGCAGCCGGCTAAAGGCGATGCCAAGCAACTTTCTGGTGCGAACTCTCATGAGAGGGAGAGGCGGCTGAACGAGCTGAGGCAGACGCTTCTTGATGTGCAACGCGAGCCCAGCCCTGCATGCAGGCAACTGGAGATCTGCCGTCAGGCGGCACGCGGGGATGATGCGGTACGGGAACGGAACTGGAGGGCGTTCAACCACAGCTGCGAGCTGGAGAGTGCGCGCAGGTAAAGTTGTCGTAATGGAAGTATAAACGTCAGTTAAAATACGCTAATCCTGTGGTTTTCTCAGGCAGATGACGAAGGGGCATATGGCACATTTATAAATAAAGAGCAGATTAGCCAATCCACTCCCATATGAGGTGATACACAATATGGCAAGTAAAACGGTCAATTACGGGGAATACGCATTCCTCGGTGGCGTAATTTTGGCATTGGTGATCAGCGTGATGTCCCCGTTCGTACCGGTGGTCATCATGCCGTTGCTGATAGCGCTCCTGTTCATACTCGGTGTGGTCGTGGGCGTGGCGAACATCCAGGAGAAGGAGGTCAACGGCTTCCTTATAGCGTCAATCGCACTGCTCCTGGCGACAACGTCCTGGAACACGCTCCTGGCGGCGACGCTGGGCCTGTTCGGGACGGCTGGCAACACCCTGGCTGCGCTCATAGCAAGCTTCACGGGCACGCTAGTGGCGTTCATCTCGCCGGCGGCGTTCATCGTGGCCCTGAAAGCGGTGTACAAGCTGGCAAAGCCGGACTGAATCTTCCTTTCTTTTTACAGGGATGGCGCGTCGCAGCGGCTTCCGCTGCGGCCACCTCCACCCTTTTAAAATCTTCCCCAATGTTATTACTAACGCTCATTGATTAGTTCCCGACGCAATTCGGGGGCGAGCCAAGGTGGCGAAATGAAGAAAGACAACCAGGTACTTCTCTCTTTGATAGAGAGTTTGATGAAATCGGAAAAACCCCTCTGGAAGAAGGTGGCAGGCGAGCTGTCGCGCCCGAAGAGGCAGAAGGCGGAGGTCAACCTCAGCAAGCTCGAGCAGTACGCCAGCGACGACGCGACCGTGCTCGTCCCCGGCAAGGTGCTGGGCGCAGGCGCGATCTCGAAGAAGCTCACCGTAGCGGCGTTCTCGTTCAGCGGGAGCGCGCGCAAGCTCATCGGAGCTGCGGGCGGCAAGGCAGTGACCATAGAGAGCCTGCACAAGGCAAACCCCGACGGAAGGGGAATCGTGATCCTGAAGTGATTGTCATGCTTGTGATAGACGGAACTAACATGGTGTTCGGAAGGCTCGCGAGCCAGCTCGCGAAGAAGCTCATGCTCGGCGAGGAGGTACACCTCATAAACGCCGAGAAGCTTGTCATAAGGGGCAACCCGGTGCAGATATCCGGGCGCTACAAGGTCAAGAGGACCATAAAGCACAAGGGGACCCCCGAGCGCTCGCCGGTATGGTCCAGAGTGCCGCACATGCTCGTGAAGAGGATGGTGCGCGGCATGCTTCCGAGGAAGACCCTGCGCGGCACGGAAGCGCTCCACAGGCTGAAGGTCTACACCGGCAACCCCAAGAACCTCAAGGAGAACCTCAAGCTGGAGAACGCGACGTTCGACGGCGTGTCAAAGCACATTACCATTCATGAGCTCTGCAGGAGCATAGGGTACACGGGTTGATGATTATGGCTGAAGAGAAAAAGGACGACAGGAAGGCGCGCGGAAAGAAGCCCGCGGCGAAGAAGGAGGAGGCGAAGGCCCCTGTGAAAGAGGAGCCCAAGGCCCACAAGGCAGAGGAAGCCAAAGCTGCGCCGAAGCCGGAAGCGAAGAAGGCAGAGGAAAAGAGGCCTGAGCCGCACGCAGCGCCGGCAGAGGCCAAACCAGAAGCCAAGGCAGCACCGAAGAAGAAAAAGAGGGCGGAAAAGAAAACGCGCGCGTTCGTAGCAAGGGGAAAGAGGAAGGAGAGCGTGGCCAGGGCCACCATAAAGCCCGGCAAGGGCATGATAAGGATAAACCACATGAACCTTTCTTCACTGTCAAACCCGTTCGTAAGGGAGATAATCAGGGAGCCGGTCCGTTACGTCGGCGCAGAGGCCACTGGCATAGACATATCAGTGAGCGTTAACGGCGGCGGCATGATGGGCCAGGCGCAGGCGGCGAGGACCGCGATAGCAAACGCGCTCGTGCTCTATTTCGACCAGCTCAACCTCAGGGAGAAGTTCATCGCCCTGGACCGCTCGCTCGTCATCGAAGACACCAGGCGTGTCGAGACCAAGAAGTTCCGCGGGCCCAAGGCAAGGGCAAGGTTCCAGAAATCCTACAGGTGATATGATTGGAGTTTCCTGTCAGATGTTTTACGTGCGGCGGGGTAATCGGGCACCTCTACGACCAGTACAAGGCGTCCCTGAAGGACAAGAAGCCGGACGTGGCGCTGGACGAGCTGGGAGTGGGCAGGTATTGCTGCAGGAGGATGTTCCTGGCGCATGTGGACATCATCCCGAGCCTGCTGAAATACCCGCGTGTCTGAGAAATCGCTTACAAAGGGTTACATCGAAAGCCACTTAAATAGTGTGGCGGATGAATAATATGATGGCGAGGACGATAGCGAACCCACTTGCTCAGCCGACGGGCACATTAAGGGAGCGCTTTAAGATAAAATTCCGCGTCCTAGCCGAAGGGCTGCGCAAGGCCTATAATTCGAAACCGGCGACCCCATTGCGCTATATAAACCCGTTCCACGGGATGATGGAGGTCGACAAACTGCGCAGGGGCGGCTTCGCGAAGGTGTGGGGGGAAGCCGGCGACCTGCTCGCCAAGGACAACGGCAATCTGGACAGGTACCTGCTTGAAAGCGGCACATATTCCACGGTTGCGACCCTCCTGACAAGGCTGCGGCACATGGACCGCGTCATCGCCACGGCAAAAAAGATACTTGACGTCACTGCCATGACCGGCGGCGTTGCAAAGCACATGCTTGAGAACGGCTCCGGAGATGCGAGGGTGTACGCGAATGAGATATCCGCCAGGATGATTAAGAAGAGGGATGCAACGCTTGCGGAATACATAGATGGCACGAGATGCGTGCCGATCAGCATCGACCTCTCGAAGCCTAAGCTCGTGGAGGACTCTTTAACCGTGAGGGAATTCGACATCATACTGTGGTGGGGCTCGTTCCAGATAGCGGCCGGGCGGAAGATGGCCATTGACAACGCCTTTGACCTGCTGAAGGAGGGCGGGCACTTCATAATCATTGACGTCTATCCTTTCAACATGGGAGATTTGGGGAAACGGCTCGGCGAGGATAAGGCAAAAAGGCTGGCATACATAAGCAAGCCGTTCGACATGGGCTACGATCTCAAAAGGCTCGTTACGAAGCAGTGGGGCTACAAGGTCATACAGGAAAGGCTGACAAGGCACCTGAACAGCCCTACCGAGCCCGGCCAGCCCAGGCAGATAGATATCGTGGAGGATGCAGAACGCTTCGGGCCCGGCGCGTACACGCAGATGCGCTGCCTGTGCTTCACCAAGCCGCGCATCGGCAAGACAGAAAGGATGCCAGTACTCGAGCGTGAACAAAGGCCAGAACTCCAAGCTGTCAATGCGTAGTCGGCAGCTTATTTTTCGACGTTATCTTATGCTGCAGCCACAGGCATCTTTTTAAAACAAATGGTTAAAGATATAGTAATATGGCTAATACTCACCGTATCCAGTTAGTCGCTCCCCTCCCAAGGATAATAACTGGAACAAACAGCGGATACCAGAAAAAGCTCAACAAGCCGCCGAGCGAAGAGACCATCATGAGGGCGTCTGCGGCTTTCTCGGAGTATTACGATGAGTGGATGGCGGGGCACCACGCAATCGCGGCCGGGATGCTCAGGCAATACCATGATTCGGGATACATCGGCAGGGTTGTCACCGAGGTTGGATGCGGCACGGCGGTCCTGACGAGCAGGCTCATCCTGGAAAGGCAGAGGGAGATATTAGACGAACTTGGCAAAAACGGGGAGCTCAGCAAGCCGCTTACGTTCATATGCCTGGACTTCTCCGCGCAGATGCTCCTGCTGGCAAAGGCAAACATAGCGGAGACCCTCGGCGACCTGATAGGGGATCTGGACATGCAGCCGGTAAGGCTCAGCAGGGGGGATTTCAGCATCAGCCCGGGCGGGAACTCCGAGCAGGGCCTCCAGCAGCTCCTTTACAGGGGCAAGCCCGTGATAAACGTGCGGTTTGAATGCAAGGACGCAAGCCGGCTGAAAGAGGTAGAGGACGGCGACAAGACCGACACGCTGATACTCTCATACGTCATGCACTGGTTCCGCGGGCTGGAGAGGAAGCTTGGAACGCTCCAGGAACTCCACGCTGTCCTGCCGCCGGGGGGCAGGGTGATTTCAATAGAGGAATACCCGCTCGTGGTGCGCTGCGACCTCCATCCGGGCGACCAGAAGATACAGGAGCTGGGAGGCATGATAGAGGAGGCGACGACTGTCGTCCCGCGGCCGCACATACGCGAACTGTTTATCAAGGCCGGCTTTGCTGCCCAGGACGAAGTGGCTCCGGATTCAGCGATAGACGAGCGCATAGACGACTACCATGTGATGTATGGCAACGTCTACGGAAAGGAGCGCTGAAACCAGTCACAGAGGGTTGAACTCGTACGCGTCCTTGAACGGGTAGAGCACAAGGGTGCTGTTCGTCTCGATTATGTAGGGCTTCTTGTTCATGTCCTCAAGCAGGGCGGTGAGCGTCTCGCGGTTTTTCGTCTTAACGAGGGCCATGACATCATAGCCGCCTGTCACCGCGTAGAGCGCGGCGATGTCCTTGAAAGCCCGCAGCTCGTCAAGCACGTGCCACTTGCTGCGCGCGTCCTTGTTGACCTTTATGGCCACGAACACGTAGAGGTCGTACCCCAGCTTCGCGTAGTCCACCTCTGCCACGTACTTGATGATGAGCTTGGACTTCTCCAGCCTCTTTATCCTCTGGAGGAGCGTGTTCGGGTGCACCCCGAGCACCTGCGCCAGCGCCCGCACGGGCCGCTTGCAGTTGCTGCGCAACTCCCTCAGGATCATCAGATCAACACTATCGACTTTGTTTTTCATCCCGCGCCACCTCTTTGGCACAAAATTGCGCCATTTTGCCTCTCTTTTTGTGTTTTATCACAATTTTGCAATCTATTTTATGCATTTTCTCATATATATAGCTTTGCATGGCGTCAAGACCGGCGCTTACGAGGAATCGGCCGGTAGGTTCGGCGATGAATCCTTCCTTTTCTGCAGGAGGTATATCAGAACGCAGACCAGGAAAGCGGCGGCGTATGCAGTAACGGTCCCCCAGTATACCCCGTATGGCTGATAGGCTAAAGAGACCGTCAGCGAGTAAGCGAGCGTCGCGGCCAGGCCGGTCGGGAAATTGCGGATTATCGTGTGCACCGGCTTCACTCCGTATGCATGGTGGATTATCAGTATGAGCGGGAAGACGTTTGTCGGGAAGGCGGAGAAGAGCCCTGACCATTTCGGCCCGACCAGCGCCGCGGTGCCGGTCACCGCAAGGATGATGGCCGCAGCGATCACCGCACGGCCGAGGAGGACGGCCGGGCGAACCCGCACCTGCTCGCCTATCCCGCTGTCCCTTATCTCACGGAAAAGGTATGTGAAAAGGAATATCGACAACAATGCCACAAGCACCGCTTCCAGCCGGTCGAGCGCGAAGGCCTGGAGCAGGAGTACGGCCAGGAGGTAGCCTATGACAGAGAGGACGGCTGGCGCAAGAAGGGACTTGCCGAACGCCATGCTCGCCCGGTAATAGACGAATAGCATGAACTGCATCGCGGCGAGCCCGGCCAGATTGTAGATGACTGCGTCCGAGGCGAACGCCGCCCCGTCCTGCAGGCCGATGAAAAAGAAGATTATGGCGGTGCCGATGGGGAGCCCCGAGATGAGCCCGGCCAGCTTCGGGCCAGCCCGCTCTGTGATCAGGGAGAGGCAGAGGACCGCCCCTATAGATATCAGCAACTGGACGATGAATAGTGAATCGAGCACAAAGTAGGCGCACGTTCGGATTTTAAAAACCCTTCCTAACCTCATAACATGCACACGGGGTCGTGAGGTAACCTGGTATCCTGCAAGCTTGGGGTGCTTGTTATCTGAGTGCGCTTTTTGTAAAAAGCGCCCAAAAACGGGCTCTTTATTTAAAAGCGCCAGAAATTCAACTTTTCGACTACTAACACCTGCGGTCGGGAAGAATAAATCTCAGCGACCCCATTTTTTCCTTCTAAGGAAGGGAAATAAACAGGAGGATTGAGAAAATGGAAAAAAGCGGACTGCCCCTGAAACAGGAGGTATTTTTGGAAGCCGGTGTCCACATAGGCACCAAGATAAGGACCAGCGACATGCGCGGATTCATCTTCAAGAGGCGCGATGACGGGCTGTATATCCTTGATTTGCGCAAGAGCGCGGAGAGGCTCATGGCCGCGGCCAAGCTGCTGGCGAAATACAGGCCGGAAGAGGTCACCATAGTCGCATCGCGCGTCTATTCAAGCAACCCTGCCAACAAGTTCGCCGCCCTCACGGGCGTGAACCTGATAAAGGGCAGGTTCGTGCCGGGAACCATGACCAACATGACCTGCAAGGGCTTCCTGGAGCCGAAGATAATACTCGTGTGCGACCCTAAGGGCGAGCGCGAGGCCATAAACGAGAGCGCGAAGAACGGCGTGCCGGTCATATCGCTCTGCGACACGGACAACGAAACCAAGTTCATCGACCTGGTGGTGCCCATAAACAACAAGGGCAAGCGCTCGCTGGCGCTCATATTCTACATCCTGGCCAGGGAGATGATGCTCGCCCAGGGCAAGATAAAGTCCTACGACGAGTTCACCTACGACATAGGCTACTTCGAGCAGCTTGCCGTCAGCGAGCCGAAGGCTGCCGTCCCAGAGGCTGCGCAGGCTGCCCCTGAGGCGGCGCCAGAGGCGCCGGCCGAGGCTGCGCCTGCAGAAGAGAAGAAAGAGTAGGCTTTCCCTTATTTTTTATCGCTTTTTTATCAGCCGGTCTTGTTGGCCGCATATGAGCTGCGGCAGCTCTGCCTGGCGAACTCCTCGGTCGCATAGTCGCACAGCGACGGGTCGTTGTACAGCTTTGCCGATTCGGTGTAGCACTTGTTCTTCCACTCGAAATTGGTTATGCCTGCGCAGTTCTGCCATTTCAGGTTGCTGTTTGAGTATATCATCGTTCCCTGGTAGCAGGTCGAGCGCATGGTCAGTGTCTCTGTTATGAGCTCGCATGCAGTCGGGTCGCCGAACTTCTTGGCGTACTCGAAAGCGCAGTGGAACAGGCTCGTGGTGGCCAGCTTGTCTATCTGGTAGCAGCCGGACAGGTCGCCGCTGAGGAGCGAATAGTTGGTGTAGCAGGCCCACAGGGTGTTGAGGCTCAGGGCGTCCTGCTTGCATATGGAGTAGTTGTGCATCTTGGCAGCGAACCGCGAGAGGCAGTCAAGGCCGTAGGAGCTGTCCGGGTATATCTGGGTGCAGACCAGGTAATCGTCAGTGTACATGGCGTAAAGCTGGTAGCAGTAGTCCTTCTGCGACTGGAGCGGGAAGTCGCTGCATTTGTCCTGGCGCTTTATTGCCGACACGCATGCGGCGGAGACCACGGGGTTCTGGATGAGCGAGCAGGCCGAGCTGTTCGTTTTCGCGGCGCTGTAATTGAAGAGGCACCAGGTATCTGATCTGCACAGCGACGGGTCGCTCTTCGCGAGCGCGTTGCACAAGACCTTGTCAGAAGCGTCAGCGCACGGGTCCACGGCATGGCGGCAGGCGCTCCTGTTACCAGCCAGGTCGCAGATGGAGATGTTGGCCATGGCGGATGCGGTCACGCAGGACTGCTTTTTCGCCGCATCGGCCACTGCCTTGCACGCCTCGAGCGAAACATTGGACAGGGCCTCGTAGCACGGCTGGACGAACTGCGCTGAGAGGTTCGCGCAGAAGGCCGGGTTCCTTGACGCCACCGCGTTCCGGTATGCGCAGGCGGCATCGCACGGCACGACAGGCGTCTGATTGGTCAGGTTGGGCTGCGTCTGGTTGGTGAGGTTGGGCAGCACCGGAACCACGGGCTCGGCGCCTTTCTTCTGTGTTATTATGTATAGGAGCCCGCCGCCCACGAGAAGTACTGCGATGAGAAGGACGCCTATGAGGAGCGTCGCGTTCATGCCTTCATCTGACTTGAAACGATATTGCTTTTCCTTGGCCATGAGGGGTATGCTTGGGCAAGATTTAAATTAGGTATCGCCTCGTGTGCTGGCAAACGGGTTGTTAAAAAATAAAATTTTGTGTTCCAGGAACTCAGGGAAGAAAATACAGCTATAAAAGGTTTTCGTGGAAAAAGACTTTCCCGCTCCGGAAACGGGGCGGAAATGGTGAGAGGCGGGACGGAGCCTTCTGGTGTACCGTCCACCTCATCCTTCTTGCAGCCGGACTGAAACCTTTAAAAATATCTCGCACCTAACTCAATTCTACCTTTTTCTTAAAGGTTGGATTAGTCAGTTTGAATAAAGGAGGTTTTGAATATGGCAAAGAAAGAGCACCTGAACCTAGTGTTCATAGGGCACGTCGACTCTGGTAAGTCGACCACGGTGGGAAGGATTCTCTACGAGACCGGAGCCATCTCCGAGCAGACGCTGAACAAGCTGAAGGACGAGGCGGCGAAGGTCGGCAAGGCGACGTTCGAGTTCGCGTTCGTCATGGACGCGCTCAAGGAGGAGCGCGAACGCGGAGTCACCATCGACATCTCGCACAGGGAATTCGAGACGCCGAAATACTACTGCACGATAATCGACGCGCCGGGGCACCGCGACTTCGTCAAGAACATGATCACCGGTGCGAGCCAGGCTGACGCTGCCGTGCTGCAGGTCTCTGTCAAGGACGGCATCCAGCCCCAGACCAAGGAGCACGCGTTCCTCGCGAAGGTCCTCGGCATCAACCAGATAGCCATCAACATGAACAAGATGGACGCCGTAGGCTACAAGCAGGAGGAATACAACAAGGTCAAGGCCGAGGTCGAGAAGCTCCTCACAGGCATCGGGTACAAGGTGGCAGACATAAAGTTCATACCGTGCTCCGGCTACGTGGGCGACAACCTCACGAAGAAGTCGACCAACATGCCGTGGTACACCGGCCCGACGATGATCGAGGTCATAGACACCTTCAAGGTGCCGCCGAAGCCGCTGGACAAGCCGCTCAGGCTGCCCATCCAGGACGTCTTCACAATCACAGGCCACGGCACAGTGCCGGTCGGCAGGGTGGAGACGGGCAGGATGAAGCCGGGCGATGCGGTCATCGTCATGCCTTCGGGCGTGAAGGGCGAAATCAAGAAGATAGAGATGCACCACCAGGAGCTGGCAGAGGCGCAACCCGGCGACAACGTCGGATTCAACCTGAAGAACGTGGATAAGAAGGACATAAAGAGGGGCGACGTGATCGGCCCGGTGTCCTCGCCGCCGACCGTGGCAGCCGACTTCACCGCGCAGATTGTGGTGCTCAACCACCCGACCGCGATATCGATCGGCTACACTCCGGTGTTCCACATCCACACCGTGCAGTTCGCAGGCAAGGTCGTCGAAATCCTCGAGAAGAAGGACCCGAAAACGGGACAGACGGCGCAGGCGAAGCCGGACTTCATCAAGACCGGCGACGTTGCAGTGGTGAGGATACAGCCGCTGAAGCCGGTGGTCATAGAGAAGTTCGCGGACTTCCCGCCCCTGGGACGCTTTGCGTTGCGTGACATGGGCCAGACGGTCGCTGCCGGCGTAGTCCTGAAGGTCACGCCGAAAGCGGCGTGAATCTCTTTATTTTCCTTTAGCCTTTTTTTCTCATTTTTCAATCTGATTAGCGCGAGCTAAATCTCCTTCATGACCACTGCTGTGACCGTCTTCGCTATGCCCTTTATGGTGCGCAGCTTCTTGAGGACCGCCTCGCCCATGTCATCCACGTCCTTCGCACGTATTTTCGCTATTATATCTATCTCGCCGCTCACGATGGACACGTCCAGGACGTTCGGCAGCTTCCGTATCTCCCCGGCCACGTCTTCCTGCGACTCGATTTTCGAATAATCCACGTTGATGAAGATGTATGCGGCGATCGGGAGGCCCACCTTGCGGTAGTCGGGAATCGCCGCATAGCGCTTTATTATGCCGTCCTTCTCCATCCGGAGGATGCGGTGGTGCACGGTGCTCATGGGAAGCCCGAGCTTGCGGGACAGCGCCTTTATCTTCGCCTTGCCGTCTTTCATCAGTTCTGCAAGCAGCTCGCTGTCTTTTTCATCCATTTTGATACCTATTGGAATATTTCCAACAAAAGGCTTAAAAATGGGCACATTTTTGTAATCCATCCAAGAAAAACGGGCAATTGCATAAATAGGGCGTCCGGCGACTTGTTGCGGGTGATATTATATGGCAGGAGCAGTAGAGATGAGAACGGTAAGCAAACCAGAGAGATTGGCGTATGAGAAGGTAACTTCGGGGGTGCTGCAGCACACGACCAGCTTCTTCCACAAGAGGGGCTTCAACCAGAGGCTGCCTCAGATACTATCTACCATAACCGACACGCTGGACGGCGATCCGGGAAGCGCGGTGCTCAAGAGCGAGAGCATAACTTACCTCGAGCAGAGGCTGATGCTGATGCAGTCCATGATACTGCACAAGCAGATCCTGATAAAGAACGGGGTGGAGAAGTTCTTCATCATCTCGCCGAACATCAGGCTGGAGAACCCCGTGAGGAGGACCACGGGAAAGCACCTCTTCGAGTTCAACCAGGTGGACTTCGAGGTGAGGGGCGCCAAGATGAAAGATATCTTCAGGGTGATGGACGCGTTCATAATCAGCATGGTGAACAAGATCATCGAGACGTGCCCGAAGGAGCTGGAGCTGTTCGGCAGGGTGCTGAAGCCCATAAAGGGCCCGTTCCCGGTATACGACATGGACGAGCTGGTAAAAGCGCACGGCCCGGAGTGGGAGCAGAAGTTGTCCGAAGGGGCGAAGACGCCTTTCTGGGTGACGTCCATCCCGAGGGAATTCTACGACAAGGCCGACCCTGCGCACGAGGGCAAGTTCCTGAACTACGACCTGATCTACAACGGCGGGTTCTGCGAGGCGCTTTCAGGAGGCGAGCGCGAAACGGACTTCGGCATAATCATGAGCAAGGTCCGGGCGCACAATCTCCAGGAGAAGCCCTACGTCCAGGCGTTCCTGAAGCTGGCGGAGGAAGGGCTAGTCCCGTCCGCTGGCGGCGGCTTCGGCGTTGAGCGCCTGGTGCGCTACCTCACCGGCGCCCCGCATGTGGGCGACGTCCAGATGTTCCCGCGCGTGCCCGGCGAGCCGGTCATTGTCTGACCTTTTTCCTTTTTTCAACCTCTTTTTATTGTTTTTCAAAGTATTACCCTCAGGTGTATTTCCAATGATTACCAACATCGGGACCATTCTCCTCCAAAAGATGGAAGGCAAGGAAGTCGCATTGCGCGGCTGGGTGCACAGGCAGCGCGTGAGCGGCAACATGGTCTTCACGGTCATACGCGACCCGAGCGGCATCATGCAGGTGGCAGTGAAAAAGGACAAGGTCGGGGAAAAGGACTGGAAGGACGCCAACGACGCGTACGTGGAGAGCTCGCTCACGGTCACAGGGGTGGTGAAAAAGGACGACCGCGCCCCGGGCGGATACGAGATACAGGCGACAGGGTTCACGCTGATTTCACGCGGCGAGCCGTTCCCCATCGCCAAGGACCTGAGCGAGGAATTCCTCATGGACGTCAGGCACCTCTGGCTCCGCTCCCAGAAGATGACGGCGATAATGAAGGCGAGGCACTTCCTGGACAACTACCTGCGCGAATACCTGGACGAGAAGGAGGGTTTCTACGAAATCGCGCCGCCCATAATAACCAAGTCGGGCTGCGAGGGCGGAAGCACGCTCTTCGAGATGGACTATTTCGGCGAGAAGGCATACCTCACGCAGAGCTCCCAGATGTACGCCGAGGTCTTCGTGTTCGCGCTGGGCAAGGTCTACGTGCTCGCGCCGTCGTTCCGCGCCGAGAAATCACGGACCGTCCGCCACCTGGCCGAATATTGGCACCTGGAGCCGGAGATGGCGTTCTACGACCAGAAGATGAACATGGAGCTCCAGGAGAACATGGTGCATTACGCGGTCGACAAGATGGTGCGCGAACACCCGGAGCTCCTTGAGGCGTGCGGGCGCGACGTAAACGACCTGAAGAAGGTCACGCTGCCGTTCGACAGGATGGACTACGCGAAGGCTGTGGACAAGGTCAACGAGCTGGGCGGCAAGATGGAGCACGGCCAGGACTTCGGCGCGGACGAGGAGGCCATACTCACTAAAACCCGCGTCAAGCCGCTGTTCATACACAATTTCCCCAGCGACATAAAGGCGTTCTACATGAAGGACGACCCGGCGAAGCCCGGCACGGTGCTTAACGCGGACCTGCTCGCGCCGGCAGGCCATGGAGAGATAATAGGCGGCAGCGAGCGCATCTGGCACTACGACGAGCTGGTCACGAAGATGAAGGCCCAGAAGCTTGATATCAAGGATTACGAATGGTATCTGGACCTGCGGAGGTACGGGAGCGTGCCGCACTCTGGCTTCGGGCTGGGGATCGAACGTTTCGTGAAGTGGGTCCTCAACCTCGACCACATCCGCGACACGATACCGTTTCCCCGAACCATCAACCGGTGCTACCCGTAAAATAAGATGAAAAAAAGGGAAGATTCACTCGTCCGACGCGTAGAGATACGATTCGACATTGACGCTGTAGTCGAACAGCTCGTGCGGCTTGAAGAAGCGGTGTATCTCCTTGGCAGCCGTCTCCTTGGAATCCGAGGCGTGTATCACGTTGCGCGAGGTGCTGTTGGAGAAATCGCCGCGTATGGTGCCTGCGGGGGCCCTCGACGCGTTGGTCGGGCCCACGATGAGCCTGACGACCTCAACAGCCTCCTTTCCCTCGACCACGGCAGCGACGAGCGGGTGCTCGGTCACGAACTTCTCCAGGTCGGGGTAGAACGGCTTGGACACGAGATGGGCGTAGTGCTCCTTCGCGAGCGCCTTGTCCATCTTCAGCATCTTCAAGCCCACGATCTTGAAGCCCTTCTTCTCGAACCTCGCCAGGATCTCTCCGACCAGGCCGCGCTGGAGCGCGTCCGGCTTGATGAGCAGCAGCGTGCGTTCCCTCATCGGCATCACTTCTTCCTGGCCATACCGGCCTTGAACTTGCGTGCCGCAGGGGTCCACTTCTGCCTGCGCCCCTCCCTTGAGAGGCCGAGGCTGTTCTTCCTGCACTTGCTGGAGCAGAACCAGTAGAGCGTGCCGTCCTTCTTGACGTAAATCATGCCGGTGCCCTTGGAAATTGAGCTGTCGCAAAACGAGCAGTTCGTCATGTCTTCACCTTGCCTTTATCTCCTTGGCTTCCCTGTCGGTGTCAAGCAGGATGACTATCATGCCCTTCCTGACCGGGCCCTTGATGTTCCTGAGTATGACCCTGCCTGCATCAGGCCCTTCGAGGACCTTGCACAGGACCTGGTAGATCTCGCCGTACACGCCCGTCTTGGCGCGCACCTCGACGATTTCCGCCGGATAACCTTCGTCTCCCATCCAAATCACTTCTTCTTCTCGTGCTTCGGGAGCTTCTTTATGATGTCCTGGAGCTTCTCCGTGGCGCCGCCGGCGTTCTCGACCGCGACTGCTGACGTGCCGACGTCTATGCCGACCGCGCTTCCGAGGTCCTTCTTGGTGGGCACGAACGCGTAGGGCACCCCGTACTCCTTGCAGAGCATCGGCAGGTGTATCACGACCTCTTCGGGGGTGACATCGCCTGCGACCACGACGAATTGCGCGGTTTTCCGCTCTATGGACTTGGTGGCCTCGTTTATCCCCTTCTTGACCTTGCCCGCATCCTTGGCGACCGAAAGCATTTCCAAAATCTGCGGCACCAGTTCCTTTGGCACCTCAAAGTCTATGTATCCCATTTTTACACCTCGATTCCTGTCATCGGTTTTATTTTCTCGACTCGCCGCTTCGCGGCTCGTGAGAAACGGCTGCGCATATGGCCCGGATGGCCTGCTGGGCAGGTCATGACAAGCCACAAATAGCAGAACATAAATGCTGGGGCGGGTTTAAAAGGCTTATGCAGAACCGCAACGACGGGAAAACAGCCGCCTGAACATGGCAGGGCGGTGCGATTTAATAACCGTTCCATCAGAATTCCAGCTTATGCTGCTGGAGATAATCCTGGCCACTGTCGTTGTGAGCCTCATCTCGCTGGTCGGCGTCGTCCTGATATCGCTGAAGAAAGAGATTCTGGACACGCTCGTATTCATGATACTCAGCTTCGCCACCGGCTCGCTGCTCGCCGCGGCTTTTTTCGACCTGTTCCCCGAGGCCATAGACAAGATGGAGAGCGGGACCGTCTTCACCTTCGCCCTCGCCGGCATGATGGCGTTCTTCATAATGGAGCGGCTCGTCCACTGGCACCACGAGCACCACGACCACCATGTGCATGAGAAGCCGATAGGATACCTGGTCCTCATCGGGGACGGGGTGCACAATTTCTTCGACGGCGTGGCCATAGCGGCCAGCTTCATGACAGCGCCGCAGATAGGCATAGCCACCACGCTCGCGATAATACTGCACGAGATACCGCAGGAACTGAGCGACTTCAGCCTGCTCCTCTATGCCGGCTTCTCGAAGACAAAGGCGCTGCTGTTCAACCTGCTGAGCGCATTGACTGCCATCGCGGGGGCGCTGGGGTTCTACTTCCTGGCAGGGTATGTGAACAACCTGGAGGCATACGGCCTCGCGTTCACGGCCGGCGGCTTCCTCTACATCGCGGGCACTGACCTCCTCCCAGAACTCCACAAGGAGGAGCAGACGGTCAAATCGGTCATGCAGCTGGCCATGATGTTCTTCGGCATACTGCTGATGTGGTTCCTGATAAACCACCTGGGCGGCTAGCAGAACTCGCACACGCCTGATGCTTCGCCCTTCTTCTTGTATTCCTGGTAGCACTTCGGGCTGCAGAAATAGGCCTTCTGCCCGATTATGTTCTTCCGCTCTATCCATTTTTTGGATTCGCTCGTCCCGCAGACCATGCACTTCTTCTCGTCAGCCATGAAAAACACCTGAGGATATAGATAGCGCCCCATCGCTTTAAAAAATCAGAAGCCGAGGCCCAGGAAGTGCAGCAGGATGACGAGCATGACGCCTGCCAGGCCGCCGAGCGCCACCAGGCCCACGGAGAACACGCTTATGGGTATGCCGAGCCCGAAGAAGAGGTTCAGCACGAAAAATATGATTATTCCGGTGATGGAGTTCGCTATCACCAGCCCGGGGTGCTTGAGGAACTTGATTAGCAGGAAGAGCAGGAAGAATGCAGCCAGCAGGGCACCGACTTCTACGTAAATCGCCATGCAGGGGTTACCACGGGAAGATTTTAAGCGGTTTCCGCGCCCAGCCCGGACCACAATCCGCCCGCGGGCCCTAGGAAATGAGGTGTGCCGGCGTTTCTTTATAAAGAACCAGAAGCAGGTCTTCTCTTGCGACCAGTCGGGGACCCTCCCCGGACTCGAAATGCTTGGGGCCTTACGGCCCTGCAATATTCACGAGGTGACCATATGGAAGAAATCGCGGAAAAGATAGGCTCGCTGGAGCAGTACAGGAACGCGCTGACCGAGGACGACCAGCAGGCGTTCGACAGGCTCATGAAGTTCGCCAAAACGCGGGCAGCCGCCTGCGCCAGGGCGAGCAAGCTCACGGTTCTGGAGTCGATGCTGCTCGCAATGGTCATAGAGCAGCAGAAAATCCTGGAGCACACGCGGGGGTCGTGCTGATGCCGTGGTCTGCTTTTTCGGCAATCGGCAGGGACATGCCGGAGGAATGGGGATTCGAGGCGGCCTCCGGCAATAATGCTAAGGCGTGACAAATTTTAGCAAGAATTTGTCTGCATTGGAATGAGAGCGGATAGCGCTCGAAATTCCAATCAATGAAAACGCCTCTCACCAGACCCGACGCCGGGCAACCGGCGCGGGCATATTCATTTCCATGGAGAAGCCCACGGCAGGTGCCGTATTTTCCGCTACATAACACAATATCATATAAACCTTTTCGCACAACAGTTGCAACATGGGAACCACATCCAGCAGCCTGGGGACCGTTCTGAAAATGATACCGCCGCGAAGCGCCCTGAAGGATGTGCCGGCGCATAACGGGAGAAGGAGGATGCTTTGCGAACTGAACCTATTTTTCGCGAAGAAATTCGAGCTGAACGGCGGCGGAACGGAAATCAAAACTAAGTTCCAGCGGCTTGCCGTGTCCCTTGCGAAAACGGAGACCGGGAGGGGGTTTGACACGCTGCACGAGGCAGCAACGTTCATGGCCACCAGGCCTGATAGGGGGGTAGCTGATCTCAGGCCGGAAACGCTCAGCGCTTTGCTGGATGCCGTATCGCCTTACCCTGCGATATTCCTGTCTGTGGTCAAGGCATTGGACAACGCGTCTCTCACGGCGGATGCGGACCTCGTGGACAAGTTTCACAGTTTCCAAATGACCATACACCGCAGCACCCATGGCAAACGTACTCTCTTCGGAAGCGGCCTGTCGCTGGCCATGCTCGAGAACCCGTCATGCAGGAACGGGTGGATAACGTATGAAACGGCATTCCAGCTCGCCATAATATCGAATAACCTGTGGACCGGGAGCGATTTCGGGCTTGGCTTCGGCCAGATGGCAGGGGCCTTACGCAAGCCCGGGCTCTCGCCATCGCGGCTTGTGGAAATTGCGGAGCTGAGTTCAGACCGCAAGAACGTGAGCATGATGCTCCAGTAGCCGTTGCGGAAATGGGGTGGCGACAGGCTTTTTAACCCCATCCCATTATACTAAACTTCCACTATTTTTTCACGTGGTTTTTATGACGGCTGACCTTTCACAGATAATAGAGCGGTTCCACGAGTTCTTCGACAGCAACTACAAACAGAAGATAAACGACCTGCTTGGCAATTACCCGACGCGCCGCAGCCTCACCGTGGACTACGCCACCCTGGAAAGCTTCGACCCGGAACTGGCGGACAAGCTCATCCACACGCCCGACCAGGTGATAGCCGCCGCGGAGGAGGCGATAGCGCAGTCCAATTACATCGTGGCTGCAGGCGCCAAGTTCGCGCCGCATGTCAGGTTCGACAACCTGCCGGCAGGCGAGACGCTCATAGAGCAGATAGGCTCCAAGAACATAAACGAGCTCGTGGCATTCAAATGCGTCGTCACCAAGCGGGCTGAGATGATGCACCGGGTGAAGGTGGCGGTGTACAAGTGCGAGCTGTGCGATTCGGAGATGAAGATATACGTGGGCAAGAACTTCACCCCGCCCAAGAGGTGCGACAGCTGCAAGAAATTCGCCCTGAAGCAGGTGGAGGACGACAGCACGTTCATAGACATACAACGGGCCGAGGTGCAGGAGCTCCTCGAGCGCGTGAGGGGCGGCGCCCCGGCAGCGCACATAGAGCTCCTCCTGGAGGACGACCTTGTCAACAAGATCGCGCCGGGAGACAACATCGAGATAGCAGGCACGCTCAGGCTCAAGCAGCCAATGAAGGCGAGGCAGAAGCAGGAGCTCGTATACAGCCGCTACGTTGAGATCAACAGCTACAGGAGCCTGAGGAAGGACTTCGAAGAGGTCGAGATCACACGGGAGGACGAGCGCAGGCTCCAGGAGCTTGCCAAGGACCCGCAGATAACCGAGATACTCGTCAATTCGATAGCGCCTTCGATCTACGGCCACAGCGAGGTCAAGAAGGCGCTGGCGCTCCAGCTCTTCGGGGGGACGCGCGGCAAGACCATGCGCGGCGGCGCTGCCATACGCGACGACATCCACATCCTGCTCATCGGCGACCCAGGCCTGGCAAAAAGCCGTTTCCTGCAGAGTGTTTCGGAGATTGCGCCGAAAAGCATCTATGTCAGCGGAAAATCCGTGTCAGGCGCCGGCCTGACCGTGTCGGCGGAGAAGGACGAACTGGGCGAGGGCGGATGGACGCTAAAGGCAGGCGCGCTCGTCCTCGCGAGCGGCGGCACCGCACAGGTGGACGAATTCGACAAGATAGAGGAGGAGGACCGCGCCGCGCTTCACGAGGCGATGGAAAGCCAGACCATCAGCGTCGCCAAGGCAGGCATCGTCGCGAAGTTCCACACCAAGACGGCCATACTCGCAGCGGCGAACCCCAAATACGGGAGGTTCGACCAGAACAAGAACCTGGCGGACCAGTTCGACGTCCCGCCGACGCTGCTCTCGAGGTTCGACCTCATATTCCCCATAGTGGACGTGCTGGACGAGGAAAAGGACGCGAAGCTGGCGGAGCGCATACTGTCCACGCACATGGGCAACGAGAAGATAGAGGAGGAGTCCTTCGACAAGGACCTGCTCAGGAAATACATCGCCTACGCGAGGAGGAAGATATCCCCGAAGCTCCAGCAGGACGCATCGACAAGGATAAAGGACTTCTACGTCGAGCTGAGGCGCATGGGCAAGGACAC
The DNA here is from genome assembly GCA_028714535.1 of Candidatus Iainarchaeum sp. Taxonomy (GTDB): domain Archaea; phylum Micrarchaeota; class Micrarchaeia; order Anstonellales; family Bilamarchaeaceae; genus Bilamarchaeum. Next base: position 46,402 of record JAQTME010000003.1, on the reverse strand, counting down.
GGGCTCCGTGGCCATAACGCCCAGGTACCTGGAGGGCCTTGTCAGGCTCGCCGAGGCAAATGCCAAGATGAGGCTGAGCGAAAAGGTCGAGGAAAGCGACGCCGTGGTGGCCATAGACCTCTTCAAGGACGTCATGAGGAAGATCATGACGGACAAGCAGACCGGCGTGTTCGACATAGACACGGTGGCCACGGGCAAGCCCAAGTCGGAAAGGGACAGGATGGAGAAGGTCGATACGATAATGGAGATCGTCAAGGAGATTCTCAGGAAGAACGACATGGCGGACCTCGAGGAGATTGTCGAGAGCGCCAAATCCTATGCCATAGACGAGCCCACGGCACGGCGCATCCTCACCGAGCTGCTCCGCAAGGGGACGCTGTACGAAAAGGCGCATGGTCACGTCAAGATAGCCGGTGAATGAATGAGGATGATAACTGCCATACTGGCCTTTTTCATAATAGCGCAATTGCTGGGCATATTCACAGGGATAACGATATTGTTCGACATCACGAAAAACCCGTACGTGACCAGCCTGGTCGTGACAGGGGACGCTGAGAACCCCTTCAACGCCCTGTTCTTCATAACATACATGCTGCTCGGCGCGGTGGTGATGGTGCTCCTCATACGCCTCTTCAGGCTGCACGTCATGGTCTTCAGGGTGCTGGAATTCGTCATGATAGCAACCGCCAGCTCGGTTGTGTTCTACGCCTTCCTCAGGCTGGCCATGGGATACGCCGAAAGCACGGCCCTGGGCATCCTCATGGGGCTCGCATTCTCCGCGGCGAAGGCATTCAGGCCGGCGCTGAAGAACAGCGCGGCCATAATGGCCACGGCAGGCGTCGGCGTGATATTCGGCATCTCCCTCGGGCTGTTCCCTGTGGTCCTGTTCCTGGTGCTGCTCTCGGTGTATGACTACCTCTCCGTCTTCATGACCAAGCACATGGTGGAGATGGCCGATTTCGTGGTGCAGAAGGACCTCGCATTCACGGTCACGGCCAGGGCGCCGCCTCCGGCCCCTGGCGAGAGGGAGCAGAGGGTGGACCTGGGCACCGGCGACATGGTGGCGCCCATAATGCTGGAGGTGTCAGCGCTCACGTTCAATCCCGTCGCCACCGCCTTCGTCTTCGTGGGCGGCGTTGTCGCGCTCGGCCTGTTCCTGTTCCTGGTATGGAAGAAGAAGATGGTCCTGCCCGCGCTCCCGCCCATAGTCCTTGGCATGCTGGCCTTCCTGGCGCTCGGCTTCCTGCTCGGCGCTTACTGATACATACGTTGAAGAGGCTATTTCTGGGAAAACAGGGTCATGCAGATATTGACATCAGGTCAAGGGCCGCCGCAGGGCCAAAAAATGCAGATACGCAGCGCCATGCATGCGAAGGGCGGCCAGGGCAGGAATGACGCGCGGCTAGCTGCAGCGAGGGAAAAACTGCTTCCGCTTGTCAGCGCGGCAAACAAGCAGCACGTAGACAGGTATCTTGCCCTATTCATCGAGGCATCAACCCCCGGCGAGTTCAGGGGTGCGATGGCCAGGCAGGGCGGCTATGGCGCGGGCTATCACCAGCTTGTCGGACAGATAATGATTGCATTGTACGGGCAGGACGAGGCGGTAAGGCGGTTCATAAGCGCAAGGGTTGGAGAATTGGGCATCGCGGCCGACGCCACGGATTTGTATTTCAGAAAATACATCGCGACAGGGCTTAACGTTGCCATATTCAAGGACCTGCGGGACTTGATTCCCGAAAATAAGAGGAAGGAGTTCACAGGACTCACAGACCAGCTGATGCTGGACGTGTTGAAGCGGCACATAGGACTGGAAACGAAGCAGGAATGACTAGCGCTAGGTTTTCCGCACTTCGAGGTCAAGGACTACCTGCACTATGAGCGGAGAATACGGCCTGACGATGCGCTGCGACCCTATTTCCACGGATACGCCTGCCTTTTCCGCCTTGAGCTCGGCCTTTTCCAGCGCCTCGCCGAACGGGTCGTTCGCATCGGCGAGCGTGTAGAAGTGCACCATGCCGCCATCTTTGACCGCAGCGAAGGCGACGTCCAGGAACTCCTCTGCGCTCTTGGGCAATGGCATGATGACGCGGTCGAACGACCCTGCCTGAAGCGGCACGGCCCGCGCGTCGCCCTCCACAGGCTCGATATTATCGAATTTGTTGAGCGCGATGTTCTCCTTCATATAGCGGACCGCCTCTGGGTTTATCTCCACCGCTACGATGCGCGCATCAGGCCGCTTTTTCGCGATGGCGAGCGCGAACGGCCCTACGCCTGCGAACAGCACCAGGACCCGCTCGCCTGGCTTCACCAATTCGGCGATGCGTTTCCGCTCGCTTGCCAGGCGCACGGAGAAATAGACCTTCGCGACGTCGAGTTTCATTGGCACCCCGTTCTCGCGGTAGGTCGTCTCGGTTTTGTTCTCGCCTGCCAGGAAGCCGAGCTTCCTCACCCTGAACTCGCCCTCCATCGGGCCGAGCTTCTTCAGCACGGTCTTCACGTTGTTGTGCACCCTGAGGAGCGCCTCTCCGATCTCCTTCTCCCTGGGTTCGAGCCCTTCTGGGATTTCAACGATTGCTATATCGCCTATTATGTCGAAGGAGGCGATGAGCGCGCCGCGTTCCGCTTCCGTCAGCAGGCCTGAAAGCGCGTCCGCGAGCTTTTTCGGCGGGCTTTCGCGCCGTTCTGCCTCACGCTCCACGGTTTCGAACTTTGACGCGGATGTGGGGAGCTTTGCGCCTGAAACGAGAGGAAGATAGACGAACCCGGCCTCGCTGGATATCGGGTATCCGTTGTCCAGCGCTCCGGCTGTCATCAGTTCCTGGCGCGTTCTCTCGCCGTCTTTCCGGGGCACCTTCAGGAATCGCATGTGGACCTATTCCAGCACGATGGCCGGCTTGTCAGGCAGCGACGATTTCGCCTTGTCGTGCTTCGCCTTTTCTTCAGGCAGGACCTCGACCGGGCAGGAATACTCCGCGGAAAGGAACGCCTCGGCGTCCTTCAGCGCGCCGAGCTCCTCGTCCTGGGACAGCGGAAGCGCCAGGGAGTGCACGTTCTTCATTATCTGCTTGGCCACGTTCTGCACGTCCTTCATCGGCATCTTCTCCGCGGCCGCGGCCTTCATGAGCGCCTCGAACGACGGGTTGGCCTTGGCCATGGAATAGAGCTTCCGCTTCCACTCGGATGCAGCGTAAACGGTCACGCGCGCCGGCTTCTTCTTGATGAGCGCCGATATCTTCTCTATGTCGCCATGCACGCGGCGTATCAGCTCCTCGCCGCGCTCGATGGTGTCGTCCACCTTCGATTCGTCCGGCGCGGGGAAGGGGGCGAACGACACGAGGCCCTTGCCGCCGAGCAGCTCCCAGTATTCCTCTGCGTAGTGCGGCATGAAGGGCGCCATCAGCACCACCCATTTCGTGAAGAAGTCGTGCAGGTTCGCCCCGCCCTTGGACCGCTTCGCGTACCATTGCAGGTCGCTAACGACGTCGTAGAATATCTGGAGCGAAAGGTCGCGGATGGCGAGCTTCTCATACAGCTGGTCGGCGAGCCCTATCTTGCGGTTCAGCCGCGAAAGCAGCCATTTCTCTATCCTGCCGTGCTGGGCAGGGCCCTTTTTCCTCGACTCGTCCACCAGCCGCGATATCAGCGCGAGCCTGGAGCGGACGCCATCGGCCACCGTGCGGTTGAAATCCGTGTCGGTCGACAGCTCTGCGCCTGAGACGACCGAGAACCTGATTATGTCCGCGCCGTATTCCCTTATGGCCTTGCGGAGCGGCAGTATGTTGCCCATGCTCTTGCTCATCTTGGCGCCGTCCATGAGCACGAAGCCGTTGGTGGCGATCTGCCTCGGCCAGAGCCTCTTCTCCAGGATGGCCGCGTGGATGAATATGAAGAGCGTGAGGTGGTTCCTGATGAGGTCGCCGGCGCTGTGCCTGGAATCGACCGGATACCAATAGAGGAAGCTGTCGCGCAGCGTTTTCATCCGCGCATCGCCCTTGCCTTTCCCGAGCAGGACGTAGTCGAAGAACTTGTCGTCCAGCTTCGCCACGTCTACGTCAGCCAGCAGGTGCGCGATGGTATAGTAGGCCATGTAGATTGTGGAGTCGGAAAGCGCCTCTATCATCTTCGTCTCGTCGAACGGGAACTTCGTACCCAGCCCGGCCGCGCGGGTGCACGGCCTCGTTTTCAGCCAGTCTATTGTATACAGGTATTCGCTGCGCGTCTTCTCAGGGATTATCTTCATGCCGGAAAGGCATTCCTTGGCCTTGTCCTTCCAGCCTGGAATGCCGTAGTCGATGAACCACTGGTCCTTGAGTATGTTGACGACCACTGTCGCGCCGCAGCGGCACTGGACCGGGCCGTTTGAGATGGTGACTATGGGGAACGCGCTGCCGCCCTTTGCCATCTTCGCGGCTATTTTCTCGCGCGCGGTGGAAACATGCTCGCCCTTGAACTCGCCGGCGTGCATTATGCCCTCGTGCGCCTCCTTGGTGTAGATTTCCTCGGTGGCCTCCTCTGCCTTCGGGTCGTCCTGGCTCTTCACGCCCAGCCGCTCCACTGCTTCCTTCGCCGGCGCTGCGCCATACCCCTTCAGGCTCACGACCTGCGGCATCCTCATGCCTTCCTTGCCCAGGTCGCGCAGGGCGAGGTAGTCCAGCGGGGCATGCGCAGGCACGCTCATGACGATTCCGGTGCCGACGCCCGGCTGGACGAACGAGGCCGGCCAGACCGGCACTGTTTCGCCGGTCATGGGGTTCTTCGCGCCCATCTTCAGGACGTCCTCCGCCTTGATCTTGCCTGTTATCGCGAGCCCGAGCTGGAGGTCGAGCGCTTTCGCCGCCTCCTCGGCCAGTATGAGCGTCTCCTTGCCGTGCTTCGCCCGCACGTAGGATGCCTTGGGGTTGAGCCAGATGTTCGTGACCCCGTATACCGTCTCGGGGCGGTAGGTGGTCACCACAAGCGATTCGCCGGCAGAAACAGCGAACTTTATCACGGTCACGTTGTCTAGGTCGGGGTCCACGTCGCCCCGCGTGTCGTGCGCGCTCACGGCGTTCTTGTCCGAGGGGCACCAGGCGATGGGGTACTCGCCCTTCACCAGGTAGCCGAGCTCCTTGAGCTTCCGGAACTGCCATTGGATGAACCTGTTGAACTTCTCGTCGTAGGAATAGAATTTCCGCCTCCAGTCTATCGAATAGCCGATTTCCCTCATGCCCTGCTCTATCTCGGCGGAGAAATGGGCGACGAGGGCGCGCGGCTCGGTGAGCTTCGCAGCCTGTGATGGCGGGATGCCGTAGATCTTGTCGAAAACGCCGAGGACGTCCGGGTCCTTGGCCGCGATGCGCTTCGCCATGGCCAGTATCGGCGTCCCTGTGACGTGGAAGCCCATGGGGAAGAGCACGTTGTAGCCCTTAAGCCTCAGGTAGCGCGCATATATGTCCGCCGTAGTGTAGGTCCTGGCATGGCCTATGTGCTGGGGCGAGTTCGGGTAGGGGAACGCGGCGGTGACGTAGCGCTTCTCCCTCTTCGGGTCAGGGTCGGCCTCGAACGCCCTGGCATCTGCCCACCTCGTGGACCATTTCTTCTCAATGGCACTGGCATCCATACGCCGATATAGACTGGAAAGACTTTTTAAGTTGTGGGCGTACCGAGACTGGGCTGGAAGGGCAGGGGGATTGCGGCGCCCACCCACGCTTTTTAAACGTTTCCGAGCATGTTTATTCCATGGGATCGGACTTGAGAGTGGGAGACATCATGACCAAGAAGGTCATAGTCATACCATTCGGAAAAACCGCCATAGATGTGGCTAAGCTGATGAAGAAAAACGGCATCGGTTCAGTGATAGTCGTCCAGGACAAGGCCGGCAAGCATGCCAAAGGCATAATCACCGAGAGGGACATAGTCTGCAACCTCCTTGCCAGGGGCAAGGATCCGAGCGGGGTGCCCGTTGAAGAAGTCATGTCGAAGCCGCTGAGGGTGGTGAGACCCGAAACGACCATAGAAGATGCAGCAAAAGCGATGCGGGAGAACAAGATAAAGCGGCTCCCGGTCGTGAATGACGATAATGAACTCATAGGCGTTTTGAGCGAAGGGGATATCATGAAGATATTCCCTGTCGTCGTCGACCTAATAGAGGAAAGGGCGGCGATGGGCTAAAAACACCTTGCATGCAGCATAATAACGCTGTGCATGGATGGCCACCTGAGCTTCAAGCCATGACGGAACGACCGTCCCGAAAGGGATGGGCGGCCCGCAAGGGCGGTCAACAGTGCACAGCAATGGTCTCTCGTTCTGGTCCCCACGGAGGAAAGCAGTGGAAATAAAGCAGAAACTGAAGCTGCTCGACAAGATCCTGAAGCAGCTCAGGGAAGGCTGGGTCTTCGTGGAAGGCAAGCGGGACAGGGAGGCGTTGGCCCTCCTTGGATGCCGCAACGTCCTGACCATATCCGGCAACCTGAGGATAAGCTGCGACAGGGTCGCTGAAAAAGGGGTCGAAACGGTTTTCGTGCTCACGGACCTGGACAGGCGCGGCGAACAGCTCGCTGCGCTCGCCAGGGACGAGCTCGAGGCGCGGTCCATCAGGGCCGAGCTGGAGACCAGGAAGGCCCTCGGGCGCATCCTTAACGTGCGTTATTTCGAGGATGCGAAAAGAGGATATGATGAATTGATTGAGGAAGGTGAAAACAATGGCTAAGACATACATAGATACAGTCAAATACCTGATATACACGAACGTGGAGATTTCCGGGCTTGTGGAGAAGCCGGACGTGGTTGGGGCGATCTTCGGCCAGACCGAAGGCCTCCTCGGCGACGAGCTTGACCTCCGCGACCTGCAGAAGAACGGCAGGATAGGAAGGATAGAGGTCGACCTGTCCGGCTCGGACGGCAGGACCAGCGGGGTCATAAAGATACCCAGCAGCCTCGACATGGTGGAGACGTGCATAATCGCAGCTGCGCTGGAGACGGTCGACAGGGTCGGCCCGTGCGAGGCGAGGCTGAGGATAACCAAGGTCGAGGACACGCGCAACCTCAAGAGGAAGGTGCTCGTGGACAGGGCCAAGCTGCTGCTCAAGACGCTCATAAAGACGGAGATACCCGAGAGCAAGGAGATCTCAGAGCTGGTCAGGGACGAGGTCAAGACGGCCGAGGTCACCGAATACGGCGCTGACAGGCTGCCGGCTGGGCCGACCGTCGACAGGAACAACGAGACCGTGTTCGTCGAGGGCCGTGCTGACGTGATAAACCTGCTCAAAAACGACATCACCAACGTGGTCGCCATAGGCGGCGCGAAGGTGACCAGGACAATCGTCGAGCTGTCCAAGAGGAAGGAGGTCACGCTCTTCCTTGACGGCGACAGGGGCGGCGACATCATCCTGAACGAGCTCGCCCAGGGAGGGGTGGACATAGACTTCGTGGCCCGCGCCCCGACAGGCATGGAGGTCGAGGAGCTCACCCGCAAGGAGATGATAAAGTACCTGCGCAACCGCGTGCCCTACGAGCAGACGGGCAAGGGTGGCAGGGGCGCCCCTGAGAGGATGAGGAAGGAGATTCCCAGGTTCAGGCAGGAAAACCCGGAGGATACGTCCCAGCCGGTCCCGAGCCGCGAGGTCGAGGCGGCCCGCGCGCGGGAGGACGAACGTTCCCAGGGCAGGATAACCGTGGACAGGAGCTCCTACACCCAGGTCGCTCCAGTGCCGCGCGAGCAGCCGAGGGAGATGCAGCGCGAACGCGAGCCTCCGCGCAGGAGGGAGGAGCCGGCGCTGCCGCCGCTGCCGGGCGAGGCGGAGGAGAAGGCCGCAGCGGCCCCCGCCGCACCGGTCAGGGTCGACAAGAACGGGCTGATGAAGGAGCTGAACGAGCTCAGCAACACCCTCAGGGCGAGGTTCTACAACAGCGGCCTCGAGAGGATATCAGAGGTCCCGGTGCGCGACGTGATAAAGGCGCTTGGCGAGACCAGCGACGTGCATGCCATAGTGTTCGACGGCATAATAACGCAGAGGCTCGTGGACCTGGCGGCCAAGCAGGGCGTGAAGACCCTCATCGGCATAAAGATAGGGAACGTCAACAAGGCGCCTGAGAACATCGAGATAATCACGAAGAGCAAGTGAAGCGCAGCGCGCTTCCTTTTTTTTATTTTTCCCTCTGCCCAGTGTGAAAAATATGCGGAAAAAGAAGGATTACTGCGCGGTATAGATGCTCAGGTCGAACGCCGCCAGGTAGGTCGAGCCGTCGGGGTTCACCACCGTGGCCAGCCTGCGCATCTTGACGACCTCTTTCGCGTTCTTCACGTCGTCAGCCGAGCCGCCGATGACAGCGACAGTCGCCGGGATGTCCGAGGAGAGGTCGCTCACGGTGATTGAAACGTCATAACCGGTGCCGAGCATCTGCTTCAGCCAGTTGGGGCTGACGCCCGCCCTGAGCGACGCGCATTCCACGATGGACGAATTCACCCTCCTGTCGTCCCAGCCCAACGAGAATCCGAGCCTGGACATCTCCATGCAGTCGGGTGACGGGGACGGCGGCGTGAACAGCAGGTTCGATATGCGCACGGACTCGCGCGAGAGCGGGTCGGCCTGGTAGTCCAGGTACGACTTCACGCTGTGCCAGTAGGAAAGCAGCGCGACCAGCGCCATGACGAATATGACCGCGGCGATTATGGCATCGAAGCTGAAATATTGTCCCTTCATTTCATTCACCCTGTGTTATCGTAAGTTTCTTCCCATCGTTGTTTAATACCAGCACGTTGGAGCACTGGTTGCTGAGCAGCCTGTTGCCCGACAGGCACGTGCCGGCTATGCGGTAATCGTAGGCAGGCACAGCGTACGAGTAACTGAAGTTCCCGTACGGCCCGGCCCATTCCATTATGAACGTGTCCTTGCCATAGGCGAGCTCGTTCAGGTCTATCACGTATGGCAGGCCGAATATGGTCTTCGGGAACGCGTAGCTGTAGGTGAAGCCCTCCCCGCCCTTTACCGCCAGCGTGAGTATGCTGGCGAAGCCCTCGCCCGTCTCCTCGGCCACGGTGTTCTGCCGCAGGGGTATCTCGCTGCCCTGCAGCTGGCTTATGACCACGAACGATGCGATGACCACGAACATGAAGACGGCCGTGTAAAGCATGAACTCCGCGGCTACCTGGCCGCGCTCAGGATGATTCAACGAACTTCACCTTGCCGTCCTGGTTCTCTACGATGATTATGAAAAGGCCGGTCTTCTGCCCGGCGACGGTGCGTGTGGTCTGGTACGTGCCTGCGATATTGGCGAACGTGGGCGAGACCGCATCCACGGTGCCCGCCGAGGTCTTTATGCGCACCACCGCCTCGCCGTCAGCCGCATATACGTCCTGGGTCGATGCCGGGACGTTGAGCAGGAGCACCTTCCTGGCCCCGGGCCCCTGGGAATAGACGAAGTTCATGGTGTCAGCAAGCGAGCGCGCCGATGCGTCGGCCTGCGCCGTGGCGGTCTTCTCGTAGCCCACCGACGTGAGGGAGAGGAGGAGGAACAGGACCGGTATCGTGAACGCCAGGATTATGCCGACGGTCACAAGGACTTCAAGCGATGTCTGCCCTTTCATCATCCGCACCTCGAGCCGCTGCATGCCAGCTGGCCCAGGCCGTAGGCCGAAACCGTCTGCTGGCTTATCGCGAATATGCCGGTTGATGGCGTGTCTGCGCAGCTTTCATAAGTCTTGCAGCCTGGCAGCCCCATTATCTTTATCCCGTCTATGCTGGCGTTGAAAAGCTCCCTGTCGAGCCTGCTGTTGAGGTCATAGTTCGTCGAGTTGGCGTACTGGCCTATGACGAATGTCTCTATGCCCAGGGTGCTGTTGCGCGAATAGGAATCTGGCATGAGGCGCTGGAAGTATGACGGCGCGGCCGGGTTCTGCGTATAATAGCCGCACATGACGAAGTCCCTTATCGCCTCCACGCCGTATATGGCGCTGGCAGAAGAATCAAGCTTCTTCAGGGGGTCTGCGCGGATCTGCTCGGGCAGGTATCTGCTCGTTATGAGCGCGCACCTGCCGCGGGCAGTGGCATTGCCGGCGAATATCGGGCATTCTGGCGCAGCCGACGCGTCGAAATCATGGGCCAGGATGAAAGGCTTGGACGTCGGCGCCCCTGCCCCGGGATCTATGTCAACCGTGCACGAATCGCCCGAGTACCTTATCGGGTTGAACGTCGCCACCTCGTTCTTGTTGGTCACCTTCGAGGCGATGCATTCGCCCTGGTAGCCGGGCCCGTCAGTGATTATGTAGCCTGCGAAGGCCTCGTATACGCCAGGCGTAAGGGACGTTATTTCAGAGAAGCTGCCGACCAGTATGTAGTTGCGCCTCTGTGACATGTCAAGCTCTGCGGCGCTTGGCACCAGGTCCTTAGGGCCTGATGCGGATGCGAGGTAGGCGTAGAGCCAGCCCTGGCCGGCCTGCCCGGTAGAAAGCTGCCTGACGCTTATCCTGTCCGGCGATGCGTAGAGCGACTTGTTGAAGAAGAACTGCCTGTAGGCCGTGCTGGGGCCATCTATGAGGTTCCTGCTTTCCCTTGCCAGCGCGGGGTCTGCAAGGCCGCTTATCCCGACCGCGTTGTTCAGGTGGTATGTCCTCACGACGGCCGATGTGTTGGAATAGTCGTTGAGCCTGAGGCCCATGTCGAAGCTGTAGTTGACCGTGTCTATGTCGCCCTGCCAAACCCTGAAATTGGAGACGCTGAACTCGCTCACATAGACGCCTATGGAGAGCAGGGACGCGTTGAGGTTCGACATCCACGCGGTCAGCGAGGAGCCGTCGTCTGCCATGGCGGCCGAGTCCTGGAAGCAGGATGATGGCGCCGTGCCGTTGACCAGCAGGCCGTATAGCGCCTTGCTTATGTATGCGTTCTCGTCGTCGGCAGCCCCTTCCTTGACAGGATGGTCTATGGAATTGCCGTTGAGCCTGAACAGGGCGCGGTTCATGACGATGTTGGTGACGTCGTCGACCTTGGCGGGAGTTATCTGCTCTATGGCGAGCTCGACCGTCGACTCCTTGTAGAATTCAGAGTAGGCGCGCTCGGACGCCTCAACGCCCTTGACCCATACGGATATCGAGAGCAGGATGTATGTGAGTATGAGGAAGACGGTCACGGTAAACAGGAATCCCTTTTTGTTCAACCATATCACCTATATGAAGATAGTCAGTTTCACTATTTTGACGTTGACAGAAGGCACGAGGTCCTTGCCGCCGCTGCTCGGGTTCGTGTTTCCGCCCAGGCCGCAGGTCACGAGCCCGCCGATGCCTGCGCCGTCCGCGTTGCAGCTCAGGTAGTTGTATATCGAAGCCGAGGGCTTGGCGTATGCCGATGAATAGCCGAAGGTCATGACCTGGGACGCGATGCTCAGCTTCTTGCGCTCCTTGGCATGCGGGTCGCCGTCGGCGGTGGCAGTGTCGTATATGGAGACTGGCTTGCCCTGCGAATCCACGGATTCGATGGTGTAGCCGAACTGGTCCGGAATCATCTTGCCGACGGTCTCCCGCACCAGTTCCTGGCGCTGGTCGATGTCGGCGGTCGAGGCGATGTTGTCGAGCACCGAGATGCCCTCACCGCTCGGGCAGGGGTATACAGAGGCGACGCACGAGGTCGTCGAAAGCGCCATGAGCACGTCCCTTGAGAGGTAGTGCCCCTGGGTGAGGAGGTAATAGTAGGACGACGGTATGCTGGAGAAGAAAATCAGCGAATATATTGCTATCAGGGCCAGCGTGAAGGCTACGAAAGCGTCTAACGAGAATATGAATGCCCGCATGGTAAGAGCTATGCGTGGCTATTATTTAAAAACCATCGGTCAGCGCTCAATTTTATGTTTTTGGACACAATAGTTTGCGCCGTATCGGTGCGTTCAGTTGCCTGGAACCGTGCAGCTTCCGTAGCCTGAGCCGCAGGGGTTGCATTCCCTGTAGGCGTAGGAGCATCCGTCCTGGAGACATGCCATCCTTGCGCCGGGGGTGCAGACGCGCACCCACTTGCAGCTGCCCCAGGTGCCGCCTTCAAGGCACACGGACGTGCCGGTGCAGTTGCCGACCGAGCAGGCGCGGGCCGTGCCCTGCACGCATCCGGCCTGCTCCTCGGCAGGGTATTGGAAGACGCCCGGCGCCGGGGAAGAGAAAAACACTGTTAGCACCGCGCCTACGAAAACCACGAGCGCCGCGAGGATGGCGAGCGGGAGCAGGCGGGCGAACTGCGGTTTTCCGGCTGCCTTCCCGCCTTTTTTCCTGGCCATGCGCCTCACCTGTAGCCCATCGCCAGGCCTGCCTTCGCCTCAAGCTGGCTTATGAGGGCGTCGGCGCTGAAGAGCCCGCCGGCCTGCGTCATGGAGCTGACCTGGCAGAGCCTGACTTCGTCTGCCGAACCTGCGCTTATGTTGGCGAGCGATGCCGCCTTGAGTATGGCGTCCCGCTTGGAGCCGACCCCGTCCACCAGCCCGATTTTCGCTGCCTGCCTCCCGCTCATGATGCGGCCGTCTGCAACCTCTTCGAACCTGGCCAGGTCGAGCCTGCCCCTGCGGTTCTCCAGGACCACGGAATGGAACTCGTCATATATCTCAGATATCAGGGCCTGCATTATGGCCTGCTCCTCCGGGGTCATGTTCCTGAATTCAGAGCCCATGTCCTTGTGCGCGCCCGAGGCTATGGACGTGACGTTCACGCCGATCTTCTCCAGCAGCCCGCTCAGGTCCGTGAATGTCGCCACCACGCCGATGCTTCCGGTGAGCGCATCCGGGTCTGATATGATGTAATCGGTGCCGGTCGCTATGTAGTAGGCGCCCGAAGCCGCGACCTCGCGGAAATATGCGACCTTGGGCTTGTCCAGCTCCTTGACGGCGTCGTATATCTCGCGCGTGGCGACCACGGAGCCGCCGGGGGAATTGACCACGAAAAGTACGGCGCCGACATCATCCCGACTGCCAAGCGCACGGATGCTCTGCGCGATTTCCTCGGAGCCCGGTGAGCCGGCAGTGAATATGGTCGGCTCGGAGCCTTCCAGGGCGATCTCCTGGTTGAGGTCGACCACTGCGACGCACTGGCCCGTGAATGAGGGCACGAGCGGGGAGAAGGCGAAGAACAATGCCACAACTGCCACGAACACCGCTATGAGCACGAGGGCCGTGCCGAGCAGCAGTGGCATGCTGGCAGGCTCAGGGCGTCGTCTGAAGGGATCCATGGCAAGCTTTCTGCTGATATCAATATAAATGTTTAGAGGAGAGGCTATCCTATGGCTCAGCTACTTGACCTGCTGGTCTTCCTGATCCCAATCTATATCGCGAATTCCTCGCCGGTGGTGCTCGGAGGCGGCGCGCCGCTCGATTTCGGGAGGGTGCTGCACGACGGGGAAAGGGTTTTGGGCGATGGGAAGACCGTGCGCGGCTTCATCGCAGGCACGCTCGCCGGCACGTTCGCAGGCGGCCTGGTCTCGCTCTTCTACCTGCTACCGTTCTTCCCCAACCCGCTCACGCAGTTCACTGCCGCGTTCTTCATGTCGTTCGGGACCATGGCCGGCGATTCGTTCGGGAGCTTCATAAAAAGGCGCATGCACGTGGCCCCTGGCAGGCCGTTCGTGCTCGACACCATACTTTTCCTCATCGTGGCGCTCGCGTTCGCCGCGCCGTTCGCGTCCGCATCGCTCTTCGACCTGCCCAACCTGCTCTTCTTCGCGATACTCACGCTCATACTGCACCCGCTCACCAACTTCCTGGCCAACAGGGCGGGGCTGAAGAACGTGCCCTGGTGATCTTGTGGAGATGACCGCATCGCTCGTGGCCGGGGCCCTGAAGGCAGGGAGGGCGGAGAGGCTCAGCGGCGAAATCGAATACATACGGTTCCGGGATTCGCATGCGGGCGTGGAACGCGGGACCGTCATCGCGGGGAAGAAGGCCATCCGCGGATACCCGCACATAAAGAGGATATTCACGCTCGAGAACGGCCTGAAGAGGAACATGCGGGACGCGGAACTGCACGCGGAGGAGAAGATCGACGGCTTCAACGTGCGCGTGGCGTCCGTCGGCGGGAGGGTATTCGCATTCTCCCGCGGCGGGTTCCTGGACGCGTTCGTGACCGAGAAGGCGCGGGACGACAAGGGCATCGCAGCGTTTTTCAGGGACAACCCGGATTCGATCCTCTGCTGCGAGATGATAGGCAATACGCCCTATACCGCGCCGGCGAAGGATTTCGACGTCATGCTTTTCGTGTTCGACATAGGCAGGGGGCCCGGCGCCTACCTCCCTTGCGCGCAGAGGTACGCGCTCGTGAAAAAATACGGGATGCGCTCGGTGCCTGTGCTCGGGAAGTTCAGGAGCGACGACTATGCTGGCTTGCGCAAGGCCATCCTGGCGCTGAACAAGGGGAAGAAGGAGGGCATGGTGCTCAAGGGCGCCACCTGCGCGGTCAAATACGTCACCCCATGGTCCGACATAGAGGACATAGCCAACGGGTCTGGGATGCTGTTCGACATGCCAATCGGCTTCTTCCACCAGCGCGTGCTGCGCTCGGCCTTCTTCATAAAGGACTTCGGGCTGGGCAGGGACGAATACGCGCTGGAGCTCGGCAGGGCGTTCTACGACGGCCTGGAGGCCGCGCTCAAGCGGGTGCAGGAAGGCGGGGACGCGGGCGACGAGTTCGAGATATCAGTCCGCGACCCGAAAATCTGGGACGACATCCACAGGCACATGAGCCACGAGGTCAGGCTCGAGGAATTGTGGACGCGCAAGGAGAACGGAAGGACAAGGATACGCTTCAGGAAAATATACAAGAAGACCACGAAGACGCTCGCTTCCTACGCCAATGGCAAGGGGATTACGGATTAGCCCTTCAGCTTCTTCATGACCGCGTGGAACTTGTCGGCCGACAGCCAGGCGCACCCTATCTGGTCCGCGAACTTTATCACGCCCTCGTCCGAGGATACCATGGTCGCCTCGAGCTCCTTGGCGAGCAGGACGAGCTCGAAGTCCTCCTTGCTGTCTATTATGCCGGTGCGCATCGCGTCGCGGTACTTGTCGCGGAGCCTGCGCAGCTTCTCGTCGTTGTCAGGCCTGTTGTCCTTGGCGAAATCCTCGGCCAGGCGCAGCCCCTTGTTTATGCGGATGCGCACGTCCTCTATGAAGTCGTAGAGCACAGCCGCGGGAAGGTAGATGCCGTAGGTGTTGGGCGCGCGCTTGCGGATGGCCAGCTCCAGCTCGCCGATGGCCTTCGGCTGCACGAAGTTCCTCAGCTCGTTGAAGATGGACGGCGGCATGTAGACCTCGATGTCAAGGCCGTTGAGCTTCCTGATGAAGCCGCGCACCGCGGCTGTCGGGTCCTTCCCGAAATCCTTCCGCGCGTGCGGATTCACGAAAAGGGATGTATCGACAACATATTTGCGCTCTGGCATGGCTGCACCTATCCGACAATGTTTATAAATCAAATCAGCTTGACCAGGCCGCGCCCGATCTCAGGGATGTTGCCGCCGAACAGGTTGGTCGTGTTGAGCACGAATGTCAGCAGTATGACGAACGCTATCATGGGCAGGATGCATATCGCAGAGACCAGGTGCTGGCCCAGGGTGAATATCTTGGGGCTTGACCCGGTGAGCAGGTCGTCTATCACCGCAGCGTTGGCCTCTATGCGGCCGGGCACGTTGAACGCGTTGGTCGCGGCAGCGCCTTCGCATTGGTACGTCTCCGCGCTGGCGACGGCAGGCATCATGCAGACGGTATCCCCCTTGGCGATGGCATCGCAGGAGCCGCTCAGCAGCTCTGACTGGACGTAGGGCATGGAGGTGGTGGCGACAAGGACGTAGGTGAACGGCAGCACGAAATAGAGGCCGAACGCTATGGCCATGAGGTATGCCCCCGCGCCGCGCGATGGCGGGAAGGCGCGCAGCGCGACGCCGATGGAGAAGAAGAACCCGGCGTAGTATTTGACGAAATTCAGTATGTGCCCGATGAGGAAGAAGGCGTACATGTAGAATGTGAACGACTGCACCGCGTTGGTGATGCGCTCGGCCACCCACTTGCATGCGAACCCGGAGGCGTGCTCGGACATGAAGATTTCCATGTACACGGACGTGCATGCCTCTATGGGGACCGAAAGCGCATAGAGCACGTTCATGAAATCCTGGACGCAGCGCGTGGCGGTCTCCATGTAGAGCTTCATCCAGTCGATGAGGGTGTCCTGGTTCGGGAACGAGACGGGCGTCGAGGGGTCGCAGCCGAACGACGAGAGGTACATTGCCCTCACCACGCCGGACGAATGGTTGGCCAGGTACCATTCGCCGTACTGGACGATGACGAGCACGACAAGCACGATGAGGACGGTGGAGGCCGCATAGACGAACTCTGTCTTGGCTATCTGCTCCAGGTTGCGCAGGCCGAACAGCCGCGAGAGCATGATTAGCAGGGTGGAGCCGACTATGGAGAGCGCGGCGGCGGCCAGGGAGATCGTCTGCCAGTCCCCGTAAAACGCTGTGAATGCCATCTATATCAGCCTCGTGAGCGAGCTTATGTCGACTTCCTCGCCGAAACTCTTGGCCAGCCCCTTGGCTGCCTCTGTGAATATGATCACGTTGAAGGCGGGCACCACGAAGCCCAGCACGAACGCGAGGCTCACGATGGATACCGGGAATATCAGGAACATGAGGAACACCGTTCCCATCATGCCCTGGAGCCCGCCGAAGATCAGGCCGAAACTGCCGGTCACCAGGTCCACTATGCCGGTGCCTCCTGAACCGGTGGTGGTGAAGTTGCTCTTGAAGAAGTTAAGGACGAACTCCCTGAAGGTGCCCTGGTCGGAGATGTAGTAGCCCAGGAGGTTTGAGAATGACAGCAGCGGGCCGCCTGCGTGATTGTAGAACATGCTGTATGTGATGACGCTGAGGGCCGGGAAGACGAACAGGAACGCCATGGCTATCCCGATGAGCGTGCCGCCGAGCCTGCGGGTGGGCGTGAAGCACCGGAAGAATATGCCGAGCGGCAGGTAGTATTTCGTGAATGCCTGGAGCGCGAACACGTAGACGTACAGCTGGGCGACGTTTATTATGTAGGCGACCGAGAGCCCGACGCTCATGTTGTACAGCAGCTGCTTTATGGGCGAGGCGAAGCCTGCCATGGGCGATGCGACCAGGCCCACGCCCAGCGGCCGCGCATATGGCGTTATCGAGGCCATCTGGTCCACTATTATGTTCATGAAGTAGTTGAGGTTGAGCCAGCTCTCCATGTCTTTGGCCACGCGCTCGTAATACATGGCCGTGGCCTGATAGATGTTGGTACTGGCAGCCACGCCATCGGGCAGCAGCTCGTCAGGCAGGAAGCCGCCCACGGAAAGGTCGCTCATGGCGCCCACCAGGACGATTATGATTATGACCAGGACGGCCGATATCAGGACCTCATAGACCTCCTGCCGCACGTATGCCTCCGTCGACGGGCTGCGGAAAAGCGTGGCCCAGGTGTACATGAAGGCGAGGATTACTCCGGAAACGGCCAGCGCGAGGCCTGAGAGGGCCGCCATTTCCCATAGCCCCCCGGCTGCACCGCCAGATACTATCAGTTCCGGTTCCATCAGTCCAAAGGCCATCGTTGCATCCTCATATTATTTTCAGGAACGACATGAAATTCACGTCCACGTTGAAGAACTTGGCAGTCTCCTTGGCGGCGGTAAGCGTGACGAAAAGATTCAGGAAGGGCAGGAAGACGCTCATTATCACGATGTAGTATACGGCGCCTTTTATGAGTTCGAACGCAAGGGTCAGGGCCCCGCCAAGGAAGAACGGCATGAAAACGCCTGCCATGAGGAACATGACGACCAGCGCCGGCCCGAAGACGGCCAGTATGCCGCTTTTGTTGAGGAAGTTGCCCATCGCGTTCTTGGCATCCACCAGGTTGTATGAGAGTATCTTGTGGGCCTCGTAGCTGAACAGGAACATGAGCGGGTAGAATATCACCAGGGCGAATGCGAGCGCCAGGAGGGCCTCTCCGGCGTTGCGCGTGTACGGGAATGCGCGCAGGAGCATGCCTATGGGTATGAAGAAGCTCCACATGTATTTCTTTATCATGCACAGGGTGATGACGTGCATGAGCCATTCCGTCATACCCAGCGAGAGGAACTGCAGGGACGTGCCCACCAGGTCTATTATGGGCTTGAGCACGGGGCCCAGGTTGATGGAATACATGGCGCGCCAGGTGACGCCGATCCACATGGTGGACGAATATATCGTGTGTATGACGGTGTTGTACATCACCAGCATGCTGTAGTGGGTGACCATGTCGCTGACCATGAGCCTCGAGAATGCCATGGACGCGTCTATCATCTGCGGGTTCTGCGAGTATATGGGGTCGGAGGTGGGCGCGCTGAGCGAGAACCACATGTTGGCGCCCAACATCATCCCGATTATGAACAGGACGCGCAGGAACGTGAGGGCGGTCTGGAAACCCTCGTCCTTTGCAATGGCGATGAGGTTCGGGGAGCTGAAGAACTGGCCGAGCATGTAGATTATCGCCACCCCTATCATGACTATGAAGCCGACTGCCACGGCAGGCGCGAGCCATAGGCCTATGGCAGGATAGGAATTGTTCACGCCGCCCACGGCCCAGGGGTCCTCGCAGGAGCTTTTGCCGAACGCGTCCAGCAGGTTGCCCGGCACGGTGCTGAGGCCGCGGCCGAACGAGCTGGCGCCGTAGACGAAGTCCTCCTTCTGCTTGTCAAGCGCGCTGCTGAGCTTGTCGAAGCCGGTGCCCAGGCCGGACTTGTCTGCCTCCTGGGCGAACGCCAGCGGGGCGAGCAGGAGGAAGGCGACGAAGGCGGCTGCAGGGACCGTGGTGCACATCATATCAGCCTCGTAAGACCTGCTATCTCGATGTCCCCTCCGAACGTTATGGAGATGGAACGGATGACGCCGATGGTGGCGATTATGCCGAAAAGCCCGAAGAACAGCGACCAGAAGGTTATCCTGGCCAGCACGTCCAGGGGCCCGTTCTCCTTCCATGCGTTGGTGATGAAATGGTCGAACTTGCCTTCCTTGGACAGGGCGTCCTTCCAGTCTGAGACCTTGTCGTATGCCTGCTGGAGCGTGGATTTGGCCTCCTCGTCGGTGGGCGTGTTCGTGGCAGAGAGGTCGCCCAGCGGCGGCAGAAGGCCTGAGGCCTGGCCCTGCTCCACCTTCTCCATATAGACGTCGTCCTCCAGCCCCTCGTATTCCGCAAGCGCTTGCCTGGCTTCCTGGCTGGTGAACGTGCCCCCTATCATCGTGACCTTCTCGTTGATGTACATGGTATTCGCTATGGGCGGGTCTGGGAGCTGGTTGGGGTTGGCCTTGTCATTGGCCATCCAGTCGCTGTACGCCTTGCTCTTGAGGTCCAGCATGACCAGCGCGCCGAACGCGTAGAAGGCAGGGAAAACGAAATACAGCGCTATGGCCATGGCGAGGATGAGGCCGCCGAGCCTGCGCGTGAACGTGAAAGCCCTGAGGAGCGCGCCGATGACGAAGAGGGCGGGGAAAAGCGCCACTGCGATGTAGCGGAGCAGGACCTCCTGGAACTTGCACAGCATCATGATCTTTATGGCCCAGTCGAAGCACAGCTGCTTCACGGTGTTGCCCATGGTGAAGAAGCCGCGCCAGGGCGTGAACGTGAAGAAGCCCGCATATTCGGTGAAGTACTCTATGTTTATGGTGAATTCGGCGATCATGGAGGTCTTGATGTAGCTTATGTAGATGTCGAACGCGAAATCCCTTGCCTCGTCGAAGGTCTCCCGCAGGTACCAGATGCCGAGCCGCATGTGGCAGGATGAGATGCCATTGTAGACCGAAAGGTCCTTTGACGCGATGAGCGGGCCGCATATGTCCAGGCACTTGTAATCCATCTTGTTGTTGATGCTGACCGGCACCCAGGCGCTGGTCGCGCTCTGCGCGTAGCACATGGAAGTCGCGGTGCCTGGCGCGCCGCCGACATTGGAAACGCCCAGGGCGCCCTGGACCAGGCCGTCGATGGTGGTTATGCCGCCTATGCCTACGGCGATTATCACCGCGGAGTAGAATATCTCGGCTAGCTCCATCTTCGCCCAGGTCTTCATCTTCTCGTTCATGAGGAGCGATGACAGGACGTAGACGAGGGCGACGAGCGTGGTGATGAGGCTGAGCGAAACGCCGGCGAACCAGACCCAGTCGCCCCACATCGCCGAGATTATTTCTGCCATATCACACCTTCGATACTATGAATTTCGTCATCGCGTTTATGAACGCCATGGTCACAACCATTGAAAGCGCCGGCATGAAAAGCGCCAGCAGCGACAGCGCGGCGATGTTCCGCATCACCGGCATGAAATACGACATGTAAGTGGCCTGGATGGTGCTCTCGGACATCACCTGGGCGAGGAACTGGCCCATGGCCGCGCCGCCTGGGATGTTGCTGAACAGGAGGTTGGTCGGGCTGAGCATGATGCCCCAGACCACGTAGCTGCCGCCGCACATGTATGTGACATCAGCGAGCTGCGGCGGGTATGGCGTGCCTCCTATCTCCTCGAATATCTGCTTGTTTATCAGGTAGGTGGTCGGGAAGATGATGTAGAACCCTATGGCTAGCGCTATGAGGAACGCGCCGGCGTCCCTGGTCGGCGGGAAGAACCTCAGTATCAGGCCTGCGGGCAGTATGAGCTTCTCCATGGTCCCTTCAACGAGATAGAGGAGGGTTATCTGGGCCGAGAGGCTGCCGTAGACGGTGATGAGGCCCATTGACAGCACGTTGGTTATGGATACGAAGGTGTCCAGGCCCGGGAAAACCTTGTAGGTCTGGGTGAGCACGTACTCCCCGATCCTCCTGCTGAAGGTGCTGAGGACAGACGTGCATGCCTGTATCGTGTATACGTCGTACATCCCCTGGAAGACGCTGTACTGGACCACATCGCGCATGTAGGCTATGGCCGCCTGCGGCGGGCTTGGCTCGCCGGTGTATGCTGACGACACGACCTTGCCTACTGCGAAAAGCCCCAGGATGAAGACCACTATGAGGAAGGACGCCATGAGGTTGGACATCTCGATGTTGAGGTATGCCTCCCACTCGGGCACCTTGAAGACCTTGGAGAGCAGGTAGGTTATGAGGATGAAGCAGGCGACGAAGAAGGCGATGTAGATGATGACCTGCTGGTAGATGAGCACGCCGGTGCCGGCGAAGAAAGTCTGGTTGAGCTGGCCGAGCACCTGGAACACGATGACGTATATGACCGCGGCCACGATTGCGCCGCTGAGAAGCGCGGTCGCCCAGCCCGTCGCGCGTGCACGGGTATCCGCGCCCAGCACCTGGCCGATGGCGTACACTGCCGCTGCCAGCACCAGGAACACGGCTATCAGGCCTGCAAGCGACATCTGCGCGAGGCTGATGAGCGTGGAGAGGAGTTCCTCGATCTGGGTGTTGGTCGCCACACGTCCCTGCATCAGCCCGGGCAGGACGAAATAGATCACCGCGAGTATGACCGCGCACAGGCCGACCGCCGCCAGCATGCCCTGCGCCCAGACAGTGGCGCGCGCACGCGTCTCGGCGCCGAAAATCTGGCCGCCGACATAGGCCGCCGCGGCAAGCACGAGCATGAACATCATGAGCGGCACGATGATGGACATCAGTATGCCGACCTGTGCCAGGACCACGTCTTCAGCCGCAGGAGGGGCGGCCTCGGTGGAGAACGGCTGGTCTGCGCATGCCAGGCAGGCCAGGAGCAGCATCAGGAGGGCGCAGCGTGCGTTCATGTCAGATGACCTTTGTCAGACCTATCAGCTCGGCTTCGCCGCCGATGAGCAGGGATATGTCCCTGAACAGGGTGACCGTGAATATCACTTCAAACACCGTGGCCACGGTGACCAGGATGATGAACGGGGTTATGGACGTGACCTCGCGGATGATGAAATAGTAAAGGCCTGCCGAGGTGCTCGTGGGCAGGAGGGGGTTGCTGTTGAGGCTGATGAGGGAGCTGAAGAAGTCGCCGCTCATGCCCATCATGAATTTCCACATGCTGAACACCGTGCTCACCACCTGGCCCACAAGGCTCACGCCGTTCTTGACCAGGTTGACCGTGCTGCAGCCGAAGCGCCTGATATCGTTGCCGGCGCATACGTCCTGTGTGGAGCCCTTCTCCAGGGCGGATTTAGCGTCGAACTGCTCGAGTATCTTGTCCCCCTCGTTGCGGCCCCCCAGGAGCAGGGACTCCCACTCGCTCGCGCTCTTGTCGCTTTTGAAGAAGCTCGACTCCGAAGGCGTATATACGAAGTCCGCGGGCTGGAAGACGTCGAATATGAGGTAGCTTGAAAGGATCACCGAGAAGGGCAGCACGAAGTAAAGCGCGAATGACAGCGCGATTATGCTCGAGCCGGTTGTCCTGAAGAACGGGAAGGCGCGCATCACCAGGCCCAGGGGCAGGAGCATGAGCGGGACCACGTCACGGGCGAATATGACGATGAACTGCTTTGCCCACACGACCGTTATCAGGTAGCTCACCGCCTTGACGATCTGCGTGTGGGCGTTGCTGAGCAGGACAAGGCCGGTGAAAGGCGCGATGGAGAACGAGATCATGTTGATGGCTGGCAACGGCGTGCCTATGGGGAAGTTCATGGTCGAGAGGAAGCCTATGATGGCCTCGAAAAGGTACAGGTCGATGTACTGGGCCCTGAGCTTCTGGAAGATGACGTCCAGGCACGAGAGCGCGAGGTCCAGGTGGCTGGTGGTCAGGCCGCTCGCAGTGCCTGACTGTGCCATTGCCTGCAGCGCAGGCGGGAGCGACGCGGTCACGAGGCCGGAGGCGATGCCGTTGAACGTGGCGTCGCATCCAAGCCAGAACATGAGCAGGAACAGGGTGAACAGGAATGCGGCGAGCTCCTCCTTCGCCACTGCCTGGAGCTGGGGGTTCTGCAGGGCGTATGCCACTGCGAACATGCCGGCCGTCATGCAGATGCCGAAG
Organism: Candidatus Iainarchaeum sp.; assembly: GCA_028714535.1. GTDB lineage: Archaea > Micrarchaeota > Micrarchaeia > Anstonellales > Bilamarchaeaceae > Bilamarchaeum. Next base: position 23,478 of record JAQTME010000003.1, on the reverse strand, counting down.
CCGAGGGAAACTGCGATCATGATGCCGGCGGAGGGAGGAAGCGTTATGTATAGCAGTAATGGCAGCAGCATCTCCATGTTTTCATATCCCGCCTTACTTTTTATAACCTGTTGTTTTGGGGCGCCGACCCCCAATTATTTAAAGACTGAGGGGCATCTATTAGCATCATCAGCTAATTCAAGGTTGTGGCCATGACGAAAAACAGGACGCATTATGTGAAGGACGCCAAGAAGGCCGTGGGCCAGAAGGTGACGGTGGGCGGGTGGGTGCACGACTTCCGCGACCTTGGGAAGCTCAAGTTCGTGCTGCTCCGCGACATCACAGGGATAATCCAGGTGACCATGAAGAAGGGCGTCGTCAGCGACGCGCTCCTTGCAGCCGTGAAGCTGAACAAGGAGGACGTGGCCTCGTTCGGGGGCACCATAAAGGAGAACAAGATAGCTCCTGACGGCGTGGAGCTGGTGCCCGACTCGTTCGAGCTGCTCAACCAGGTCGAACGGAAGCTGCCGGTCGACCCGACGGGCGTGGTGCCTTCGGAAATTGACATACGCCTCGACCACAGGTACATAGACCTCCGCAGGAAGGAGCCTTCGCTCATATTCAGGACGAAGTCCGCCGCGGTGCGCGCGTTCCGTGAGAAGCTCACCCAGCTCGGCTTCACGGAGATACAGACATCTGCGATAACCGGAGCGGCCACAGAAGGCGGCGCCGACGTGTTCCAATTGCAGTACTTCGAGAACAAGGCGTACCTGGTGCAGTCGCCCCAGCTCTACAAGCAGATGGCGGTCATAGGCGGGTTCGACCGCGTGATGATGACCGTGCCTGTGTTCCGCGCAGAGAAGCATAATACGACGTCACATTTGAACGAGATCACGCAGATGGACATCGAGATGGGATTCGCTGACCACAACGACGCCATGGACGTGCTGGAAACGACGGCGTTGCACATGCTCGCGACAGTGAAGAAGGAGCTCGGCGGCGAGATAGAGCCGCTCTGGGGGGAGATAGTCGTGCCGCAGAAGATTCCGCGCTACGCCTATGGCGAGCTCGTTGACAAGCTCAATGCCAGCGGCATGGAGATGAAGCACGGCTGGGACTTCACCAGGGAAGCGGAGAAGAAGCTGCACGAGCTGCTCGGCGACGAGCTGTATTTCATTTACGACTGGCCGACAGAGGTGCGCGCGTTCTATTCGATGCCGAATGCGAATAACCCGAAGCTCTGCCATGCGTTCGACCTGATGTACCGCGGGCTGGAGATATCCAGCGGCGCGAAGCGCATTCACCTGCCTGCCATGCTCGAGGACCAGCTGCGCAAGCGCGGGCTGGACCCGCATAATTTCGAATTCTACATCAGCGCGTTCAGGATGGGCGCGCCGCCGCACGCGGGCTGGAGCATAGGACTGGAGCGGTTCGTTATGAAGCTGTGCAAGCAGGAGAACATCCGCGAGTGCATGATGTTCCCGCGCGACAGGACGAGGCTGATGCCTTGAATATATTGGTGACCAACGACGACGGCGACAACGAGGGCCTGCGCATCCTGCTCCGCGTCGCGAAGCGGTTCGGCAACTCATACGCGGTGGTGCCTAACAGGCAGCGCAGCGCGGTATCCGGCGCGCTCACGCTCCACAAGCCCATAAGGCTGCAGCAGCTCGACCGGGGGGTCTATTCCATAAACGGCACCCCCTCGGACTGCGTGCTGTTCGCACTGCATTCACGAGAATTCCCGAAGCCGGACCTGGTGCTGTCCGGCATAAACATGGGCGACAACACAGGCATGGCGTCTGTGCTCGGCTCGGGCACGCTCGGCGCGTGCTGGCAGGCGGTCCTCGAGGACGTGCCAGCGATAGCGTTCTCCATCCGCATGAGGCGCAGGGAATGGCACGAGAGGAAAAAATGGAAATACGCCAATGCGGTGGCGAACAGGGCGGCAGCGCTCATAAAAAGCCTCAGGCCGGACCTGGAGGGCAACAAGTTCTTCAACATCAACATGCCCGAGAACCCTGCGAAGGCGAAAATAGTGGTCACCAACAGCTTCCAGAAGGAGAGGTATGCCGCTAAGGTGACGAAGCGCATCGACCCGGACGGCCGCGCGTACTACTGGATAAGCGGCGGCGCGAGGAGGATAGAGAAGGGGACCGACACCTACCAGGTCCTGAAGAAGAACCGCATAACCATAAGCGAGATATCGCTTTCCGTTTTCGGAGTGAAATAGCTGCATACGTGTTCAGCCGCTCCGTCATCACTGGTGTTCAGGGGGCCATTATCGTATGCAGCAGGAATGCTATGCCAGCTCGTCAATAAAAACTAGGGTGGCGACGCCATTGGCGGTATAAGCGGGCTGCGCCTCGTGCGCAGGTGCACCGTGGCGTTGAACTTCTTCTTAAGGAACGCTTTCGCGGCCTTGATGCGCTCGCCGTCGCGGCCTATCGCTATGCCGCGGTCCTTCTCGTCTATGGTGAGCATCATGGCCTTCTCGCCCATGACGTCGCGTATCTCGATGTCGTAGATGGTTATGTTGCTGAAGAAGCTGCGAACGAAGCCTTCGGCGTCGTCGCTGTCGCCGACGATTATCACGCGCTTGCGGAACAGGTGCTTGAGCTTCTCTATGTTCGCCCCGCCCTTGCCTATGGCACGGCCGAGCGACTCGTGCGGGACCAGGAACACCATGGACGTGGCGCCGGAGACGTAGTCGGACGGCATGATGTGGGTTATCTTCTCGAAATTGGAAAAAATATCGAGGTCGTCGCCGCTAAGTTCTATCTCCATCGGAATACCTTCTATTTCCCCTTCGCGAGCTCGAGTATGTTGGATGAGCCTTCATCGTATATGGAGAGCACGGAAACCGGGAACGGCTTGCCGCAGATGGAGCCGAGCTCCATGGAGCTGCCTTCGAACTCGATGACCGGCATGCCCGCCGCCTTGGACATGGCGGCGACCTTCGCCTTCACGTCGGGCTGCGCATTGCCGGCAACGACGAACAGTTTCGCCTTTTCGCTGGCGGTCCTGGAGCCGAAGTCGACCTTGCCGCTCTCTACCGCGAGCCTGATGGCCCCGGTGAGCGGCCTTTCCTTCTCCTTCTTGCTCTTCCTCCTGCGGACGACCCTCGTCTTCTTGGAGCGTACCTTCTTGGGCTTCGCTTCGCCCTCCACCGCCTCTTCTGCATCTTCCTGCACTGCGCTTTCTACCGATTCCTCGTCTGGAGTGGATTCTTCCTGCGGTTCATCTGCCATTCGTTTCACCCTTTCTTCCTGTGCTTCATGACAAGCCTGATCTTGCCCGTGCCCACAGGCACGGTCTGCCCGACTATGATGTTCTCGGTCACGCCGATGAGCTTCTCCTCCTCGGCGAACGCGCTCGCGTTTATGAGGTGCTTGATGGTCTCCTCGAACGCGGCGCGCCCGAGCACGCCGACCTTCTCCCCCGACAGACCGTGCCTCCCTATGGACTTCACGGTGCCCGAGTAGGTCATCGCGTCGGCGATGAGCATTATGTGGCGGATGTCCACGGCGAGCTTCTGCATCTCCAGGACGTCCCTCGTCTCCTTGATTATTGCCTTGCGGGCGGCCTCTATGCCGTACACGCGCTCTATCTCCTTTATGTTGTTAGTGTATATGCGCTTCACGTCGACCGCCGGGTTCAGGCAGGCGCCCACGATGTTGAAGCCTCCCGCGCGGACGAAGTACCCGTCCTCGTCCTTGACGACCACGGCGCGCGATATGCCGCGCACGCCCTTCACTATGGCCTCCCTTATCTTCTGCGTCAGCCTGCGCACGTATTTCGCGGTTATCTTCTTCTCCTTCTTCTCCCCGGCCTTGGTCTCCTTGGGCTTCTCCTTGGCCGGATAGAGCGTTATCTTGTTCTCGCTGACTTTCATCTCGCTGCAGAACGGCTCGAGCGCCTTCTTGAGCATGTTGAACGTGACGCTCTGGCCCTTGCCGTCCTTCTCGCTGAACGTGGCTTCTATGGTGAGGGTCTCGAGGTCGTCCTCCACGCGCGCAACGTCCCTGACGAAGATGCTTGCCAGCTCCTTGGCCACTTTCTCGGCCTCGGTCGGGCTTTTCGCATAGGCGCTCTTCAGGTGGACGTCGATGATGGCCTTTTTCGGCTCCTTCTTGGCATCGACGATCTCGATGAGCCTGGGCAGGCCGGTGGGCACGTGCTCCGCGACACCTGCGTAGTGGAAGGTGCGCATGGTCATCTGGGTGCCGGGCTCGCCGATGCTCTGGGCGCATATGACGCCGACTGCCTCATACGGCGGAATCATAACGTTCTGCTTTTTCACGGTTGTCATCATAATCCCCTCACGCTGTATCGATATCGTCCTGCTTGGTCACATCCAGCAGCGCGGCCTTGGACGCGAACATCGGGTCCTTGGCATCGCCGCCATAGACGAACTGGATGATGCTCATGTCCGCGTTCCTCACGGTCATGTCGTCGAACACCACCAGGTCCTGCAGGGCGTTTATCAGCCTGCGCTGCATGTAACCGGAACGCGCGGTGCGGATTGCCGTGTTGACCAGCGCTTCCCTGCCGCCCATGGCGTGGTACAGGAACTCATAGGGCGCGAGGCCCTTGTGGAACGACGAATATACGAAGCCGCGTTCCAGCGCGGTGAGCGCGCCGGCCTTGAAGTACGGGAGTATGCGGCCCTTGTAGCCCCTGGCCAGCCTCTTGCTGCGGACGGTCTGCTGCGCGACGAGCGCAGACATCTGGATCGCGTTGAGCAGGCTTCCCCTGGCGCCTATCTTGGCCATGATTATCGACGGGTTCTCGATGCCCAGGTCGTGCTCGACGACCTTGCCGACGTCCTCGCGCGTCTTGGTTGTTATCTCGACGATGAGGCCCTCCAGGGTCTCCTTAAGGCTCATGCCGGGCGCGCGCTCGAGCGAGCGGCTGCGGTACTGCATGACCAGGTTGTCGACCTCGCGGCTCATCTTGTTCGTGATTTCCCTGGCCTTGCCCATGCCGTTCTCGGATATGGTGTAGTCCTTGAGCGACACGCTGAGGCCGTGCATGGAGAGCGCCTCGAGCGCGATGCGCGTCGCGCGGTCTATGAAGTTCTTGGTGAACTCCGAGCCCTCGGTGACGAACATGTTCTCGAGCAGCTCGCCTTCCATGACCTTGCTCTCCACCGCGCCCTTGAGGAGCTTGCCGTTCTTTATGACGATCTCCTGGCCGAGCTTTGATATGGTCCGCAGGTTCGCCGTGGGCGGCAGCAGCTGCGAGAACAGGAGCTTGCCGGAATACTTCCCGCCGGCGACGTCCGATGCGGGCAGCTCGGTTATGCCTATGAGGTAGAGCATGCTGGCCGCCTCCTCCTTGGTGAAGACGGCATCGTCGTGCGTCATGAAGTACAGGCCGGACACGTGGTCCTCCTGCGGCTTGATTATCGCGTGGCCGTGCCTTGGCGAAAGGAGCTGCTTGTCCACCTTCATCAGGTAGCGCGCCTCGGCCTGGGCCTCCTCGGTCTGCATGATGTGCAGGTTCATCTCGTCCCCGTCGAAGTCAGCGTTGTATGGCGAGACTGTGACCGGGTTGAGCCTGAACGTCTTGCCGGGCAGGACCTTGACCTCGTGCGCCATCATGGAAACACGGTGGAGCGAAGGCTGCCTGTTGAACAGGGAGATGTCGCCGTCCATTATCTGGCGCTCCAGTATGGAGCCGACCTTCAGCGCCTCCACCTGCTCCTTCTTCATCTCGGGCGTATCGCCGACCTTTATCCTCTTGGCATCCGGCCTTATGATGTAGACCGCCTGCGGATACGAATCTGAGAGTATGAGCTTCTTGCAGAACTCTATGTTCCAGTCGGTGACGTGCACCGGGACCGTGAGCTCCTCCGCTATGGAGATAGGCACGCCGACCTGGTCGAGGCTGATGCGCGGGTCCGGGGAGATCACCGTTCTCGCCGAGAAGTTGACGCGCTTGCCCGACAGGTTGTACCTGAACCTGCCCTCCTTGCCCTTGAGGCGCTGTGCGAGCGTCTTGAGCGGCCTGCCGCTCCTGTGCCTCGCAGGGGGTATGTTCGCGGTCTCGTTGTCGAAATACGTAGTCACATGGTACTGGAGCAGCTCCCAGAGGTCCTCTATGATGAGCTGGGGCGCGCCGGCGTTGATGTTCGCATCGAGCTTCTGGTTTATCCTGATGATGTCCACGAGCTTGTGGGTGAGGTCGTCCTCGCTCCTCTCGCCCGTCTCGAGCGTTATCGACGGCCTGACGTTGACCGGCGGCACCGGCAATGCGGTGATGACCATCCATTCCGGCCTGGAATAAACAGGGTCGAAACCCAGCTCGCGCAGGTCGTTGTCGTTGATGGATGCGAGCCAGTCGCGGATGTCCGTGGGCAGCATCATGTCCTTGTCCTTGTATATGGTAGTAGGCTTGAGCAGCTTTATCTCCGGGAGCTCCACGCCGCAGTGGTTGCACTTGCGCACGCTCTTCTCCTTCTTGGGCTTCTTGGCCTTGATCTCCACTTCCGCCGCCGCGGCGGTCGATTCGAGCACAGGCACCACCGAGCCGATTATCTCTTTCCCGGGCGCCGGCACCGCAGGCTTCTCCTCTATCTTCTCGATTGCCTCGATTTCCTTCACCGGCACCGGCTTCCTGCTGAGCAGCTTGTAGCACGAGGGGCACGTCGATTTCAATACGTAATATATGTGCTTGGCGAACTCCACGTGCATGATGGGCCTGACAAGGTCGATGTGGCCGAAGTGGCCCGGGCATTCCTTCACCCTGCCGCCGCAGGTCTTGCAGCGCAGGCCCGGGTCGACCACGCCCAGTTTGGTGTCGACGAGGCCGCCGTCGATGGGGTAGCCGTCGTCGTCATATGTGTCCGGCACGGTTATCTTCGCGGCGGACATCTTGCGTATCATGTCCGGCGAGAAAAGCGAGAACTTCAGCTTGTCCATGACCTTCTTGACTTCAATCATAATCATCAACCCTTCTCCTTGAGCATCATCCTCGGGAATATGTACAGGGACTTTATCTCGTCCAGCAGGAGCTTGAACGCGTAGCTCATCTCCACGGGCTCCACGTTCTCGTTCTCGCAAATCGGGCAAATGTCCTTGTTGCGGGCGTAGTCGTGCGTCGCTATGGAGCCGCATTCGGTGCAGACAAGCTGTATGGTCTTGTCGCTCTCCTCCAGCAGCCTCTCCTTGATGAGCATGCTCGCGCCGTAGCCTATGAGGCAGTCGCGTTCCATCTCCCCGAACCTGAGGCCGCCCTCCCTGGCGCGCCCTTCGGTCGGCTGGTGGGTGAGCAGCTGCACCGGGCCGCGGCTGCGGACGTGCATCTTGTTTGACACCAGGTGGTGGAGCCGCTGGTAATAGACGTTGCCTATGAACAGCTTGGTCTTGATTTCCTTGCCTGTGAGGCCGTCGTACATGACCTCCTCGCCGTATTCGTTGAAGCCGGCCTTCTTGAGTATCGCGCGGAACTCGTCCTCGGTGTTGCCGCTGAAGCCGCTGCCGTCCATGAGCAGGCCTGAGAGGGCGCCGGCCTTTCCGCCGAGCGTTTCAAGCAGGTGGCCCGCGGTCATACGCGAGGGTATGGCGTGCGGGTTGACGATGAGGTCCGGCACTATGCCCGACGCGGTGAACGGCATGTCCTCGTGCGGGACGAGAAGGCCGATGACTCCCTTCTGCCCGTGCCTGGACGCGAGCTTGTCGCCGATTTCCGGCGTCTTTATCGAGCGCACGCGCACCTTGACCATGCGGTTGCCGCCCGGCCCTTCCGTGATGAGCACCGAGTCCACTTTCCCCTTGTCGCCGGTTTTCAGCGAGAGCGAGCTTTCGCGCTTCTTCTCCTCGACCGCGCCGAACACGGATATCTCCTCGAGGAACCTGGGCGGGGACGTCTTGCCGACCAGCACGTACTTCCCTTCGACCTCGCTCTCGGGCATGATTATGCCGTCCTCTGCGAGGTGCTTGTACGATTCCTCGCCGCGGTAGCCGACGACCTCGGGCGTGGGCAGCTCTATCTTGTCCTTCTGCCCTCCGGGATACATCCGCTCCTCGGTCTCGTACGTCTTGAACATGCATATCCTGTGCAGGCCGCGGTCTATGGACGAGCGGTTGACGACGATGGCGTCCGCCATGTTGTAGCCGTGGTAGCTCGTGAGCGCGACCACGCAGTTCTGGCCGGCGGATTTCTCGCGGAGCTTGAGCGCCTTGTAGATGCTCGTCTGCACCAGCGGCTCCTGCGGGTAATACATTATGTAGCCGCGCGTGTCGTAGCGGTGGCTGAAGTTCGTCGAGTAGATGCCGAGCGACTGCTTCGCCATGGCGCACGCCATGGTGATCCTCGGGCCAGAGTTGTGCTCCGGGTACGGGAGCACGCCGGCGACCACGCCGAACAGGTTGGACGCGTCCACTTCCAGGTGCGTGTGCTCGGGCGTGAGGTCCTCCTCCTTTATGCAGATGAGGGTGTTCTCCTCCTCCTGCGCGTCAAGGTATTCTATGATGCCCATCTTCACCAGGTGGTTCCAGTTGAGCTCATTGCTCTTTATCCTCGCAAGGACTTCCGGCGTGAGCCTGGACTTGCCGTTCTCGACGACGATGTACGGGCGCCTGACACGGCCCTTGTCGGTGAGTATGTGGAGCTCGTTCAGCTTGTGGCTGTAATATATGTTGACCTGGCTGCTGAGCTCGTTCATGCGCCTGCGCTCGCGCAGCCTGTTGGACAGGCTCTTGCCGTCCGGATGGTAGCCCACGAGCCTGCCGTTCAGGAATATAGCTGTCTTTTCCCCTGGAAGCCTTCTCCTGCGTTTGACCATGACAATCACCTATACCTTAACGTCGTACGACTTCAATACCCGTTCAATCTCCGCCTCGTCCACGCCGATGGAGACCTCAGCCATCACCGCCAGGTTCTTCACCAGCGAACAGCTCGGCCCTTCGGGCGTCTCGTTCGGGCACAGCTTCCCTATGTGCGTGCCGTGGAGGTCCCTCGCCTTGAAGTGCGGGTGCTTCTTGCTCAGCGGGGAGATTATCCTCCTAAGATGCGATATCGTGGAAAGGTAGCTCACGCGGTCGAGCAGCTGCGACACGCCTGTCTGGCCCGCGACCCAGTTGCCCGTGGCCATGGCGTACTTTATCCTGTCGCCCATGGCGTCCTGCCTGATGAGCGTGTGCACCTGGAGCCTGCGGCCGCGCGCGTCCGCGCGCGATGCCTGGTAGACCAGGTCCTTTATGAGGAACTGGAACGCGTACCTGAAAAGTTCTTCCATCAGGTCGCCGGCCAGCTTGACGCGCTTGTTGGCGTAGTGGTCCTTGTCGTCCGGCGCGACCTCGTGGTATGCGACGCGCGTCGCGCGCTCGGCCATCTTCACGAGGTATTTCGCCTTGTCCTGCCGCGCCGAGGGCGAGACGCCCAGGTGCGGGAGCATGTAGTTGTCGAGCAGGTTCTCCATCCTGCTGAGCCTGAATTCCGGCGGCTGGCCAGGCGAGAGCTTCCTGCTCAGCGCGTCCACGGCCTCCTCCTTGTTGCGGGACTGCTCGTTCTCGAGGTTGAGGACCACGTCGTTCTTCATGCGGCGCTCTGGCGAGAACGTGGACATTATCTCGCTGTCGCGCTCCACGCCAAGGACGCGGAGCAGCTGGACGAGCGATATGCCCGACGGCGTGGACGGGAATTCGACCGTGAATATGCCGTCGTTGTTGCGCTCGACCACGCAGCGGGCGCGGAAGCCGTAGTATGTGGAGAATATCTTGGACACGATGCCGCCGCGCTCCTTCGTCACCATGAGCTTGTTCGGCACGAGGTCCTCTATGGACGTGAGCACGCGCTCGCTGCCGTTGATTATGAAGTATCCCCCTGGGTCCTCGGGGTCCTCGCCGTTCTCCATGAGCTCCTCCCTCCTCATGTTGGAGAGGTAGCACAGTTTCGACTTGAGCATGACCGGCAGTTCGCCGATAAATACATCAGAGTATACCGGCCGCTCGACGCCGTTGAACACCGGGATTATCTCCAGGAAAATCGGCGCGGAGTAGCTGAGGTTGCGGAGCCTGCACTCGTTCGGGAGTATCTGCCTGTAGCCCCCCTTGACCTCGTAATACCTGGGCTGCTCTATGCGGACCTTGCCGAGCTTGAGCTCGAACCCTTCCACGTTCGTCGATATCTTGCCTATGCGGTCTATGACCTGCTGGATGCCGCCCTCGACGAACTTGTTGTAGGACTGGAGCTGCTGGTTGACCAGCGTGTTCACTCTAAAATAGGATTCCATCAGACCTTCGACCATTAAGCACACCTCTTTTCGATACCAACCCCGGGACTGCGCGAAAGAATCAATCCTCGACGACGACACGGTAGCCGGGGTACTTCACGGTGCCGTCGTTTCTCTCTATGCGTATGACGTCCCCGGCCTTCGCCTTCAGGGCTACTGCTGCCGGGTCTGTAGAGAACATCTTGGGGAGCTGGTCTTCGGTCACGCCGTATCTCTTGAGGACCTTCGCCTTCTCGGCCTCTCCGAGGACCTTCATTTCAGGGATAAGATGATGGGACAATACGTCTACTGTAGGGACAGTTGGCTTCTTCAAGCAGGACCACCTAGGATAAAAACCAGGGCCAGCGATTGTGCTAGCGGTCCGGGTATCAATTGTTAAGATGGAAATATTTAAAAACATGGGCTTTTGACGCCGGCGCGGGTTTTATAAGCCCCTCGCCGGAAATTGAAACTATGTTCCTCATAATAGACAACGGCTCGCAGTATACGCACCTCATAAAGCGTGGCTGCAGGGAGCTCGGCTACGACGCCGAGACGCTCTACAGCAAGGCAGACTACGGCAAGGTGGAGGAGATGCTCAGCGAGGGCGTGTCGCGCATAATCCTTTCAGGCGGCCCCAGCTCGGTCTATACGGACCCGCCCAACCTCAGCTCCAGGATATGCGCGAACATGCGCGACGGGGCCATCAGGATGCCCCTGCTCGGCATATGCTACGGCCACCAGATGATAGCGCACACCTGGGGCGCGAAGGTCGAGAAGGGCGCCAGCGCGGAATATGGCATGTGCGACATAGAAGTCCACGAGGAGGACGTTTTGTTCAAGGGGGTGCCGAAGAAGTTCCGCGCCTGGGTCTCGCATTTCGACCAGGCGAAGGGGGTGCCCGCGGGCTTCAGGCGGCTCGCCAGCTCTGCCGTGTGCCCGGTCGAGGCCATGAGGCACGAGAAGCTGCCCGTATACGGCGTGCAGTTCCACCCGGAAGTGTGGCACACGGAGCACGGCGAGGCCATACTGAAGAATTTCCTGGAATCCCACAGGTAACGCGGCAGATGAAGGGCCCTGGAAGCGCATGCATCCGCAGATGCATGCATGTGATTGCGAGGAGCTGCAGGCTTTCCGGCGCATCACCTATAGCTCGAGCTGGTGGTTATAGAGCGCACGACCTCTTCCTGGTCCACGAAGTTGCATTGGGCCCGCAGGAGCCGGTCATAGAACGCGTGCTTCTTCGACAGCCGCCTTGCGGCCTCGAATATGTATTCAAACCCTGTCCAGAGGACGTACCATATGAGGACCGAGACGGTTGTGAGCACCGGGAGGACGTCGAGCTGCGGGAAGACGATGAGCAGCAGCGACAGGGCGATGCCGATGGCAAGCCGGACCGCGCCCTTGCGCATCTTTTCCTCGCGGAGCTTCTCCATGCCCTTGAGGCGGAATTTGAAGTAGTCCTTCAGCCTCTTTTTCACGAGCGCTTCGACCTTTTCCGAGCGGAGCGAGTGCGGCATGGTGAATGTTATGGTGAGGTCGCCCAGCGGGGCCTCCGGATAGCGCCTGTGCAGCTCTTTCAGCAGGTCGTCTGAAATCAGCCGCCGCTCGTAGGGCGACGGGTCGAAATCCGAGAAGATATCGTCATATGTGTCAAGGGCTATCTGCGCGGTCTGGAGCACTTCGGAAACTGTTTTTGGCGCGGGCTTCTGCCCGGCGGGCTCGCCCTTCTTCTGCTCTTCCATCAGAACCGTTCGGGGAATTGAGATTTATAATTCTTCGCGAGATAGTGCAGTCATGCTAGGCGTTATTGGAGGAAGCGGGTTCTATTCCCTTGGGAAGAGGCTGGGCGAGAATGACGTTATCACGCCCTACGGCACAGCGAAGCTGCAGGTGGTTTCGCTGGGCGGCGAGAAGATCGCATTCATACCGAGGCACGGCGCGAGGCACACCATACCTCCGCACAGGATCAACTACCGCGCGAACATAGCGGCCATGAAGAAGGCCGGCGTCACGGGCGTGATATCTGTCTACGCGTCGGGCGTGATATCAAAATACAAGCCAGGCGACCTTGTGCTTGTCGATGACTTCATCGGGCTCTGGAGCCCTGCGACATTCTACGACGACTTCGGCGCAGGCATAAAGCACAAGGACTTCAGCGAGCCGTGCGACAGGGAGATGGGGAAGCGCCTCATGGAAGTGGCCGCTGCCGGCAGGGTGAAGGTCAAGACCGGCGGCATAATCGCATGCACGCATGGGCCGCGGTTCGAGACGAAGTCTGAGATCAGGCTGCTGAAGAAGGCTGGCGCGAACCTTGTCAACATGACCGCTGGCTACGAGATGGCACTGCTCGGCGAGGCAGAGATAGATTACGCCGCGGTCGCGGTCGGGACGAACTACGCGGCCGGGATATCGAAAAAGCCGCTGAACACCGAGGAGACGCTGGAGGCAATGCGCACCGCGTACGGCAAGCTGATGGCGCTCATCGGGAACTTCGCGCAGGAAATAGTATAGCGGTTACCTGGTCATGTCGCGCCCGACGAACCGGGCATGCACGCGCCAGATAACTAGCGGGTCACGTCTTTCGCGCTTATCTGCTCAAGGTATTCCTTGTTCTTCGCGAAATACTCACGGCTCGGCTTGAGCAGCCTGCACAGCTCGCGCGTGACCGCGTTCTTCAGGTCCATGGGGTGGAGCTTGCCCGCGGCGTAGACGCTTTTCAATTCGTCCGCATCGGCGATCTCGATGTCGCCTCCGAACTTCGCAGGCCGCTCGATTTTCATCTTATTGTCGCGCAGGATGAGGTATTCGGCATATTCCACGATGGGGTTGCCCTCCACTGTCTTCTCCGGGCAGTATGCCTTCTTTATCTTGTCCTTTATCTCGTCTTCTGAATCATGTATGAAGATGGCGCTTGAAGGGATGGACTTGCTCATCTTGGCGTCAATCACGTTGGTTTCTTTCGCCTCTGCCCCGGCGTTCGGGTCCATGCGCTGCACCCCCTGCAGGCCAGGGAGCAGGTGGCCGTGGACTGCGACGAACTGCTTCTTGTAGGCGTGCGACAATTCCCGTGCGAGCATGTGGACCTTGCGCTGGTCCATGCCGGCGTGGGCAATCTGCACGTCGAGCATGAAGATGTCGGCCGCCTGCATGGCAGGATAGAGGATGCACGCGGATGATGTCGCTTCCGTCTCCTTCCTCCCCATGATCGTTATGCACCTGAGCATGCGGTTGATGGTCGTATCCTTGGCTATCCGCAGGACCTCCTTCCAGTATTCGGCGTCGTAGAGGTCGCTGGCAAGGACGTAGCTGGCCTTGCCTTCGTCAAGGCCGAGCGACACGAAGGCGTGCTTGAAGTAGCCCTTCGCGACCGCGCGTATCTTTTCCATGTCGCCGCCGAGCTTGCCGTTTATGTAGGAATGGTAATCGGCGAGAAGGATGGTCGGCCTTATGCCGGCCTGGATGAAGTCGCGCAGCTTCAGCGCGGTGCAGAGGCCGGTGCCAAGGTGGACCCTGCCGGATATCTCGAAGCCGATGTAGTGCTTCGGCGACGAGTAGTTCTGGAATATGCTGCGCAGGTCCTCTTCGGTGACGATTTCCTCGGTCGGCTTCCGCCTGACCAAGTCGATTTTGGTTTCAATATCCATAATACTGGGTTAGGAGGGGATTATTTAAAAGATATCAGCCACACATAGAGAAAACGGCGCGCCTCCGTAGCTCAGTGGTAGAGCGCCTCTCTTGTAAGGAGGAAGTCGGGGGTTCAAATCCCTCCGGGGGCTTTTTATTTTCCCGAACCTGCGCCTATGGCGCAGGTTGGGAAAGGCAGTTCTTCAACCCCTGGAAGGTACGGGCTTTTGGCGGCTCATCCTGGCATTATTGTGAGGCCGGCTGACGAGTTGGCAGGGGCTATGAACGTTGCTGACAGCGGCGTCACCGTGCACTGCCAGGTGTCGCCCACTGCAAGTTCGCCGGACACCATGACAGGGTTGCCGGCGAAGAGTTGCGAGACCTCCTCCTGCGACAGCGGGCGCGGGTACACCTGCACCTCGGCTATGGATGCCTTGGGCGCGTACGAACCGTCGGGCAGCGCGCCTATGTAGAGCGGGCCTGCGTTGGTTGCATCGAGGCCGGTCCAGCCCGCGTTCTCGGTCGCCTGCTGGACTGCCGTCTGGTTCCAGGACTGGCTGTTGAAGATTGTGCTCCAGATGGCCCTGCCGACCACCTCTGCGCCGGCTACGTTAAGGTGGACCGAGTCGCCGGTGTAGGCGGGGTCGAAGCTGCAGTTGTCAGCGGCTACCATCGGCGTCCACGTGTCTATGAACGGGATGCCGTTGTCCGTAGTGAAGTCCCGCAGCCAGGCGTTCACGTCCTTTACAGTCTGGCAGCCGGTCGGGTGGGGGTTGTACGGGGTTATGGTCATCATTATGAGATGGTCGCCCTTGCTGACCGCGCGGTCGTAAATCTGTTGGATGCTGGATTCCACCGCTGATGCGCTATCTCCGTAGGCGCCGATGTCGTTCACGCCGCACATCAGGATGACGGTGGAGCCGTTGGGGACCTCGCTCCCGTAGACGTCGTAGGAGCCCGGGAAGCGCGCTGACGGCCCGACCAGGTCGTCGCAGACGAGCCCTGGCCACCCCTTGTTGTAGTGGAACGGCTCGTATTCGCCCATGAGCAGCGGTGTCTTGTTGATGCTCTCTGAAGCCACATACGTGCCGGCATAGTAGTCCAGCCAGTACTGGTATGTGCCCATCAGCGCCTGCGGGTTGCCGCCGTCGAAACCCCAGTCTGCGCTGCCGTCGCCTCCGTGCCAGCCCAGGGCATGCTGCGCAGTGATGGAATCGCCTATCGTGTAGATGGGCGTGCTCGGCAGGGATGGCGTGCCGCCTGAATTGACGTAGATGCTTATGTCGGAGCCGTTTATCACGCATACGATGGTCTGGTACCTGTTTGGTATCAGCGGCGCTTCCCTTGTCCTCACCCAGGCGGTCGAGTTGCCGCAGTAGATGCGGGACTGGTTGTCCGATATGAACATCACGTAGGAGCCGCTCTTGCTGAGCACCTGCGTGTAGTTGTCGTTGAGCCTGTCGTTGCGCCTAACCTTGGCCACCAGCGTCACGGTGCCTGCCACATCAAGGGCAGGGTGGTCTGGGGCGCTGATGTAGCCGCCCGCGCCGTCGAACCTGTACGCGCTGGTGCCGTTGGGCCCGCCGTTGGGGTCCCACACGGCGCCGCTCACGTGCGTTGCGTCGTTACCGTGGCCTGAATAGTCCAGCAGCGTGCTGTCCATGCTGCTGTTCCTGGCGTCGAATGGCAGGTAGAGCGCCATGAACGGCTCGGAGTTCCTCGCCCAGGCTAGCGCGACGTGGGTGACGGTGCCGCTGAGCGCGTAGTTGCACGTCAGATTGTCCGTTGAGAGGTTCTGGGGCGAGGTCGCATCCAGCGAGATGCTAGTCAGGCCGGGCGGCGTCCCTGGCAGGGTCGTCAGCGGCAGGTAGTCAGCCGTATTCCCTACAAGATAGAACGTGTCGCCTATGCCGCTGCCGTCGTAGGTGTACCCGGCGTAGTCCGAGTAGAAGTTGCCGCCGGTGCAGTTGCCGCCTATTATGCTGGGCGTGCACACAAGGGTCCGGTTCCAGTAGTTCGCGCCGTTATCTATTGCCACGAACTGGCCTGTGAAGGCGGTGAAGTTGTTGTTGTACATCAGGTTGCCCGAGGTTGCGTCCAGGAATATCTGGTAGCTGTTATCGTACACTGCATTGTCCGCGATTGTGTTGCCTGTAGCGGCATCGAGGTAGAAACCGTAAAGGTTGCCGTAAATCGCGTTGCTGGTGAAGGTGTTGCCTGACACCGAGTTGACCTGGAAGCCATAATAGGAGCTGTTGCAGACGGTGTTGTTTGTGAACAGGTTGTCGTTGGAGCCGGACTGGATGGCGAAGTCGAATGGTGCGCCGCATGCCGTGTTGTCGGCGATTATGTTGCCCACCGAATTGGTGTTGAACCAGAAGTCCGTAAGCGCATTGCCGTACACCAGGTTGCCGGTGAAGTTGTTGTTTGTGCCGGAGCTCACGAAGAAGCCATCCTCAGTGTTGCCATGCACGGTGTTGCCTGCGAAAAGGTTGCCGGTCGTGCCACTGGCATGGAAGCCGAACTGGGCGCCATAGACATTGTTGTTTATGTAGCTGTTTCCTGCCACCGAGCTTATCTGGAAGCCGTAGGAGGTGCTGTTGTAAACTGTGTTGCCGGAGAACAGGTTGCCGGCGGAGCTTCCCTGGACCGCGAAATTGAAGGGGGCGTCGTGCACTGTGTTGCCGGCGAACCGGTTGCCGGAGGAGCCCGTCGGGAGCCAGAAGCCGGTGAGGCCATTGGCGTAAACGAGGTTGCCTGTGAAATTGTTGCCGCTGCTGAATTCCACGTAGAAGCCGCTCTGCGAATTGCCGTAGGCACCGTTGTTGGCGAACGTGTTGTTGTCGCAGAGGGTAACTATGTGGAAGCTGTCGGTGCCGCCGGAGACGTTGTTGCTGGTGAAGTTGTTGTTGCTGGCGGCGCCCATGAAGACGCCGTAGGTGCTGTCGTATATCCTGTTGCCGGTGAAATTGTTGCCTGTGGCCCATATCATGTAAACGCCGTAGGCGAGGTTGTATGCCGTGTTGTTGTCCAGCAGCGTGTTGAAGCCAGGCTCAAGGACGAAGCCGCTGAGGCCGTTGTCGTGCGAGACGCTGTTGGTGATGGCGTTGCCGGTGCCGTTGACAATCTTGATGCCGTCCCATGCGTTGCCGTAGGCGGTGATGTTGGTGAAGAAGCTGTTGTTGGACGCGTTGGCGAATATGCCGAAGGTGTAGCCAGATATCATGCAGTTCCTCACCGTGACGTTGGTGAGCGAGCCGTTGAGCAGGATGCCGTAGGTGGTGCCTGCGGTGCCGTTGCCGGTTATGCCGTAGCCGGCGCAGTCGTATACGACGTTGGACGCGGCGATTTTAACGCACGCGTAGTCGCTGAGCGGGGATGCGCCGTTGGGCGCGCCTGTGTAGTTCGTCGCCTGAACGTAGGTGCCTGCCGAGGAGATTACGGGGCAGTTGGGCGCTGGCGCTGCTGCCACGGTGAATGCGAGGTCGTCGTGGTCTATGTAATTGCCGGTTGAGCAGGCAGCTGCTATGTTGGAGCCGTACTTTATGGCAGCCCTGACTGCATGCGTGCCGCTGGGGCTGCCAAGGGTGAAGGTTGCCTCCTTCTTCACGTAGCCCGTGGAGCCGCACGTGGTGGTGCCAGAGAGCTTGTTCACCCACGCGGCCGGGGACGTGCTGCCCGTGTAATACAGCGCCACCCGGTCCGAAGTCCTTGAATAGCAGTAGAACCAGGCTGTCACGCGCACGGTGTCGCCTGGCCTGAAGGAGCTGCTGTTCAGGTCGGTGATGGTCAGGTTCTCAACCGATTCGCGGGCATGGCAGGTGCCGGAGATCCTGCTGTCCGTGCAGGCGTCCACGGTGTTGGGGCCGTTCGGCTCAGGGCCTGGGAACGCCTGGTTGGAATTGCACTTCAGCAGCGCCGAGGCTGCGGAGCAGGGGGAGGCGGAATCGCCGCAGTACGGCGCGCCAAGGGACGAATTGTATGTCGCCGCGGATGCTGCGCCAGCAAGAGCTGCAAGCGACAGCAGAAACAATAGCCAGAATCTCATGTTTTGTCCCTCACATCCGCGCCATGGCAATGCCAGGCGCTTTTTTATTTTCCATTACTGCGGCCCTTTTAAAAGATTGGTGTTGCCCAGCAGGATGAAACAAGCCGGCTCCGTCCCTAAGCCGCGTTAAAGTCCTGTGCCTGCCGGGGGCTTCAAAAACATTAAAATAGGTATAGGTCTTACTACCTATACTAATTCGAAGAGGTTATATCAATGAACATCAGCGAACTCAAGCCGGGGACCGGCAGCGTGAACATAGAGGCGGAGGTCGTTTCCATAGAGGCGCCCCGCGAGATAAACAAGTACGGAAGGAAGCTCCGCGTGGCCAACGCCAAGATCAGGGACGACAGCGGCGAGATAAGCCTCGTCCTCTGGAACGACCAGATCGACGCCGTCAAGGAAGGCAGCAAGATCAAGATAGAGAACGGCTACGTCAACGAGTGGCAGAACGTCCCGCAGCTCACGCTGGGGAAATTCGGCAAGCTCACCGTATTGTGAATATGCATCAGCGGATGTAGGAAACGCTCTGCCCAGCGGAGACCATCTGGGTCTGCATGTTCTTCTTTATGTCGTCCTCGACCTTCTTCATGAGCTTCTCGCTCTCCTTGGCCTGGGCATCCAGCTTCTTCACGTCTACGGGCATGCCCAGGTATTTGGACAGGAAAAGTACTATCTGCCGGGCAGATGACGTGTCGACGTAGCCGCCGTGGGTCTCGCCCATGACGCACGAGCCGTCCATGCCCTTGAACCGGCCCAGGGAAGGCAGGAGCCCTGCGGCGCCTACGATGGAGCCGCGCGCCTCGCCGAATATGATGCCGTATTTCCTGAGCCTGCTGCGGACGGAGTCTGACGTCGCCACGGCGAAAATCCTGCGCTGCTCGGTTATCTTGCCGGTGCTGTAGCCGCCGACCGTGAGTATCTCCCTGACCCCGAGCTTCTGGCAGTAGTCCAGGATGACGCCCGCGACCTCGTACTGGCCGACCGAGCTCATCGCCTGTATGTCGCCGACCAGGATAAGCAGGTCGTGCTTCCTGCCGCGGTGCAGGTAGAAGCTGTTGCGTATGAGCCGCATGCCCCCCTTCTTGGTCATGAACACCTGGTGCGGGAAATGCGGCGAGATGAGCGTGGCTATCTTCTCGGCCTTGAGCTCCTCGACGAGGTAGCGGCCGACCACCTGGCCTATGAGGCCGATGCCGGGCAGCCCGGTGATCAGGACGCCCTTCTTGAGCTTCCTGAGCTTCTTTTTCTCTATGATGAGCGTGTCCTTCATGGTCATGCCCCGAATCTAGTGCGCCTGCGGTAATCGCCATACCAGTCGTTGGGGTTGAACCTTGCGGGATGCGCCGAGAGGGTGTCCCGCCCGCAATGCGATTCGTCGAGGGTATATGTCTGGCAAACGTTACAGAAGCGCATCTTTTTCACCCCTACCACCATCATTCTTCGCGCTCGAACTTGAAGTCACAGTTGTTCTTCTGCGCGAAGGCTTTTATATGCTCCAGCGCCGCGAGCAGCTTCTTCTCGCCGCTCTTGTAATCAGGCGCGCTCAGCGACATCTTGTAGCGCGGCGCCCCGAGATAATGCAGCGTGGCGTCCTCGGCCTGGAGCGCCTTCTTCAGGTCGTCGACCCCGTCTGCGCCGTAGCATGTGAGCGAGACTATGGCCGCGACCTCGACCGCCGGCTTCTTTATGTTCTTTTTCGCGATGTCGATTATGGCCGCCTTGAGCTCCTTCGGGATGTCGAGCTTCTTCAGGGCGTCGTCCCCGCCGAGGCTGGCCTCCTTGAAGCAGGAGTAGATGTCGCCGAACTCTGCCTCGATGGCTGCGCGGGCGGCCTTAGCGTCGACCTTGCCCGAAGCCTTTATGGCGATGTCCAGGAGCTTGTCGCCCCTCTTCTCGCTCTTTATGAGCTCGAGCTTCTGCTTCTTCTCCTCCTCGCTGACGCGCTTTATGGAGATGTCGACCTGGTTCTTCGTCCTGTCCACATGGTGGACCTTGACGACGTAGCGCTGGCCCTCGGATATGAATTCGTGGATGTTCTTTATCCAGCGGGGCGCGACCTCGGACACGTGGAGGAACGCCTCCAGGTCCTTGTATTCCGGAAGTGTGCAGAACGCGCCGTATGGCATTATCTTCTTTATGACTGCGATTACGAGCTCGTCCTCATCCGGCAGTTCAGGTATCTAAATCACCCGAGCTCCTTTACTATCTTGCCGTGGATGACCGCCTCGCCGCCCGAAGGGTGGGCGAGCGGCTCCTTGCACGCGTTGCACTTCACCACCGAGGACGCGTTGCTGAAAATGTTCTGCTCGTTTCCGCACTTGCATTGTACCCTGAGGAATCTTGCCATGCCAATCACGCCTTGAACTCCATCTTCTTGGTCGTCCTTCCGCCGACGATGCGCTCCTGCTTCTTGCCGCACTTTGGGCACTGGAGGATGACCTTCTGCCTCTTCCCCTGCTTCTTCACGCTTTTTTCGCCGGCGCGCTTGCTGCCGTGGCCCATGAGCTGGCGGTTGTGCGCGCGGTTCCCCTCTGCGAGCGTGCGGGGCCTCCCCTTGCTCGCTGCCTTGGCCTTGTGCACCTGGTGCACCTTGCAATAGGGACAGTAGGTGTTCAACTCTTTTGGAAATTTCATAATCAATCACCAAATAGGAATAACTACTTAACGACGAAATAATTATAAATCGACTATAGGAGTTCGGCCATGCGGGATTTCAGCAGCCATTCTGCTTCCGGCGGCGGAAGGAGGCACTCGTCGCCCTTGTGGAACGGGCCGTATACGACGTTGTCGATGCCCTTGTACGGGGTCACGTCCTGGAGCAGCCTCAGGCGGCGGGAGCTTGGCTGCGCCTCATCGTTGCCCCACACCTTCGTTATCGCGTCCCTGGATTTTGCCACTATGGCGCCCAGCTCCTTCAGCATCTCCTGCTCCTGTGACGTCAGGCTCGTGGCGCCGCCCTCCCCGCGGACCGCCATCAGGACGATCTTCTCCTCGCGCTTGGCCTGGATGGCGAGCAGGATTTTCTTTATGTTCTCGTATTCCTTTATGGCCAGCATGGACTTTGACGCCATGGCATCGCGCTTCTTCGTGGACAGCAGCTGCGATACGGACTCGTAGAAGTCTCCTGGGAGGCCGACCAGGGCTGAGGATTCGGTCTCGCGCTTCTGGATGTCCCTCAGTTCAGAATAGTTGACCATCTCTCATCCTCTCCCGGAACTATAAGATGGACGTTCGGGTTTTTATTGTTTAGTTTTTTCCCCGCCCGAATCGCCGCCCTTGCCCTTCTTCGGCTTTTTCTTCATGATGCCCTCGGCCTGTGGCGCGCTCTTCTCGGTTTTCCGCATGCTGCGCTCTGCCATGGGCCTCGCGTTCTTCAGGGGCATCCTTGGCGCGACGGCTATCACTTCAGGCTCTTTCTTCCTCACGCCGAACAGCGCGAGGAAGTCGGATAACACCGCCTCCAGCAGCGATTTGCGCCTGGCCCTGCCCACGGGGATGACGGAAACGCGCTGGCTGCCGGCTGCCGGCCCGCCGCCAACGATTTCCCACGTGGCCTGCTCTGCGCCAAGGCATTTTTTGCACAGCCGTTTGCCGTTCCAGATATATACCCGCCCTTCAAAGTCCCTGCCGCAGCGCTGGCATTTCTCAGGGTAGGAAAGCTCCTGCTGCTGGGGCTTCTCGCGCGGCTCTTCAATTTTGCGGTCCTCCTCGCGCATGCCCTGTATGCAGTATGGGCACACCCACATGCCACGGTACTGCTGCAGTTCGGCGCCGGGAAGGTACATCCTGCAGCGGAAGCACTGCTTGTTCGTGCCGTAGAACACACAGGAGGAGCAGTAAGACATGCCGTCGCTGCCGTATGTCATCTCGCCGCTGGCGCCGCACCTGGAGCAGGTTCCCATGCGGAGATAAGGGCAGGAGAAGGTTAAAAAGCAAAACTACTGGAGGCCGAGGTATTTCCTGAGCTCCGGATCCTTGACATTCTTGTCAGCGGCCAACTTAAACCCGTGTGGCAGTTCACGCATGGCGCCTTCTATGGAGAATACGAAGTCTTGCGACGCACCGCTGAAGCCGCGCTCTGCACCGTAGCGCTCGATTGCCTGGGACGTCAGGCTCCTGAGTTCCACGACGACATCGGATGCCCGGTTTTTGAACATTTCCTTCAGCTGGCTCGCCATGAGCGTGTATTTGAATTGCACGTTCTCATCCAAGCCCACAATCTCATAGGGGATGGGGATTACCATGCTCACGTTGGGCCCTTCCTTTGGCGCCTTGCCGGTCAGGTCTATCAGATACGGCGTCTTTGTGGTGCCTTTTCCCTTGACGCCTTTCGGAAGCGGGGGCAGCTCGACTTTCACAGGGGCCTTCGTGGTGGTGTCCTGCGGGGCCGCCTGTATGACAGGCACCGTAGCGCGGAACGGCGTTTGCTGGGCCGCCGGCTGCGCCTGGGCCTCGAACTGGGGTATCGTGTAGCTGAAGAGCGTGGTTGCCGGGTCTGCGGTTGTGGCACGCGTGTAAGCGTCGTACATCGCATCCTGGACCCTGCCCATCCATGCGGTCATGAACCCAGGCCGCCCGGCCGGCGGAACCGCAAGGAGCTTCTGCCTAAGCGCGTCCACGGTCTCGCCAGGAAGCTTGGCCTTGAGGTATTTGCCCTCGCCGAGTGAGAGCACAACGGTCACGCCCGTGAGCTCTGTGCCGCTCCGCTCTATCCTGGAGGCCATGAGCTTGGAGGCGGCCTCCCTTGTGAGCGTAAGCGCCTGTGCATTCCCAATCTGTTCCTGGACCGGCATCGCCTGTTTCTGGACCATGGATATGATTAGTCGGAAAATGTTTAAAAAGAAGAAGTTTTCCTCCTTTTTCACCTAGGTTAAAACTTCACTAAACTTCATGAGGGGAAATCAGGGGCTTTTATCCAACATCAAGTAGGACTGGGGGATTGGAAATAGAAAAAGAAAGGAAAATAAAAAGAAAGAAAAAGAAGGCGTTAGCCTTCCCTTCAGACCTTCTTCAGCTGTGCTACGAAGTCCTGGGCTGCTTCGAGAGTGTCCTCTTTCGCTTTGCCAGCGACCACTATCTTGGATCCCTGGACGACCTCTCTTACAACCTTCCTCTCAGCGGACCAGTCGACAGCCGAGCCCTGCAGAAGACCTGCAGTCACGGTGTTGACCGCGTCACCACCTACGCTGACGAGGGTGTTGACTCCGACGGCATCCTGGTCGAGAATGACCAAGTTGCCATAGCTGCTGTAGGCGTACGGCATCGCCACGTTCACGGTCGCAGCGTTGTTCGGCATGATTACTGCCGATACGCCCGCCATGTCCGCGGTGCATCCGGATGAGCCGCCGACCGCACTGCATGCGCCAACGTCTTCGGTGATTTCAAGCACCTTGACGGTTACGCCGCTTATGGTCGTGGACTCGCCTTCACCAAGGGTCACGATGCTCTTGCTCGACGAAGTTGCGTTCGCCGAGGACGGAGCAAGGAACCATTGTGCCTGCGCAAGCTTGTGCGCCATGGTAAAGGTCATGGCTGTTGACGACTGGCTGTCAAACTTCGAGCCGCGCTCGGAGATGTAGCCGGTGTCCACCATTCCGGAGTTCGC
>JAQTME010000002.1 GCA_028714535.1 Candidatus Iainarchaeum sp. | reverse complement strand
CTGAAGCGTGAGACGGTGGTTATGTCCGGGCGGACGGTTTTCAGGAGGCGGACGGTGTCCTCGAAGTCCTTTTCGGTGTCGGTCGGGTAGCCCACTATGATGTCGGTGGCGACGGTCGCGCCCGGGATTTCCCTGCGCACCGCGCTGACGATATCGATGAAATCCTTCACGGTGTGGTCGCGGCCCATGTCCTCGCACACCTTCTCGCTCCCGGTCTGGACAGGGACGTGCAGGAACTTGTAGAACCGCAGGCCCTTGAGCATGCGTATTATGCCCGGGAGCATGCGCCTGGCGTGGTTCGGGTTTATCATGCCCACGCGGACCATGAACGGCATGGACGGCTTTGATGCGCTGTCGTCGTTCGCTATCGCCTCCATCAGCTCGACGAGGTTCGTGCGGAGGTCCAGGCCGTATGCGCCGGAATCCATGCTGGTCAGCTGGATCTCCCTGGCGCCGCTGCGCACGCCGTCGTTTATCCATTTGACGACCGTCTTGGGCGTGTAGCTCCTCAGGAACGGCCTTGCGAGCTTTGTCTGGCAGAAAGCGCAGGCAGAGGTGCAGCCGTCGTTTATCGGGATGCGCATTATCGGCGCCGTGAGCAGCTTCGGCAGGGATTCCTTGGATGCGGGCGTGTTGTATGTGGTTGCCTTGCCTGAGAACGCGTCTGCCACTGCATCGCATATGCGATTCAGCGACGACGTGCCGACTATGGGCGCCAGTGGCGCGAACTTACGGATTTTGACGATGTTGGCCGTGAGGCAGCCGGCTATTACGATTTTCCTGTTTTCCATGCGCAGGCGGCGGACGTATTCCAGTATCTTGTTCTCCGTGACGCCTTTCACCGTGCAGGTGTTGAGGACGATGACGTCGGCGCGTCCCGGCACGTCAACCAGGGAATACTTTTCCTTAAGTAGGGCTGAGAGTATGTCTGAATCCGCCTGGTTGAGCGTGCAGCCGTACGTTTCAACGCATACCTTCTGCGCCATGGTTTCTTCTCCGCCTTTCATCGTAGAATTCATGCGGAAAACGGTTTAAATATGCCCCGCTCGTGGCGTAAGGAAAGCCTATTTAATTGTTTCTAAATACATACGTATGTGGAGGAGATATTGATATGAGGGGGAAATTGACGTTCACTCACAAGAAGGAGAACCTGGGCTGTTTGGCTGGGGTTAAGTTCGGCACCGGCCTGATGGTTTTGGCATCGGCGTTGAGCATTGGCGGCTGTGCTGCAAAAGAAAAGCCCGTACCGATAGTGGCAAGCCATAGTACGTTTGCCTATGACAGTTACTGCGGGAACAATACGATGCTGGAATTAACAAAACCCACGGTTGTGAAAGTAGGGGATTTTGTAACAAAAATGGTGTATTCTGGCGAGGCTGCCGGACAAAGTGGCTGGAAAGTTGATAAGATAGATGCGAAAGGCGTGGAAGTGTCTTTTGCGATGGAAATTTTCATGAGCGAACGCGCAGGTGGGCCTGCATTCCGAATCAATTACGGTGAAGCAACAAGGGTGACTGGCAGGGGGAAGAACGGGGTGGGCGTTCCGATAGACGTGGAGGCCATTGAAGGTGACACGCCAGGCACCGCCATAGTTAGAGCCGTCTATGCCAGGGATACGACCAGAAAGGGTTTGAGGATATCTAATGCCCTTAACTACGGATACTGGGTCGTTGGTGCTGGCGCGTTCAATAACTCTTTCCTCGTCACTAAAATAGATGCAAGCGGCATAGAGTTCGCCGCCGACAATACGCGTAGACAGCCGTGGAGGCTGGATTACGGCCAGGCGCGCAGGATTGGTGAGGGCATCATCGATAGCATAACAGCGGAAAGGGGCCCTACGAATAGCACTGCGGTTCTGAAAGTGACATATGCGAAAATGCCGCAGGATTCGCTCCGGCAGTAATTTTTCCTTTTTATTGTTTCCTCTTTTTAGCTAAACTCGAGCTCCTGCCAGATGCAAAAATAGGAAATGAACGCTCATTCGCCGACGATCTTTCCCAGCAGCGGGTACGTCTCGAAGGCGTTCATCTGCTCCAGCTGCTCGTACATCCTGTGCAGGATGCCGACTGTAAGCAGGATGCCTGTCCCTGTCCCCAGCGCGCCGGTGAGGTCTGCCGCGGCGGCCAGGAGGCCGACCGAGAACGAGCCCAGCACCGTGAGCGGGAATATGTGCTTGTTCAATATGGTCTCCAGCATGCGCGGGTCGCGCCTGAAGCCGGGTATCTGCAGCCCGGAGGACGACAGCTGGCCTGCGACGCTCTTGGCGTCCATGTTGGCTATCTCGACCCAGAACATGCCGAACAGCACCGAAACGAGCGAGAGGCTCAGCATGTAGCATATGGCATGGACCCACTGGGGGATGTGGAACACTGGCGTCACCTGGCTCGACAGGAGCGCCCATTGCTGCTCGCTGGACCTGCCCATGCCGTAGAGCGGCGTGAACATGTAGAGCAGGCCGTCCTCAAGCTGGCCGTCTGCGCTCACGTAGCCTATGAGGGGCAGGACCCCGTCCTTGCCGATGTCGTAGCCGTTCGTGAAGTCGAGCGTGCTCGCCTGCGTTGCCTTGTCCCAGTATTGGCCGACAAGCATGGAGCCTGCGAACAGCTGGAGGTTGATTATGAGCGCGCTGGCGAATATGACCGGGATGTTGGACACGTAGAAGAACTTGAGGGGCAGCTTCGGCACCATGCCGCGCACCCGCTCGAACGCTATGGGTATCTCCACCTTCACTGATTCGGCATAGGCGACGGCAAGGAACACGAGTATGGTGAAGCCGAAGGGCAGGACCGCCAGCACTGCGTTCTTTATGGCCTCGGCATCGCCGCCGGCCATTATGGAGACCACGCCGGTGGTGCCGAAGATTATCTGGAATACGCCTATGGCTACCGACAGGGACACGCCTGCAGCGATGAACAGGCTGATGCCGCTCCCTATGCCGTATTTGGACACCAGGTCGTCAAGGAAAAGCACGATGACCGAGCCCAGGGCTATCTGGAGGACGACGAGCGCCATGGTGAACGGCGCATGGATGGCCTGCCCGCCCGCGGCCGTGATTATCCCCTCGCCCAGGCCTGGGAACAGCGGGTCTATGAGCGTCCTGCCTGTCATGACGAATATCATGCCCTCGGCGACCGCCAGGAGTATGGCCAGCACCTTCTGCGTCTCGAGGAACTTCTGCTTGTCCGCCTTTTCCTTTATGTTGAGCTTGATTATGCCAGCGCCCACGAAAAGCTGCAGGAATATGCTGGCGAGCACTATCGGGCCGATGCCTGCGGTGAGCAGGGTGCCTATCTTGCTCGCGGTTATCGTCTGCAAAAAGTCGACGCCTGCGGCCTTGGACTCCACGCCGATGCAGGTCGTCTCGTACATCATGAAGAAGAGCACGAGCGCGACGCCGGTCCACATCAGCCGCTCCTTGGTGCCTGGAGGCGATTCGGGCGGCTTTATGACCGGGAGGAATCTCGATAACGAATGGATAAGATCCAGCAACATCAGGGGCACGCCTCTCTTTCTTCGGTTTTTCCTGAACTATCTTAATATATTTATAAACGCAACTGCTAGGAGGCTTTCTTCCCCTCGTGCAGCTTGGATATCGTCCCGCCGGCCGCCTTGAGCTTCTCCTCCACGTTCCTGCTCCAGGACTCCGCGCGTATGGAAAGCGGCATGGTCACGCTGCCGGTCGCCAGTATCTTGCCGTCGAAGTCGAAGACGTACTTGCCCTCCTTCTTCTCGAGCTGGTTGAGCATGGCCTTCTGGTTTATGTCGAAGAGGTGCGCCACCTTGGTGTCCTTGCCGACCGGCCGGGTGAAGCCGTTCTTGCCGAAGTAGCAGCCGCGCACGTTCACCACCGCCCAGCTCCACTTGTGCTTGTCTATGCCCGCCATTCCGCGGCCTCCGCGGTTGCCGCTGCCACGCCTGTTCTTGACATTGCCGCGGCCGTGAGACCTGTGGCCCAGATAGCCCTTTTTCTGCCTTTCCTTGCGTTTTGCCATGAGCATCACCCTATATCATGCGCCTCAGGAGCGTGTCCATCTCGTCACGCTTCCCCAGGTCCCCTGCGGGATAGCTTCTCCGTATGTCCCTGTAGCCCTTTGACGGGGGCGGGAGCCTGAACACCGGGTCGGCGTAGTCCGACACCTTCTTCCCGGATGCGACTTCGTTCGCGGCCTTCTTTATGTCGGCCTCCTTCGCCACCTTGCGGAGCAGTGAGGCGCCCTTTGTCCCGCGCTTCAGCAGGAGCCGGTATACCGTGTCCTCGGACACCGGCCCGAACGTCACGTAGTCCTTGACCACGTTGAGCATGCCCTTGTTCTGCGGGCTTTCGTCTATCAGCACGCAGTGGTTGGGCTTGTTCAGCCTGAGCAGTTCCAGCGTCTTCTTTATCTTCGGGACCATGTTGCGTATGCCCCTCACACGTACGATTGCGATTTTCATCAGCATCACCTTCATGCGCGCGGCTTGAGCGTGTTGAGCCCGTCCAGGGCATTCTTGGTGGCGATCGCCATGTTGTAGACGTTCTTGCCCCCGTGCATCGAGCTCCAGATGTCCTTCACGCCCGCCATTCCAAGCACCTTCTTGACTACGTCGTTGGCAGCAAGGCCGACTCCGCGCGGGGCCGGCTTGAGCGTGACTATGGTGCTTCCTTCCTTGCCTACTGTCTTGGACAGGACCGAGTGGCGGATGGAGCATTTGCACTCCCAGCTTCCGCAGCCCATCCCGATGGCTATCATGTGCTTCTTTGCATCGCGTATGGCGTAGTCCATGGCCGGCTTGAGCTCGTCGCTCTTGCCCACGCCTATGCCCACGTGGCCCTTCCTGTCGCCGATGACCGTGACGACGCGGAACTTGGTCCTTTTTCCGGAGTCGGTGACCCTCTGCGTGGTCTTTATCTGCAGCGTCTCGGACTCCATGTCCGGGAGGAGTGCGTCGACCAGTTCGGGCTCGAGTATGGGCTTGCCAGACTCGACGACCTGCTCCAGCGTCGTTATCTCCCCCGCCTTGACCTTGATGCCCGTGGACGTCCGTGGCGTCCAGGATTCCTTGTCCATAGTGCGTATTTTTTCCGGCATAAACATCACCCTGCTATCTTGCTCTTGGCGCTGATGAACGCCGCCTTGATCTTCTCCGGCGGGTTCGCAATCTTGGACTCGGGCACCTTCTCCTTGTCGAAGGATGCCTTGAGCCCCGCATCTGCCGCGCCCTTGAGCGCCGCGAAGAGTATCGAACCCTTGGACGGCGTGTACATGCCTATGTCCAATACGAAATCGGTCACGCCCTTCTTGTGGGCGAGCCTGCCTGCCATGAGGCCGGCGAGATACGCGGTCCATACGTTGCGCTTGGAGTCCCACTGGCACTGCTTGGCCAGGTGCCTGCCGTTCACGGTGAGCAGCGTCCGGTCGCCCTTTGGGTCGAACTCGATGAACTGCACCACTATGCCGGCGTTGCTCCTGCGCACCACCATGCGGGGCTTGCCGCTCTTGACGAGGGCGAGCCTCTTGGCGAAGTTGGTCTTGCCTTCGCGCCTTCTCCTGAAGGGGACCCTGAATATGGGGCTTGTTGCCTTTGTCATCTTGATTCACCTTTTTTGTTCACTGCGCTCGGCTGCGCCTCGCGGTGAACCGGGGCCTTTTGCTCGGGCGGCTTCACTGCCGCAGGCTTCGCCTTAGGCGGAGTCCCTGGCTTCCCGGCCTTCTTCACGAAGGCTGCTTTAGCCGGTTCGTAGTCCTTGGCCACAAGGCCGTTGTCCTTGAGATAGATGAGCATGGCCCTCTTGTTCCTGAAGATGCCGCTCTTCACCTTGCCGTACACGGAACGCTTGGTGCCCTTCTTCAGGGCGCCGTCGGCCGTGAGCGTGCGGAGCAGCCTTCTCTGGGCGCGCACCTTCATCATCCAGGCGTCTTTCGGCTCCATCATGATGCCGCGCCTCTTGCCGACGCTCCTGCGCTCCTTCTTGCGGGTGCTGGCCCTTCCCTGGGGCTTCAGCTTCGTGATGATGCCCTTGTCTATGAGGCCCTTCACGTCCACCCGTGTGAGCGCGCCCTCGGCCTCCTTGAGGCTGTCGGGCGATATCCTGATCTTGTTCTCGCCGACGTGCAGTATGTCGGCCGCGAGCCTTCTTATCGTAGCAATTGCCATGAGCAAACACCTTTATCTCTTGATGCCCGGCGATGGGGGCTCTGGCGCCCTCGGGGGCGCGGCCTTCCTGGCCGGCTTCTGTGCCTGGGGTTTCGCAGCAGGGGCTGGTTTAGCCGCCTTCGGCACGTGCTTGGACGGCGCCTTTCCATCGGAGCCGCTGTTGAGTATCCTGAGGGACATGGCCTTCGCCTTCTCCTCCATGGCCTTCCTTTTCCTGGCGCCCACGCCACCGGCGATGCGCACCACCACGTTCTTGAGCCCGTCGAGCTCCTGGACGTTGTGCGCGAGCACTTCGCGCAGGCCAGCCGGGTGCACTCCCCGGATTGCCAGGGCGTTGCGGTAGCCTATGTGCGGTGAAGCGCCGGTCCACTTCTGCTTCATGCGCTTCCTGTTGTGCGTGCCGCGGGGCCTTCTCCAGCGCGCCTTCACGCTCTTGAAGAATCCCAGGTTGAGCACGTTGAACTTCGGCTTTTTCTTCTTGGTTGTCATGATCATTCACCCTCGGCGTCGTATATCCCGTCCTGGAACACGCGCGGATCCTTGTCCTTTATGCGCATCGCGGTGCGCAGGTTGGCTATCGTCTGGCCGACCGCTTCCTTGTCCGGGCCTGAGATCGTGACGCTCTGCCCCTTGGCCTCCACCTTGGTGCTGCCGACCACGAACGTCTTCCTCGCCTGCTTCTCGCCAAGGAAGTTCTTCACTGTTATGTCCTTCCCCTTGACCTCTATGGTGATCGGGAAGTGGGCGTAGATGAGCTTCATGCTCTTCTTGTAGCCGCTTTTGGCGCCCAGGACCATGCATTCAAGTACGGCCTCGACCGTGTTGGCGAGCGCCTTGCCCTTGGCGGTCACTTCGGCCTTGTTGCCGCTGACCTTGACGGACGATTCCTTGCTGAATGTCTTCTGGACCTCGCCTGCCGGGCCCTTGGCTATGACCTTGTGGCCTTCCACGCGGACATTCACTCCTTCGGGTATGTCAACCATGATGAACACCTAGTAAACGTAGGCCAGGAGCCTTCCTCCCACGCGGCCTTTCTCGGCATCGGCGTTCGTCATTATGCCGTTCGGCGTGGACACGATGAGCAATCCCACGCCGAAGCCCGGGATGAACTGCTGCTCCTTCCTCGCCCAGTCGGTCTTCCGGACCGGCATCCTCGGCTTTATGACGCCGCATTCGTTGATGCGCCCGTCCAGCTTGACCTCGTAGAGGCCGCCCCTCCCGTTTTCCACGAGCTTGTACTCGGTGAGGTACTGGTGCTCCTTGAGCACGCGGAGGACCTCGCCTATGAGCTTGGTGGCCCTGACGGTGCAGACTTCCTGCCCGACCATTTCATGCGTCTTTATAGTGTTGAGCGCGTCAGCAAGATGATCCATCATATCAACCTCCGTATTTGCGGAAACCGATGCTCTCGGCCATCTCCCTGAAGCAGCGCCTGCATACGAAAAGCTTGTACTTTCGTATCAGGCCGCGGGAGTTGCCGCAGTTGCGGCACAAGCGTTTGCCTTTCCCCTTGTATCTTTCTTCCAAAGACATCTTCATAAGCATCACTCGATTTTTACGCCGAAGGAGCTCTTCACGAACTCCATGGCCTCTTCCCTGCTTATCCTGTGGCCCTTCCCTATCGTGGCAGGCCTCAGGCGCCTCAGCGAGACGCGCCTGCCCGGCCGCACCAGGGAGACGCAGACGTCAAACCCGAACATGCCTATGGCCGGGTCGTATTTGGCGCCTGGGAAGTCTATGTATTCCGGCACGCCGAAGGCGAAATTGCCCTGCTTGTCGAAATTGGACTCCTTGATCATCTTGCGCCTGGCAGCGAACGCCTTCTCCAGGAAGGACTTCGCATCGCCGCCGCGCAGCGTCACTTTGGTGCCTATCGCCATGCCTTTCCTCAGCTTGAAGACGGGCTCCCTCCTCTTGGCCACGGTCTCGACCGGCTTGCGGTTGCCCGCGAGCCTGCTCAGCAGGCCCTTGGCGTGGTCGAGCCTCTCGCCCGGCGCGCCGACCCCGATGTTGACCGTTACCTTCTCTATGAGTATATCGCGCATGCTGCTCATGGGCTTTTCCCTCCTTTAGCATGGAAGCCTTCGTCGACGACCACCAGGTATTTGGCGACCGTGATGAACTCGCCGCCTTCGCTTTCAACCAGCGCTTCGGACGGCTTGCTCCCCTTCCTCTGGATTATCTCCTTGAGCTTGACTATCTTTCCAGCGTGCTTTCCCTCGGATACGAGGCAGCGCGCGCCCTTCTCCGACTTCAGGTGCTTCACCATGGAGACCTTGGGCAGGGAGACGACTATGCTGTCGCCCACCTTGACGTTGTTGTCCGCGAGCATGTTCCTGCCGTCATGGAAGCTGATGCTTATCTTGCCGCCCTGGACGGTGCGCTTGCCCACGACCTTGAGTATTTTCGACGAGGCGCGCTCGCCCTTGATTTCCACTGGCACGAGCCTGCCCTTCCAGTCCACGACCATGCGGTAGCTCTTGCCTGCGAAGGACACCACGTCCATCAGGCCGACCGGGAACTTCGCGTCAGTGCGCGGCTTCCCGTCCACCATGACCAGCCTGCGGGAGAGCGCCCTTCCGGCCTCCCTCGCGTCCTTCACGACGCCGATGATGTCGCGCAGCAGCACTGCGAGGCAGATGGCGTGCTTCTTGGGGTGCGGGCCCGGCGCGGTCTTTATCATCCACGTCCTGGCCTTCCTGTCAGTGACCGGCACCGATTTCGGCGCCGCGATCCTTTTCAGATGCTTTGTTCCTCCGAGTTTTGCCATAAGAATATCACCTGGTAGACGGCTTCACTGCGGTGTGCGCAGGCGGCTTCGATTCGGCCACGGGCTTGTGCTCGTGCGTGTGCACGGCGCCCTCATGAACGTCATGCTTGTGCTCGGCCGCGGGCTCCTTTTTCGCCTCGGCCGGCTTCTCGTGCTTCTTGAACGCCTCTTCCTTGAATATCTGCTTCCTCTCCTCTGTCGGCTCGAGCGCTATGAGGAGGAGGTTGGACGGCTCGAGCGCGAGCGCGTTCTCCTTGCCCTTGCGGTTCTTCGACACGACGCCTTCCACGAACACCTTGCGCTGGAGCGTGCTCACGCGCAGCACGCGCGCCTCCTTGCCTGTGCCCGGGCCGCGCATGACCTTCACGCGGTCGTCCCTGTGGACCAGGACCGCGCGCTTCTTGGTCTTGAGCTTGCCGCGCAGGTCCTTGGAGAGGTGCACGTGCAGCCTGCTCCTCTTCTTGTGGAGCTTTTCCGTGTAGTATTTCTTCCTCTCAGTGTCGGATTTCATCTAGACGACCCCCGCTGAGATCGCCGCGACCTTGGGGAAGCGCTCTGCTATCTCCCTGGCCACGACGCCCTTGATTTCGGTGCCCACCGGGAGGAAGTCGTCCGAGACAAGCACCGCTGCGTTGTCCTCGAAGAAAACCCTTACCCCGTTCGCCCTGCGGAATTCCTTCTTCTGCCTGACTATGAGCGCCTTCACGAGCTTCTTTATCATGTCCGGCTTGCCCTTCTTGACCGATGCTATGACGATGTCGCCGATTCCCACCTTGGGATATTTCGCCCTCGTCCCCTTGTAGCGCAGTGCGCCGATGACATAGACCATCTTGGCGCCGCTGTTGTCGCTGCACGGGATCATCGACCCGGTCGTAAGCGTCTTCACTATGTTGCTTGTGAGCCCTTTCATGCCTGTTCACCCTTTCCCATGACGCTGGTCACGGTCCATGCCTTGGTCTTGCTCAGCTTCCTCGTCTCGGCCAGCTCCACCATGTCGCCGACCTTGGCCGCTATGCACGCGGGGTTGTGCGCAGCGATGTGCGAGCGCCCCTTGGCCCATTTCTGGTACTTGGAGATGAACTTGGTCGTGGCCCTCTCGACGATAACGGTGTGCCTCGACTTGGCGCTGACCACTTTCCCTGAGACGGTCTCCCCCCTCAGTTTCAGGCCTCCGTGCCTGAAGCATTTCTTGTCGTCACATTTGTCTGCCATCAGTATCACCATCTCTGCCGATGCATATCGGATTCTCGCTCGTAGAACGAACGAAACCCACATTACAAAGCGCACGAATCCCTTTCCGCTGGAAAGAGGTGTTCGCGCGCCGCCGGCCGTAATGAGCGGCCGATTGAGTGTAATATAATACGGGTAGACCTAATTTAGATACAAAGATTTATAAATAATCAGGCGAGAACGTGCGGGAAATCCTCAGACTTTTTTCGCGCGCTCGTGCGGCCGGAACGTGATTTTAGAGCCGTCCACGTCCAATTTATCCCCGTCATCGAGGGTGAAGCGGAACGTGGCGGAGACTTTGGGGACGCGGACATCCTTGCCGTGCGCCTCTATTATAAGGAGGTTCTTGGTCTCGTCTACGACCTTTCCCTTGAGGCCGACGAGCTTCCGCTGGCTGGAATTGGATATTTCGACATCTAGCCCTATGAAAGTGGAGAAAAGGAGGTTCTTCCTGTCTATCATCAGGCTTACCTGACTTCTATGCTCTCTTCGAGGTAGCCGAGGTGCTTGAGCGCAGCGGACACCTTCGTCTTGTGGTTCCCCTGCAGGATTATCTGCCCGTCCTTGGCGCTGCCGCCGCAGGCGAGCTTGTGCTTAAGTTCCTTGGTCGTCTGGTCCAGCTGGGCCTTGTCTATGCCCTCGACTATCGTGACGATCTTCTTGAACTTCTTGGAAGTCGTATATACTTTTATTTTCGCTACTCCCTGTTTGTCAAGGATTTCACAAACGCACAAATCCTTGAGCATACCGCATTTCTGGCATTTATCCAATACATTCACCTGCACATATTACGGCGTATGAACTATATAAAGGTTCGCTTATTTCCGCTTTTCAACAGATGCTGCCACAGATGGCCTCCGGGCTTCGGGGGCGGGGTTTTTCGCCGCCGCGTTCGCCGGGGCCTTGTGCGCATGCGCCTTCGCAGCCTCGATGCCCCCCATGGTGAGCAGCTTGGCTATCGCCTTGCGCAACGGCTTGGTCTTCTCCTTCTTGCCCTCGCCGCGGAGCTCGAGCATCGCCTTCTCCAGCTCTGCTATCTTGCCGGCGCGCTCCTGGGCGCTCATCTTCTTCAACTCGCTTTTCCGTATGATTGCCATCGTCATCCCTCAGTGCCTTCTCCTTGGCGGGGCGTTCCTCGCCTTCTCCGCGGCTTCCTTCTCCTCTGCGGTCGGCGGCCGCCTGGGCTCGCGCCCTTCGGTGACCTCGCTGGCCGCCTCTATGACCTTCGGGAGCACGACCTGTATGTTCTCCTTGTCCGGGAACACCGTGCCCGGCGGCACGATGCGGACGAGCACGCCGATGACACCTGATTTGGTGTTCGCGTTCAGGTGCGCCACGCGCACGAGCCTTGCCGGCTCGCCGGCAGTTGGAATGTACCCAGCCATGACGCGCAGGCGTTTCGCCTTCGCGCCCTTTGCGCCTATCTTTCCTGATGCCTTGATTTCGGCGCCCAATGCGCCCGCGCGCATGACCTCGCGGAGCACGAAGTGCAGGACGGCGCGCACCTTCTTGCCCTGCTCGATGTACTTGGACGCCTTTTTGGCGACCATGCGCGGCTCGAGGGACGGGTTGCGGACCTCGATGACGCTGATCTGCGGGTTCTCTATCTTGAACTCCTTCTTTATGACCTCTGTCAATTCGTTGATGAGCTTGCCCTTCTTGCCGATTATCCTCGCCGGGTTCGTCACCTCGAGGGTGATGCGCGTCACAAGCGGCGTGCGCTGTATGTCGACGCTCGCCAGGCCAGCGCGGTCCAGCTTCAGCTCAAGGAACTTCATGACCTGGTACTTGCTTATCTGCTCCTCGATGAGTTTCTCCTGGTAAAGCATCCATAATCACCTTTTCTTGTACTCCCCGTGGTGGTGGGGCTCGGCTTCCTCATGCTTCTTCTCCTGCTCGAACTCCTTCTCGGCCTCGTGCTTGTGCTCGTGCTGCGTCGCCTGGTCCCTGAGGACCGTGGCGGGCGGCTTCGCTTCGGGGGGCTTGCCTATCACCGGCGCCTCGGGCTTTTTCGTTTCCTTCTTCGCCTCGGGCTTCGCCGGTTTCACAGTAACGCCCTTCGGGATTTCGGAGCCCTTGAGTATTATCTCTATGCGCGACGTCTCCAGGTTGGACCGCGCCCAGCGCCCCTTGGACGCGAGCCTCGGGAACGACATGTTCTTGTTGGCGCATGCCGCCTGCACGGTATATTCGTCGCCCATGCCCTGTGTGCGGCCGTTCGCCATGGCGCTCTGCAGCACCTTCAGCACTATCGCGGCCGACTTCCAGGGGTACCTGCCCTTGCGGCCCCCGAGCTCGCGCCTGTGGCCGAGCTTCTTGCAGTGCCTCTTGAAAAGCACCGGGATGCCGCCCTCGGTCGGCTTAATCGACGCCTTCCCGAGGAACACGACAGCCTTGTCGGCGCTCATGCCGCGTATCCTGGCGCACACTTCCGCGAGGTCCTTCCAGGAGGCGTTGACCCCCTCGGCCCGCGCGGCGGCGCATTTTTCCGTACTGGATGAGTATCCTTTCATAGCCATCACTTCAGCGGCACGAACTTGGAACCCCTCGTAGCACCGACACCAGGGCCGGAATGCAACACCCTTCCTGTGCTGTGCGAGAAGTCGCCGAGCCTTCTGCCCACCTTTGTAAGCGTTATCTCAACGCGCTTGAACTCCTTGCCGTTGTGGACGCCGAACGTGAGGCCGACCCATTCGGGCAGTATCACGGCCTCGCGCAGGTGCGTCTTGATGAGCTTCTTGGGGTTCGCCTTCCTGATCTTGCGGACCTCTTCGATGAACTGCTTCAGCCTCGGGTTGAACTTCAGCCTCAGCATGGTGCGCCTGTTCCTGGACGTGGTCTTCTTCAGGAAGTCGTCCATGGGCAGCGCGAGTATGCCCGCGTCATCAATGCCTTTCCATGTGTCCTTTTTCATAATCACTCAGCCTCTGCTTCGAATGCCTTCTTGCCTTTGCGGCGGCCCGTCTGCCTCGCGGCGATGTGCCCCACCTTGCCTCCTGGCGGAGTGCTGCGTGCGACCGTGGTCGGCTTTCCGACGTGGTGCTGCTTGCCTCCGTGCGGGTGGTTGTAGGCCGACTGGTGCACCCCCCTCGGGACTGGCCACAGCCTGTTCCTCGCCTTCATCTTGTGGTATTGGTTGCCTGCCTTGAGCATCGGCTTCTCGAGCCTGCCGCCGCCTGCGACAACGCCCAATTGCGCCCTGCATTCGTTTGACAATACGACAGTCGCCTTGCTGGGCAGCTTGAGATATACTATCTTGCCCTCCTTGGCGACTATGATGGCGTAGGAGCCCGGGGCCTTCACCATCTTGCCTCCGTCCCCTGCGTTCCTTTCTATGTTGAATATGTAAGCGCCATCCGGCATGCGGTAGAGCGGGAGCACGCTTCCGAGCGTCAATCGCCCCTGCGAGCCGACCTCGATCGTGTCGCCCACTGCGATGCCTTCGGGTGCGAGCAGGAAGCCGCTCTCGTTGTTCTCGTATACGACTTTCATGAGCAGCGCGGTCCTTGCCGGGTCGTCCACGAGCCCGACGACCTTGCCTGTGAGCACGCCTGTCTTCTCCACGTCGTCGTACGACCGGTAGGCCAGGTCCGTCTTGAACCGCTTGTGCGGCGCCCGGTACCTCGGCGAGCCGCGCCCTCTTTTTTGCTGTTTTAGTCTCTTACCCATAAGTATACCTCTATGCAATCATCTTCAGCTTAATCGCCACGTCGTCCGCCTTGAAGGCTTTTTCCAGCTTCACGAACGCATGCTTCTTGCCCATGGACGTTATGAACGTGCGCACTCCGGCCACCTTCACAGCGAACAGTTTTTCGACCTCGTCCTTTACGGCCTTTTTCGTGGCTGAGTTCTGCACGACGAACGTGAGCGTGTTCTCGTACTCTATCTTCCCTATGGCCTTTTCCGTCTTGACCGGAGATATCAGTATCATGCCGAAAACCTCTTTTCAATCTCTGGCAGCGCGCCCTCGGTGTAGAGGGTCAGCCGGCCTGCGTGCGTGCCCGGAGCCAGATCTTTTACGGACAGGGCCTTCACGGTGACCACGTCCACGCCCGCGAGGTTCGCCGCGGCCTTTGTTATGCTTCCGCCTGCGACCACTATGAGCGGTGATTTCGTCCCGTTGCGCTTCGCCCGCTCTATGAACTTCATGAGGTTCAATGCCTCGAGGACCTTGACCACGTCCTTGGTCTTGGCGAGCTTCTCGAATGCGGCGTCCATCACGATGGGGAGCGACACGCCCACTTCCACGTGGAGCCTGTCGCAGACCGTCTTGCGGTCGGCGCTCATGGAGAGCGCGCTCGCCAGCGCGAGGCTGTGCTCCTTCCTGTTGATGAACTCGACGATTATCTTCTCCGGCTTCGGCGGGTGCGCCCTGCGGCCTTTTACGGCGTGGGGCACGCGCTTCACCTTGCCCAGGCCGCCTTTCGGCAGGACCTCGTGCGGCAGGTGCGGGATGCCCTTGTTCTTGACTGCGCCGAAGTCCTCCTTGCGCCCGCGGTAGCGCGCGCTGGTGTTGAGGCCTGCCCACCTGTAGTTGCCCTTCGGCTGGTAGAGCATGCTTTCCTCGCTGAGGACAGCGCGCTTGACCAGGTCTTCGCGGTGCGGCGTCTGGAAAACAGCCGGCAGGTCTATCTGCCTGAGCACCTTCCCTTCAATCGAGTATACGCTTGCTTTCATATGAACACCTATCTTGTGGCGATGTATGACACCTGCGGCTCCTTGCCGCCCGGCGCTGACCTGACCGCCAGCCTCAGCTTCACGAGCCGCTTTACCGGCCCGGGCACCGAGCCCTTGAGCACGACGTAGTCGTTCCTCACGAACCCGTAGCCGGCGAAACCGGCGGACGGGTTTATCTCCTCGGGCTTCTGGCCCATCTTCAGTATCCTCTTGTTCATCTCGGTCCTCTGGTGGTAGCCGGTCTGGCCTGCCTGCGGGACCGTGTAAAGAACGTAAGCCGGGTGCCATTGGCCCAGGGTGCCTACGTGGCGCCTCTTGCCCGTGGCTTTTCTTCGTTGTATGGAAATGCCGAACCTCTTGACCGCGCCCTGCCAGCCCTTGCCGATGCTGACCGAGACCACGTCGATGTGCTCGCCGTTCTTGAAGACTTCGGAGATGCGCAGTTCCTTGCCTATGAAACTTTTGCAGAATTCCAGCTTCTCCTTGCCGTCCTTGCCGCCCACGCCCAGCTCCATCTTCTCGATGTGCTTCTTGCCCATCTTTGTCTTGGCTGGCATGGCGAACACGAGCAGCCTCGCGTCATCGACCGTTGCGTCGTCGATTTTCGCGCGCTCGCCTTTCTGCTTCGCGCTCGGATTCTCGCCGAATCCCGCGAGCCCGAGGACTTTCTTGTCAGTGGAGAGTATGTCGCCCACTGAGTTGTTTCCCCTGTAGCAGCGGACGCCGTAGACCATGATCGGCGGGACCTCTATGATTGTCGCCGGGCTGACTATCTCCTGACCCTTTGTCGGCGACTCCGTGTCGTCCACGTAGGCGACGTGCGTCATGCCGACCTTGTAGCCTGCGAAACCGAGAACCCTCTTGTCGGGCAGGTCCTGCCAGTAGACGCGCGCGTTCTGGCTGTATGCCCTTTTCCTTGGCCTGTGGGCCATAGAACCCCTGCGGGGTCTGCGTATGTCTGTCATGTTGCACCTTTCTTTCCGCGTTGCCCGAACATTTTCAGGGACGAATCCCCTACTGTCATCGGGACCTCAGTGTGCACTGAGGTGTTCATGCCTTGCGCTGCAAGGCAGAAACCGCCGGATATAAATAATTGGATACTTGGAGAAGTATAAGAAGAAATGTTTATAAACGTGCCGAGGTCATCGCTTCGCGGCGAGCTGTTCCAGCGTGGAGAGCATATTTTCTAAGGAGTTAGCGGCGAAATCCTGGAAGTGCGGCTTCTCTTTCTCTGCAAAAAGCAACGAACAGAACTGCATTGCAAGCTTTTTGCATGCATCTACGCGCAGGGGGGAGGAGGCTGATACGTTTATAGAATACCTTTCCGGGACTTTTATTGCGGCCTCCTCATAGACTACCGAAACTGTGAGCGAATCTGAGGGATCGAGAGTTATAGAGGAAAATATGAGCAGGCAGGGCGTATCTGATACTTTTTCCTTCAGTAATACTCCTTCCTTCGATAACAAGTTCCTTGCGATAGTTCTTATGGACTGCGCGTCAAGAGCAGAATCCTTCGTGCGGACACGAAGGCTGGCCAGGCTGAAGGAGGCTTGGGTTGAGCTAGAACCACGCGGCATGAGGCAGTTGGGTGAAAGGGAGAAATCGCTAAATCCCCAATGCGTTGTGGGAGATTCAATACACGGGCTGGCATTTCTAAAGCGCGCCGCCGGCGTGTTTGGGGCCTGAAAAACTGGAACACGAAGTTTGTCCTGCGGGACCGATAGCCTTGACGTATTCTGATTCATCATAAAGCACCACATAATTTAAGAAACAAACACTTTATAAACGTGCTGACGGCGTTCGGGTGCTCGGATGCGTCCGCCTGGTATTCAGATGCCCTAAAGCGCCTTCGAGAAGGCAGCTGCGAATTCGTCGGGGAAGTGCGGCCTCTCCTTCAGCTCGAAGAGCCTCTTCGCGATTTCCACGGCGAGCCGTTTTGCATTCGCGGCATCGTCAACCTCAAGATGATCTGCGGTGAACCCGATGGTTAGTATTGCATAATATTTTCCATCCTTGCAGGATTCAAGGCGTATGTTGCCACCGAGCCACCGGTCCTCGCCGGATGAGAGGCTCAGCCCGGCGCCAGCCGGGGTGGCGCCAAGCGACAGTTCTCCGGCGATTTGGCGTATTCCATCCCGGTCAAGCACATCATCGGTTGTGCGGACATTGATGGAAAAAAACTGCGCCATGCGCCCTGAAGTGGCTTCGCCGCGCGAAACTTTCTGCGACGGCCATAGGAACAGGCTGGCGAAAGGCCATACGGGCTGCGCCAGCATCGGCGCTTCCTGCAGGGGTTTTTTGCGGGCCAGCGGCGTGAGGTCTATGTTGAGCGGTTTTCCGTCCGGTCCATTCGGCTGTTGCAGCATCACAATAATCACTTTGAAATCATAGCAGGTACGCGCTACTTCGGCGGGTCCATGACGCGGATAGCCGTGGAAATGTGCGGGCGGTTGTCTTGCACATAGAAGATGTCCATGAGCTCCAGCTCCGGGTCCGTCTCCCGCAGTTTTCCCATCACATGGCCCAGCCCTGCTGCAGCAAGGTCGTTGGGGACAGTCGGCACTGAGATGCGGATTAGGTAATTCGCTCCCTTGCCGCGTTCCAAAGCCTCTATTTTCTCGGCTATGAAAGGCCCGTATTGTGCGCAGTCGCACCGCATCTGGACAGTCCCTGCCCTGATATGGGTCGCAGAAAGCGCCAGCCCGGCGGACCGTTCCTCCTTCAGTGGAATCGGCAGCCCGCGGGTGCTGACCTCCAGCACGCCTGCGTCAACAGCCGTTTTCCTGATGGTTTCCAGCGCGATTTCGAGTTTCCGCCACGCATCAGACGGCACTTTAGTTGGAGGGCATTTTATTACGCCATAGGCAAGTCCGGGACGAGCAGTTTGTTCAGCCATAAACAGATAGTTGGGGCGACAGATTTAAAAAACCAGCTTCCATAACAGGATATCACAGCACTCCCAGCCTGTGCACCATGCGCACGGAAAGTCCGTCAAAAGACGAAGTTTTGGCTCCCACGGCGTGGCTTTAAATACCCCTAATGTGGGGGTTAGTGAAAAAGCATGTTTAAAAAGAGAACCACGCATATTATATCATGTATAATAGCGGCCGGACTGCAAAAACAGCGCCGGAGAGATACCCATGACCATGAAAAGAGTGACAGGCCCAGCCCTAAAGGGCTTACCAGCCGATGCGTCGGCGCAGCTAGTGGCAAAAAGGGCGCATGCACTCTTCAGGAAGTTTGGGGAGGCTGTAGAGCCGGCCCCGTTCCAGGTCTGCAGCCAGCACAGCGAGAGCATGCAAACGCTCCACAACCACCTGCTTTCCGTGGAGATGCAGCTGGCCGCGGTCGCAACGACTGGCAACGGCTACAGCCTCATCGTAGGCATGCTTGACAAGTCGAGGCAGAATGCGATAAACCACCTCGGAGGCTTCACAGGGGCAGGCGATGCGGCCATGGCGGCCCACTGGGAAGTGGCAAGGAAGGCGGTCGCGCTCCTGGCCTTCATCAACGGCAGCGAGTACGGAGAGCTCATAAGGGCTAACTCGTCCTCGGACGAGGCGATTTTCAACCTGGGCGGCAAGCACCTCGGCAGGCACGCGGAAACTGAGTTCCCCATAGCCTGGGCGTACGCCAGGGACTCCGTGGACCTGAGGAAATACGAATACAGCATCGAAGTGCCCTGGAATGGCGATATCGAGGTTTTCAAACTCGACCTGGAGGCGTTCTCAAGCGTCCTCAGGCACAGGGAGATGGTGCTGACTTGCGACTCTTCCATATCCCAGCCCAGGCGCATAACCCCTGAGTCGCAGGGCACGATAGCGGAGGAGATACGGAAGCTGGAGGACAAGGAGGTGGCGTTCTACAGGAGCCTGCCGCCTGCCTTCAGGGGCTTCGGCAGCGTGGCAGAGGCGAACACGCCATTTGACATCAACCTTGCGACGCTCGGCATCAACAAAAGGAACAGCGGCTCTTATGTGGAGATAAAGCTCGGCGTGGACGGGGCGGACGCGATGAAGCTCCTCGACTTCG
This sequence comes from Candidatus Iainarchaeum sp., assembly GCA_028714535.1. GTDB lineage: Archaea > Micrarchaeota > Micrarchaeia > Anstonellales > Bilamarchaeaceae > Bilamarchaeum. The sequence continues at coordinate 80,046 of JAQTME010000002.1, read as the reverse complement.
TGCAGGACCACGGGGGCATAAAGGGCACCAGGAAGGGCTTCGCGGAGATATTCTCGGGCAGGTTCGGCATGCGCGGCTTCAACACGTTCCTCGGCAAGGCGCGCGCCAACAGCATACTCACACCCATGGCATGGGCAATGAAAGACATGGCAAAGGAGACATCGGTCCTTCCGCTGAACGGCGGCTACCTGCAGTACTGGGTGGACCTCCCGCCCGATGCGGCCACGAGGGAGCGGGTGGAGAAGGCAGTGGCCAGGAGGCTGCGCGCCACGAAGGACACAAGCGTGCCTTTCAGGCCCGTCGTGACGCTCCTTGACGCGTCACAGGCCGCGCTGCCCGAGGCCAGGGCGAGGTTCATACTTGAGGCGCTGGGCAAGGGCGGCGCTTATCCTGCAGAGATACTGAACAGGACGGATTTCATACTCAACTTCCTGGAGAACATAGATCCCAAGGTCCAGAAGATGATATACATGAAGATGGCGCGGAAGGAGAAGGGCGCCACCCCGATACTCGATTCTGACCTCGAGCACATAGAGCACATAAGGCAGATATGCGCGCACAGGAGGACCGTCAGGGACACCGAGGACCTCGTGTGGACGCTGCGCATGGATGATACCCTGCCGGCTGGGATAAAAGCCAAGAAGGCGGAGATAGAGGCCTGGCTGTTCGAGTTCTCCTGGGCCAGGTTCGAGTCCACGTTCAGGTTCCTTGCCGAGAGGATAAGGGAGCAGATAAAGCAGAGGCGCTACTAATCGCGCTTTTGTTCAGGCCGTTTTGGCAGTGGGATGCCAAGCTTTTGCGGCACATCGCCCAATTCAGAGACAATGTCATTATAGAGGCGCAAGGCGCCCGAAATCCTCTGCTTGACCATGGCAGTCAAAATTTCCGACCTTTGGGGATAGCTTTCCTCAAGCAGGATTGCCTCGCCAAAACGCGCTGACAGGACTCCGGTAGCCACGTTAAGGAGCATGAGGGAAGCCTGGTCAGTTGTCTTCAGGGCAGTTTCGACCATTTTTCTGAGCGAATCGTATAGCGATATGGCAGTGCTGGCCTCGGCCGTTTCTGCTATGAAGACTTCGGGTGAGATGTGTTGCCTTTTCATCCTTTTTTCTGCAGATGATAAGAAGCGCCTTGCACGCCTGATTCTCCGCCCCATGTTCTTCAGGTTCGTTTCGGTGCCCTCCCTGAGGCGGTCAAAACCGCCTCCGCTTGATTGCAGGCTGCATCTATGGACCAGGTCGCTCAGCCGGTGCACCTGCGTGTCGGTTGGTTTTACGCTCCTGGTGACAAGCGTTTTGAGGACAAACGCTTGCGTTTTTCCTGCTACGGTTTTAGTATTCATCAGTCATTACCCGCTTTTTAATTGTGATACAAGATGTAATTTACTGCGAAAGGTATTTAAATAGACCGAAACGGCCGCAACGTCGTAAACGCAGCCCGCCGCCAATGCGGTTTTGAGAGGGGCCTCCGCGGGCTTTCAGTCGTTCTCTTCGTAGCTCTCGTAGGCAAGGTCGTTGAACGAATAGGCGACGGGGTCGTCGGCGAATACCTTCATGGAGTCGTCGCCGGCCAGCAGCGAGCCGCTCTCGGCCGCGAAGAGGTACGGGGCGCCGTTCCAGGTGAACTTCACGAACGCGCTGCGCCTTTTCGTCACCAGCACCCGCGCGTCCTCGCATTCCAGGGAACGGAGCAGCGCGGCCAGCAGTATGGCCTTGTCCATGGACGTGCCGAACTTCAGGGCGTCCATCTCGGCGAAGTCCATCCAGAATGTGAACGCGAACTCGCAGGTGCGGATGCTGCGCACGTAGGCCATGGCCCGCTGGGCGGCCACGAAGAACTGGTTCTTGAAGACGTAGGGCGCCATGTCCGTGACCATGGAGTCGCGCATCTTCCTTATGAAGTCGTTGTACGGGGAGACGCGCTGCCGTATCTCGGATATGGAGCGTGACTCCTTCTCGCTTATCAGGTCCTTGTACCGGCTGAGCACAAGCTTGTAGATCTCAAGCTTGGCCTGAGAATCCAAGTCTGCCATTTCATACCAGAGAAGCCGCCGAAGGTATTTAATAATTCCGCATTCAATCATTAACGATGGCTTTTGAGACTTTTATCGCCCTAGTCGCATTTTTGGCGCTCGCCTATGCAGGCGCATCCAGGTATCTCCAGAACAGGCTCGTTGACAAGAGCGAGATGGAGGCCATACAGGCCGAATCCAAGCGCCTGAGCGCCGAGATGAAAACGGCGCAGGAGCGCAAGGACGAGGCGCGCGTCCAGGAGCTCATGAAGCAGCAGATGGAATTCCTGCCAAAGATGAACAAGGTCATGATGGGCCAGTTCAAGCCCATGATTTTCATCCTGGGCGTGTTCTTCGCGCTCATGTGGGTGATAGGCCAGGTCGACCCGACCGTGCAGGACGACATAACCCTGAATATGACTGACGACGGCCTGGGGTGCGACGCGGCTGCCGGAGACGGCACGTATTCCGCATGCTACGCGCTCGCGAACGCGAACTACGGCAAATGGGTGTTCACCGCCCATTCGGTCCGCGGGGGAGCCGACGTGGGCACCAATTACACCTGGTTCGCCTACAACGCAGAGGTGTCTGACAACTTCACAGAGGCGCCCAAGGGGGAGCCGATAGGCATCCGTACGGACAAGAAAAGCTATTCCCCTGGCGAGACGGTGAAGCTCTATGCCACGCCGTCGGCGAAGCCTGACCAGGTGAGGGCCGTGCTCAGCAACGGCACGTCGTTCTACGTGGACCTGCCCATGGCGATTCCGCTGCTGAACGTGCAGCGCATACAGCAGCCGTACTGGTGGTTCATCTTCGTATCGTTCATAGCCAGCCTGGTGATATCCGGGGTCATCGGCCAGCTGGGCAAGAAGAAAAAGGATGCGGACGCGGGGAAATGGGCGGGCGAAAGGGCATGATAATCGCGATATCAGGGCTCACCGGAAGCGGGAAGAACACGCTCGGCGAGCTGCTGGCGAAGAAACTGGGCTACCGGCTGGTCTGCCCGACGTTCAAGGACCTCGCCGCGAAGGAAGGCGTGTCGCTGATGGAGTTCCAGGAAAGGGCTGCAAAAGACCCGGACATCGACAGGAAGTTCGACGCGGTGCTCAGGGAGCAGGCGGCCGCCGGCGACTGCGTCGTGACCACGTGGCTCGGACCGTGGATGGTCGATGCTGACGTGCGCATAAAGGTCAAGGTCGCGGACAGGATACGCGCCGAAAGGATAGCCAAGCGCGACGGGATGACGACGGCCGAGGCGCTCGCGCACCTGAAGAAGCGGGACGAGCAGAACAGGGCGCGCTACAAAAAACTCTATAATATCGACATAGACGACGAGAAGATCTTCGACGCGGTACTGGACGGCGGGAAGAACAAGCCCGAGCAGCTCCTGGCCATGGCGATGAGGGTGATAGAAGGATTCTATCACATGTGAATGGCGCGGATACTGCGCCAGACGAATCGAAAACGGGGTAGCAGATGCCGGCCATAGATGAACTTCTCAAAAACAGCGTCATAATCATCAACAAGCCGCCAGGGCACTCCAGCCACGAGATAACGACTTTCGTGAAGAAGATAACAGGCTCGGCAAGGGCCGGCCATGCAGGCACCCTGGACCCGGACGTTTCTGGGGTTTTGCCCGTGGCGCTCGGCCGGGCTACCAAGCTGCTCCAGTACATCGCAGGCAAGGACAAGACCTACGTCGGCATAATGAAGTTCAGGCAGCCGCCGGAGAGCATCGGGCGGCTGTTCGCGAAATTCACAGGAACGCTGGTGCAGACGCCGCCGAAGATGAGCGCGGTGCGGAAAGCGCCGCGCAGGCGCACGGTCCATTCGCTGAAGCTGCTTCAGGCCAAGGGCAATATCGCGCTCTTCGAGGCCAAGGTTGATGCGGGCACGTACATACGCACGCTGTGCGAGGACATGGGAAAGGAATGCGGCGGCGCGCGCATGGAGGAGCTGCGCAGGACGGCCGTCGGAAAGATAAGCGAGAAGGACTCCTGGCGCATGGAGGACGTCATCGACGCCATGTGGCTGTGGAAGAACCGGGGCGACGAGTCCATGCTGAGGAAGATGCTCAGGCCGCCGGAGTCGCTCATCGGCCTGCCGCGGGCGTTCATAAAGGAGAGCGCGCTAAACTCGATTTATTCCGGCGCCCAGGTCATGACGCCTGCCGTGGAGGGCATGGAGGCGGTTGAACGCGGGGAGCGTGTGGCCATGTACTGCGGCGGGCTGTTCATAGGCGTCGGAGTGGCGCAGGTATCCGACAGGGATTTGGCTGCAGGAAAGAAGAAGGGCCTGGCCATACGGCTTGAGCGCATCCACAGGCCGGAAAAGTAGCTGATTTAGGGCGTGCAGCACTCTTTTTAAATTGTTTCATTTAGTATATATACGTGATTAATATGACGACTGCTAATAGACGCTATATCAATAGGCACTGGATTGTGAGTGAGCTAAGCGCAATGCATCAGGCGATGAGAGATAGTAAAGCCAAGTTCCCAACGGCCAAGAAGAAGACCCTGGAGTTGCTAAGGTTCTTTGAGCAGGATACGTTTAGCGAGAGCCGCGCGACTGTTATTGAGAAGATTGCTGCTGGAAAGAAAGTGATCACATCGGATATTGCAGCTACAGAGAAACAACTGAGAACGCAGCTTAAAAGCGCCAGCACAACTGCTACGATAGACGAAAAACCGATACGCCTGCACGACAAGATACTCAGTTATGGCATCAGGATGGCTGCGCCGCTCGCGTCGATCGCGGCCATAGGCGCCTTTATTGTAAATGTGGAGAAGATTTTTAACTGGTTTAACACATTTTCGGCGACGCGGATGGCCATAGGCACGGGCATAACAGTTATAGTAGGTTGCGCATGCCTGGCAGGCATCAGCATTGGCATAGAGAAGATTATAGAAAGGGCAACCAGTGCGCATAAAACAGTAAGTAAAATGCTTGCAGATTGCACACATCATCTGGGAAATACCCGGGACTCTTTCGAAGCGATAGAAGAGGCCATCAACCCCTCTATAGAATGAAGGTTCCTGAGAAGTGAAACAGATGAGCCAAAACACCGGATATAAGCGGACGATGGTCGAAAGGGCAGTCCCGAAACCGGTCAGGAGCGGATTCCGCTGGATGAATTTCCATTTCTCGGAGAAGGGGCGCGCCATCTACCACTTCGCGAAGACCCTGCCGCCGGAACAGCAGAAGGACGTCATCGAGCTTGGCAAGCAGTTGCGCGTCGCCGAAGCCAAGGCGAACTTCCCGCGGGCGACCAGGAACGTATTGACGTCGCTCATCGTCGGCCAGGGCATGTGGTATATAGTCTGTCCGGCCCTGTCACACATACCGCACATCAGGGACACCGCGCTGGGCTGGCTTGCCTGGGGCGGCTCTGACAAGCTTTTCATCTCCCCTGAGCAGCTGGTCTCGCACACAGGGGGCTACAGCACTAGCTTCGCCGCGCAGCTCGCAGACAAGGCGCCGAAGACCGTGGCGTTCGGCGGAACCATGCTCGCCATAGAGCTCATCACTGATTTCTCACGCTGCTACATAGAATACTGGACCCAGAAGAAGTATGGCATAGCCGCGGACGGCTGCGCCAGGGCCTACGGCCAGGTGAGGCCGTTCTTTGCCAGGTATTCAAGCATCGAGGCGTACCAGAAGATAATCGGCTATGTCCTGAAGCCGTGGACCATAGGCACCCCGCAGCAGATTTTCAGCAGCATACAGGGATTCATGGGCTCCCTCTGGAGGACAGGCCCTCAGCTCGCAGTCGTGCTTACAGTCGGACGGGTATTGGACGCATTCCTGGGGAAGATTTCCTGGCTTGTCGGCATCAGGAAGATCGCCGACCGCATAATCGAGGACGGCCGGGGGAGGGAAGAGGCGGCCCTTCAGGCCATACGGAAGATAGTCGGCGACGAAAAGTTCACCGCGCTGAAGTTCCAGCTCGCGGCCATATCGCGCTCCTGTTGGAAGTGGAATCCGTTCACGCCGGTGCTTGCGCCTGAAAAGGCAGAACTGGCAGCGAAGGTCGTTTCGGCGCACGCGGCGCTTGAAGCGGAACTCAAGACAGCAACCGATGTTGGTGAGATAAAAGGCTTCTGGGGTTTACGCCTGGATTTGGTTTCAGTATTCAGCAGGAAAGGATGGTACATGAGAGACGGGCGGCTCCTCCGTGACCTGACTCACATGGACAAAGTCATGGCCTCAGGCAGTAAAGCGCTCAGGAAATTGCCTTCATTCGTAGAAGTAGAGAGGTGCGAGGATCGTATCGGGGAGGATATCAGGGAACGTAAAGGCGTCCAGAAGGAGAGCCTGGATGCATTCAGTGCGGCATTTGGCAGGCTCCTCACCGAGCTTCAGGCCGAACGCCGGCTGAAATGATCACTGGCGCGCAGGCGTGCCCTTCAGCTTGTCCTGGTTCTCGTTGTACGTCAGCTGGTGGCGTAAGATGACTGCGGTGGTCAGGAGGCCTATGCCATTCCCTTTCTCAGACATCATGGTCTTGCCGTCAGGCATGTTCCAGATGTAGCCCACGACGTTTATGCCTTCGGCGCTATCCATCGCTTCGCCAAGGACGCCGCGGCCGGCACCGGAGTTAAGCAGCTGTGCAAGCCCGGCCCTGCCAGCTTTCGTCGTTAGGACATCGTCAAGCGCAGGCCGGATTTCCTGCGTCCTTAAAAGCGCGACCAGACGGGTCTTGCCAGGGCCGGTTTTTATCCCGTCCAGGAGTTTTTTGGTCTCCGCATCCGAACCCAAGCCCGTCTTGAACCAGTCGATGTCTGCTTTTGCAGCATGCAGCTCTTTTTCAACCTTGTTGTAGTGCTTCCAGTCGATGAGTGCCTGGTCCCTAGGCAGCTTCGTGCCAGTCATCGCATTGACTATGTCCAGGAGGGCCTTCGGGATAGACCCCAGGTTCTCCCAGGACGCGAACATATCGAAGTAGACCTTCCGGCCATCGCCGGAATTGTACAGGTCGCCCACCGCCCACCTGACAGGGTAGTACTGGTATTCCTTCAGGAGGATGCCCCTGAGCTCATCGTCCTTGAACGCCTTGGCCAGGTTAGCCCTTCCGGAGGGGGTCTTGACTGCGGCTTTCATCGACTGGAGGAATGGGTCGGTCCGGATAAAGGCCACGAACTGGTCCTTGAATCCGGTATTTTTGACTCCTTCTTTCAGCGTGCCGTACCAGTTGGCCTGGGTAAATAACGCCTGGAAGTCCGTTTTTTTGATTTGCGCTTCTGCCATACATCCACCTGTAGTGGTTATCTGTGCATGGCTATAAAAACTGGTCGCAGGGCAGAGAGAAGGGAAGAAAAAGGAGAAAAATAAAGAGAACTAATTGCAGACCTGACGCTGGACCGTGGACATGGTTGTCACGTTCCTGCACTCGCTCTTCGTCCTCGTCTCATCGTGGCAGTCGTCCACCGTCGCCTCGGATAGTATGTATATGTTGCATATGGCGGAGGTGACCGGGTCGCCTGGCACGTACATCTGCTGGAAGTCGAATGCGAACGTCTCGTTCGGTTTTATGGTCGCGGTTATCGGGTCCTTGTTGAAGCCGGAGTTGCGCAGCGTGTAATTGGCCCCCACGGTCCAGGTCCCTGACTTCTGCGGGTCCTCGTTCTCTATGATGAGGGTGCAGCGGGTCATCGCATTGCTGCAGGCCGGGCAGTCTGACAGCGGCTTGCCAACGCACATGCCGTCCAGTATGCAGAGGTCTATCCTCGGCAGGACGGTTGCATCATATGGCAGCTTCCGTATCCCGCACACCTGCTCGGTGGTGGATACTTCGCCGCACTGCTCGGTGGTCACAGGCTTCTGCTCCGTGACCATGTGGCAGGTCTGCTGCGTCTGGTTGTTGGTTATCAGCGGCACAGCCGGCATGGTACAGCCAGCGAAGAGAAGCATCGCGAAAATCCCTAATAGCATGAAAGACCTCAAGCATATCACCTTGGACAGTAGGAATACTCGAATGTTTATATTCGTTTTGGCTGGCGCTGGGGAGGGAAAATCGCCGACGGGGTTGAGCGGCCGGAACGCCGGCCACTGCCCCCTTCGGCTCATTAAAATTCGCCGACGGGGGTTGGGTGGCTGATGCCACCGCCCCCGTCTAACGCCGACGGGGAGATTTGAACTCCCAATCCACAGGGGAACACGCTCACCGGTGCCGTCCAGAGGACGGACTTCCAGGCATACGCTCATACCTGATTCTCATCAGGTAGGATGTGCGCACTACCGGGTTATGCGACGTCGGCATGAAAACAGGTGTTTCACAAGGAGTTATATCTAGGTGGCACCTCTCTTTTTAATAGTTATCCGCAATCTAGGAACTGGGAGGCCGTTTCCATGTCGTATCTAAAACAGACTGACGGGGCAGTGTACGAACTTTTGCAGAAGGAGCTGGAATACCAGCAGAAGACGCTGAGGCTCATCGCGTCCGAGAACTACGCCAGCAGGGCGGTCATGGAGGCGACGGGCTCCGTCCTCACCAACAAGTATGCCGAAGGCTACCCGAAAAAGAGGTACTACGCCGGCAACCAGTACGTGGACGAGATTGAGATACTGGCGATAGAAAGGGCCAAGAAGCTCTTCGGCGCCGGGCATGCGAACGTGCAGCCGCACGCTGGCGCGTCCGCCAACATAGCCGCGTTCTACGCGTTCCTTGAGATAGGCGACAAGTTCATGGGGCTTGACCTGGCCAACGGGGGCCACCTCACGCACGGCTCGCCGGTCAATTTCTCAGGCAAATGGTTCAGGCCGTGCGCATATACGGTGGACAGGAAGACAGAGGCCCTCGACTACAACCAGATACGGAAGCGCGCATTGGAGGAGAAGCCCAAGCTCATAATATGCGGCTACACCGCCTACCCCCTCATAATCGACTTCAAGGCGTTCAGGGAGATATGCGACGAGGTGGGCGCCATAATGATGGCGGACATAAGCCACTTCGCAGGGCTTGTGGCCGGCGGGGCATACCCGTCCCCGGCGAAATACGCCGACATAATCACGACCACCACGCACAAGACGCTGCGCGGGCCGCGCGGCGCGATGATAATGTGCCCGGAGGCGAACGCCCAGAAGATAGACAAGGCGGTCTTCCCGGGCATGCAGGGAGGCCCGCTCGAGCACTGCATCGCCGCGAAGGCGGTGTGCTTCCATGAGGCGCTCCAGCCGGAATTCAAGGCCTATGCCGCCCAGATAGTGAAGAACGCGAAGGTGCTCGCGGATGAGCTCGCCGCCCACGGGCTGCGGCTCGTCGCAGGGAAGACCGAGACGCACCTGATACTCGTGGACCTCACGCCCAAGGGCATAACCGGCAAGGAGGCGCAGCTCGCCCTCGAGGAGGCCGGCATAATCAGCAACAGGAACGCGATACCCTACGACCCGAGGCCGCCCTTCGTGACCAGCGGGCTCAGGCTCGGTACGCCTGCGCTCACAACACGCGGCATGAAGGAGGGCGAGATGAAGCACATAGGCCAGCTCATCGTGAAGGTCATAGAGAACCCGAACGACAGCGAGCTGAAGCTGCGCGTGAGGAAGGAGACCGAGGAGCTCTGCTCGCGCTTCCCTATATATAAGTAAGGAGAAGGTTTCGCAAAATTTCGCGAAGCGAAATTTTTAGCGAAAAAAATGCGATGTTCGGGAAGTGGCGCTTCCCGAATCAGCCTTTGAACGAAGTTCAAATGCGATCGCCGGGGCTCGAACCCGGGTCGCGAGCTTTTTCCATCACCCACTTTTTGGGCCGCCTTTTTGGTAAAAAGGCGGATGGGAAGCTCGAATCCTACCACAGTCCGGCCCGTTTGACCTGTTGCCCTGAGGGCCTTTCCCCGGGCTTTTTGCCCTTGGAATGGCAGTAGTCAAAAAGGCCACTAGACTACGATCGCTGCGCGCTAGTGGAAAATCCGTGGAAGTTTTTTTAAACTCTGGGCTTTCTATACAAGCCATGCTTTCCATAACCCTGCCATATACCGAAGGCCTCCGTGCCCTGCCCGGAGGCGACATTACAGCGTTCTTCATACTGCTTTTCATCCTTTCCACTGCGTTCAACCTGCTGCTCGCCATAGTGCTGCGCATAGCCGGCGAGGTGGCTGGCAGGACGAAGACCACCATTGACGACCGTATCCTCAAGGTCATGGCCGGCTACCTCCCCCCGATATCCATCCTGACCGCGCTCTGGCTCGCCGTGGAGGCCGTATACCCGGGGGCCCTCATCCTAGGCAGCTACAACGATTTCGACGTCTACGTCACGCTGCTGCTAATTATCCTCGGCTTCCTGCTGAGCTCGCTGGCTGACGCCGTGCTGCTCTGGTACGGGATTGAGATAAGGGCCAGGGCGGGCAGGAAAAGCAGGGACGAGGAGGTCTTCCCGTTCGTACGTAACATAGTCAGGATAACCATACTGGCGGTATTCGCCGTCTTCATACTAAACCGCATGGGCTTCGAGACCGCGGCCATAATAACAGGCCTGGGCATCGGCGGCCTTGCGGTCGCCCTGGCCCTGCAGGACACGCTCGGCAACTTCTTCGCAGGAGTCCACATACTCGTGGACAAGCCGTTCAGGGAAGAGAATTACGTGAAGCTCGACAATGGCATGGAAGGCACCATCAAGAAGATAGGGTGGAGGACCACCAGGATGGTGACCCTGGCGCAGAACGAGGTCATAGTGCCGAACTCGAAGCTCGCCAGCGCGGTGGTGGAGAACTATTCCACGCCCAGCGACCTGAGCGGCGTCCTCTACCAGGTGGGCGTGGACTACAAGGAGGACATAGACGACGTGGAGAAGGTCATCACCGAAGCGCTGCGCCGCTCCGCGAAGAAGACGCAGATGGTTGACGAGCAGACCATATGGGTGCGGTTCGACTCCTTCGGCGACTATGCGCTCAACTTCAAGTTCGGCTACCTCGTGAAGGGCGCCTACGTCAACAGGTTCAACGTGCTGAAGGACGTGAACCGCGAGCTGTTCTACTCGTTCAAGAAGGAAGGCATCGGCATACCATTCCCGGTGAGGGTAATATACCAGAAAGAAGGGAAGAAATAAGGGGCTATGAGTCATCTTCGCCCTGGCCGGACTTCTGGAAGAGTTTCACCATCTTCGACTTCACGGTGACCGGGATGGGCACCGCGACCTCTATGAGCTCGACCGTTATCTCGTCCTTGGCCTCGTCTATCTTGAGGACCTTGGCGCGCTCCCCTTTGAACGGGCCGGAGGTCATCTCTATGGTGTCACCCTGCTCTATGGCGAGCGCGGGCTGCTTCGTGGCCTTCACCAGGTTCTCTATCTCCGCGAGCGTGATCGGCCTCTTGAGGAAGCCCTTCACGTGCTTGACCTTCTGGATGAGCTTGACGAGCGTGTTCTCGTCCGACGCCTCGACGAAAAGGTAGCCCTTGACGTTCTCGACGTGGACTATGGAGTAGACGTTCAGCTTCTCGGCCCTTGACTTCTTCATCAGTATCTCCGAGAGTATCTTTTCCTGCCCCGATGTGACGCGGATAGTGTAGATCATGCCATTACCTTACCAGTCCGAATAGGAACGAGATTATGAAGCCTATGATTCCGAATATGGCCATGCCGAGCGACGTGACCTTGGCCACCTTTTCGAACTCCTCGGGCGTGGGCTTGCGGGATATGTAGAGTATCCGGATGCATCTTTTTATCAGCTCGGCCATTTCCAAGGGTATCACCTAGCCTATGATGTCGAGATCGATGGATTCGAATTCAGAGTCCTGCGGCTTGAGGGCGTATTTCGGGAACCGCACGCCTGCGATCACGACCAGTACACGCATGGAAGACTTTTTTATGTTTTCCTCGACCCTGGCGCCCCAGATGATGTGGGCGTTGGGGTTGATGCGGCGGGATATCTCGCCGACCACGTGCTCCGCCTCCTTGAGCGTCATGTCCTCGCCGCCCACCACGTTGACCAGGGCGCGGGTCGAGGTGCTGACGTCCGCGTCGAGCAGCGGCGACGTGAGCGCGGTTTCAACCGCCAGCCTGGCGCGCTCCTCGTGCTTCGCGTCCAGCGACGCCTCGCCCAGCCCGATGACAGCGAAGCCGCCTTCGGCCAGTATCGTCCGCAGGTCGGCATAGTCCACGTTGACCAGGCCGGACTTCGTCACGAGCTCTGCGATCCCTTTCACCGAGCCTGCAAGCACCTCGTCGCAGACCTTGAACGCGGTGTTCAGCGGCAGGTCAGGGACAAGGCTGAGCAGCTTGTCGTTCTTGATAACTATGAGCGTGTCGGTGTGCTTCTTCAGCTTCTCAAGGCCCGCGAGCGCGTTCTCAAGGCGCACCTTGCCTTCGGAAGTGAACGGCAGGGTGACTATCGCCACGGTGAGCGCGCCGGCCGCCTTCGCCGCCTCGGCGATTATGGGCGCGCTGCCGGTGCCGGTGCCCCCGCCCATGCCGCAGGTTATGAATACCATCGATGCGTCGTGGAGCGACGCCTTTATGTCTTCGAGCGATTCCTTGGCCGATTCCTCGCCTACGACCGGGTTGCTTCCGGCACCGTGGCCGCCGCTCACCTTCTTGCCGAGGAGTATCTTCTTGTTCGCGCGGATGCGGAGCAGGTGCTTGGCGTCTGTGTTCATCCCGATGAGGGTGACGCCGGAGGTGCCCATCTCGAAAAGGCGGTCCAGCGTGTTCGTGCCGCTCCCTCCGGAGCCGACCACGACTATCTTCTGCTTGGTCTCCTCTATGAACTTCAACAGGTCCTCGTCGTCCTTGGACTTTGGAGTGATGTCCTGCAGCATTTTCCTTTCGGATGCCCTTTCAGAGGCCGGTTCGGGGGCTGGTGCCGTTTGGTCCAACATATCACCTAAGAACTTGATGTGTTAAGATTGCATAAAAAGGTATAAATAGGTAGCGAGAACGCTCAGGCCTCGTTTTGCCATGAGTAGGCAGGCCCGGCCGGATAAGAATATTGCGCGAACGGCTGCTCCTCCTTCCGCCCCCTCAGGTACCAGGCGCACGCCAGGCCGAAGATGAGCCCTCCGAGGTGCGCCGCGCTCGCCACCCCGCTGTCTATGCTGAACGTGCCCAGGAACTCCATCAGGAACCAGGCCACTGCAGCGGTCCGCATGCTCATCGGGACGATGCCCATGAAGAATATGCGGACGTCGGGGAACAGGACGGCGCATGCGCCCAGGATGCCGTAGATGGCGCCGCTCGCGCCGAGCGCCGGTATTGGCGGGATGATGCCGACGGCGTAGGTCAGATAGTAGAGCAGGCCGCCGAGCAGGCCTGCGCCGAAGTATATTATCAGGAAGTCCCGCGCGCTCACCTTCCGCTCGAGCAGCGGGCCGAACATGAGCAGCGCGAAGCCGTTGAAGAAGATGTGCGTCGGGTCCGCGTGCAGGAACATGCTGGTGACGAAGCGCCAGGGCTGCGACAATGCGAGCGCAGGGTCGAATATGAACGCGCCTGTGAGCGGGGGGATGATGAGCTGGAGCACGAAGACGATGCCCAGGGCTATGAGCAGGTTTACGGAAACTCCCATGCTGGGATAGATGCGGCGTTTTATTTAAACCTGAGCGCGGCGATGGCGATGTCGTCCTGCTTCGGGACGAGCATTTCGCCGGTTTTCTCCTTTTTGCCGGCCTTGATGCGCCTTGACGCCTCGTTCATGAGCATGCGGACGATTTTTTGTGGTGCGCGCTCCTTGCCTATCAGCGCCTTCAGGTCTTCGATGCCGGACGAGTCCTTCACGTAGCCGCCGTGCACCTTCACCCACAGGTTGTCTGTCAGGCCGTCGCTGGCCAGCAGGATGACGTCGCCCTTCTCCAGTTTTCCGCTTCTCATGCGTATGGGCACGTCCTGGCCGCTCGGCCCGAGCACGGCCGTGACTATGCTGCGGAAGTGGAAGAATTTGAATATCGAATCGCCGTCGTCCGTCATGCGCGCGAGCGGGATTTCCAGGCTGATTTCGCCATTCGCGCTTATGCCGTAGGCAGGCGAGTCGCCCACGCCAGCGACCAGGAACCGGCCGCTTTTTTCCACGAAGAGGATTATGGCGGTGGTGTAGCCGGCGGCCACTGCCAGCTGCGCCTCCATGAGCGCATCCTTCATCTGCCGCTCGTCGCAGCGGTCCAGCGCCTTGAGGTGCTTCAATGCCGCGGACGCGGCTGCGGACGATGCCGACGCGGCGTTGGGCTCGCCGCTCACGCCGTCGAAAATCGCGAGGATTGTTTTTTCAGCGTCGGAGTATGCGAACGCCGAGTCGCCGCATTCCTCATGGCCTTTTTTTACGAGGACGGAAAAGTCGCAGAACGCAGTGCTTGCGGAGCTGGTTCCGCTCGCCGTTATCTTCGTGCCTGCGATAAGCTTTTCCATGTCAGCCCTTCCCGCGTATCGCGGCCAGGAGCGCCTTGTAGGGCGCCGCGGTCTTTATGGAAACCGGGGAGAAGTGGGTCCTGCGGGCGTCGTATCCCATGCCCTGGAGCTTTTCCAGCACCGCGTCCATCTTCGGCACAGAGACGCATTTCTGCATCTTGCACAGGTCATGAACGTTATAGTAGTAGGGCGGCATGCCGGTTTCGCCCTGCATGAGCGAGAGCATGCGGCCTAGCTGCGCCTTGTCTGAATAACCGCGCTTCCTGTTCAGCTGCGCCATTTTCTTCAGGAACTGCGCGTCGTGCAGCTCGCCGAGCCAGAGCGGGCCTGCGAACTCAACGCCAGTGCTCCTGCAGTTCTGGCAGCTCTGCGGGAATTCTGCGCTGCCCCTCCAGCCGCACTTCCTGCACCAGGAGACGTAGCCGATGCGTTTCAGCGAATGGTAGGCGTCGTCAGCGCTGCGGCTGGCGTGGAGTATCGTCTTGAGGTAGTGCCGGTCGGAAAATGAGACGAGCGGCGTGATGCCCATGTTGAACTCGGCCGCGGTTTCAGCGATCTTCTTGATGAGTATACGTAATCCCGTTTCGTGCGTGAACTCGTTGTTCAGCGGCCTTGCATGGTAGTTCTTCATGCACGGCGCGACCTTTCCACCGCACAGCACGGCGACGTCCGTTGCTGTTGCAGACAGGTATGCGCTCTTCTTCGGGTTGAAGAAGCGGAACGAGTCCACCAGGTACGGGCTGGGCGTGCCGAACGGGTCGATTTCAAGGAAGTCGGCGGCAGTCTCGAACGCCAGCCTGGAGACGTTGCCCTTTTTCGCACCGGCCTTCAGCCGGTTCGCCTTCGCGTTCTTCTTCGCGAGCGTGATTGCGGCCTGGTCTATGTCTATGAACGTGACATGCTTCACGTTCCTGTTCTCCTTCGCATAGCGTATGCCGCGTATGCCGCTGGCGCAGAACGCGTCTACGGCCTCCAGCGGCCCGCCTATGGCGCCCACTGCCAGCGACGACATGCTCCTGCAGAAGCGCATCTCAGGATTGTAGAAGACGTTTTTCGTCGTCGCGAATGTTATCTTTTCCTCTTCCAAATCGTCACCCTTTCCTGTCCATGAACTCGCGCAATGCCACGGTCGCGTATGCGCCGGCCGGCAGTGCGAACCTGAACGTATCATTACTAAAATTAAAATCTTTCATCGGGGCGAGAAGCGTGCGGTACGTGCCTTTTGACGCTATTTCCGGCATCGCCTTCATGCGGAACGCGTCCCGTGCCATGCCCATGCGGTCGAGCATCGCCTGCTCGCGCCCGTTCACTGGCGTGTCGTATCCTATGAGCTTCGTGGTTATCCAGCCCTCTGCCTCTGCCTTTGATATGTCAGGGAAGCCGAGGGTTTCCCCGCAGTAGTATTCCCCCTTCTCCAGCTCCGGCCCTTCTGCGATGCGTTCGGAGAGGAGCAGGTTGAACATGTGCGACTGGAACGCGTGGATGAAGAGGAGCAGGATGTTGCGCGGCAGGCGCCTGAGCGCGCCCACAGAATCGTCAGGCTTTGCTGCGAGGTGCGCCAGCATGGAGCGCTCCAGGCGCAGGTGCTTGGGGAACGTCTTGAGCGCGGCTGCGTAATTTCCGGTCGCTGCCAGTTCCTTCCTCGCCTCCATGGCCAGCGCGTTGCCCTCGCCCTCGTTCCCGCACAGGAACGTGCGCACCGCGTCGTCGAATTTCCCCTGCAGCAGTTTCTCCCCGATCTTATGCGTGTTCTTCCTGGCCGAGCCGAACCTCTGCTCGCCGAAATAGTTCGGGAATTGGCCGTTCAGTTCGGCGCAAATGCGCCGAACACGGCCGCCGGCATCGCCTTCGGGCTCCAGCCCTGCGACGCGGATGGTGAACCGGTTGCCCAGGAGCGCGCCCAGCTTGACGCGGTCCCTGGCGCCCCAGGCGCCCAATATCCTGATGTCCTTCACGCTGAGCGAGAGCAGCGCGCCCTTTGATGCGCCTTCTGCCGATGCGAGCTGCGTCGATATGGAGGTCTTGTCCTTCATGCCGGCGGCGTTGAAGTTCCTCTGGCCCATGCCCAGGCGCTTCGCTATTTCGGACAGCGCCGACGAGGTGGACCAGCCGCGCTTCTGCAGGGCGAAATGCACGAACCTGCCGGGCTCGTCCGGCCGGGAGAACGGCCTGTCAAGCTCCAGCACGGTGCCGTCCGCCAGGATCTCCTCGACTGCGAAGTCTTCGGGCGCATTCTTCAGGCTGCCGCCCGTGCCTGGGGACTTGGAAAGATAGGATAATTCGGATAGCATCAGCAAGATGATGCTCAGTCGTGTTTTTAACAGGAAAGCACGCCATGCCGGGATACGTTCTGAAACGTTTAAAAGATGTAGCCATTAATGGTTTTACCAGTATGCCTGAACTTGTCGCCCAGAGGCAAATAAGGCCCGTTGAAAGTGCGGTTGCCGGCGCTAGGAAAGGCGGAGCCCTGCAGTGCAAAGCGAACTTGTTCTCAGCCAGGGAAGTCATTGTAGAGGCAACCGCAAACAAAGCCGCGGCCAACGTGGAGTTCAAGGACATCGTGCGCGAGGGCCTGGCGCGCGCGGGCGTGCCTCTCGGGCCGGTCAAAGGCGGAGGCGCACGCGCGCTGCCCAACCCGGGCTACAAACTCGCTCAGTCTGCGATTGGAGGGAACGTCAAATCCACCTTCGCTGATTTGCATAAAAAAGAGGGCCGCTGGATTAACCAGAATGGGCTGAGATACGACCTCATGAGCCCGGACCAGCTCAGGAAGGAAGGCTTCAGGTACAGGATATTCCACGAGTTCAAAACACGCATCAGTTTCAAAAATCACAACGGCATCCTTTATCATTGGATGGCCAAGAGGGAAGTGCTTGACGACGTGATGCCTCCGGCCATACTGTGGAAGAAGAAGGGGAGGGACTGGTGCGTCGCCTATGGCAAGGCATACTGCGAGCGCAACGACATAAAGACCGAAGGCAAGCTCCTGTTCCTCAACAGGAAAATCCACGATGGGCTGTACCGCAATGGATGGCTTGATGATCTCCACCTGGAGAGCGGACGCAAATGGAAACGGATGACGAATGATGAACTCAGGAGGTATACTGTAGAGCTGATAACAGCCAGGCGCATTGAGTTTTTTGAGCAGTTGAAGGATTACGACCCGGCGCTCGTCAGCACCCTGAGGAGAAGGGGGATACTGTACGGGTTGCCGCTCAAATGGAAGAACCGCAAATGGACTGGGCTGGAAAAAGACAGGTTTCTGGCCCAGGTCAAGGAGGTCGCGGAACTCCTCGGCGTAAAGACATTCGAGGACTTCACAGACAGGATGGGCCGCGCATATCAGGTGGCATGCCAACGCGGCTGGGTGAAATTCACAGGCTTCTCGCCAAGCAAGGTGCAGTGGAAGCGCATGCTGGAGAAGAAGGGCGAACGCGCCCTGATAAAAGCTGTGCAGAAGGCCGCCAAGGCAGTGGGTGCAGGCACCAGGAGCGAGCTCCAGGACAAACTTTCTGGCGCCTACAAGGTGCTGGCGGGTGAAGAACTGCTGGACAAGGCAGGATTCCCGCCTTTGGACGTAAACAGATATGCGATGATGGAAGAGGCGGAGGCGCTGGCCGCCATACAGGCACTGGTCGATGAGAAGAAGATACCAAACCGCACGCAGCTGAGGGGCATTGATGATGCCGCATACCGGTTTCTGAACGACAACAAGCTTGGGGGCCGCATCATGTTCGTGCAGACCGAGCCCGACTGGGATAAACTGGGGGATACGGAGCTGATGGCGGAGATAAACGCACGCGCTGCAGCGAAAGGCATAACCGGCGACCGGACGAAGCTCAACCGGAAGATGTACTGGGCCTACGACATGCTGGCGGGCAGGGAGCTGCTGGAAAAGGCTGGCTTCGGATTCAGGCGCGTGATATTCAGCAAAATGACAGACAGGGAAGTAATCAGCCATGTAAAGAAGCTGAAAACCCGGAAAGGTATCACCACCGGCTGGAAACTCAGGGTGACGAGCGGGGCGGCATACAGTGAAGTGGACGAGCGGGGCCTGTGGAAGAAGGTGGGCCTTGAACCGATGCAGGCGTGCGGTCCGGGCCAGGTGGGCAGGCCGAAAAAAGATAAAGCAGTTGAAATGGGAGTCGGGGCCACGGGGACATATGACTAGATTGCCTTGAGCAGGTCCGCTTTCGTTATTATCCCGCTGATCTTGCCGTCTTTTTCTACAAGCACGGCGCGATAGTGCTGGAGCAGGCCTGTGACGACTTCCACCAGCGAACTTGCGGGAATGACAGGGTAGCTCTCTGCCATCACGTCGCCGACCTTGACCGCGCGTATCCCCTGGCCCTTGCTGGCCATCAGGTCGACTATCATGCTGTCCGACAGGCTGCCGACGCACTTGCCGGAATCGAAGACAGGGAGCTGCGATATGTCCTTGGCGCGCATGAGCGCTATCGCCTTCTCCAATGAGTCAGAGGGGCCCACTGAAATCAGGCCGGTGGTCATTATCTGCTCGGCGGTCTTGCTGCCCTTCTTCTGCCGGCTTTCAAGCGCCGCCAGGATGTGGGTCACTTTCGAGTATGCGGGGTCTATCTTCCCGGATTCGATTTTGGCGATGAGCGACTGGGAGACGCCTGAGAGCGAGGCGAGCTCCTTCTGGGTGAGGCCGAGCTGCTTCCTCATCCGCCCGATGCGTTCTATCTCAAGCATGGGGTTATTCCTTACGGAATAATTTTTAACCGCTGGCATTACTGCCATTCCACTGCGTAGCTGAGGGCCTGGCCCGGGCCCGCCGAGCAGCGCCTGGACTCCTCCACCGTCCCCCAGGCAGGGGACCATTTCGCCCCGTAGCTGCATGAGACCGGGAATGCGGAGCTGACGATGGCGTCGCCGGAAACCAGCAGGCTTGATGAGAGGGCCACGGGGTTGGAATCGGTTATGTCGAGACGCTTCTGCCCCTTGTACAGCGTGATTTTCCTGGAATAGTTCTCGTATATGCCTCCTTCGCCTGTGTTGAGCGCGTAGGAGAAGGCGAGCTCGTAGCGGTCAGGGTATTCCTGCACCAGCACAGGGCCTCCGGGCAGGGTGGCGGAGGTTTTCGCCCTCCACGAATTTGAGTAGCGCATGAAATCCAGGCTGTTGAAATCCGCCTGGGTGAAATCTTCGCCTATCCGGCCTGCGGACTGGATGTTGTAGCTGAGCTTGTCGTCAAGGTTTTCTGCAATTTTCAGGGGATAGCCGGGATAGCCGATTGGCCGTATCCTCCAGCTGCCGTTGTACCAGAGCCAGACAGAGCCGAAGTCGAATTGCGTGTGCAGATCGTTCCGTATGGGGCTTGCAGGCGCGAGATTGGCCACCGGGTGCCTGAAGAGCAGGTAGCCGGTGCCGTTGTCGAAGGTTATGGCGGTCTCATGATCGGTATGGGCGACGCGGTCCTGCCTGTTCTCAGGCGCGTAGGCCGAGCCCAGAGCGGTGTCGCCTATCGGCGCGAGCGTGCCGTCAGGAAGCGCGAAATCGTTGAGCCAGCGGACGGACGACGCCTCGAAATCGCGCAACTCAGGGCTGTAGAAATGCAGGTTCGCCTGCCTCACTGCGGCGAGCGTGTAGACGAGGTATCCGCTGCCCTCGTACCAGGTGGCGTAGCCGCCGGACTCGAAGCCGTATTGCCGGATTTTTTCAAGCACAGGGCCGAAGTCCGGCGCGTAGGACGGGTCATTCTGCTGCATCACCATCATGCGGATGAGGCCGCTCCGTATGGCCAGGTTGTTCCAGAGGAGCGGGTTCATGCGGTCCACCTCCCGGATGCCGGTCGGGTTTTCCGGCCAGAACGAATCAAGGAGCGCGAGCGCGCGGCCGTTGTCGAAGGTGCGGTTGTTCTCGATGCACCAGAGGAGCTCGTCCTGAAGCCCGGCGAGCAGCGTGGTGTCCATGCCTATGCCGTTGTCGTACTGCGGGTCGTCAAGCCTGCAGTCCACGGCATCTACGCGGCCCGCCGATTGCTGCGTGCAGCCGGCGATGGCCAATATGGCAAGGAACAGGAGGGCGTGGCGGGGGCGCATGGACAGGATGGGCGCGGACGGTTTAAATATCATGTGCCATATCTAACTTTCACTGTGTTTTTGCCGCGTTTCCGGTGATTAAGCATGAAGATACTGATAACTTCCGCATTGCCTTACGTGAACAACGTGCCGCACCTGGGGAACATAATAGGGTGCGTGCTCTCCGCGGACGTCTACGCCCGCTACTGCCGCTCGCGCGGCTACGACTGCCTCTACGTCTGCGGAACGGATGAGTATGGAACTGCAACCGAGATAAAGGCGCTGGAGGAGGGCGTCACGCCCAAGGAGATATGCGACAAGTACTACAGGATCCACAGCGACATCTACCGGTGGTTCGGGATAAGGTTCGACGCCTTCGGCAGGACTTCCACTGAAAAGCACAAGCAGATAACCCAGGACATATTCAGCCGGCTCCACAAGAACGGCTACGTGGTCGAGGACGAGGTTGAGCAGTTCTACGACGAGAAGGCAGGCATGTTCCTGGCTGACAGGTACATAGAGGGGACCTGCCCGCACTGCCAGTCCACAGGGGCGCGCTCTGACCAGTGCGACCGGTGCGGCAAGCTGCTCCATCCGGGCGAGCTCATAGACCCGGTGAGCAAGGTGACGAAGACGAAGCCGGTCATGAGGAGGACCAAGCACCTTTTCATCAACCTGCCGGGCATCGAGAAGGAACTGACCGGATGGATACGCACGGAATCCAGGAACGGCGCGTGGTCTGAGAACACAATCCGCATCGCCGAATCGTGGCTGCGCGAAGGGCTCAAGAAAAGGGCGATTACCCGCGATTTGAAATGGGGCGTGCCTGTGCCGCTCGCAGGCTATGAGAACAAGGTCTTCTATGTCTGGTTCGACGCGCCCATAGGGTATATATCGATAACGGCCAACCTCACGGATGCGTGGCAGGAGTGGTGGATGAAACCAAAGGACGTCCGCCTCTACCAGTTCATGGGCAAGGACAACGTGCCGTTCCATACTGTGATATTCCCTTCCACGCTCATGGGCACGAGGCAGGGCTGGACGCTCGTGCACCACCTGAGCACGACCGAATTCCTCAACTACGAAGGGGGCAAGTTCTCCAAATCGCGCCAGGTGGGCGTGTTCGGCGACGACGCCATGAATTCGGGCATAGCCGCGGACGTGTGGAGGTATTACCTGCTGGCCAACAGGCCTGAGCAGGCGGACACCAATTTCCTCTGGGCCGATTTCGCCGACAAGAACAACAACGAGCTGCTCGCGAACCTGGGCAACCTGGTGAACAGGACGCTCGTATTCATCAAGAACAACTTCGAAGGCAGGGTGCCCGGGGGCGCGCTGAACGACGCGGACAGGGCGTTCCTCCAGGGGCAGGAGAAGCTGCGCGGCGAGATAACCGCGGACCTGGAGGCCGTGAAGCTCAAGGACGCGCTCCACCGCATGATGTCGCTGTCGAAGAACGCGAACAGGTATTTCCAGGACAACAAGCCCTGGGAGCTCGTGAAGACGGACAAGGCGCGCGCCGGCGCGGTCATCGGCGTGCTCGCATCCCAGGTGAAGGACCTCTCGATACTCGTGGAACCGTACCTGCCGGCGACCGCG
Organism: Candidatus Iainarchaeum sp.; assembly: GCA_028714535.1. Lineage (GTDB taxonomy): Archaea > Micrarchaeota > Micrarchaeia > Anstonellales > Bilamarchaeaceae > Bilamarchaeum. Next base: position 58,067 of record JAQTME010000002.1, on the reverse strand, counting down.
GCCGCGATGGCGAAGCAGCTCGGCCTGGAGCAGGCTAAATGGGATGGCCTGGGCAGGCCGCTTGCATCAGGGCACGAAATCGGCCAGCCTGCGCCGCTGTTCAGGAAAATCGAGCAGAAGGAGATCGAGGCGCTCAAGGCGAAGTTCGCGGGGAAGAAGGAGGCCGCGGCCGCGCTGGACGTCGGCATGCTGGACCTCGAGGTCGGGGAGATAAAAAGCGTGGAGAAGCACCCGGACGCGGAAAAGCTGTTCGTCGAGAAGGTCGTGCTTTCGGACGGCGAGAGGCAGATAGTGTCCGGCCTGGCCGGGCATTATTATCCGGAGGACCTCGTCGGGAAGAAGGTCGTCATAGTGAAGAACCTGAAGCCGGCGATGCTCCGCGGCGTCGAGTCCAGCGGCATGCTGCTCGCTGCAGAGGGGAGGGAGCACGTGCCGCAGAAAGTGACGAAGGGCGCAGGCCTCGAAAGCGGCGCCGTTGAAGTGATTTTCTGCGAGAAAAGCAGGGTGGGCGACAAGGTCGCGCAGAAGGGCACGACGCACTCACCGGCGAAGATGGTCACGTTCGACGAATTCAAAAAGATAAAAATCGAAGTGAAGGATTTCGCAGTCGTATCAGGAGGGAAGCCGCTCGTGACGCAGGGCGAGGAGCTCCGCATGAGGAACGTCAAGGAAGGCAAAGTGAGCTGATGAAGCCGCCGCTGGCAATCGCATTTTTCATCGCAGGCACAATCCTCATGGCCACATTATGGCAGCACGAACTGCTGCTGCTGGCGCTGATGTCCGCCGCGGCCGCGCTCCTGCTATATATAGACAGGTGGAAAAGCGCGAAGCATTTCATCCTCGCGACGCTCATAGGCGGCGCCTGCGAGAACATCGCTGTGATGATGGGCGCGTGGCACTACGCGAACGCGAACTGGCTGTTCGCGCCGCTCTGGCTGCCCATCGGCTGGGGCATGGCGGTCGTGCTCCTGGAAGATGCGTTCGCCGCCGGCGTGCCTGTGAAGGCGTCGCAAAAGTCAGCGGTTGTCGCGCTCCTTGGCACAGTGGGCGCGGGCCTGTCGTTCCACAACGAATTCTTCCTGCTGCTCGCCTTTGCCGCGGCAACCGCAGCGCTGTTCCTGGTTGGATATCACAGGAAGCAGGACATCGTCCCTGGAATCATGGCCGCCGTCTTCGGGACCGCGATGGAGAGCGCCTGCATAATGGCCGGCGCCTGGCAGTATTCCGCCGCCATGTTCGGCACGCCGCTATGGCTGCCGCTCTGCTGGTTCAACGCGTTCCTGATAATGAGGCGCGCCATGCGCATCCTGGATTAAAACCTCGCCAGCTTCCTTTTCTTGAGCTCGAAAAGCGGGATGTATAGCGCCGCTGCGATCGTCTGCATGATTAGCATGGCGCGGATGTCGAAAAGGAGTATCAGCGCGACGCCGATGAGGACCGCTACGACCCTTCCGATATCGAGCATTATCTCCCTGCCCACCATGGTCTCGACCATGCTCGTGCTGTTGTCCACAGCCAGGGCGAGCGGCAGGGGCAGCAGCATGGTCCTGAAGAAGGTGATGGCGCCGAACCCCAGGAAGAACAGCGCGACGCCGTTGGCGAAGCTCGTGAATATGGCGGCGAGCAGGAAGCCGAACGCGGCTGCGACCAGGAACGTCCTCCGCTGGCCGAAGTGGTCGGACAGCCTCGCGGTGACGAACGAGGCTATCACTGCGAACACGGTCACTGCTGACAGCAGCCCGCCGAAATCCACCGGGTCGGTGAAGTAAAGCAGTATCATGGCGCTGAGCGTGATCTGGGTGATGGACACGAAGGAGAAGCCCTCCACGAAGAACAGCGTGCGCAGGCCGGAAATCGAGCGCAGGCTCTTCAGCGGGTCGTAGGAATATGTTTTCGGCTCCACGAACGCCTCTGCAATGACCATGTTCACGGCAAACATCGCGACGCCGGCCAGGAACATGGCCGGATAGCCGAACGCGAATGCTATCCATCCGGCCAGCGCGGGCAGGATCAGGGAAAGCACGGCCGAGACCGAGTAGTACAGCGAGCCCAGGAACGCGTTGTTCTTCTGCGCGTGCTCGTAGAACATGATGTTCATCGGCATCCAGAAAAAGAAGATGGCAACGCCCATGACTGTCCTGGCAATGAACGGCGTCGCCGGGTTGGGGAAGAACGCGAGGAGCAGGCCGCCAAGGGCGTTCATGGCCAGCCCGATGAGTATCGACTGGCGCGCCTCGAACCTCCTCATGAGAAGGAGGAACAGGAGCGGGATGGCGAAAAGGCCTGCTGACGTGAACACGATTTCGGCCAGGCTCAGGCCGAGGTGGTAGAAATATGCCTCGAAAATGCCGCCCAGCACCAGGCCTGCCGCATTGTAGAGCGAATAGACCGACATCAGCCGGAGGAAGGAGTTGCTGGCGGGGGGTATCATCAAGGTAAAAGGGAACGAAAGGGAATAAAAGGGTGTTTCAGGTCAGATGAGGACGCCGTTGACTATGCCGTCCTGGCCGACGCGGTTGGTCACGCGCGCCTTGCCCAGCTCGGTCTCGACCACCGCGCCGCGGGTGACGATGTTCATGCGCACGTATTCCGGGTTGTGGCTCTCGAGCACGCGCTTTATGGCGACCTTCTTCATCTTGCCGTCCTTGCTGACGACGTTTATCATCGACGCCTTCTTGAGCTTGATGCTCATCCTTCCGCCGCGGCCGCGCACGCTGACCTTCAGGTCCTTCGCGGCGACCTTGGTGGCCGGGAAGGTGCCGCCGATGTGGGAGAGCTTCTTGTCCCTGAACTTGCGCCGCCTGCCGCCTGTCCCCGAGCCGACTTTCTTACCATAAGGCTTGTGATATTGGTCCATGATACAACCTCTGCAGATTACTCATTGAGAGCAATTAGTAGAAAACTTATGACTGAAGGGCTTTTAAAATATTGGCTTGACGAGATTGGCATGCGGGTGTTCAGGATTGGCGGCGGGGCGCTGCTGAAAGAGGAGGGCGCGGTCGCCATACGCGCGGGCATGGTGGAATCGCTGGAGGAGCTGCAGCTCGCGCACTATTTGGCGGGGCGCGCCTTCGCGGAAAAGACGAACGTCGCTAAAAAGATGGAATTCGAATTCCTGCTCTGGCTCGCGGGGAAGACGGACATAAGGAGCGCCCTTGAGAGCGCGGCGCCGAAAGCGGGCGGGGACGTTTTGGTTGTCGTTTTTTCCGAACGCGGCGGGCTGGTGAAGAAGCTTGAGGCGCTCGGCGCCAAGGAGGCGAAGCTGAAGAAAAATGCTGAGCCGCTGGCGCTGGAGCGCATCTCGCTGTCGCGGATCTAGACGCCCAGCTGCTTGGCCAGCACGTCCTTGTCTATGGGCAGCTCGATGCCGAGCACCTTGTGTATGAATATGAACATGTCTATGATCTTCGCCTTGTCGGTCGTTATCTGGTCCGCCATCTGCTTTATGGTGAGCTCCTTGCCTATCAGCTCGTACAGCATGAGCCCCTCCTTGCCGTACCGCTTGTAGACCGCATAGCCGTCGTCGCCGTACTTCTTCCGCGCGTCGGCGCGCGGGACGGGCTTCATTATTATCATCCCGCCCTCCATCATGAACTTCAGGACGTCAGTGACCGTGTATAGCGGCAGGCCCAGGTTCATGGCCAGGTCGATGACGTCGTTCTTGCCGTCTATCTGGCTGAGTATCCTGCTGCCCCTGTCCCCGAATTTGAGCATGACCTTCGCCTTCATCTGGACGCTCTTGACCAGGTCCGATGGGGCGCGCACCGGGATTTCAAGCGGCGACGGGACCTGGCCCGTCTCCTCCGCATGCTCGCCCTCTATCATGGGCACGAAGCCGGCCTCTTTCGCGGCTTCCGCAGGCGCGGCCGCGGCCCCGGCGGGCGGCTGCCCCTTGGGATAATCGAGTTTTATGATGCCCTGCTCGTCCATGAAGTCGAGTATCTCCACGAGCTTGGCTTCCGTGAGGCCGGTGTCCTTCATTATCTCCTCTGCCGTCCGCTGGCCGTCTATGAGCGTGTACACCCTGAGCCCGATGTCGCCGTACTTGTCAGATATTATCTTCTCCACCGGGCTGAGGCCCGCCGCCTCTTCCTCGGGCGGCTTTTCCTCCTCGAAGGATATCTTCTCCTCCTTCGCCTCGGGCATCTCCTCCTGGGAGAGCGGCTGTATCTCCTCTTCGGGCTGCTCCTCCTTTTCTTCAGGCGGGGCTTCCTCCTGCGGCGCCTCCTCCTTTTCTTCTGGCGCCTCTTCCTCTGGCGGCGCCTCTTCCTCCGCAGGCTTCTTCTTTTTCGGCTTCTCCTCCTCGCCGAATTCTATGGGACGTATCTCCTCGAAATCCATCGCCCGGACCTCGGCCTTCTCTTCCGGCGGGGCTTCCTCGGGCTTTGCCTCCTCTTCCTCGCGCGCGGGCTTCTTCCGCCTTGGGAGCTCCTCGAGAGGCGGCTTCTCCTCTTCCGACGTCTCCTCCTCGGGGGGGATCTCCTCGAGCGTGCGGCCGGGCTTCTCCTCTTCCGGCGGCAGCTCCTCCTCGGGCGTTTCCACGCCCCTTTCAGGCTCGTGCGCCTTCACGCTCTGGAGCTCCACCATGCCGGCATCGCGCATGAAGTCGAGTATCTCCCTGAAAAGGGCGGGCTCCACGCCGAGGTCCTTTCGGAGCTCTGCGGCGGTGCGCTTGCCTGTGATGGCCTTGTATATCTGCAGGCCGGTCTCCCCGTATTTCTTCAGGATCAGGTTCTGGTTCTTGAAGCGCTGCAGCGGCCCTTTTTCGAGCTTCATTATGCGATAGTCTGAGCCTGTTTCCATCTGCACCACATTCTGGCAAATAAGCCTCTCCGCTTTCAGATAATAATCATCAAAATCTTTATTAAGATGCCATATTTATATTAGCGTATGGAGTTCGACGAGCTACTGATAACCACAGGTGTTGATGCGCTTGTGCGCCTGGTGAAAGACAGGCAGAAAATCGAGCTCGAAGAAGCCGCTTCCACGCTGAACATAGGGCGGGAGACCATAGAGGAATGGGCCAGGGTGCTCGAGGAAGAAGGCATAATCCGCATGGAGTACCGCCTCACGCGCATCTGGCTCGCGTGGGTCAGGCCCACGGAAGAGGAGGTCGCAAGCGAGGCCGAATCGTTCCGCGAGGCGAAGAAGAGCATAAACGAGGAAGTGGAGCAGGTGCGCCAGAGGGCCACCGAGCAGACGGCCGGCTTCGCGGACCTGCGCAAGTCGTTCGCCGAATTCTACGCGAAGGCATACCCGAAGATAGAGAAGCTGGAGAAGGAGGTCGCCAGGTTCCCTGCCGCGAAGGCTGTCACGGAGAACACGGCTGCGAAGCAGCAGGCGGCATTGCAGGCGCTTGTCTCGCAGCTTGAAGAGGCCAGGGACGGCATCGCCGGCATAAGGGCAGAGCTGGGCGGCCTGGGCATCGGGAAGGGCACTGCCGAGAGCAAGGGCTGGATGGACAAGGCAGAGCGGATGAACGCCGAGCTTTCGGCCATGCAGGACGAGCTCCAGGAGCTCAAGAGGAAATCCGCCAGGCAGGCGCCCGAGGATGTCGCGCTGCCGACTGTCACGGAAATAAAGAAGAAGTTCGAATCCATAAAGAAGGAATTCGCGGATTTGCGCTCCAGGAATGCGAAGATGCGGCAGGACATGATAAGCCTGCACGAGAGCTCCGAGATACTGAAGGGCGTCGCCGAATCCATCATGGGCCACGACGAGAAGGTGGGCAGCCTGCGCGAGGAGATGGCCTCCCTGTCGGCAGAGGCAGACGCCCTCATGAAGAAGGCGAAGGAAATCGGCGCCATGGTGAAGGAGAACAAGGAGCTCACGGAAAGGTTCGGGGACACCGTGGACGTCGCCAGGGGCATACTGGCCAGGTTCCCCGCACAGGAGAAGGTCATGGCCGAGCTCGAGCGGATGCAGAACCTGGAGGACGGGCTGGCCGAGAAGGTGCAGGCGCTGGAGACGCTTTTGGAGGCGGCCGGCGGCAAGCAGGTGACCGCGAAGCAGTTCACAGAGCTGTCCAAGCGGATAGACGATAAGGCATACCAGATGCGGCGCGACATGGACTCGCTCTCCGGCTCGCTGGAGGACGAGAAGGCCACATACCTCACGTTCCAGAAGATAAAGGAAAGGGTCGTGCCGTCCATCGAGGCATACCAGAAGCAGCTGGACGGCCTCGAGGCGGACATAGGCAAGCTGAAAGCCGAGGCGGCGCAGAAGGAGGGCGCGCTGGCGGAGGATGCGAAGAAGCTCCAGGCCGCGCTCAAGGGCAGCGAGGCCCAGGAGGCGCTGAGGACCGCGCAGGACATAGGCGAGAAGAAGAAGATGCTCGACGAGATAATGCAGTCGCTGGAGGACATGGACGCCATGTCCGACAACCTCAACAAGAGGATAACCCTGCTGTCCAGGGAGGCCAAGCTGCTGGAGATACGCACCGGCGGCGAGGCAGGCCCCGCGGCCGAGAAGGAGGCCAGGCGCGAGGAGCTGCGCCAGGAGCTCAAGCTCAGCGAGGAAGAGGAGATGGAATTCAGGAAGAAGAGGGAGGAGCTCAAGAGCCTCATAAAGAAGCTGTGGGAATGACAGGTGATGATGATGCCCAAGGATGAAGCCAGGAAGAAGACGGAGGAGGGCGACCTGCCCGCCGAGGAGGCGAAGGCCAAGAATCCGCTGCTTTCTTCATACTCGTTCAGGAACGAGGGCCTGCCGGTGGAAGTGAAGATATGGCGCAAGGCGGACTTCGTGCCGCGCTACGAAGTGACGATACCTGGCATAGCCGAAGGGACGAAATTGATGCTGGAGACCAAGCTCAAGGGAGAGCTTGTGAGCGAGGTCAAGCTCGACATAAGCGAGATACTGGACCCCAAGAAGTTCGAGGATGTCAAGGCCAAGTTCCTCGAGTCGGCAAAGAAGATACTGGCGCGCAATTTCCCGTCTCTTCCGGACGACAAGAAGGAGGTCCTGGCGGTGTTCCTCCTGCAGAACACGCTCGGCATGGGAGAGCTGGAATCGCTGCTCGCGGACGAGCAGCTGGAGGAAGTGGTCATAAACAACTCCCGCGACCCGGTCTGGGTGTACCACAAGAAATTCGGGTGGTGCAAGACCAACCTCCGCATAAAGAACGAGGATATGACCTCCGATTACGCATCCACCATAGCGCGCAAGGTCGGAAGGCAGATAAACGTGCTGAACCCGATGCTGGACGCGCACCTGCCAAGCGGCGACCGTGTCAATGCGACGCTGTTCCCCATATCGTCCTTCGGCAACACCATAACCATCAGGAAATTCTCGCGCAACCCCTGGACCATAACGAACTTCATAAAGTCCAAGACGGTCACGCCCGAGGTCGCAGCGCTCATATGGCTGTGCATGCAGAACGAGCTCTCGCTGCTCGTGACCGGAGGGACCGGAAGCGGCAAGACGTCGTTCCTGAACGCCATGGCGGGGCTCATACCGGCCAACCAGCGCATAGTGTCCATAGAGGACACGCGCGAGCTCACGCTCCCGTCGTTCCTCCACTGGGTGCCAATGGTGGTGCGCGAGCCGAACCCCGAGGGCAAGGGCGAGGTCACCATGCTCGACCTGATGGTGAACGCGCTGCGCCAGAGGCCGGACAGGATAATAGTCGGGGAAATAAGGCGCCAGCGCGAGGCAGAGGTCATGTTCGAGGCAATGCACACGGGCCACAGCGTCTATGCGACGCTCCACGCGGACAACGCAGACCAGACCATATCCAGGCTCACCAACCCGCCCATCAACGTGCCGCCTTCGATGCTCGACGCGCTTGCCGGCATGGTCGTCACGTTCAGGCACAGGCGCTTCAACATCCGCAGGGTGCTGGAGTTCGCGGAGATCACGAACCAGAACAAGGCCAACGTGCTCTACCGCTGGGACGTGAAGACCGACAAGACCAGGAGCACGGGGAAGATGACCAGGCTCGTGGACACGCTCTCGCTCTACGCCGGCATCGAGGAGAAGGAGATAGGCGAAGACATAGAGGAGAAGACCAACGTGCTCAACTGGCTGGTGAAAAACAACTACGACGACGTGGACCAGGTCGGCCAGATAGTCTCGCACTACTACATCGAGCCCGAGGAGGTGCTCGACGCGGTCAGCAAGGGCAGGCAGTGGGATTTTAAGACGCAGGCTAAGATGTAGCCTCATGAAGTTGTCAAGGTCGATGTTTCGACCTTGAGCATGTTCGTGCTCGATTCGTCGAGCGCGACATTGATTAAACTTTATCAGGAGTGAAATAGGAGGAAAGTTTCAATGGGCAAGGAGGAATTCGATGCGGCCGCCGAAGAGATCAAGCAGCTTGAGCGGAAGCTGCTGCCATACGCCCCCTACAGCGGCGAGGTGAGCGTAGAGCGGACGCTGGACCTCGAGCCCAGGGACTTCGTGGACCTCACATATACCGACATGCTCAACATGTACGAGAGGAGCGAGAAGATAAGGAGCACGGTTGGCCTTGCGGTGTTCAAGGCCGCCGCAGGGGCGCCTGAGAAGGCGGTCGCTGCGCCTCCCGCGCCGAAGCCGACCGCCGCCAGCGCCGCCATAGAGACCAGGCTAAAGGAGATGACGACCGAGACGCTGAAGATGGCCGAGGAGGTGGCGAAGGCCCCTGAGAAGGAGGAGATGCCAAAGCCGGCCGAAGCCCAGAAGCCCTACGAGATGGAAATCGAGTTCGAACAGAAGCCGGCGGCTGAGGCTGACCTGGAGCTGGAGATTGAAAAGCCGGCCAGGAAGGAAGAGGAGCCCGAAAAGGAGCCGGCGCGCAGGCCTGAAGTGGCAGAGCCTGCGCTTGAGCTGCCAGCCGAGAAGAAGGTCGTGGTCGCGACGGTGCCGCCTGCGCTCCGCGAGAGCCCTGACGAGGCGGCCGGCAGGAGATACGACCAGATGGAGGAGCAGGTCGCCGAGATGCTCGGCGGTGCGGCCGACGAGGTGAGCATAAAGAAGAAGATGCTGGAGCTCACCAAGGAACTGTTCAAGGAGAAGAGCATCAACAGGAGGGAGCAGATAAAGCTGCAGATAAGCGTCATGAAGAACATGCTCGTTGGCGGCGTGAGGAGGAAAAAGGCCGCGGTCAGCGGTGAAGACGCCCACGGCGGGCTGCTGGAAACGATACTCGGCACGCAGCAGGCCGAGCTGGCCCAGACCAAGGACAGCATAATAGACTCGTACCACCGCCAGATAGCGTCCATAAGGAAGAAGTTCTACGACGACATAGCCAGCGTGGAAGCGCCGGAGGAGAGGAAGAGGATATTCGACTCGTTCGTGTTCTCGGTCACTTCCCTGGTCGAGCAGCTTCCGCAGGTCCTGAAGAAATACCAGGACTACACGGTGAAGAAGCACACCGCAGAGCTGGAGAAGGTGCTCGAATCGCTCGGCGACAAGGAGAAGGCCACCGCGGCAAGGGCCGATGAACGGCTGGAATACGTGAAGAGGGGCTACGATGCCGAGTTCGCCCCTGTCAAGGGCATAATAGGCAGGGACATAGAGGCGCTCATAGACTCCGCGGGCAGCGGCGTGTTCGAAGGGGAGGAGGGCAAGGAGGCAAAGATGATGGAGACCGTGGGCGAAATCAACGCCACCAACGAGGGCACCCTATTGTCCTACCTGCGTTCCAAGGACCCGGATTTCTACAGGAAATACGAGAGCAAGGCGGTCTCAAGGGCCGAGGCCATAGCAAGGGCGAAGGCGCGCCTTGCCAAGGAGAAGGGATTAAGTGACAGCATGATAAGGAAATACTTCAGCGGGGTTGAAAATGGCTGATATGTCTATACCGAAAGCGGCACCGGCCGCGGCGCCCAAGAAGAGGGGTCCGTTCACCCAGGCCGCGGAGCTCGTGTCGCAGAGGATGCCTGAACTGAAGCGCAAGCTCAGGATGGCTGACATGGACGACGACCCGGTCGTGTTCCTTGAGAAGACCATCCGCGCGACGGCGCTCATGTCCGCCTGCCTGCTGGTGCTGGTGTACCTCTTCATCTACCAGTCGATACTCGATAACCTCGCCAGGAACGCCCTCATGGCGGTCGTCATGATCGTGGGGCCGCTGGTGCTCGTGCCGCTCGCATCGTTCTTCTACCTCCTGCTATACCCCGACGCGGCGCTGATAAGGCGGCAGAAGGAGCTGGACTACGAGATAGTTTTCGCGGCCCGCCACATAGCAATAGCGCTCAAGTCGGGCATGCCGCTCTTCGACACGTTCGCGGGCGCGTCCGCAGGATACGGCGCGGTGAGCAGGGAGTTCTCCAGGATAGTGGATAAGGTCGTGCTCGGCACGCCGGTCACGCAGGCGATACGGGACATCACGCAGAACAACCCGTCCAAGTATTTCAACAGGGTGATGATACAGATAGCGAACTCCGTCTCCAGCGGCGCGGACGTGGGAAGCTCGCTGGAGAGCGTGCTGGACCAGATATCCAAGGAGCAGCTCATAGCGCTGAAGGAGTACAGCCAGAAGCTGACGCCCATAGTGATGTTCTACATGGTGTTCGGCATCATAGTGCCCTCGCTGGGCATAGTGCTGGCGACCGTGGTGTTCTCCGCCATAAGCGGCGGCAAGTTCGGGTTCTCCTCCGGGCTGCTGGTCATAGCGTTCTTCCTGATAGCCGTGGTGCAGTTCCTGTTCCTCGGCATCGTGGAGAGCGCCAGGCCGAAATACCTCATATAGGTGCTGACGATGACAAACGAAAGCGTGTTCGAAAAGGCCGGGCGGCTCTTCTTCACCAGGCAGCGCATAAAGAGCCTGGAGGGCGAGCTCAGCATAGCCGGCATAAGCATGCCCGCGGACTCGTTCGCCGGCTACATGAGCATAAACGTGCTCGTCATCACGGCATTCCTCACGCTGCTGGTCATCCTTTACCGGCCCCTGAACGAGCCCCTCAGTGGCCTGCTCAAGAGCTACATCGGCCTGCCGCAGATACTGCCGCTGGTCGTGGTCGTGCTCGCGTTCATAGTGACCTACCTGGCCACGCTCATGCTTCTTTCGACGTACCTCCTCATGAAGGCTGACGACCGCCGCGACAGGCTGGAATCCGTGCTGCCGGACTTCCTCACGCTCGTCTCGTCCAACATAAACGCGGGCATGACGCTGGACCAGGCCATGTGGTATTCGGCGAAGCCCGAGTTCGGGCTGCTGTCGCAGGAGGTCAAGGGCGTCATCAAGGGCTCCTTCAGCGGCGAATCCTTGGAGAACGCGCTGGACACGCTCGGCTCGCGCTTCGACTCGCGCGTCTTCAAGCGGACAATACTCCTGCTGAAGCAGGCCAGCAAGTCCGGGGGCGAGCTGACCAACGTGCTCGAGCAGACCGCGGACGACGTGCGCAACACCTCGACCATGAAGAAGGAGATCGCGGCGTCGCTGGTGCTCTACGAGATATTCGTCCTTTTCGCGGCGATAGTAGGCACGCCGTTCCTGTTCGCAGTGGCGTCCAAGCTCATCCAGGTGTTCGAGAAGCTGTCCCCGCAGCTGGGGGGCGGCAGCCTGCCCACGGGGGGCGGCATGATATCGTCGTTCTCAGGCATCAAGGTCGGCCAGGCGGTCATAAGCTCGTCTGACTTCTTCTGGTTCACCCTGCCCACCATGTTCGTCACGGCGCTCATATCGTCTTTCATCGTCAGCGTGATACGGACCGGCACGAAGAACCAGGGCATGAAGTATTTCCCGTTCGTACTCGGCCTCACCTACCTAGTATACTGGCTGGTGGGGCAGGGCATAGAAGGAATATTCTCTACAATAGCATAGAGGGGTTGATTATGGACTTGGAAAAATTGATGAATGGGATGAAAGGGCACATGAAGGGCCAGGCGGTCATGGAATACCTGATAACCTACGGCCTCGCGCTCTTCGTGATACTCATCGTGCTGGCCATACTGGTCGCGGTGGTATTGCCGCAGCTGAAGGCGCCGGAGAGCTGCCAGTTCAGCCAGCCTGGATTCGGGTGCAGCTCGAAGGCGCACGCGATATACTCGGTCGCGCGTGCGAACAACGCGGTGAATGCGGCCATCCAGCTGGACAACCAGCAGGGCAGGGACATCACGCTCAGCTACATACTCTGCACTGACGAGGTGGCTGGCAACCTCAACTCCGTGGCGGTGACCGGCAACCCCGGGGCCCGGCAGCTCAGCGAGGCAGAAGGCAACATGGCCGCCGGCTCGAACAAGGAGTTCGCGCTGCAGTGCGCGGACTCCGACGGCAACCCGATACCCATGTCTGCCGGCTCCAGCTTCAAGGGAAGCATAGCCGTGGTCTACAACTACAACAACGAGGTCAGCAGCGCACCGCCCAGGCTCGCGGTCGCGACCCTAACCGGCGCGGTCCAGGCAGGCTGAATCCTCTTTTATTTTTCTTTTTATTTTCAGCTTCCGTACTTTTCTGCCTTTTCAATCAGGTTCAGGATCAGGTATACGATGTCCTTGCCGCGTATGTGGCCCAGGCCGCCCTCTGCGCAGCTTATCTCGTCGAATTTGGTAACGCCGTCCGTGCGCTCGCCCTTGCCGCATACGAGTATCGGGACCTCATGCCCGGAGTGCGCCTTGCGGCAGCACGGGGTCGAATGGTCGCCGGTTATTATGATATACGCGCCGCTCTTCTCCAGTATCGGCACTGCCTCGGCGTCGATGCGCTCCAGCATCCTCTTCTTGCCTTCCACGTCGCCGTCATGGCCGGCGCTGTCGCAGGCCTTCACGTGCATGAACACGACGTCGTAGTCCTGCAGCGCCTTGACCGATGCCTGGGCCTTTGCCCTGAGGTTGGTGTTCCTGTCGCCGGTGGCCCCCGGGACTATCACCACGTCCATTCCCAGGTACCTGGCGATGCCCTTGTAGAGCGCGCCGCCTGCCACGCACGCGGCCTCGATGCCGAACCGCTCGGTGAAGGACGGGACCTTTTCGTAATAGCCTGCGCCGCGCAGCAGGAGCATGTTGGCCGGCTTCTCACGCTTCCGGTTCTCCGGCGCGGCTGAGAGCATCCCGCCGGTGATTTCGGTGAAGCGGTTCACTATGCGGGCCGTCTTGGCGGCCTCGCGGCTGGCGTCAAGCGGATGGCACTCGTGGACTGGCCCGAGCTCGTGCGGGTCTGTCTCGCAGACGTTGTGGCTGAGGCCTGGCCCGTGCAGGACCAGCGCGCCACGGTGCTCTACGGAATTCTTGAACTCGACCTGCACGTCCTCTATCTTCATGGAAAGGTTCCGTGACAATGCGCCCGCCGTCTTCGTGTCAATCCTGCCCGCGCGGCGGTCGATGACCCTGCCGTTCTTCACGGTGGCGAAGTTCGTGCGGAACGCCACGTCGCCGTTGCGCATGTCCATGCCCAGGCCGAGCGCCTCCAGGGGCCCCCTGCCATGGTAGAATATCGACGGTTCGTAGCCGAGGAGCTGCAGGTGCGAGGTGTCGCTGCCCGGCACGACGTAGCGCTTCACGGGCGCCAGCAGGCCGGTCATGCCGTTCTTGGCGAGCCGGTCCAGGTTCGGCTTCTTCGCCATCTGCAGCGGCGTCTTCGGCGTGGGAAGGTCTCCCAGCCCGTCTATGATTAGGAGTATGGCTTTCTTGCTGTTGCCTGCCATGCCTTCCAGTCGCAGTGAGGGTTAAAAAAACCTGTTGATGCCGGCCTGGATATGTTGTAATGGGAAAGGGGATATGCTAATAAAGATAGTGCCATATAAGTTATACAAGTAACACAGGCAGGCGATAACATGTATGCCAGGGAATGCAACCACGGCAGGGCCGGCTTCTTGATTGCCAGCAAAGGCCAGCGGTCAGGCAAGCCAATCCTGCATCAGCGGTTCTACAGCGGGCCGATGACGCTGGGGGATAACCCGCTCAAAGTAGCAGGGGATTTGGAGGCCGGCGGCAAGCACCTGGCCGCAGGCATGGAGTATGCCAGGCAGGGCAGGGTCAAAGACGTGGAAAGGTGCGCGGACGCATGCGTGAAGGCCGGCCACCGGGTGGATGCCGCCAGGGTCTATCTAACCGCAGGGATGCCGCACGAAGCCATTGGATGCGTGCAGGGCTGCGAAGGCAGCGATGCGTTCAGGGCGGCGACGCTTTTCCTTGACAATTCTGAAGTCTGGGCCGCCAAGAGATGCGCGGAGCGCTATCTTGAGGGCAGGGATGCCGCAGCCATCCCGGCTGGTGAGAAAAGAATCCTCTCCAGGATATTCTCCAGGGCAGGGGATGCGGCAATGGCCAACAAGTTCCTCGGATGAAAAAAATCGCGCGGCCGGCTAGCGCAGCATGCCGGGCGCGAACAGCAGCATCAATCCCAGGATGAGCATTATCGCGCCGCCTATCATCTTGCAGTATTTCGCGTATTTTCCGCCGACTTCGCTGTAGACGAGCACCGCTGAGCCGAAGACGAGCAGGTCGTCCAGCATGAAGAAGAGGTCGTACAGCAGGATGTAGGCGTAATACTGCCAGGCTGGCAGGCCGCTGAGGGCGAGCACCTGCGTGAAGACCGCAGGTATGGCCGAGGAGCAGACGAATTCCATGGAATTGACAGTGAACGCCAGCACCACGATCCCTGCCAGCACGGCCCAGGTCATGGGCGCTGCCACAAGCTCGCGCATCCTGGCCGTGAGCTTCTTCTTTTCGTCGCCTCCGGTGACCTTGCAGGACATGGCGCCATGGGTCTCGAGATATTCCTTTATGGACAGTATGCCGCCGCCGAGCGCGACCAGGCCTATGAGGATTGTGACCGGCCGGACGTAGCCCAGGAACAGGAAGGCGTTCAGCCAGGCGGTCATGAACAGGAAATAAAGAACGCCAGATGCCAGCAGGAACGTGCCGACGATGAGCCAGATGCGCTTCCTGTCGTTCAGGTCCATGACAAGGCCGATGAGGTAGACCAGGACCCACATGGCGCAGGGGTTGAAGCCGTCGACGAGGCCCAGTACTGCTGCCAGCAGGGGCAGGGACATGGCGGAGAGGTCTGCCTTGCCGAGCAGCGGGATGTTGAAATCCTTCAGCATCGCGCCGCCTGAAACCGAAACCGTCCGGTTGCAGCCGGTCTCAAGGCAGTTTTTCACCGCCTCGCGCATCTGCTGCCCGGTCGTATTCTCGGATTCGAAGCCCATGAAGACGCTGTCGCCTATGAACGTTGTCGGCGTGCCGAGCCTGGACTCGTCGAGGCTGAAGTTCTGGGCCATGACGAGGAGGCGGCGGTATTCCTCCGCGATGGTCACGTCGTGCTTCACAATCTCCACGCCGGTGAATTCAAGCGCGAGCTTTTCGTTGAACGGCTCCTGCGCCGCGCAGTGCGGGCAGGTCGGGGAATAGAAGAAATGGACCGCCAGTTTCGCCGTGGAGGGCTCTTCGGCCGCCTGCGGGCCGGCGACAAAGAGGATGACGCCGAGCACGATCAGCGCGGCGGCAAGATAGCGGTTGAAGGGGTTGCTGAAAAAGCCGTCGAACATCTGCCAGTCACCGTTTTGCCGCGCCATTCACGGCAGCGATATTCTTCAGGGTATACCTTTTCAATGCTGCGGATTGCTCCGGCGCAAGCCGCTCGATTGCCATCCCCCAGTGGATGGACACCGTGTCGCCCTTTTTGGGCGAATCCACGAAGCGGACGCCGTTCTTCTCCAATGCGACGCGCCCGGTTTTCTGCACGAATGCGAGCCTGCCTGCCTTCCTCGCGATTGAACAGCGCCGGATGATGGCCGAATCGCGGGATACGGACAGGATTTTGCCGGAGGTCACGCAGCATGAATCGTAGTTCCTGGCTGAGCGCGCGGCCTTGTCAGTGGCGAAATTGACGTAAAGCGCGTTGAAGCTGTGATGCGGGGCGATTCCGGGGGGCAGGCTGCCCGCGAGCTTTTCCGCGCGGGCAGGGTTCTTGACTATCCTGCGGAGGAAACTGCGGACTGCCGATGGCCGGACGCTGCCCAGCAGCCTGTTGCCGGTCCAGAAGGCGCGGACGACCTCCATGTCGAAGGGCTTCTTGCGGTTCGCGCGGGCGATTAGCGAGAGATAGCCGTAATGCACAGGGAATTTCTTCAGCTCGGCTTTTAGCCGGCGCCCGGACTTCAGCGCGGCGGCGAACGAGCGGCGGCCGCAGTATCCCCGGCTGTTCGGCGGGAAAGCATAGCGTGCAGCGAGTTCCGCGCCGTTCATGCTGCGCCGGCCCTTCATTCGACCAGCCAGGGGAGCGCATGCGGCAGCCTGAGCGATGAGCGGACTAGCGATGCTATGCCCACGGCCATGAGGACGCCGCCGAGTATGAGAACGAGCCCTGTTGCCTGCACCAGCGTTATCGCCTTGGCAAGGAAGACAGCGTTGAGCGCGGCGGTGACGATTCCGCCGAGCGTGAAGACGACGCTCGCCTTCATGAGCGGCAGGTTCTTCAGCGCGTTGTACCACGTGAAGAGGAAGCCGCAGAGCAGCAGCGAGGTTATCGCCAGCCAGCCGACGATTTCAGCGTTGGCCGTGAACATGGCGCCGAGCGAGCCCGTCGCCGCCAGGAACGCGAGCAGCACCATTGAGCCGAAGAACATCCTCGACGCCATGACCGCCTGGGGATGGACGTCGCTCAGTATCTTGCGTGAAAGCGCGTATTCCACTGCCCAGAGGATTGTGGCGCCCAGCACCAGCGCCTGGCCCAGGCCGAACGCTGCTTCGCCCGAGACGAGGAGCGCGTTGCCTGCCAGGATGACGAAGCCGGCTGCCAGGTCCCTGGGCGAAGGCCTCTCCTTCAGTATGAGCCATCCCGTGATGCCTGCGAAAATGAACAGGGAGCGGAATATGAACGAGCTGACCGCTGCGCCGCCGAGCTTCAGCCCCCAGAAGAACATCAGGAACGGGATGCTGCCCCCGAGCACGCCGATGAGCGCGAGCATGCCCCACTGGCGCAGGGAAAGCTGGCGGAAATGCCTGATACCTGTGAAGGCGAGCGCGATCGCGCAGACCAGGAGGAGCGCGCCCATGTTCTTCATCGCCGTATAGACGAACGGGTCTGCCAGCTGGACGGCCACGCCGTTTATGAACACCGAGATGCCGCTCACGAGCGCGGCGGCCAGCGCGAGGGCTATCCCCTTGTCGTGATTGCCAGGATTCTCCGCCATATCTGGGGATTGGATAACAAGGTTTTAAACCCCTAGGCGGGAAAGCGGAATGGATGGCGAAGCTGAGGGTCGGCTGGTTCACTTTCACGTGCAGCGAGGACAGCTCCATAGTCCTCATAGAGCTGCTCATCAAGCATTACTTCGAGTGGAAGGAGAAGGTGGATTTCCGCTACTGCAGGCCGCTCAAGTCGAAGAACCTGTTTGACAGCTTCGACGTCGCGTTCGTTGAGGGCGCCATATCAAATGAAAGGGAGAAGCAAAAGCTGCTGGAGATAAGGGCGAAATCGAAATACCTGGTCGCCACCGGCGCGTGCGCCTGCACCGGCTATCCCTCGGCGCAGAGGAACGACTTCCCGGAGCAGCTCAGCGCGCAGATAGAGCCGTTCATCAGGCGCTGGGACCTGTACAGGAAGGTGCTCAGGGTGGACGAGGTGGTCAAGGTGGACGACAAGGTCGACGGCTGCCCGATGATAGAGGCCAGGTTCATCGAAGTGCTCGACAAGTACATAACACAGTTCAAGTGATGCCCATGGATGTCATGAACGTGAGGGATGCCAACGGCGGGTTCGTGCGGGGCGCGAAGATAAAGGGCGGCTGCATATGCCTTGCGCCTGGAAAGAACGTCGGCGAGCACACCACGGGGAAGGGCGAGGAGGTCCTGCTGGTGCTTGACGGGGAGGCGACCGTCACCGCCAACGGCGAGACTAGGACGCTCGCCAGGGACGAGTGCGTCTTCATACCGCAGGAAACGCTCCATGACGTCGCGAACCGCTCGGATGCATATCTTGTATACGTATATTTCGTAGGGGGGAAATGAATGCACGGCCAGGATTTCGACATCACCATAAAGAACCTGTGCAAGATAGAGGGCCACACCGACCTAGACATAACGGTCAAGCACGGGAAGGTCGTCGGCTCTGCGCTGAGGATAACCGAGAACAAGCGCTTCTTCACCACCGGGGCCATAGGGAAGCCCGCGCTGGGCGTGCACCAGGTGGTGTCGAGGATATGCGGGACCTGCTCGGTCGCGCACCTGCTGTGCTGCATAAACTGCGTCGAGGACGCGCTGGAGATAAAGCCGTCCGAGCAGACCAGGAACCTCAGGGACCTGCTGCTCTACGGGCTGAACATCCGCGACCATGCCATGCACCTGTACCTGTTCTGCCTGCCGGACATTTTCGGCAAGGACTCGCTGCTCGAGTTCGCTGACCACGGCCGCGAGCACGACCTGGTGCACAAGGCGTTCGACGTGAAATCAGCCGGCAACGAGCTGAGCGTGCTGACTGGCGGGAGGGCGGTTCATGCGCCGTTCCCGCAGGTCGGCGGCTTCATGAAGATACCGAAGGCCGAGGACGCCAAAAAAATGGCGCAGCGGCTGCGCGGCGTGAGGAGCGCTGTGATCGAATTCGTCGAGATATTCCGCGAGTGCGGCTTCAGGTTCGACACGGAAACGACGTATATCGCGCTCAGGAACAGCAGGTTCAGCTACCGCGGCGGGGACCTCATGGCCTCGGACGGCATCTGCATAGCGCGGAGGAATTACCGCAGCTACCTGCAGAAGTCCGTGCGCCCGTATTCCCAGGCGCCAGGCTTCGAGTTCAAGGGGCGGCCGTACGTCGTCGGCGCGTTGGCCAGGCTCAACATGAACAAGGACACGCTGCACCGCGACACGCGCAGGGACCTTGGCAATGCGCTTGCGGTGTTCCCGTCCAAGAATATATTCCACAACAACCTGGCACAGGCCATCGAAATTGTTCATTGCATCGACTCGGCGGTGGAGATGCTCGAGACGATGGAGTTCAAGGACGAGCCGAAAATGGCGATAAAGCCGGTGAAATCAGAGGGCGTGGGAGTCCTGGAGGCGCCCCGCGGCACGCTGTACTACAACCTCAGGATGGACGACGCCGGGAAGATAGAGTTCGCGGACCTGGTGATACCCACGTCGCAGAACCACATAAAGATGGACAAGGACGTGGGCGCGCTCGCCCAGCAGAAGCTGGACCAGGGCATGGGCAAGGAGCAGATGCAGCTCGAGATCGAGAAGCTGATACGCGCCTACGACCCGTGCATGAGCTGCGCTACGCACTTTTTGAAAGTAAACTGGAGATGACCGCGCACGTCTCGTCCAGCGCCTTCTTTTCAGGGTAGCCCATGGGCACCGCGATTATCCTGACCGAATCCAGCAATTTCAGCTTCTTCAGTATCTTCAGCGTCAGCGCGAGGTCGAAATCGTGCATGGAATAGATTTTGCCCGTCTCTATGCTCTCGACGCCCTCCAGCAGCACGACCCTGTCCGGGCCCTTGGCCGTATCCAGTATGACGAGGTCCCGCCCCTCGTCCTCGAGGTTCTCGGCAGCGTCGAACTCCTTGAACTCGACTGACGGGAAACGCTTCCGCAATGCGGGCATCAGCCGCAGCGGCAGGGAATCCTCCTTCACGAGCGCGTTGCCGAAAACGAGTATTTTGGGCCTTTCCATCGGGTAGATGTCGTCCAAGAACCTATAAATATATTATTCTGCTGATAAGAGATGCTAGGATACCCGCAGAGTGCGGGATAGGGAGAATGCATGGTACTTTGCTTCATAGCGTTTTTCGTGTTCGCCGTCATGTCGATCTTCTCGGCGAAATACAGGCCGCTCGCCAAGGAGGGCTTCCGCTGCGTCTTCAGGACGCTGATGATGAAGCCGTGCGATACCGGGCTTGACGAGAGGATAAAGGCCGACGTGGTGTCCGCCGTGCTGAAGTACTCCCCGCCGCTGGCGAAAGTGATAAACGGCCATTTCGCGGCCCTGTCGTGGCTATTCGTCATAATCACGCTGGCAAGCTTCGCCTACACGGCGGTCGGCGTCTACAATTTCTACGTCTATGGCAACTGCGACGGCCCGCAGGCCATCGGCGCCTGCATCCTCAACGACATAACCGGCGACTATGGCAGGTTCAGCGAGCCGACCGACCTCATACCGCCCACGGCATTGGACGGCATGGCCGCGGGCAATGCCAGCGCAAACGTGACCATAATCGAGTTCGGATGCTTCACCTGCCCTTATACGAAGAAGGCGGAATCGACCATGAAAACGCTGCTGCAGAGGTACAACGGGACCATATATTACGTGTTCAAGCCGTTCCCCCTGCCCAACCACCCCTACAGCCAGGATGCGGCAAGGGCAGTGCTCTGCGCGTACCGGCAGAACAAGTCGTGGGAACTGCAGGACGAGATCTTCAGGCAGCAGCAGGTATGCAGCGAGGAAGGCGCGCTCGCCCTGAAGCCGCTTGCGCAGAACGCAGGGCTTGACATGGCCGCGTTCAACAGGTGCTTCGATAACAACGAGACCGGCGCGGAGCTTGAAAGGTACGTCCAGGAAGGCAGGGACGCGCACATCTACGCAACGCCAACGTTCTTCATCAACGGAAAGCCGCTGGTCGGCCCGAAGCCGATTGAGGAATTCGAGAAGGCGATAGCCGAGGCGGGCGGATGAACGGCATACGCAGGGATTTCCCGCTGCTCGGCGCCAATCCGCAGCTAGTCTATCTCGACAGCGCGTGCACGTCGCTGAAGCCTGCGCAGGTCATAGACGCCGAGACGTCGTATTATACCCAGCTGGGCGCATGCGGCGGAAGGAGCTCGCATGCGCTGGGCAGGAAGACCACCGAGAAGACCGAGGAGGCGCGGGAAAACGTGGCCAGGTTCGTCGGCGCCGAAGCATCGGGGCTCGTATGGACCAGGAACACGACCGAAGGCCTGAACATGGTGGCCAGCGGGCTTGACTACTCAAAAAGGAGGAAGGTCGTCACCAGCGTGATGGAACACCATGCGGTGCTGCTGCCTTTCATGAAGCTCAGGGACAGGGGGCAGATACGCCTTGAGATCGTCGGCTGCGAGAGCGACGGGACGGTAAGCGCCGGGAGATGGGCGCAGGCCATAGACCGCGAGACGGCGCTCGTGGTCACGAACAGCGGCACCAACACCACCGGGTGGAAGGGCAACGCGCGGGAAGTGGCGAAGATAGCCCATGACAGCGGCGCGCTCATATGCATCGACGGGGCCCAGGGGGTCGCGCACGGCAGGACCGACTTCCGGCGCGATGATTTCGACTTCCTCTGCTTCTCAGGCCACAAGATGCTCGGCCCGACAGGCATAGGCGCGCTGGTGTCGAAAAGGCAGCTGCTCGACAGGCTCGAGCCGCTGATGAGCGGCGGCGGGACAGTGAAGGCGGTCAGCGGCGGCAAGATAGACCCGATGAACGACCAGACCCGCTTCGAGGCAGGGGTCCAGCACTACGGCGGCATCCTCGGGCTCGCCGCGGCGTGCGATTACCTCAAAAAAATAGGCATGGAAAAGGTGGAAGCGCACGAGAAAACGCTGGGCATGGCGCTGCGCAGGGAACTGGAGGCAGTTGATGCGGTCATCTACGGCCCGGCTGATGCCGCAGGGCACAGCGCGCTGTATTCGTTCAACCTGAAAGGGAAGCCGCACGACCTGGCGCTCATGCTGGACAGGCAGGGCATCGCGGTGAGGAGCGGGTTCTTCTGCGCGCAGCCCGCCCTAGAGGCGCTGGGCGCGAATGACGGCGCGGTGCGCGCGAGCTGCTATGTATATAATACCGTTGATGAAGTGAATAAATTCGGCGAGGCGCTCCGGAAACTGAGGCAGCTCTATTAGATGGGCGATGCGCCAATTTTGTGTGCAAACCCATAGCGAAACATACTTTTTCTCCCACGCATAACCGAAAAAATTAAGAATTTTGCCATGTTATCTCCTACCCCTCGGATGGGTTCTGACGAGGATATTTCGGTTGTCCTGAAAAGGATGCGTCTATAGCAGCCTCTGACAGGTAGTCAGCTATGAATACGGCGTCTGGACTATAACTCGCTGTATGAAATCCATACCTGCGCATGCTTGCCTATGGCACGAAGTAGATATCTAAAACGAGCGGATGGGTTAAGATTGATATCTGCAATCGTTTGAAATTCTTCTTCACCGAGTCCAGACGTCAGAACCCCGCCAGAGCGGTGACCAAAATGGCAAAACGTAAGCTTAAGCCGAAGGCAAGGAAAAAAATCAGGGCAAAGCGCCCGAAGGGGCGCAAGCCCAGCAAGAAGGGCAAGATGTCCAAAGTCAGGAAGCTCATCAGGCTGGCGAAGAAAAGGCGATGAGCATCGACGTGCCACTGCTTTTTAAGCATTAGTTGCCACAGGAATGCCCGCGGAGGGGAATGTGGCGATGAGACTGAGAGGATACATTATCGCTGCCGGCGTCGCCGCGCTGGCCGCATCGCCCATGGCGGCAAGGCCGGCATTCGCGGCAAAGGAGCCGGCAGCCGACAGGATTGCAGCGGCAGACACCGCCAAGGCCGGGAATGCATGGGCAAGGGAGAATCATGCGGATCCGCCGCAATGGTTCATGGCACTGGCATCAGTGGCCTTCATCGGCGGCATGCTTGTTCTTGCAGGGGGCAAGGAGAACGACCGGGCGAACAGGAGCTGATGCCGGTCACTTCCTGGCCAGCTGCTCGGTAGCGCCCTTTTCCCTGCGTGTGGCGTCTATCCGCTGCAGGGAAAACGACAACAGCCCTCCCTTTTCATCGTATGTGACTTTACTGGCAACGAAGACAGAGTCCTTCGTGGAAGGGTCATACTTGTACTGCGCGGCAGTCAGATCCTTGACCAGCTTATTCACCAGCGCGTCCTTTTCTTCCGCCGGCACATTTGACATCTGGAACGGCCTGACCTGGTTGGAGTTGAAATCCTCGAACCTCAGCCGCCCGTCGAGGGAGCTGCCCATGGGCAGTATGGCGCCGTATTTGGCGGGCAGTTTCTCAAACACCGCTTCAGCATCCTTCTTCTCTTGGGCCTGTTTCATCGCTGGCATAATGTCACCTTAGTCCTCAGCTATCGCCTGTTTCACAATATCATAATCCAGGACGTTGCAGCTGTTCAGGGGGATGCCCATCTGGAGGTATGGCGCCGTGCATTCTCCCACGCACTGCTCTATCTCTTCCCGCTGCTCCTCGCCCATCGCGCCAGCACCGTATTTGGAATAGATGGAGGCCATCGTCTCGGTGCACGTGCGCTGGCACGCCTCGCTTATGGATTCCTTGCAGCAGGTCGTCGCGTCGCCCATCTCAGCCTGTCTGACCAGGGCCATGCACTCTGAAAAGCAGTTCGGGCCGCCGTCATACTGGGTTCCGGCAGACCTATCGCAGAAATCGGTGCATGCCGAACCGTAGGTGCCGAGCGGGCAGAAGGACGACGGGGTGCTGCTCATTCCACAGCAGCCCGCGATGACCAGCAGCGGAAGCACGAACAGGATGGGTCTCATGGGCATTGAATCCGCAGGGATATTTTTAAACCGTGGGCAGGGAAAGGAAAACATTAAATCTCGGCAGGGTGTTCGCCTAGCATGAATCGGTGGCAAATAGCACTTGTCGCGCTCGTCCTGTTAGTGAGCGGATGCCTGGGAACGACCGGGCCGATAGCGCTCAACGGCACCGAAATCAACGAATACAAAGGAGAGAAGCTCTCGTCCGTCAACGATTTCCGGGAGAATTCCATCCATGGGCCGCAGTACATCAATGAAAGCAGCTACAGGCTGATGATAACGGGCCTGGTGGAAAACCCCGGTGAATATACATACCAGGAAGTGGTCGGCGGCCACCAGCATTATACCAAGCCGGTCACCCTGAATTGCGTCGAGGGGTGGAGCGTGGACATACTCTGGGAGGGGGTATTGGTGAAGGACCTGCTGGAAGAGGCCGGTCCGAAGCCGGATGCAAAAACGGTCATATTCAGGGCCTACGACGGCTATTCCACGTCCTTCCCCATAGGGTACGTGGAGGATAACAACATCATCATGGCCTACAGGATGAACAACGTCACCATCCCGCCGGAAAGAGGGTATCCCTTCGTGCTTGTCGCAGAGAGCAAGTGGGGGTACAAGTGGATCAAGTGGATAACCGGGATAGAACTGTCAAATGACACCGCTTACGAAGGGTATTGGGAAAGCAGGGGCTACTCGGATTCGGGCGACCTGAACGGGAGCTTCATCGGATGAGGGACTGCATGGATATCACGGGCAAGGAAACGCTTAGAAGGGCGGTCCATTATCTTTTCGCGCTCGTCACACTGGCTTATCTCATCTCAGGGCTGGGAATAACGGAATACAGGGCCATTGAGCCGCTGACTGGCGGGATGCTGACCAAGGCGCTTTCCTTCACCATACACGGCATGCTCCTGGTCCCGTTCGTGCTTCTGCTGGCCCTGCACATCTACCTGGTCCTGACGATACGGAGCGACAGGGATAAAAAAAGGAATTAGGGCCACGGTCCCGGCGCAAGCGCCGTGGGTGGCCCTAATTCATGAGACAGAACCAAGGAGACGACAGAGATAAAAAAAGGAATTAGGGCCACGCTCGAGAAATCCGGAAAAAGATTTCTCGGGTGTGCCTTGAATAAAATTCAAGGGCCACGGCCGAGAATCGAACTCGGGCCTAGAGGGCCACAGCCACTCACGCTACCATTACGCCACCGTGGCCATCGGATTGGAGCAATGCTCCAATTCTGGCCGCGGGTTTTGAACGCGACGTTCAAACACACCGTGGCCATTAAACTTTTTAGGAAACAACAAAGAACAGCGGTTCTTTGTGCCTCATTGTTCGGTGCGCCGAACAATAGGGAAGTTTAATCAAAAACTGTTTCCTGTTGGCTGTGTCCGGATGAAACTTGCGCTCAACAGTTTAAAATGGCTTGTTTGCGGGCCGGAATCAGCGGGGGAGGTATTTGGGGAGCCGGGCCATTATGCTGAGGGCCTGGGGATGATAGATGGTGATTTTGAGCTGATGGAAGCGAGAGGGGGATGTGATCTCCAGATAATCGCCGAGCCGTGGGTCGGACCCGGAGGATAGCGAGGTTATGTTCCATCTCCAGCCGATTAATGATCCGGGAAAAGAGGCCGGGGCAGAAGGGGCAGCATACCAGTAGCTTAGGCCGTCCAGGAAGCCGGATGTGACGATCCGCTTGTCCGTGACCATGACGTCCTGGGCCATCACCCTGGTCCGGGCGGTGCCACCGTTTATGGCGCAGGGGACGGGGCTGAAGAGCATCTGCTCCCCTTCGAGAAGCTGGGGGGCGTTCCTGAGGAACCGTTTCTGAAACATCCAGAGGTCCAACGCCGTAGAAAGGCGCGTCGGCAATGGGACCAGGGAGTATAGCACTGAGAAGATGACGCCGGATATGCAGAGGCAGAGGAAAAGCGCAATCCAGAGCGGCAGGAAGATGCCGGGAATGGACGAGAGGATAGATGGGATGATGAAAGCGGCGAAAACAACGAGGGTGAGCGATGATGCGAGCAGGAAAAAACCGGCCAGAAAGGCAGCACGGTAGCAAAAAACGGCCAATGACAGCAGGCGGGCCATATAGATGTAGGGCAGTGGTGGAATAAAACCATTTCGGCGTATCGCTGTGAAAACCTAGCGGCAGTTCCGGACTGCGATGGCAGCATCCTCCCGGGCAGCGAGCACTGCGGAGCCGTCGCCGCAGAAGAACTCGACGTCCTTCGCGCCGCTCTGCGCGGCGAACTCGACGAGGTCGTTGAAGTCCGCGTGGTCGCTCAGCGGGAACGCGGCGTCGGCGTCGAACCGGTGGTGCAACGCCCAGCCCGTGGCCACCGCGCACAGCGTCTCGCGCTCGAACGCCTGGGCGAGCCTGGATGCGAAATACCTCTTCGCCTTTGCCATTGGCAGCAGGGAGACGAACCTGTGCCCCATCGCCTCTTCAGCCTCGGGGCTCCCCACCACGATGCGGTCCAGCTTCACGCCGTATTTTTCGTAGATGGACGTGAACGCCTCGGCCTTTTCTGTGATGACCGGGGCGACGCCGCACTCGTTCAGTATCCTTATCATCTCTTGGGCCTTGCCAAGCTCGTAGCAGCCGATGACGAGGTTGCTGGACTCGTTGCCGCGCACCCAGCGCGATATCATGCCATGCACCTCTCCGTGCGCCGGAAACACGTATGACGGGTCGCCGTAGGTCGCCTCCATTATCAGCCGGTCGCACTGCGGGACCTCGGCCTTCCACCCGAATACGTTCGGTTTTAGCGAGAAGTCGCCTGTGTAGGCGGTGCGACGGCCATCGCTGTCAACGAGCAATTGCCGCGAGCCGAGGATGTGGCCTGCGTCGAGCAGTTTCGCGCCAGTGCACGATGCAGGCTCCGGCGCGAAACCTGCCAGCTCCAGCGTCTCGGGGCTTGCGATTATCCTTTTCTGCCTTTTCAGCCCGGACGTATGGTCGGAATGGGCATGCGAAAGGAACGACAGGTCGCCGTCAGGATGGTCAAGGCCTATCCTGAGGCTGCTGCATGGGATATGCATGCTGCGATTTCGCAGGAAAAGATATTAATGGGGCTGGTCTTCGTCTTCCCTGTACTCGTAGGCGAGTATGGCGCGGATCATTTTCGCCCGTTTCTTGCCGACGCCGGGGACTTCGGACAGCTCGCGCTCGGACGCGCGGGCGAGCGCGTCCACGCTGCCGAAATGCGCGAGCAGCGCCTTCGCGCCCTTGGGGCCCACCATGGGCAGCGATTCGACTATCGAGCGGGCGGTCTGCGACGGGGTGAACGTCTTCTTCTTCGCGTAGATGCGCAACGGGACGCGTTTCCCGAGCTGCTCGTGCTTCGCGAACGCGAAGACGAGTTCCGCAGTGCCTTCCATGCCATCGGTGAAAACCAGGGAGGCGCCGTAATCTGCGGCTATCGCGGCGTAGGCGCCGAGAAGCGATGCGCGCGCCAGCCGCCCCTCGCCGCTCGTGCCTTCGACGATTATCACCACGCGCTCGTAGTTGGAGATGAGGTTGGGCAGCTGGCTGAAAAGCCTGCCGTCCACAACGGACTGCTCGAAATCGCTGCGCGTCTTACGCTCTATGGCGAGGCGCGCCGAGCAGAGGAAGTCGCCCACGCTGAGCGCGCGGCGCTCGACGTCAGCGCCCAGGGATTTGAACAATTCGTCGAAATGCGCGTCTTCGCGGTGGTCCACTGCGATGCGGACCTTGCCGTCCGGTGGTTTCTCAAGGAACTGCTGCACGCGGATCACTCCGACTGCTGCGCCGATGCAAGATAGGCGTTTATCTCGTCGTAGCTGATGGCGCAGCCCGAATACTTCATCTTGTAGAGCGCTGCCTCGAGCGCGTCCTTCTGCAGCTTCTTGAAATTCCTGAAATAGCCCTTCTCGTGGGCCAGCATGACAAGCTCGCTGGAGCGTATGGCGCGCAGCGGGGATATCTCTGACGCCAGGTATTTGAGGTTGTCCTTGTTCACCATGATGTTGACGCCGAACTCCTTCTCCAGGTGCTCCTTCAGCTTCAGCGGCGCCTCTATGAGCATGCGGGTGGTGCGTTCGTCTATGAGGATGTATTCTATGCCCAGCTCCTTTGCCAGCGCGAGCATCTCTGACTCGCCCTCCTGTATCAGGCGCAGGGGCTTGCCGCGGGCGAAGAACATGCTGTTGGCTGCGTTCATGTATTTTTTCGACTGGTCGCTGATGTTCGCGTCCACCTTCACGACCACGCCGTCCTCTATGGCGTTCTTTATGCGGATGGCTGAGAAAAGGTATTTGCGCAGGTTGGATTCCAGCGGCCGCTGCACCGACTCGCGCTCCACGCACGGCGGGATGATGAAGCGGACGTGGTAGTTCTCGTGGAAGTAGTACAGCAGGTGGTCCAGGCACGCGGCCGTAAGGGATATGAGCGAGCCGGAATCGCAGAGTATGTCGCGCGTCTTCATGTCATTCCTCTATGAGCTTCCTCGCGAATTTCATCCGCTCGGCTATCGGCTTCTCCTCCTTCATGCGGTCGAACATCATCGTCTCTCCGGCATAGTCGAGTATCTCCTGCTTCTCCATGCCAGTC
The DNA here is from genome assembly GCA_028714535.1 of Candidatus Iainarchaeum sp. GTDB lineage: Archaea > Micrarchaeota > Micrarchaeia > Anstonellales > Bilamarchaeaceae > Bilamarchaeum. The sequence continues at coordinate 30,109 of JAQTME010000002.1, read as the reverse complement.
ATGTCCGACGCCACGCCGAGGCTCATGCCCTGGGCGTAGAGCGTCGCTGCCATCTTCAATTTCCCCTTTGTGACCAGGTCGACCACGAAGCGCGGGTCGCGCTGCTCCAGCGATGCTATTGATTTCTCCAGCACAGAGAAGGCCGCCAGCGACTCTTCATGTGTGGCCGTGTCGATCGTGTCGGAGACGGCCTGGAGCGCGTTCTCTATTTCGTGGAGCGCTGCCTCGTAGTCCCTGCCCAGGAACCTGGGCTTGGAGACGATTTTCGCCAGGACGTAGGAGAATATGGCCATGTTGAAATAGACCGGCGTGAAGTTCATGGCCGCTTCCACGAGTATGTCGTCGTTCAGCTTCCTGAGGCGGCGCTGATTGTGCTTGCGGAACGCTAGGAGTACAGAGGATGCGAGCTCTTTGAGTGGTTTCACGTGGGCACCCGTAGCGGAGGAACGATAGGTTTAAAAATATATCATGATTACATCATGACAGTTGCGTGATTTCATCGCAACCTTGCATACCAAACCAACGTGGTGATTCAATGGACAACAAAGAATATAAACCTGTTGACAGCACACTCGCACACGAAATCCAAAACGACCTCCAAACGAACATGGCGAAGTTCAAGGACCCCATAGTCCTGGGGGAGCTGGTCTACCGGCTCCTTGAGGAACGGGAGAACACGAACCGCCTGCTCAAGAACATACTAGCCAAACTCGACGCCCTCGAAGCCAAAGGAATGCCAGTTGCACCGGCCGCGGCGCCCATACTGCCCGAAGTAGACGAGCAGATCATGGCGTTCGTCCACGAAAAAGGCAGGTGCACGGCCGAGGACATCCGTGCGAAATTCAACTACAAGGGCAAAAACGCCGCGTGCGCGAGGCTGAACCGCCTCTGCGACATGGGCCTGCTGCAGAAGCAGCAGGCGGGGAAGAAGGTTTACTTCTTTCCGGAATAAGTGAAAGTCTTGCTGCTGCGAAAGCAGCTTCATAATGATGGCAAGGCTGGTAACGGGCCGACTCCCGCCTCTCATCTCATTATTTGGTCCGTTACCGACTTGGCGAACTTGTTCGCCAATCGTGGCCGGTTCGCCGGCCACGACTTGTTATCCTCCCAACGTAAGCAAAAAAGCAAGAAACGCCTCGGGCCCCGACCAGGGCTTGGGGCAAGTTTCTTCTCACGCTGATGGCAAGACTGGGAACGGATCAGACTCCCGCCTCTCATCTCATCCTTTGGTCCGTTCCCAAGTTGCTATCTTAGAAAAAGAAAAACACACCGCCTGCGGGGTTCCGGAAATCCGGGCCCTCAGGTAAAACTCACTGCCAGTACGGCGTCTGAAAAACAGTTGTCGGAGCGAACACCGCCAGGTGCAAGCCAACCGGCATAACGTACTGGTTACAGTTTCCCGGTGGCGGCACCGGCGCCTTTGCAGGTGCCGGTGTGAGCGCCACTGGGCCCTGCTTGCCGGCTCACGGCAGGATTTTGTTGTTGAAGATGGAGGGCCAGGGCATCCGGCGTCATTTAAATATAGGCATTGAGAAATATTCCCATGGCGAAATCATCTGGTTTTGACGATACTAAAGACATACCCATACCCAGGGACCCGTTCGAGCGCATCATAGGCCAGGACGAGGCAGTGAGGATAGCGCGCATGGTCCCGCACCAGCGCAGGCACCTGCTTCTAGTCGGCCCGCCAGGCACCGGAAAGAGCATGATCGCCCAGGCCATATCCACTGTGCTGCCCGCCCCCAGGTTCGAGGTCTCGGTCCTCGACAACCCTGAGATAGCGGAAAGGCCGATCGTGGAGATACGGGCCGAGGCCCAGATAAGGAAGGACAAGGGCGAGGAGAAGAAGATAGGGATTGAAGTGACGCCGCTGGACGTCCCCTCCTTCGTCGCGGAGCGGCTCGGCTTCAGGTGCAGGAGGTGCGCCGCGCTGAGCCCGTTCACGGACGTGATATGCCCGCAGTGCGGCGCGAACAAGACCCAGGGCGGCAACCTCTTCGAGCGCTATGGCATGCCGGCGCAGATGCCGCAGGAAGGCGAGCGGATACGCATCGCGACGACGAGGCGGCACCCGAACGGCAAGGACGAGGTCATAATCTACGAGCGCACGACAGACGGCAAGATACTCATGCTGACCCAGGACGAGATAAAGAAGATCGAGGAGATGGGCAAGAAGTCCAAGCGCAAGGTCATCGTGCCGCTCAAGCGCTCCACGTTCGTCCAGGCGAGCGGCGGGACGGAAACCGAGCTGCTGGGCGACATACGGCACGACCCATACGGCGGCCACCACCACCTCGGGACCGCGGCCTACCAGCGCGTGGTGCCCGGCGCGGTGCACGAGGCGCACGAAGGAGTGCTTTTCATCGACGAGCTGTCCACGCTCGGCAACATCCAGCGCTACATACTCACAGCCATGCAGGACAAGGCATTCCCCATCGTCGGCCGTAATCCCATGAGCAGCGGTGCCGCGGTCCGCGTGGACGGCGTGCCCTGCGACTTCATATTCGTCGGCGCGACCAACATAAACGACATGAAGCACATCACTCCGCCCCTGCGCTCAAGGATACGCGGCGACGGCTACGAGGTTCTGATGAACGCCTACATGGACGACGTGCCCCAGAACGAGAAGAAGCTCTTCCAGTTCCTGGCGCAGGAGATAACCAAGGACGGCAAGATACCGCACGCGGAATACGCGGCCGCGATGCTCATCATAGACGAGGCGCGCAACATCGCCCGGCGCATCGACAACGCCAAGGGCCTGACGCTCAGGCTGCGCAACCTCACCGGCATAATAAAGATGGCAGGCGACGTGGCCGCCATGGAGAAGAAGGGGCGCATAGAGAAGAAGGACGTGGTCCACGCCATACACGAGTCCAGGAGCATAGAGGAGAAGCTCAAGGAAAGGTACGGCAACTGGTGGGCGACCGAGGCCGCAGACCACGGAGTGAAAAGCGAGAAGGCAGGGCCGGAAACGGCATGACATGGTGATAATGTGGACAAGCTCTACGAGGATTCTGAAACAGGATGCTGCCAGCGGTTCGAACCAGGGCCGTGGGACGGGAAGGAAATCGTCTGGAAGGACAAGCTTTTCGTCAGGGACCGGGTGCTCAGCCTGTTCCACATCCCGCTGAACTTCGGGCAGGTCATCGTCAGGAACATGGAGAAGATAAAGGCTGCCAATGCGCTCCCTGAAAAGGCGCTCATGCTTTCGGATGAGAATTCAATGTTTGGCAGCGACGTATACATCAACGTGAGCAGGAACGTGCCCGGGGCCAGGATGGAGAAGGTATCCGGCAGGTTCCTCACCAGGGTCTTCGAAGGCCCCTACCAGGACATGGGCAAATGGGTCCAGGCGATGCACGACCATGTGAAGGCGAAAAATCGCAAGATGAAAAAGATGTATTTCTTCTACACCACGTGCCCGAGCTGCGCCAAATACTACGGCAAGAACTACGTGGTCATACTGGCGCAGGTCTAAGGTTTCTTCTTATTCAGCAGGAACAGCGCCAGCCCGACCGCCACGACCGCGCCCTCGGCCAGCCAGAGCCTCGGCTCGAAATGGAACAGCATGAACGCGGCGCTGAGCGCGCCGGCCCATGCGAGCACAGGGACGCCGGCGACGCGCGGGCTCGTGAATTCGCGCCTTATTTTCGACGCGGCGAGCGCTATGAGAGCAAGGTTGACGACGAGGTAGGCGATGAAGACGGCCAGGTCCGCGAGCTGGGCGACGGTCTTGATGTCGGTGGCAGCTGCCATGGCGGCCGCTGCCATGCCGACGATGGCGACCGAAAGGTATGGCGTGCCGCGGGAGCCGACAACCGAGAAAATGCGCTGGAGCGAGCCGCCTTCAGCCATGCCGTAGAGTATGCGGGACGGGACGATGAGGAACATCAGGACCGTATTGGCGGTTGCGAACAGGGCGATGTAGGAAAGCAGGGACGCGTACTGGCCGAGCGCCCTGGAAACGACGAGCGTGAGCGGCGCCTGGGACTGTGAAAGCGCCTCCCAGCCGACCTCGCGCACGGCGGCCACTGCCACGAGCAGGTAGAGGATGGTGGAGATCGCCAGCGCGAGGACGAGCGCCTGCGGGACGACCTTCCTGCTGTTTTTGACCTCCTCGGAGAGGTTGGCAACGTTCTCGAAGCCGATGTATGCGAAGAATATGACTGAAACGGCTGTGAGTATGCCTGCGAGGCCTGCGGCAGGCATTTCAAGCAGATTGACATCGGCAAGCGGCGGCAGGAAAAGCCCTGCAAGGACGACTATCACGAGGCCGCCCATCTCTATGACGGTCGCGGCGCTGTTGAACCAGGCGGATTCCTTTATCCCGAGATAGTTCAGCAGGGTCATCATGCCGATGATACCCAGGGCCGCGGCCTTGACGTCTATGCCCGTGAGGGCTGAGAAATAGCCGCCGAAGCCCAGCGCGACGGTGGCGGCAGCGATGACCGTGCCTATGGCCAGCACCCAGCCGACCGCGAAGGAGAGCCATTCGCGCCTGAACGCCCTGCGCGCATAATTGTACTCGGCTGCCTCCTTCGGGAACATGCTTGAGAGCTCGGCATAGCTCAGGCTGGTGAAGATGGCGATTACTGCCGAGATGAGGAATGCCAGCCAGAGCATGTTGCCTGCGAGGCCTGCGCCCACCCCGATGAGGGCGTAGATGCCCGCGCCGAGTATGACGCCGATGCCGTAAAGCGTTGTGCTGAACAGCCCCAGCTCGCGTTTGAGCTTCACGATTTGTCAGGGGCGACAATCTTTTTTAATTCGTCCCTTGCGGCCGCGAAGGCCGCCTTTGCGGCTGCGAATGCGGCGCTGACATCGGCGGCATGGTAGATGAGCCGGTAGGCGCCCACGGCCTTTTCGAGCTTTTCAAGCACAGGCGCGAGGTACGCGTCCGCATCCCTGGAAAGCTCGCGGAGGATGAACGGGGGCTTGTTGCCGTTCACGAACGTGGAGATGAAATCCAGCTTGGCCAGCGCCTTCTCCTTCTGGCCGTTGCCGGCGTAACGGTAGAGCCAGCCGTAGTGGGCGATGAGATAGTCCACTTTCCTGCCTGCTGCCAGCAGGCCTGCTTCGGCCACATCCATCCGCGCCCGTTCAGGCACGCGGAAAAGCCTGCTCGCCGCACGCAGCTGCATGAGCACCAGCTCTTTCGGCGCATTGCGGCTGATGAGGGCTTCCAGCTCGATGAGCGCATCACGCTTGTGATGGTCAACGAGGTCGTATTCGTATATCTTCTCCAGCGAGGTGGCGAACCTGTCGAGCTGCGCCAGCACCCACCGGTCGCGCTCGATGCGGAGCGCGCATTCCCTCTTCAGGTTGTGGACCGCGATGCCTGCGACATCCCTGTCGCGCCACTCGCCCAGGCGGGCGCGGAACGCAGAGAACTGGGCGCATGCCCTGCTCACTTCCATGGCGCGGGCGTTGCCATCCAGCCCAAGGGTGTTCTGAAGCAGCTGCAGGGTCTCTTCGAGGCGGCCTTTTGCAGCTATGCGCTTCACCGCCGAATGTTTCCTCGCGAGCTGGCTGTCCCGGAAATCATCCAGGCAGCGGATTGCAGAGGATATCTCGCTGCCGGTGCGCTGGCCTTTCTTGGCAAGCTTCAGGTTCAGCGCGTCAAGCGGCGCGAGCAGCCTTTCGGTGGCTTCCAGCTCAGCTGTGTAGCCATGGCGGATGTGCTTCAGCAGGCGGACGGCAGGGATTATGTGGAGGTGCATGTTGAGCGCCTTCCGCGGGACGCCAGCACGGATTCTGTTTTCCGCATCCCTCAGGCTGCCGGGAAGCTTCGCGTGGTCCTCCCTCTTCATGGGCAGGTTCACGTACCATTTGTCCACGAAGACGTTCAGCATGCCGAGCCTGCGGGTGCCCAGGTGCATGCCGGTTTCGGACCTGCCAGGGCCGCAGCCACGGATCGCCCGGGTGCGGTCGTCATAACGTTCCATGGCGCGCATGAATGCGCCGGCCCTCGCATCAGCGCGCTGCTCTTGCAGCAGTGCCGCTCCGCAGTGGATGGTTTTCATGGGAAAAGATTGGTGGTTTGTGGTTATAAATATTTGTGGGGTGGGGATGAAAAGGTGCAGCGTGGCGCATAAGAAGCGTATATAAACACTTTGTATAACATATATGATTGTATGGCGGATGAAAAAAGGGCATTACACCTACGCGCAGCCACGCCAGGCATGACAGCCGCAGGCAGGGCCTACATGTTCCTCGGCTCCACGCGCCCAAAGCCCGATGACGTAATACACGCTCTCAACAGGATAAAGGGGAATGCCATGATGAGAGAGCCACGGCCGGTAATGAAGAGCGAGCTAAGCAGGCTGAAGGCGAATCCGGAATTTCTGCTTACTGTTTGTGGCTCGTTAAAGGACAAAGAAGCCGCAGGGAAACTGCGGCATGCGCATTTTTCTGCATATTCCCTGGCCAATCTAAACAGGACGTCGGTGGCAATCGGGCAGGGAGAAGGCCCGCTCATTCCCCTGGCAGATGCGTGGCAGAGGAAAGGGGCCAGTTATATAATCAGGATGCTGCTGCCGGGCTCCACGAACTATGAGACTGCCAGGATGCTCGAAAGCATCTTCGACAACGCTGGATTCCGCATTTATGTGTCAGGAAAGCCACACGGGCTTGTGCACGAGACATATTTCAGGGATGATAATCGCGTATACGTATCCATGAGCCAATTCGGGATTGCGATGAAGGCTCTTGAAAAGATCATGTGCATGGAAGGGAGAGTTCCAAAATCCGGGGTGGAAGCCTGATGAAACTGGCGCCAAGCGGAGGCAGAGCGTATTGCATGTTCAGGTCAGGCTTCACTGAGGGCGGCATCAGGAATGCCGTCACTACGTTGAAACCTGATTGGAGATACGAGATACCGGCTTTCACCGAGCCTTTAAACGAACCACTGAGGACCACGTTTGGCATATACGACATAAGGGACATACGGCCAGGGGCGATGATGGTGCTGAAGGACGAGCACCGCCTGGTGGCAGAGACACAGCAATGGGAATCGAAGGGAGCAAACTTCTTCCTGAGGGTCGCAATATCCGGTGCCACCAATGAAACGGTTGCCGAGGAGCTCAAAAGCTTCCTTGGTAGCGGGCATTCCACACTTATGATTGAAAAAATTGAGGCCGGGATTGGGGCGGTATACCATTTCAGCGAGCGCAGCGGACAGTACGTCTGCGAGCACATCCAGCCGCCGGGGGCCGGATAACCATGACGCATATGAAAACAGGCAGGGCATACGCGATTCTGCGTTCCCGCAGCCCGCTCGGGGAAGTGAGAAGGGAGCTTGGCGGCATGAAGGAAGCCGCAGGAAAGCCGGAGGGGCTGGCAATGCATGCACATCAGACCTGGGAAGCCATCGAGAAAGGCAATGACACATGCATACCGCCCACCATAGCTGCCCTGGCCATGAAAACGAGCGCGAATTACATCATCAAGGCGGAGTGGAGCGGCGCGGACAACAATCGCACCGCATCTGCGCTGGACGACGTCCTGAAGGTGGCAAACGACTTTTTCATGCCGCAGCAGGTGGCCATATATTACAGCAGCAACGGCGGGCCGCAGTTCCAGTGCCTGGCGTGACTATCTCTTCGCCAGCCTTGCGAGCGCCTCTGTGACCAGGCGGACGCCGATGCCGCTCGCACCTTTTTCCAGGTAGCCGTGGGATGAGGCTATGTTGTCCACCCCGGCTATGTCGATGTGCGCCCACCTGCAGTCGCCGATGAATTCAGAGAGGAAGCAGGCCGCGGTTATCGAGCCCGCGTCGCCGGTCTCGCTGCCTATGTTCTTTATGTCACCGAAATCCGCCTTGTTCATCTCCTTGTACTCGCTGTCGAGCGGCATGCGCCACACGCGCTCGAACGTCTTCTCGCCCGAGTCGTAAATCACCTTCGCCAGGTGGTCGTCGTTGGTGAACAGGCCGGCCCGGTTCCTTCCAAGGCAGACTATCATGGCGCCGGTGAGCGTCGCAAGGTCGATTATGGCCCTGGGCTTCGCCTCCGCGACGTAGGCCAGCGTGTCAGCGAGTATCAGCCTGCCCTCGGCGTCGGTGTTCAGGACCTCTATGGTCTTGCCGTTGTAGGCGGTTATTATGTCGCCTGGCTTCTGCGCGCTTCCGGACGGCATGTTCTCTGTGGCTGCGAACGCGGCCATGAGCCGGATCGGGAGCCCGAGCTCGCTCACGGCCTTGATTATGCCCATGGCGGTGACCGCCCCGGTCTTGTCGTATTTCATGTCCTGCATGCCCTTGGACGGCTTTATTGATATGCCGCCGCTGTCGAAGGTTATGCCCTTGCCGACCACGGCGTAGAGCGGGAGGTTCTTCCTGCCCCTGTTGTATTCGAGCACCACGAACACCGGCGGGAGCGCGCTTCCCTGGTTGACCGCGAGGATGGCGTTCATCTTCAGCCTTTTCAGGTCGCCCTTGTCGAAAACGGCCACGTCCAGCTTCCGTTCCTTAGCCAGCTTCCGGGCCTCGTCTGCGAGCAGCTGCGGGGTTGCGATGTTGGCCGGGTTCTCGTTTATGTCCCGCACGTAGTTCTGCGCGTTGGCCATGATCGCGGCCTTTTTCAGCACGTCGCCCAGCTGCTCGTTGGTCACGACGTCGAGCTCCTTGACTTCGAAATAATCGTCCTTCTTGGTCTTGAACTTGACAGGCCTGTAGTTAGCGAGTATCGCGCCCTCGCATGCCAGCCGCACGGTGTCCCTTGCCGGCTTGAGCAGGACGAAGACCGCGACTGACGGGCTTTTCACCTGGGCGGCATAGCGCACTGCGGCGCCGCCGAAGCGCCTGAGGCAGTCTGCCTTGAACTCCTTCTTCTCGCCGAGGCCGTAGAGCACGAGCTTCCTGAAAGCAGCCTTCCCGTGGGTGTCGATGGCGAGGAGCTGGCCGGCTTTGCCTTCGAACTCGTCCTTGCGCACCGAACGCGTCACTTCCGGAAACGGGAGCGCCTGCCCCTGCATGACCGCGACCGCTAGGATCCCCTTCACTTCCCTGGGTTTTTTCAGGTTGAGCTGCATGGAAAAGGATTATCCGTTGCGGATTATAAATCTTTAGAGCCTGCGCCTCATCTCCATGTGGTAATCCGAAAAGCCCCATTTCCTGTAAATCTTCCAAGACGCGGGATTGAGCGCATGCACGGCTATGGACGCGTGCCTTATCCCCTTCTTCCTGAACCAGCGGAACGCCGCGTCCCTGAAGCGCGTCCCTATGCCCTTGCCGCGGTAGCCGGGCCTGATGTAAAGGTCGGACATGTGCCCCAGCTTCCTGATGCGGAAGACCGGGATGTTCGGTTTTATGAGGCTGAGCGAGTATCCCACGGGCCTTCCGCCGTCCTCGGCGATTAGGACGAGCCCGTTCTGCGAGCGGATGTTTTTGAGGGCCCATTTCCTCCAGATCGATTCCGCATCCTTGCGGAATTCGTGGTTCTCGGCCCGCTTGTCCCGGCCGTACAGCTTCACATGGTGGAGCATGAGGCCGTTCCACAGCGCCGCGAGGGCGTCCATGTCCCCGGGCTTGGCCCTGCGTATGGATATTTCCATGGTGATGCATCTTCGCGAAATATTTTAAGCCAGAGTAACGCATTACTCCTGCATGGACGCAGTCACATTCGCCAAGGGCGGGGTCAGGATTCTTGACCAGGCCAGGCTGCCGCACGAGACCGCATACATCACGTGCCGGACCCCTGGGGAGGTGGCTGATGCCATACGCGGGATGAACGTCCGCGGCGCGCCTGCGATAGGAGTCGCAGCTGCATACGGCATGGCGCTTTCCAAGGACCCGGCGGAGGCCGCAGCCGTGCTGAAGAAGGCGCGGCCTACCGCGGCCGACCTGTCCAACGCCGTGGATTACGTGCTTGCGGCGATGAAGGCCGGAAAGACAGCGCTTGACGCGGCGAACGGATGGCACAGGATGATAAGGGAGAACACGGCCGCCATAAGCAGGCACGGCGCCTCGCTCATACCCGGGGGGGCCAGGGTGCTGCTCCACTGCAATGCAGGGCCGCTGGCCACCGCAGGTTCGGGCACGTCGCTGGGCGCCGTGCTGGAGGCTGCGAAGACGAAGAGGGTATTCGCCTACGTTGACGAGACGAGGCCCAGGTTCCAGGGCGCGCTCACCAGCTGGGAGCTGGCGCAGGCAGGCATAGAGCACAGGGTGATTGTGGATGCTGCGGCAGGCTCGCTCATGCGGCGCGGCATGGTGGACATGGCCATGGTCGGCGCGGACAGGATAGCGCGCAACGGCGACTTCGCAAACAAGATAGGCACATATCCCCTGGCGGTCGCCGCAAGGGAGAATTCGGTGCCGTTCTACGTGCTCGCGCCCCTCTCAACGTTTGATTTCTCGCTCGCGGACGGCGACGGGATCGTTGTTGAAGAGAGGCACGAGGACGAGGTCCTGGAGGTTTCAGGCAAGCGCGTCTACGGCAAGGGGGCCAGGGCATTGAATCCTGCTTTTGACGTGACGCCGGCCAGGTACGTGACCGCATATGTCACCGAGAAGGGCATCGGCAAGGCGGAGGGGTTGGCCAGATGGAAGGATACGCCGGCGTCAAGTTCGAAGTGAAGGCGCTTCCAGGCAGGGTGGGAAGCGCAGAGCTGCTTGAGGCTGACAGGCTGGTGGCGCGTTTCATGCAGGTCAGCGGCGGCGAGGGCAACATCAGCGTGCGCAAGGGCGGCGGCTTCCTGATAAAGCGCACCGGCGCGCGGATGACGAAGCTCATGGAAGAGGACGTCGTCTTCGTGAAGAAGATTGCTGGCGGCGTGGTGCATGCGGTCGGCGGCACGCCGTCGTCCGAATCGCGCATGCACTGGGAGATATACAGGGCCAGGAAGGACGCGAACGTGATACTGCATTTCCACGACGACAGGCGGCTGGGGGAGAAATTCGGCGCGGAAATAGGGCCGTTCCCATATGGGACCGCAGAGCTTGCGGAGGCAGCAGGGGCGGCGTCGCGGAACTCAGACCGCATAAAGATAATCGGGCACGGCTTCGTGGTCGTGGCCAAGGGCCTGGAAGATCTTGCGGCCCTGCTTTCGGCTATTTCTTCAGCCCGGTGAGGACCGCGAATAGCATGGTGAGGTAGCCGAGCACCCTGAGGGCGGTCACCACTGCCATCAGCGACTCCTCCAGCCCTGCGAGGAGGAGCAGGTGCGACAGGGCGAACAGGCCGAAAGCGATGCTCACGTATAGGAGCAGGCGGTTGCGGCTCGTCAGGTAGCCCCAGTGCGCCACGCCTGCTATGGCCACGGACAGGATCAGGTTAACCAGGCTCACGATATCGAATGCCATGGCTGGATAACAGCGGCAAGGAATTAAAATGCCTACATCAGGCCGCGGTAGGCCAGGTAGATGCCGAAGCCCAGGAAGACCGCACAGGCGAGATAGCGCCCGTATTTCCGGATGAACAGGCCGGCCGGCTCGAGTATCCGGGCGGCCTGGCCTGGCCGGGCGATGTAAACCGCCAGCGGCAGGAGCGTGGGCAGCAGGAAGAAGCAGGCGCCGAGCGCCATGAGGAGCGCCTTCTCTGGCATGAGCGCCGCGGACTGGAAGATCTCCTTGGCTTCGGTGAGAAGGAGGATGACGGCGTCGAGGTTCGTGGTGTTAAGCACGAAGCCTGCGGCCGCCCATTTCAGGATGCCTGCCTTCTTGGGCGCAGTGCCCGGGGCGCGGTCCTTGGAGAAAAGGGAAAATGCCGCGAAAAGCAGGAAAACGACCGCCAGCCCAAGGTCGATGGCCTTGGCCTGTGCCCTGATTTCAGTGCCATAGCCCGCGAGATGGCTGCCTGCAGCCGCGCCTACGGCGAGTATGATGGCTACGCTCAGCACCCCGCCGGCCAAGAGGGCCGCTGCCCTGACCTTTCCGCTGGTTTTGTCAGCGAGGAGCGAGAAGGTGACGCCGAATATGACAGGCGACGCGGTGGATGCTATTCCCAGCGCGAGGACCTTGAGCAGCAAGTCGAGCATGCACTGGAATCGAGGCGATGTAATAAATTGGTTTGGGAAGGTGCAGGTTGCAAAATGCTGGACGAGCGCGTTAAGGGGCAGCTACTTCCCTGGCTTCAGCGTTATCGGGACCGACTTGGGCAAACGGGATTTTATATCCTGCACAAGGTCGTTCAGAGAACCGAGGCTGGCTAGTACAAAGCGCCGGTCTGCAGAGGCGCCTGCCCTTTTGAGCAGGTAGATTGCCGTTTCCCTTTTGGAAGAAATCGCGTCTAAAAGCCCGGTGAGCGAGCCGATATAAGCGTTGCTGGAATCCGTGATTAGCGAAAGAGCTCTGCTGTAGAGGGTATGCTGCCTGCATGCCTTTTCAAACAGCCGGCCCTGCTGCTTCAGTTCAAAAGCCGCCTTAGCCGGAATTTTCAACGGGATTTCTGATTCGCCGGTTTTGGATGGAATAAAAACGGACTGCCTTTGCCGTATCTTCACGTAGGCCAGGATAGGCGCTGAATTGGAAGGCTCTGATTTGACTACGACGAAGTTGGAGGATCTGGTTTTGGTGCCTTTTGACTCAATCGCGCGCAGGGAACAGCCTGGATAATGCTGTTCGAGTTGGGGCTGGCAGGGGGCAAAAACAGCCTTGATTTTCCGCTCCCTCGTTTCCATCTCACGCATGCTGGCTGCCTGGCGTGAAAGCAGAATGCCGGCTGACCTGACGAGTTTAGGATGCACCTTAAGTGTCGTGGTCATGGCAGTTAATGTGTTTAAAAAGGTTTAAAAATGTGGTTTTTCATTAACGGCCGCAAATACGGGACACATAAGCATTGGGTTCCGGGGGCGCCTCCAAGGGCAAAAGAAGGCCAAGGATTGAGGCCGGATGCTGAGCAGACGCCGACAGACACCAAAACTTAATCATTATTATGATGCTCCTGCCGGGATTTGAACCCGGGTTTACGGAGTGAGAGTCCGTTGTCCTTGACCGGACTAGACTACAGGAGCAGCGGTTTTATCTTGCTGGCGAGCATTTTTAAAAGCTGGGAGTTATTTCCGGGCCTTCCTCTTCTTAGCCACGCGGGCAGGGGCGCGGGAGATTGTTTTTTTCCTTGCCGGCCGGGCAGCTTTCCTCGCGGCCCTCTTTTTTGCCGCATGGCGCTTCTTTGCCAGCGCAAATGCGCGCTCCCCTGGGTTTTCAGCATGCACATGCTCCTCATGGCCGTGGAAGCTGAGCCTCTCGCTGAGCGAGTGCACCAGCGCGTGGCCGTGGCCTGCGCTGAGCACGGGCGTGAAGTCCCTGCGGGTGATCGGGAGCGCTGGCGCGAATCCGGCCTTCTTCCCTTCCCTGGGGGCGCCGAGCGCGCCGCGGTTCACGTGGAAAATAGCGTCCCTCTGCTCCATCATGCGGGCGATGTCCGGATGGGGGGCCGGCATCTCCTTCTGCTCCTTCTTTTTCGGGAACGTGGTGCCTATGGAACTGGAAATAGGCGAAATCGTGCGCTCGAAGCCGCTTGCAGGCGCGAACGGCCTGTTGGCGAGCGACAGCATCTCCTTCCGCTCGGGCTCAGGCATCTGCAACGCCAGGCGGGATATCTCCGGGATGATGGCCGCGGCCTCGGGCTTCCGGCCGTGCTGCTCCATGAACTCCATGACCGCCACCCTCGTCGCGGCAGGCCCCTTGCCGAGGGACCAGCGCTTCAGCTCTGACCAGGCCATGAATGGCTCTGTGGAAACGGCCGCCACCTGGCGCGCCTCGTTCCTGAGAGCCGCCGGATTTTTTGAATCGGCATGCATGTGGACCACGCCACAATTAGCCAGCTAACCTTAATTTACCTATCTATCGAATAGTTATTTTGAGAATACGCTTTCAATAACATCAATGAGATCGACAAATTCGGAGGATTGACATGGGATACGGAGGAGACGTCAAAAGGCCAGAATTCAAGAAGATAAGCGACTACATCTGGGAAATCGGCGTGGATTACAAGTCGGGCATGCGTGTGCCTGCACGCATCTATGCGAGCAGAAGGCTCCTTGACGGCATGGACATGCAGGTTTTCGAGCAGATAACCAATGTCGCCACATTGCCTGGAATAGTAAAGTACGCCTATTGCATGCCCGACGGCCACATTTCTTTTAATTGAAGTTAAAAGAAAGGCAAATCCGGGTATGGTTTTCCGATAGGCGGCGTCGCTGCCATGGACAGGAGCGACGGCGGCGTGATATCGCCGGGCGGAATCGGCTTCGACATCAACTGCGGCATGCGGCTCATCCGCACCAACCTCACGTACAAGGACGTGAAGCCGAAGCTGCACCAGCTGGTGGACGCGCTCTTCAAGGCGGTGCCGGCGGGCGTGGGGAGCCGCGGCTTCGTGCGCCTGGACGCGAACACGTTCAGGAAGGTCGTCGAGGAGGGCTCTGAATGGTGCGTGAAGAACGGCTACGGCTGGGACGAGGACCTGAAGGCCACGGAACTCGGGGGCAGGGAGGAGAACGCGGACAACAAGAACGTCAGCAGCAAGGCGGTGGAAAGGGGCAAGGACCAGATAGGCACCCTTGGCAGCGGCAACCACTACCTTGAGATACAGCATGTGAAGGAGGAGAACATAATGGACAAGGCGCTCGCGAAGAAGTGGGGCCTTTTCCCGGACCAGATGGTCGTCATGTTCCACTGCGGCTCGCGCGGGTTCGGCCACCAGGTGGCGACCGACTACCTCAACCTGTTCCTCGACGTCATGGAAAGCAAGTACAGGATAAAGATACTGGACCGGGAGCTTGCGAGCGCCCCGTTCGACTCGCCAGAGGGCCAGAACTACTTCTCTGGCATGAAGTGTGCCATGAACATGTCCTTCGCGAACCGTCAGACCATACTGCACAGGGTGCGCGAAACGTTTTCTTCCGTGTTCGGCATGGACGCCGAGAAGCTCGGCATGCACCAGGTATACGACGTCGCGCACAACCGCGCGTCCGTGGAGAAGCACAGGGTGGACGGCAGCATGAAGGAGCTCATAGTCCACAGGAAGGGCGCGACCGCCGCGTTCGGCCCTGCTTCCGAATACGTCACTCAGAAATACAGGGAGGACGGCCAGCCCATCATCATAGGCGGCAGCATGGAGACGGGGTCGTACCTGCTCGTGGGGGCCGAGAGCGCCGCACAGACGTGGTTCACGACGGCGCACGGCTCAGGCCGCACGATGAGCAGGACGCGCGCGAAACAGCTATACCGCGGCGAGCAGCTCCAGAAGGACATGGAGAATCGCGGCATATACGTGAAGACGACCTCTTTTGCCGGTCTTGCAGAGGAGGCAGGCGGCGCGTACAAGGACATAGACGAAGTGATTGAAACGGCGCACAATGCCGGGATTTCCAGGAAGGTCGCCAAGCTCGTGCCAATCGGCAACGTGAAGGGCTGATGTTACGCATGTTTAAAAAGAAATCCGCTACAGCATCGTAAACAACAACATAACGGAGGTGTAGCACGATGGACAGGAAGACAGAAAGACGGGAACTGCTGCTGAAAGGCGAAACTGTACTTTGGCGCTGCGCCTGCCACACAATCTAATTCCCGGAAAAACGCGGATTTTGAGGTTTTCCACCCCCAGGAAGAGCCATTGGCCAAGCCGCCGCCTTCCCGGCCTGCCGGATTCGGGCAGGAGCCGAGGAGCTCGACGCAGGAATACAGGGCTACGGGCTGGGGGCACGAATGAAAAGAATATAAGGGTTGGCGGCGGGATACTATCGGATGAACCAGAGCCCCGATGATATGACTAACTTTTGCCAAGCGTATGAGGGGCGATGGGGACAGGTTTTTTCTTGACAGTGATGCAGTATGCCGTACAAGTTTCTTGAGGGCCTGACGATGGCGGACGTGGCGTTCGAAGCCACGGGAAAGACGCTGGAGGGGATGTTCGCCAGCGCAGCCGATGCCATGATGAGCACCCAGGTCAAGGACCTGAAGAAGGTCGAGCCGAAGGTGGAGACTGATTTCTGCATCAATGCGGCTGATGAGGAACGGCTGCTGCACGATTTCCTGCAGGAGCTGATATTCTTCAAGGACGCGGAGCGGCTGCTGTTCAGCAGCTACGAATTGAAGATAACGAAGGCGGGCGGCGGATTCACGCTCAAGGCGAAGGCCAGGGGCGAGCCGCTCGACATGAGGAAGCACGAGCTTCTCATCGACGTCAAGGCGGTCACCTGGAACAAGTTCAAGGTCGAGAAGACCGCCAGGGGATGGAAGGCGGTAGTCATAATAGACGTGTAGGAGACGCGCATGGGCGCATTAGCGGACAATGGTCGTGCCTGCTTTACCTTTTATCGCGCGGGCGACGTTGCCTATGGAACAGATGACGACCTTCTTCCCGCCTTTTTCCAGGAAACGGACTGCTGATTCTACTTTCGGCCGCATGCTGCCCTCTGCGAAATGCGCCATCATGCGCTTCATGGCACGCGCGTCGGCCTTCGCTATCGCCTTCTGCGATTTTTTCCCGAAATCCGCATAGACCGCGTCCACGGAAGTGATGAAGACCAGCAGGTCGGCATGGACAGAGGAGGCGAGCAGGGATGAGAACCGGTCCTTGTCTATCACGGCCGCCACGCCGTGGCCTGCCTTGTTTACCGGAATGCCGCCGCCACCTCCGCAGATTACGACGAACTTGGAGCGCATGAGCGAGAGGATGGCGTCTTTTTCCAATATGGCCAGCGGCTCTGGCGACGGCACGACCAGGCGGTAGCCCCTGCCCGCGTCCATGACCATGTGCATGCCCCGCTGGATGCGGCCGTAGAACGGGCCGATGGGCTTTGTGGGGTGGCTGAACGCAGGGTCCTTCTCATCAACGAGCGCGCGCGTGAGCAGCACGGCGGACTTGCGGTGCAGCGCGCTCTGCATGAAATATCCGATCTCCCCCTGCGTCATCGCGTCCAGCACGTCCAGCGGCATCTCGGGCACGCGTTTCGTCGCGTGCTGCTGGAGCAGCAGGGAGCCGACCTGCGGGCCGTTGCCGTGGGTGAGCGCCACCTGGTGGTCGTCCATGAGGCGCGAGAGCTTTCCAAGCGCGGCCCTTGCCGCGGCGAGCTGCCCCTTCGCAGTGCCGCGCGCGCCTTTCGGCAGCAGCGCGTTCCCTCCGAGAGCTATGACTATCCGCATGAGTTGGATTCGGGTGATAGGATAAAAAGCTTAACCGGCAAGTGGATTCCATGAAAAGGAACGTGCTTATCCTTGGCGCAGCCGGTCGTGACTTCCACAACTACAACATGTTCTTCCGCGACAACCCCGAATACAACGTCGTCGGATTCACCGCGACGCAGATACCGAACATAACGAATCGGCGCTATCCTGCCGAACTCGCCGGCAAGCTCTACCCGAAGGGCATACCCATATACGATGAGAAGGACATGGAGGCGCTCATAGACCGCAACAAGGTTGACGAGGTCTATTTCTCCTATTCCGACGTCAGCCACCAGTACGTCATGCACCTGGCATGCAGGGCGCAGGCGCACGGCGCGAGCTTCGTCCTGCTCGGGCCGCGGGAAACCATGCTGAAGAGCAGGCGGAAGGTCATAGCGATAACGGCGGTGCGGACCGGGGCGGGCAAAAGCCCGCTGTCGCGGACCATCGCGAAGATACTCCAGGAGAAGAAGGCGCGGTTCGTTGTGATCCGTCATCCGATGCCATACGGCAACCTCCTCAAGGAGAAGGTGCAGAGGTTCGCGACCATGGCGGACCTGGCGAAGGGCAAGTGCACCATAGAGGAGCGCGAGGAATACGAGCCGCACATAAGGAACGGCGTCGTGGTCTTCGCCGGCGTGGATTATGGCGAGATACTAGAGGCCGCGGAGAAGGAGGCGGACGTCATAATATGGGACGGCGGCAACAACGACATGCCGTTCATAAGGCCGGATTTGCATTTTGTGGTGGCGGATGCGCTGAGGCCCGGGCACGAGATGCTGTATTACCCCGGCGAGACGAACTTCAGGTCGGCCGACGTCATCGTGATAAACAAGGCCGCGGAGAACCCCACGGACATACGGAGGATACGCAAGAACGCGGAGATCGCCAATCCGAAGGCAGCTGTGATAGAGACGGACCTGGAACTGTCAGCGACGCCGCGCATAGCCCTGGCCGGGAAGAAGGCCATAGTCGTGGAGGACGGCCCGACGACCACGCACGGCGGCATGAAGTTCGGCGCAGGGTACGAGTATGCGACGCGCAACGGCGCAGATGTCATCGACCCCAGGCCGTTTGCGGTCGGAAGCATAAGGGACATCTACAAAAAGTTCGAGCACCTCGACAAGGTCGTCCCTGCCATGGGATACTATGGGAAGCAGATAGAAGAGCTGTCGGAGACCATAAACAGGAGCGGCGCGGACGTCGTGGTCTCAGGGACGCCGGTGGACATAGGCAAGGTGCTGAAGGTGAAGATGCCCATAGTCCACGTGAACTACACCATGAGGGAGCTGAAGCCGGGCTTCCTTGAGAAGGCGGTGGAGAAGCTGCTCAAAGCGAAGAAGAAATAAGGCTCACATATATTCACACGGCACCTCTGCTAAAATCACGTAATCGCCTGCCAGTTGGTCTTCAAACTCGAATTTAGTGGGCCATACCTTGGTTTTTTTCAATACGACGAAGCCCGCCCTTCCAAGATCCTCTGTGAAACGACGATGGTCAACTTTCCATTCATACTCGCGACAGATTTCATACCTCATCACCTGATGCAGGAGCCCGAGGACATTTTCGTCCATGCCTATTTCTTGGGCTTCCTCAATGCGCTTCCTATAGAAGAGCTTTGCGGCAGTCGCATGCCCGCATTCATCTTCATACTTCGGAAGTACATTTTCCGCAAAAATCGCCCTGCCATCCGGTTTCATGTGCCGGATCATATTTCTAAGGAAGGGCAACTTCCGATCGTCTTCGATATGATGATATGCAGAACTGGCTAGTAGGACATCAGCAGACGCTCCAAGATGGCAATCGACGGCGTCTCCACGGACAAGGTCTGCGCCAACAACTCCAGCAAGCCGGTTTTTTGCAAAATCAAGGTAAGCCGGCTCAATATCAACGCCGATGAAATGTGCTATACGCGGTTCGGGGATCAACCTGCTGAATATTTCGCACGTACCGCAGCAGAAGTCGATTAAAGTGATTGGTCTGCGGAGACGGTCGAGTTCTGCAAGAATCTCCTTTTTCGCTGTTTCGTAAAGCGCCTGCTCGCCTGGAACAGTTTCGACTTTCTGGAATAGACTTGCATCTCTCGCATAGTTCCACCGTGCCGTACGCGTAAGTATGTCCTTTTTCATGTGCTTATAGACACAATTACGATATTAGTAATCTGCTTCAAGAATTTCCGCAAAATTTACATAATATTATAAAATCTTGTAAGTATACTCAAAATCATGAAAGAAAGGGCAGCAGTAAAGCTCGATAAAACTGATTACAAAATCCTTGCAGAACTAGATTTCAACAGCCGGCTTCAGAGCCTAAAAATCGCCAAAAAACTGAGGCTATCGAGAAATATCGTGGATTATAGGATAAAACAGCTCCAGGAAAAAAGGGTGATCCTGGCGTTCAATGCTTTCATAGACCCGGCAAAGTTCAATCTGATAAGCTGGAAGGTGTACCTGAGGTTCCAGAACCTCGCGCCTCAGAAAGAGAAGGAGATTCTTGACTACCTCAACAATCACCGGAGGGTCTGGTGGATCATACGCTGCGCCGGCGCATTTGACCTCATGTTCTGCGTCCTGGCCGAATCCATCCACGATTTTTATCAGGAAATGCTTGAATTCAATACGCTATTCAGCAATTATGTTATTGAAACAGAGCTCACCAGCCACATCGACCCTGAATTCTACACGAGAGGCTACCTTGGAAAAGAATCGATGGCTCCATCGAAGCCGTTCCTGGTGAAACCCAGCAGGATGGACTTCGACCAGCTCGATATAAGACTCCTTGACTTCCTGGGACAGAATTGCAGACTGCCGGTAACTGAAATCGCGAGAAAGCTGGGCTCGACCCCGAGGGTGATCGCTTACAAGATGAGTCGGCTGGAGCGGGAAGGCGTAATAACCTGGTACCGGATCATCATGGAGCCATCGAAATTGGGGAGAGAGTATTACAAGACGCTGATAAACTTCAAGGGCATCACCAGGGAAAAAGAACTGGAATTCCTTGGATTTTGCCGCTCACATCCCGACATAATCAACATATCAAAAGCGGCCGGACCCTGGGATATGGAATTAGAATGCGAAGTTGAAAGTTACCACAAATATAACGAATTGATGCAGATGGTTCGTTCTACTTTTCCTGAACTCATAAAACAGTATTCCACTCTGCTCATTTATGAACAATTGAAGTTTGAGAATAATTTTCTAAGATATGGGAGAGGTACCGCCTCGGTTAAATCAATCAGGTAGGGCTTCTCAGGTCAGAACAGATAAACGCAGGGGGAGAGGTTTCACTTTTCCTTGTTCTCGCCCTTGTAGACGCCTTCGTAGAGGGTTTTTGCCGCCTCTGACAGTTTCAGGAAAACCATCTGGCCTATCTTCGCGTTGCGCTTGAGCGTGACGCCGTGCTCGTTGCGGACGACGAGGAGCGCCTCGCTCCTTCCCTCGTATCCGGGGTCCCAGACGGCGCACTCCAGCGTGACGCCGCAGCGGAGCAGCGACGAGCGCGGGAAGCAGAACGCGGCCGCGTCCTTCGGTATGCGGACGTATTCGTTGAACATCACCTTGTATGCGCCCGGCTGGAGGACGATGTCGTCCGAGGGGCCGAACGGCAGCGGCTCCACGTCGCTTATCTTACGCTCCTTGTTGTCGAAGTCTATTTTCCCGGCCGAGCGGAAGCGGTACGCCTCGCGCAATGTCACGTCGATGCCGGCGGGCTGGAACTGGGACGGGTGGAGGACGTCGACCGGCCTGGCCTCCTCGAGATGCTGTTTCGGCAAAATCATGTGGCTCCCTCTGCCTCTGCTTAGTTTCATTCTCTCGCCAAACATTTATAATGTTTAGAGGGCTTCCTGTTCCATGGTCCAGGCCTATCGCATGCACATCGGGGGGGAGTGGGTCGGGGGAGACGGCTATTTCAACGACCTCAACCCCGCGACCGGGCAGGTGATGGCCAGGTTCCCGGCCGGAAGCGCCGGGGACGTGGACAGGGCGGTGGACGCGGCCGAAGGCGCGCTCAAATCATGGTCCGAGACGCCGCCTCCGAAAAGGGGCCGCATATTGCAGAGGACGGCCGACATCCTCAGGAAGGAGAAGGAACGGCTGGGCACGCTCGTGGCAACCGAGATGGGCAAGGTCATGCCCGAGGCCCTGGGCGACGTGCAGGAAGCCATCGACGTCTTCGAGTATTTCGCAGGCGAGGGCAGGCGGCTTTTCGGCAACACGACCACGAGCGAGCTGAAGGGCAAGTTCGCCATGACAGTGCGGAGGCCTGTGGGCGTCATGGGGCTGATAACGCCGTGGAACTTCCCGATAGCGATACCGGCGTGGAAGCTGTCCGCGGCGCTCGTCTGCGGCAACACCGCGGTCTTCAAGCCGAGCTCCGACACGCCGCTGTGCGCCTACGAGCTCGTGCGCATACTGCTGCGCGCCGGCGTGCCGGACGGCGTGGTCAATCTCGTGACCGGCTCGGCCGCTGACGTCGGCGAGGCGATTGTCAGGCACAGGAGGGTAGGCGGCATCTCATTCACAGGCTCCAAGGCCACGGGCGAGTGGATAACGAAGAACGCGGGCCTGAAGAAGGTCGGGCTGGAGCTGGGCGGCAAGAACCCGGTGATAGTCATGGACGACGCCGACCTGGGGCTCGCGGTGGAGGGCATAATATGGGGCGCCTTCGGCACCACCGGCCAGAGGTGCACGGCCGCGAGCAGGGTGATAGCGCACAGGGCCATAAGGAAAAAATTGGTGGCCGAGCTCGTGCGGAGGGCTGAGCGGCTGAGGCTCGGCCCTGGCGTGGCGAAGACGACCGACGTCGGCCCGCTCATCAACATGGCTGCGGTTGAGAAAACAGAGGGATACGTGGACATCGGCAGGAAGGAGGGCGCCAAGCTGGTGTGCGGCGGGAAAAGGCCGCCCGGCAGGGGGTTCTTCTACAGGCCGACGATTTTCGACGATGCGGACAGGGGCATGCGCATCGCGCGCGAGGAGATATTCGGGCCTGTGCTCTCCGTATTGGAGTGCGGCGGCCTGGACGATGCCATAGACATCGCCAACTCGGTGGAGTACGGGCTTAGCTCCTCCATATACACCAGGGACGTGAACAGCGCGCTCAGGGCGATATCCGGCATAGAGGCCGGCATCACATACGTCAATGCGAGCACCATAGGGGCCGAGGTGCACCTGCCTTTCGGGGGCGTGAAGGCCACGGGGCACACGCGCGAGGCCGGGATAACAGGCATAGACGAGTTCTCGCACCTGAAGACCGTATACATAGATTATTCAGGGAAGCTGCAGAAGGCGCAGATAGACGCGGGGGAATGACATGTCTAAATCTTCTGATATAATCGCAAGGGACCGGAAGGTCATCTCGCCATCGCTCACGCGCGAGCTGCCGTTCGTGTTCCAGAAGGGCTCCGGCTGCCACCTCTGGGACGTGGACGGGAAGCGCTATCTCGATTTCACCGCATGCATCGCGGTGAGCAGCATCGGCCATGACAGCCCGGTCATCAGGAAGGCGATGCTAAGGCAGATAAAATACGGCATACACGCGGCCTTCTCGGACTTCTACGCCGAGACGCCGGTGCGCCTCGCGGAGACGCTGCTCGGGCTCATGCCCGGCTTCCAGAAGGTCTTCCTGTGCAACTCGGGCACAGAGAGCGTCGAGGCCGCCTACAAGCTGGCCCGCTGGCACAGCGACAGGACCTGGGTGATAGCGTTCCAGGGCGCGTTCCATGGGAGGACCATGGGCGCCCTTTCAATGACTAACTCGAAACCGGTGCAGAGGGGCAGGTTCGGCCCCTTCCTTCCGGTGGTGCACACCCCATATCCGTATGCGTTCCGCATGGGAATGGAGCCGGAAGAGTGCGCGCAGCACTGCCTCGGCCTGCTCGAGGACAGGATGAACACCATGAGGGGCGACCTGGCCGCGGTTTTCCTGGAGCCCATACAGGGCGAAGGGGGCTACGTGGTCCCGCCAGCCAGTTTCGTAAAGGGCGTGAGGAAGCTGTGCAACGAATACGGCGCGCTGCTCTGCGACGACGAGGTTCAGGCGGGCTGCTTCAGGACCGGGAAGTTCCTCGCGATAGAGAATTTCGGCGTGAAGCCGGACATAGTCTCGCTCAGCAAGGCGATAGGCGGCGGGGTGCCGCTCGGCGCCATGGTATCCACGGACGCGGTAATGGACTGGCCGCAGGGCGCGCACGCGAACACCTTCGGCGGCAACCTGCTCGCCTGCGCGGGCGGCATCGCTGCGCTGGAGTACATGAAGCGGAAGAAGCTGGGCGACAACGCCGTGCGCATAGGGAAGATAATCATGAAGGGGCTGGAGTCCATGAAGGGCGACGCCATCGTGGACGTGCGCGGGCTCGGGCTCATGATAGGCGTGGAGATATGCGACAGGGTGGAGCGCGACAGGATAGTGCGCAAGGCGATGGAGGATGGATTGCTGCTCCTGCCCGCCGGCGAATCGGTCGTCAGGATATCGCCCCCGCTCACCCTGACGAAGGGCGAGGCGGAGAAGGGGCTGGCGATACTGGAGGGGTGCCTGTGAAGGAGGCGGTGAAGAGGCTTTACGTGATGCAGCTCCAGTACGGCGGCATACCAGAGGACGTGTACCATTTCCTGCCTGACGATGAGAAAAAACTCCTGGTCGAGATAAAGGGCAGGTTCTTCCTGCGCAACGGCGCGCGGGAGAAGATACGCGTGGTGCTGACCGGCGGGGTGTTCGACGTCCTGCACATCGGCCACATCGTGACGCTGGCCGAGGCGAAGACGCACGGCGACGTGCTGGTTGTGGCCCTGGCCATGGACGAGCACATAATGAAGAAGGGCAGGACGCCGGTCCATCCGCAGGAATACCGAAGGATGCTGGTGGAGTCGCTCAAGGCGGTGGACGTCGCGGTATCAGGGTTCGACCGGCCGGAGATGATGCTCGATTTCGTGCAGCCCGACGTCATAGTCTACGGCTATGACCAGAAGGAGTTCCTCAGGCCGAAGGGGGTCGAGGTGGTCAGGCTGGACAAGAAGGTGGATGACCGGAAGTTCAAGACCGGGAAGATACTGGAGCTGCTCGGCCTCTGACGTTGGCCCATAAATACCTTTAAAAAGCTACCACGAGTTTTAACCTCATGTTCCTGGGCCAGTTCAAAAGCGCGTTCAAGGAGGACGAGGAGCCGAAGGCCGCGCAGAAGCCGGTCGGGCAGCAGAAATCATCCAGCGCCGAGGATTTCCTCAAGACGGGCGAGGCAAAAGAGTTCGTAAGCGACTGGGTGACCAAGCAGAGGGACGGCAAGCCGGTTTTCACCAGGAGGGGCATAACAGACCTGCTTGCGACGCTTTTCCAGGTGCCCGGCCTCGACACCAACAGCAAGATCATCACCGCGGCAGACAAGATACTCATGAAACTGGGCAACATGGACGGCCTGCAGGGCTTCCTGATGGGCTGGAAGGCAAAGTCCGAGGGGCTCATACGGGGCCTCAAGACGATACTGGGGGGCAAATGAAGAACAGCGAGGAGGCCCGGGAACTGATAAGCAAGGGCCTCTGCCCGGTCTGCAAGAGCAAACTCAGCCACAGCGAAGGCTGCATAGAATGCGAATCGTGCGGCTGGAGCGAGTGCGAGGAAGCGTAAAAAACCTCTTTTTGCAACTATTTAAAAACACTAGGCGGCATAATACTGTATATGAGGGTGGAGAAACCAGGCTATATAGGCGGTGCTGCAGGCCCCACCGACAGGAATCACTTCCGGCGGATAGCGAAAATCGTGGCCAAGGAAGGCGCGATAATAACCACCCACGACACGCCGGACGTGGACGGGCTCGGCGGCGCATACGCTCTCAAAAGGCACCTGGAGAAGCCAGGCGCGCCCGTGGACATAGTGACCGGCAGGACCACGCACCTGACCGACCCGCTGGTGGAGCGGCTCGGCATGGCGCTCAAGGGGTGGAGGGACATATCGGCATCTGACGCGCGCCCGCTGATTGTCGTTGACACCGGCACGCCATCGCTGCTGACCGGATGCAAGAAGACGGATGTCCTGGCCGTCATAGACCACCACCTGGTCAACAACCCGCCGCTGGAAGCGCGGATGAAGATAGTGAGGAAGGCGGTGGCGGGATGCCAGATAATCGCCTCGCTGATACCGGCGGAGGCCATAGACCCCGAGATGGCCCTGGCGCTGGCCGTGGGCATAGCCGGGGACAGCGAGAAGCTGAATGACGTTGACAAGGACACGCTGCCGCTGTTCGAGAGGCTGGCGGCCATATGCGGGGAGGACAAGAAAACCCTGGACCTGCTCGCCTATCCTCCCCTGGGGGCGCACGACCTGAAGGTAATCCTCGATGAGATGAGGTACATAAGGACGGAGATATACCGGGACAGGCTCATAGCCATCGGGGAAAGCTGCCTGGAGAACCCGGCCATAATGGCCAGCATGCTCAGGGACATGAACGTATCGGTCACTGCCATATTATGCGAGGTCGGAAGCGGCCAGACCGCGGACGAGAACGTCTACAAGGTCTCCTACCGCGTCAGGAACCAGGATGCCGGCCAGGGCGTCTACGCCAGCGATATCGCGAGGGAGACGAGCAGGAAGTGCGGCATGCCGGAGAACATGCTCGGCGGCGGGCATCGCGACAAGGCAGGCGCGGTCGTAAGAGGCACCTACGACCGCCTGGTGCAGATAATATTGGAAACCGCGAAGGAAGCCATGGACAGGGCGCTCGGCCAGAAGGTGTAGTTTTTTAAACACGTTTCGATAACAAGCGACCTTATTCTGTTTTGCCTCGGTAGCTCAGTCGGTAGAGCGGCTGACTGTTAATCAGCAGGCCGGAGGTTCGAATCCTCCCCGGGGCGTAGCGAACGACGTGAGCGAAGCCCAGGGGATGGACGACCGCAGTCGGTCGCATCCCGGGGGTGCTATTTGGGTGCATAAGTGGATACCCTTCGCTTAGCCTAGGCCCCCCTCGCATATCCCTGCCCCAAAAATCGAGGAGCTGCAGGTGCGATGTGGGCTACCCCTCCGGGTCTAAGACGTTTATAAGCATACAACCGTAATATTCTTTCATGGACTTCAAGACAGCCGGGGTGGAGGAAGTCAAAACCGCGCTATCTTTCTCCGAGCAGGGCCTGACCGGGGCGCAGGCACGCGAACGGCTGCTGCGGGACGGCCCTAATTCCATCCCCGAGAAGCGCACGCCCCTCTGGCGCAAGGTCCTGGCGCATCTGATCGCCCCCATCTCCCTGGTCCTGCTGGCTGCCGGGCTGCTCTCAGCGTGGATCGGCAATGTAGAGGATGCGGTCGTCATCCTCTTCCTTTACCTGCTCAACAGCGCCATAGGCATCTATATAGAACGCAAGGCAGACGGAGCGCTGGCCGAACTTTCACGGGAGATCGGGGTCACCGCGCGGGTCAGGCGGGACGGCCTCTGGAGCCGCCGCCCTGCCGCGGAGCTCGTCGTTGGCGACCTGGTCGAATTGGATGGCGGCGACGTTGTTCCCGCGGACATCAAGATAATCGATGGGGAAGTGGAAGTGGACCAGTCCACGCTCACCGGGGAGAGCCTTCCGGTGGCTTGCGGAGCCGGGGGGCTTACATATGCCGCGTCCCTGGTGCAGCGGGGCCATGCCCAGGGCATCGTAGCGCTCATAGGCGTAAACACCACGTTCGGGCGGACTGCGCAGCTGGCCCAGGCCCAGCGGCCAATGGGCAGCCTGGACAAATCAACCCTCAAGATAGGCCAGTATCTGGTGGTGCTGGCAGTCATCGGCTCTGCAGTAGTGGTCACGGTCGGGGTGGCCCGGCAGTATCCGCTTAGTGAGACCGCCCTGCTGGCCCTCACCCTCCTGGTGGCTTCGGTCCCCGCGGCCATGCCCGCGGTGCTGGCCACCATAATGGCCGTCGGCGCGATGCGCCTGGCCAAGGCAGGCGTGGTGGTGCGCCAGCTCAGCTCGTTGGAGGAGCTTTCAGGAGTCACGGTCATATGCTCGGATAAAACCGGCACGCTCACGGAGAACAAGTTGGCTGTAGGCTCGGTCTGGACGCACGACTGCACGGAAGCTACCCTGGTGAGTTCTGCAGCCTCCTGCATGCCGGAAGGTTCTTCCGATCCGATAGATGCGGCCATTTCCGGCTACGCACAAAAGTCGCCTGGCCTGCTGGATGGATGGAAACGCATCAGGTACATCCCCGCAGACGGAGACCGTAAGCGGGCCACCGTGGTCCTGTACAATGAGAAAACACAGTCTTACAAACTGGCAATCAAGGGTGCGCCGCAGAAGGTACTGGAACTCTGCAAAGCCGATTCCAAGGCGAGAAATGCCGCACTTTCCCAGATGGAGCGGTTTGCCGGCCAGGGTTTCCGCAGTCTCGGAATCGCAGTCAAGGGCATGACAGCCGAACAGATCGACGGGCCCCACATGCAGCTCAAAACGCTTGATGAGAGCGGAGCCACCCTGCTCGGGCTGATCGCCCTCTCAGACCAGCCGCGCCAGGATGCCGCAGCGACGATAAAGAGGGCCGGGGAGATGGGCGTCCAGGTCCGCATGGTCACCGGAGACCATTCCGCAGCAGCACGCAATATCGCCGCCCGCATCGGCATGAAGGGGACTGAGCTGACTTCCGCTGCCATCGCTGCCCTCAAAGGGACCGCGGGCGCAATGAAGATACGGGCGACCACCATCTTCAGCGAGGTCATTCCCGCCCAGAAATTCGAGATCGTCGAGGCCCTCCAGGCCGGCGGCCAGGTCGTAGCGGTGACCGGAGACGGGGTCAACGACGCCCCTGCGCTCAAGCGGGCGGCGGTGGGCATCGCGGTGTCAGGCGCCAACGAGGTCGCCAGGTCTGCGGCGGACCTGGTGCTGACCCGCCCCGGATTATCGGTCATCGTGGACGGCATAGCGGAGGGGCGGGCCATCTACAAGCGCATGTATCATTACGTGACGTACCGCCTGGCCGAGACGTTCAGGGTGCTGTTCCTGGTGCCCTTCGCGATAATCATCTTCGGCTTCTTCCCGCTCACCCCGCTCCAGCTGGTCCTGCTCTCGGTGCTGAACGATATCCCCATCCTGGCGATGGCCACGGACAACGTGAACAATGCGACCTATCCTGAGAGATGGCGGGTCAAGCGCCTGCTGGGCGTTTCTTCGGCACTGGGATTGGTCGGGCTTGTCAGCAGCGCGACACTCCTCTGCCTGGTATCTTTCGTGCTCGGGTTCTCCATAGAGGTCATACAGACTTTCCTGTTCCTCAAGCTCTCGCTCTCGGGCCACCTGATGCTGTTCCACGCGCGCAACAAAGGGCCGGTCCTGAAAGGGACTCCGCCTTCAAGGGCGCTGCTATGCGCCGTTGTTGGCACCCAGCTGCTCGCCACGTGCATGGCGCTCCTGGGGGTTTTCGTGACCCCCATAAGCTTCTGGCTGGTCCTGTTCCTCTGGGGCTGGACTGTGATGTTCTTCTTCATCACCGAATGGGTCAAGCATTACGCCTACGCGCTGGCAGAGCAGCGGAAATGGTAGGGCCGGCAGCCGGCCTGGAAGCCCGGGAAGTCAGAAAACCTTCACGTCTGCCAGGTCGTTTATCACATATTTCGCGGCGGATGCCACCTCATCGCTGGCTGGCAGGTATGCATAGCTGACATTGGCAAAGCGCAGCAGGCACCGGTCGTTGTCGCTGTCGCCTATCGCGAACGTTTTTTCGAAATCCACGCTGTGCATGCGGCAGAACCGCATGGCGGCCGTGAGCTTGCATACGGGGTGGTGCGTGCAGCCCTCGGCCGAGGGAAGGTAAAGGGGGTTGATGTCTATGGCCCCCGTGCACAAGCCACTGTTCCAGTGGAGGCGGTTGGCTATCACCCTGTCTGCATGCACCAGTTCAGCCACTTCGTATGCCACGCTCTCATAGCCGTCGCTCATCAGGACCGTGAGGTAGCCGTGCCTTCGGAGGTTTGCAATCAGCCGCCCGGCGCCCCTGCTGAATGGCATGTGCCTGGCGAAGAATGTGACGTCGTCTCTGGAGAAGCCGCGCATGAGGGATGCGATGGAGCGTGTCCGTGCATATGGGTCGGCAGAGGAGGATACTGCAGAAACCAGGTCGTCAGTGAAACCTTTTGCGCGGGCGAACGAATAGATGAAGCGGTCCTTCAGGACCGTGCCGTCGATGTCCAGGAATGCGACCTTCTCCATGGGGAATGCGACCTCAGGCCCCTTGGCAAGCATGCCTCCGATGAGGGATGCCTCTGCGACTATGCCGTTCTGCACAACCTTGTTCGTGATGCTGGCCCGCTTGATGATGGACCGTGCTACCTCCTGGGCCATGCCGCCGAGCTGCCGCCACGCCTTCATCTTGTGCGCTATGTAGCCGACGTCGACTTCCATCACCCTGGCGCCGGCATTGACCATGTCTATGAGTATGCCCACGTCCACGCCATAGTCGTTCTCGAAGTTGGCCTTCATGAAAAATTTCTTCTTGCCGGCTATAATGCCGCTGAGGGGCTGTTTAAAGGACAGCAGGGACGGGAACAACTCTGCGAGCAGTGGCTTGCAAAGCAGCTCAGTCACCCGGCCGCTCTTCCGGCCGTATGCGGACTTCACGAAGTCGCAGCGGTCCTCAAGCAGGGGCTGGGTCACTGCGTCTATGATGCCGGTGCTGAAATTCTTTATGTCGGCATCCACGAAAACTATTATGTCGCCCTTGGCCGCCGCAAGGCCATCCTGCATGGAAGCGCCCTTGCCCTTTATCCCGCTGGTTATGACCGTGGCGCCGGCACGCCTCGCCAGCATCACGGTCCTGTCCGTTGATTTGTCATCCACCACCAGGACCTCGGCTATGCCGCGCGCTTTGAGCGATGCTGAGACAGTGGCCGCGATGGTCCGTTCCTCATTGAGGGCTGGGATTATGACGCTTATGCTCCGCTCCGGCATAAGCTGGATTCTGCACGGCAATATAAAATCATTCGCCCAGACGGGAGTGTTTAGGCATTTTTCTTCTTGCTGGGGGAATAGCGCGGGCCCG
>JAQTME010000001.1 GCA_028714535.1 Candidatus Iainarchaeum sp. | reverse complement strand
GCGCAGTGGCCGCCTTTCAGGAACGCGCAGGGGTGGGACCTGAAGCCGAGCATGTAAACCCAGCCGTCGTCCTGCATGTCCAGGGTCGTGTCAGGGTCGAAGGCGAGGAGCCGCGCCTGGTGGAGAACTGCGAAATCCTCCGGCTTCTTGCCGCTCGCCTCTGCAGCGCGGAGCACGTCGAACGCCGTGACGGTTATCGTGTAGCTTTTGCAGCAGTTCGCAGGGCAGAAAGAGCAGGGGTTCACGGTCCTCCCTAGTTTTGGCGGGTTTCCTTTGCCTTTTTCTTGAGCGCGAGCAGGATTGAGACCTCCTGGGGGTCCACCTGGAGCCTGAATTTCTGCATGATGGCCTTCATGTCGTGGCCGCACTCCTCGGCTATCCTTTCCAGCTCCTTGCCGGTTATCCTCTGGAGCCTGTAGACCTTGAGGACCGCCTCTGCGCGGGCCCCCTTGGCCATCCCCTTGAGGACCTCGGGCATGGCTGCCTTGACGAAAGTCCCTTTGCCGAACTCCTGAAAGATGTCCGACAGGGTCTTCTCCAGGTCAGGGAACTCCACGCCCTCGCGCCTGAGCGAGACGACCGTCTCTTCAAGCGTAGTCGCCACCAGCATGGGCTCTGCCCCTGAGGCCACGAGCTTCTCGAACAGGTGCAGGTGCCTGGATTTCAGTATGCGCCCGGCCATCTCCTTGTTGAGCATCTTCTCAAGCTTCTCCTTCTTGTGCTCGAGCGACTCGGTCCTTTCAACCGAGTCGAGCATCTCCTTTGTGAGCGTTATTGGCGGCACGTCCGTTTCCGGGTAGAGACGCGCCCTTCCTGGCAATGGCCGCATGAACGACGATGTCCCGTCCGGATTGGCCCTGCGCGTCTCCTGCGGCACGTAGTCCATGTTGGCGCGGTCGATGACATGGCCCATAGCCCTTTCCGCCTGGGCCTTCGGCGCGACTATGAGCACGAACGCGTCGTTCTCGCCCATGGCCAGCTCGCGGCCGACCTTGGCCAGCTCGTCCTTCGTTATCCCGTATTTCTCCATGCCTTCGTCGCTGTGGATCATGCCCTTCACGCCTGCCAGCTTGGCATAGTCGCTCAACTCGGTCCCGTACCGCTTGCCGTGCTGGAGCTCCTTGCCGAGCAGCCCCTTGTGGGCAGGGAGCTTTTGGGCGAGCACGATGGCACCTGCCTTCAGGCCTGCGGCGATGAGGGCCGCCTTGGTGTCGTGGAACGCCTTCGTCACGTCAATCTCGTGCCTCTTCACAGGCAGTGCCTTGCGCGAACGCAGCTCTGCCAGCAGCTTCACGAGCTCCAGCTGGCGCTTCTCCTCGGTCTCCACGTATTTCGGGAGCATCTTCAGGTCCTGGGCGCCCTTTATCTCCACCCTGGCGCCGCCTTCGGTGGATATGTTGACGTCCTGCCTTATGGTCCCGAGGCCGCGGGCAACGCCCGGCAGCGTGCGCAGTATCATGCCTATCTTCTGCGCCACCTCTGTCAGGTGCGCGCCGTCCTTTATGTCCGGCGTTGTTGAAATCTCGATCAGAGGTATGCCCAACCGGTCCAGGCGGTAGGTGGCCTTTGGGTCGCCTGCAGACACTATGCCTGCGCTCTCCTCCTCTATCGCTATGAGCGGGATTTTTATGGCGCCCTTGGACGTGTCCACATGGCCGTTCATGGCGACTATGGACGTCCGCTGGAAGCCGGATGTGTTGCTGCCGTCTATGACTGTCTTGCGCATGACCTGGACTTCGTTCACCGGCGTCGCGTTCAGCTGCAGGGCCGCCTGCAGCGCGACCTTGAGCGCGTCGCTGTTGAGCGGGCCCGGGGGCTCCTCGTCCATCTCCACAAGGCAGTTGTTGCGGAATACCTGGTATTCGAACACGCGCTCCTTGGACGATTCCGCCTTGGATGCCCGGTCGGCCTCCCCCAGCTCGCTGAGGACAGGGTGCAGCCTCCTTTCCATCACTGCGCAGTGCTTCGCATCCTCGCTGATTTCGCAGCTGCAGCCGCAGAACAGCTTATTCGTCGCGAGCCGCTGGTGTATCTCTATGCCTATCTTCATGGGCAGGCCTCCGAGCGCACGCTGATCTCGCCTGCATAATCAGTCATCATCATCTCGCCGACCTTCTTCATGTCCTTGGTCTGGCCGAGCACCCAGCACAGCTTCGCATAGGCGGTTTCAGGGGTCCAGTCAGCCCCGTCGCCTATGGCGCCTGCGTCCATGAGCAGCCTGCCGTTGGAATAGACGCGCATGCACACGCGGCCGTAAATCGTCTGGGATGAGATGACGACCGGGATGCCTGACGAGATGAGGCCCTTTATCTGGGGAAGGATGCCGTGCACGGTCTTGTCGTTCATGGAATTTGTCGGAACCTGGCCGAGGCCTGTCGCCATGAGCACGACGCCATCGTAGATGTCCAGTTTCGCTATGAACTCCGGCTTGATGTTGGGGTGTGTATAAACGAGGCCGACGTTGGGGTTGAGGTTCTTGCGGGCCAGGAGCGGCTCTTTTGAGCGTTTCTTGTATTCTGAAAGAGGGTCGAACCGCTTTGACCTGTAATCGACCGCGAAGAGCGGCTGTGAATTGATGGATTTGAACGCGTCACGCCGCGACGTGTGCATCTTCCGTACCCGAGTACCGCGGTGGATGTGGCAGTAATCGTCGTTCGTGTCCGCGTGCATGCACACGCCGACCTCCCCGAAATCATGGGTCGCAGCGAACACCGAGTTCAGGAGGTTTATCTCGTTATCGCTGGACGGCCGGTCTGAGCTGCGCTGGGCGCCCACGAACACCACGGGGATTGGAAGGTTCTGGAGCATGAAACTTATGGCCGCGCTGGTGTATGCCATGGTGTCGGTGCCGTGCATAACCACCACGCCGTCGCTTCCTCCTTTTATCTCCTTCTCAATCTCGTCCGCGAGCAGGCGCCAATGATGCACGTTGAGGTCCTCGGAGAACAGCGCGAAAAGCTGGCGCGCGTGCATGGGCCAGCGCTCAAGGGCGGGGAATGTCGCCCGCAGCTCCTGCGGGCTTATTGAAGGGTAGACGGCGCCCGTCTCGTATTCAATCCGCGAAGCTATCGTTCCGCCGCAGCCGAGGATGGCGATGTCGCCCTTCTTCCTGTCATCGTCCTGCTCTGTGCCCCTCGTGACCTTCTGCGACTTGGAAACCAGCGCCACTGAAAGCGGCCTTATGCCGATGTTGTACCCGTTGTCGAGCTTGAGCACTATGATGCCGGCGTCGCCGTGGTGCGGCCGTGGCATCATGAGCCCTTCGAACGCCCCGCCCTCGCCGGCAACCCTTATCCTGTCGCCTTCCTTTATGCCCTTCTTCCTGAATTCTTCCTGGAGCGCGGCGGAGTACACCATCATCCCTCGATTTCGTATATCTTTACTGCGTTGTCAGACGTGGAATAGACGAGCTTGAATCCGGGTATGTCGTTGAGGAACAGGCCGCGATAGAGGTTGGAGGAGTAGAACTTGCCCTTGCGGTCCTCGTAGCCGCTCTTGACCTCGCCGTTCTCCAGCCACACCGGGTCGTCCGTGTAGAGGAGCGTCACTGCGGTCGCAGGGCCGAAATGGTATGTATTGTCAAGCTGGTAGGGCAGCTGGAGGAGCGCCTTGTTGAGCTTGAGGTCGCCGTTCGGGTATGTCTGGTTCAGGTAGTAGGTCGCGTAGGTCTGCTGGCCTGTGGCGAGCGTGGCGGGCCCGACGCAGTAGGTCGGGACAGCCTTGACCGCGTTCTGGCAGTATGCGATGATGTTCGTATCGGTGGGGTTCACGCACTCAGGCCTGTAGAACGCGCGGTAGACTGTGCCGACGAATTTGGCCGAGCCGTCCGGACCCGGCTGGTACACATCCTCATACATCTCATAGGCGATCATGCCGGTCTTGTTGGACAGCGAGGATATCGTGCAGGGCTGGGAGGACACGAAGGCAACTTCCCAGAGGTGCTCTGCCTCGCACTGGGACTCGCCCGGAGCCTTGGCCACGGTGGTCTCGTTGTCCCTTGCACAGGAGAGGTAGTTGAGCGCGCCGAACTTGCCGCCTAGCTGCCCGCCGCCGGAGATGAGCTCCATGTCGAACAGCGCGTACCTGATGTCGTGCGATTTCATGTATGCCTTGAGGTCCTCTGGGCCGCCGTCCACGTAGGCGTGCGCCACGTCCCCTATCATCTCATGGGACGCGTGCTCGTTCCTTATGACCGCGTTCCTGAGCCCGAAGTAGTTTATCCAGTGGCCATAGTCCCACCAGGACACTATGCGCGAGCCGTTGGGGGTATTGCCGCGTATCCATTCCATGGAGCTTACCCAGTAGTCGCTGAGCCTCTGGCACCTGAAATACGCGGCCTGGGGCTCGGATGAGGGCGCTTTGCCGGGGTCGGAGAGGTAGGTGACGTTGGAGAAGACCGATGCGAGGCAGAGCTTGTAGCTGTACTGGTAATTGGTGCCCTGGCTGGCGTAGCCCATGGGGTCTGCGGCGGCCGCGCAGATGTCCGGGTCGTTGCTGGCGGCGCAGAACGCCTTGAACTTGGGCGCGAGCGCGGCCGGGTCGTTCTGATAGAGCGGCTGTGTGGACGCCATGGCGAGCGACGAGGCGAAATTGGCATAGGCGAACTGCACCACCACTAGGGCCACGCCTAGGATGAGCACGACGTAATACGCCTGCCTCTTCAGGAGCTCCTTGTCCTCCTTGGAGACCTGCTCTCCCACCCACGCGAGGAATCTTGAGAGCGGCTCGAGTGTGAAGCCTATCGCGACCGCCAGCATGACGCCGGCGTAGATGGTGTACTTCGCCTTTATTATGCCGACTATGAACGGCGGCATGACGATGGCCAGGAACAGCACGAAGAGGTCGTCCACGGTTCCGCCCTTGTAGAACTTCCAGAGCGAATGGGCGAGCGCGATCATGAATGCGAGTATCCAGAAGAGCATGGTGCTGTTGTCCAGCGGGGCGATGGAGACTGTCGTGCCGACCACGAAGTTTATGAAAGAGACCGAGATGGAAAGGATGAAGTTGACTATGGTGGTGGCCGGAAGGAGCAGCAGCCACATCACGTAGCCTATGAACTGGCTGAACATGTTCTGGCCGGAGGCCGGCTGGTTGAAGACAGCTGCCACGTTGCCGAGCTGGCTGTCGAACGCGGTCGATGCGCCGCCCTGCTCGGCGATGGTCCGGTCGAGCGGCGCGTTGTACTGCGCTATGCCGAACCCTGCGGACGCCACGTTCTTGACCATGTCGCCGAGAGGCGTCACTGCGAACAGGATTATGCCGGCCACTGCCATGGCGGCCAGTATGAATGCCGTGTATGATTTCCATGCGCCCTGCGTTTCCGAAAGCTTCAGCTTCATCGCGCAGAGCAGGCCGACGAAGGCCAGGCAGAGGAGATACGGCCCTGCGACCAGCGTGGTGGGGCTGCCGATGGCGAAGATGTCCTTGAGTATGGCGCTTCCGAGCAGCGGGCCGATGACGAACACTACGGCATTGGCCTTGAGCATCCACATGAGCTCGCTTGCGTCCTTGTCGCGCAGGAAATACAGCACCGACTGGCCAATCATGAATATCATGGCGGCCGACAGCGCGAGCAATTGTGAAGAGCTGCCCAGGCACACCGCAACGAAGGCAAGCCCTGCCAGTGTTACGAATCGCAGGTCCTTCCTGCTCATGGCCAGTGCATACATGGCATAGAAGAAGAAAAGCGCGAAGAACGCGTATGGCTGGACCTCCTGCTCGCCTGCGGCCAGCTTGTACACCAGGACAGGCAGGAACGATGCGATGCCCGCTGCAACCACGCCCCACTCGCGCCTTGATGTGGACGTGGAGACGAGCAGGTAGATGAAGAATACTGCCAGCACAGCCGCTATGGGCGGGTACATCGACGCTATGACCGCCAGGTGCATGTTGTCGTTGTTGTAGGGCGCGCCTCCGGTATAGAGCGAATACCATAGGGATTCGAGGTAGGAGATTTCGGGGATTTCACGGTGGTCGACCTTGAGTTCAGGGTACCAAGAGGTCTGGTCGTCCCACGGATTGTACCCGATGGAGAGGACCTGGTGCGCCACGTAAGTGTAATAATACGGGTCAAGCTCCTGGAAAATCGGGCTGTAGGAGCCTATGCGGATCAGGTATGAGAGTATGAGCACGATGATCAGCGCGGCGCTTATGAGGGTGGCCGGCTTTATTGACGTGAGCGCATTCGCCACGTCCTGATCGCCTGGGAGCTTGAAGCTCAGACTGGCGGGGAGCTTGATTTCCTCGTATACCTTGTTCTTCACGAACAGCGCGATGGCAATCGCATAGAGGAGCGCGACGGAGAATAGGGCGACCTGGTAGCTGAACGTTATGCCAAGCAGGAAATAGAGCAGGAAGGGTATCAGCGGCAGGCTCACCATGCCGATGGCGAAGCCCGTGAGCGTTTTTTCCAGACCGTTGAGCTCATCCTTCCTGAAAAGCGAGAACGATATTATCGCGCCGGGCAGGAATGCAGCTATGAATGCCCAGAATAGGAATACCGGAACGCTGAATGATACGAACAAGCAGACACCGATTCAGAGATATTCAAGCTCGCCGGAGGCTCCGTGGGATTCGGTGGCCTCGCCGCCGCCCCCCTTGCCGAACATGTAGGGCGATTTCACGCCTGTGATTATGGCTGTGATCCTTATGCCGTCCTGGAGCGTGGGGTTTATCCTTGCGCCCATCTTCACGCTCGCGGTCTCGTCGAAGCTCTGCGTGAGCAGCTCGCCTGCCTTTATGGCGTCGCCCAGGCTTAGGTCAGGCCCGCCTTCCAGGTGGATGAGGCATCCCTTCGCGCCCTCGTAGTCGACGTCAAGCAGCGGGTGCTCGAGCGTGTCCTTGACCACGTCCTCGACCTTGTCATGGCCTGAGCCCTGGCCGAGCGAGATCATGGCGAGGCCGCCGTTCTGCATAACGGTCTGCACGTCAGCGTAATCGACGTTTATCAGGCTCGGGAACATGATCGTGTCCGATATGCCCACGACCGCGCGGGTCGTTATAGAGTCTGCGAGCTCGAACGCCTTGGTTATGGGCAGGTTGGGTGCGTAGGCCGCGAGGCGGTTGTTGTCTATGACGACCACCGTGTCGCATACCTTGACGAGTTCCTGGAGCGATACCTGCGCCTTCTTGAGCCTCACCCTTTCGAGCGCGAACGGGTAAGTCACCATGGCGACTACGATTGCGCCCTGCTCCTTGGCTATCTTGGCGACCACGGGGGCCGCGCCGCCTCCTGTGCCGCCGCCCATGCCCGCGCAAATGAAAACGAGCTCGTTGTCGCCTATCTCGCGCTTGAGCAGCGCGTGGTCGACCTCTGCGCATTTTTTCGCTATCGCGATGTCGCCGCCGGCGCCCAATCCCTTTGTGATTGTCCTTCCGATTAGTATCTTCTTGTGCGCGCCTATCATGTTGAGGTGCTTGCCGTCAGTGTTGACGGCGATGGTGGTGGCGCTCTTTATGCCGCTCGTGAATATCCTGTTGACGCAGTTGCAGCCCGCGCCGCCTACGCCTATCACGGCTATGCGCACCTTCTCGTTCTCGTCCGCATCCTTGCTCTCTGGCTTGTTTTCAGGCTTGGCTTCAGGCTTGGAAACATCGGTCTGGGCCTTGTCGTCCCTCGCTGCTTTGATTATGTCATCGAACATCGGATCACCTTGCGCCCGAATGGTAGAATAGTATAATCGGATTAAACGAAAGAATATAAAAATCCCGCTTATGACGGGAGGCTGTTTTTATACCATTTAACAACGCGTTTCATGATGAAAAAATCAAATGGGGGGATAACCACCATATCAGAAGGAGGGATGGGTGGATGGTGGCTCCCCGCCATAAGCGTCAGTAGTTTGGAGGTTTCATAAGGTCGTCAAGATTGCACGCGTTGGCAGGCGCGGCCAGCTTGGATGCGTCAAACACCCATGGGATGCAGCGTATCTGCGATGCTGGCAGGCTGCTGTAATCGGGCTTCTCGTAGGTGGCAGCCCCTGCGCTCTTATTTTGGGTGAACACGAGCCACTGGCAGCCGGGCATGACCTCGCCCTGGTCGCAGCCCACGTAATATTTGTCGCCTATCATCAGCGAAACCATGGTTGCGCATGGCCCGCCTGCGGCTGGCGATTCGACCCTCATGTCAGGGCCGGCGCCTTTGTAGAGCTTCGCGGTCACCGGGTTCCCGCCCGAGGTCGTGGTTATGTCGCACTGTATCGGCACGCCGAGGGCTATGAGCTCCCCGTATGCAAGGTTTGCAAGGTTGTTCCCGCCTGGCGTGGTTCCGCCGCCGTTTGAATTTCCGCCGCTCGGCTGGCTGCCGTTGGACTCGTTGCCACCGGCTTGCGGGCCTGTTTGCTGGCCGCCGCCCTGCTGCTGGCCTCCCTGGTCAGAGCCGCCGCTCGGGACAGAGGGACCGAGACAACCGAAAACAAGGATGGATAACAACACTGCCGCAACAACTGCCCTTGAGTACATGGTCTGCAATCAGGTCTAAGATTTTTAAACATTGACCAATGTTTTCGATTTGTTTTTATTATGTTGCGGGCTTACGGAATCAGGGTAATGAAATGGGCCTAGAGAGCGTCATGTTCGGGAGAAAACTGAAGAATCCCATGATACTCGCGTCCGGCATCCTCGGCATGACCCGGGCGAGCCTGGAGGCGGCCTGTGAGAACGGCTGCGGCGCGGTCACTGCGAAATCGCTCACGCTTGAGCCGCGGAAAGGCCATGAGGGCCCGAACATCGTTGAAGTGGAAGATGGCCTGCTCAATGCGATGGGCTATCCTAATCCTGGAATAGTCGCCGGCCTGAAGGAGTTCGGCGGATGGAAGCGCAGCGAGGCGCTCATAATCAGCATAGTGGGGAAGAACAAGGAGGAATTCGCCGAACTCGCGGAAAAGGTCGACGCCGCGCAGAAAACGCTGGGCGCGACTGCGATAGAGGCCGTGATGTCCTGCCCGCACACGCCGGGATACGGGACCATGGCTGGCCAGGGGGCGCCTGAATGCGTGGCGTCGATAACCTCGGCCATAAAGAAGAAAACGGAATTGCCGCTCATAATAAAGCTGTCGCCTTCAGTGCCTGGCGAAGGCAAGGCTGCGAAGGCGGCCGAAGACGCGGGCGCGGACGCCATAAACATGGGCAACTCGCTGGGGCCCGGCATGGTGATAGACATCCACAGGAAAAGGCCGTTCCTCGGCTTCGGCGTCGGCGGCATGAGCGGGCCTGCGATAAAGCCAATCGTCATCCGCTGCGTATATGATGTTTACAGGTCTGTGAAAATCCCCATAATCGGCACCGGCGGCATCAACAGCGGAAGGGACGCGATAGAGATGATGATGGCCGGGGCGACCTGGGTGAGCGCAGGCAGCACGGCATATTACCGCGGGCCAGAGGCTTTCGGGCAGATATGCAGGGAGATGGAGGCGTGGATGAAATCCAACGGCGTTTCGAAGCTGAAGGGCATGATAGGTGCTGCTCATGATTAAGATACACACTAACGTGGTGAAAAAAGTCTCTGAGGAGAACTACCGCGTGAAGACCATAGAGGTGGAGCACGCGCTGGAGGAGGCTCTGCCCGGGCAGTTCCTCATGGTCTGGATGCCCGGCGTGGGCGAAAGGCCGATGAGCATAGGCAACGGCTACCCGCTCACCATGTCGGTCGCCAACGTGGGGAAGGTCTCCGCGGCCATGACGGCGCTCAGGCCCGGCGACATGATTTCCTACCGCGGGCCTTTCGGCAAGCCATTCGCCGTGCCGAAGGACGCGAAGCGGATTCTGGTCATCGGCGGCGGCTACGGCGTCGTGCCGCTCTATTTCCTCGCGAAGCGCGCGAAGGAGAACGACATCGGGGCCGTTGCGGTGCTCGGCGCGCGGGCGGCCAAGGACATAATATACGAAAAGCAGCTCTTCGCGGTCTGCGATGAGGTCTTCATAACCACGGACGACGGCTCGCGCGGGAAAAAAGGCACGGTGATGGCCGAGGCCGAAATGCTCATCCGCAGCAAAAAGTTCGACTGTGCCTATGCGTGCGGCCCGGAGATGATGATGAAAGCCGTCGCGCAGCTCTGCAGGCAGCACGGCATGCCGTGCCAGGTGAGCCTGGAGAGGTACATGAAGTGCGGCATGGGCGTGTGCGGCTCCTGCGTGGTGGACGGGAAGACGGTCTGCAGGGACGGGCCGGTCTTCAGCGGCGAGGAGGCCCTCGCCATGGGCGAATTCGGGAAGGCGCACAGGGACGCGACAGGGGTCCTGCATGAAAGGTAAGCAGATTGAGCTTGTCCGCAGGGGCAGGTACCGCATGTACAGGGTCGCAGACAGGCGCTTCCCGCTCAATACGTATATCATATGCTGCAACGAGGCCACGGACATACTCTACAGGCCTGACATCGCAGGCAAGGAGCTCCAGGCCCGCATGGAAAGGATGGCCGACGTCTTCATGGATGCTGCCTGGCGCACTGTGCTGAAAGGCGCAAGGGCGGCGTCGGTGGCAGAGCTCGTGCTGCTGACCGGCGGGCTTTACTACCAGCTCAGCACGGCATTCAAGAAAAAATTCGAGCTTGCGCTCCCACAATGCTTCATAGGCGTGAAAAGGCGGCACGTGGAGGGGACCGAAGGCGGGTTCATCGCGCTCGCGACATACGAGAATTTCGAGGCGCTACCTGAAGGCGCGGACATGATAATCGGGGACACGGTCGCGACCGGGGCCACGATGCAGAAATCCATTTACCGCATGCTCGACGCCCTGCACGAAAGGAAATTCAGGCTGAAGAACATCGTCATCTGCTCGCTCGCATGCTCGGTGACCGGCGCCGAAATAATAAAGGAGGCCGCAGAGAAAGTTGCGGCAGAATTCCCCGGCGCCAGGGTCCATCTCATAGCGGCTGAGGCGCTTTTCCACCTGATGCCGGACGGCACAGACATGCGCTTC
Source organism: Candidatus Iainarchaeum sp. (assembly GCA_028714535.1). Lineage (GTDB taxonomy): Archaea > Micrarchaeota > Micrarchaeia > Anstonellales > Bilamarchaeaceae > Bilamarchaeum. Next base: position 137,118 of record JAQTME010000001.1, on the reverse strand, counting down.
CTGCACCAGGAGGCCGTGATGCCGGACGAGGCAAGGGAACGTGTGCTGAAAAAATATGGAAAATACCTCGGCAGGGAGATGAAATGCGCGGTGTTCGACTGGGGCACGCGGTGCAAGAACCCTGCGGGGCATTACACCGAATTCCTCGGGTTCGCGCACAGGTTCCTGCCCAGGGCAAGGGCAGCCGGGGAGAAGCAGGCCGTTGAAGCCGTGAAAAGGATGGAGAAGGAGACGCGCGTCGCCATGGCCAGGCTGAAAAGGCGCCTGTAATCAGAGGATCCTGTCGCGCCTGGCCTTGATTGTGGCGCCAGCGGACTTTGCTTCTTCTGCTCTTTCTTTTGTTATCGCCCCGCTTTCGACAAGGAGGCTCAGTTCCTCGCCGAACGTTAGATACGAGAATGACGCGACGTCTGACTTGCCCCTTGCCACGCCGTCGAGTATGTGGTGCGAGCGCCTCGTGCACTCTTCCACGATGCGCGCGCGGCCTTCCATGAATGCCAGATGCGCCGTTTCCTCGTCGACCACGCCATCTGCCACGAGCTCTTTCAGTTTTTCGCCGAAAGTAATCCTGTCATTGCTAAATGGCCCTGCCGGGTGGGCGAAGCGACCCTCCCTCACTGCGAGGGTTATGTCCAGGGATTCCTGCTTGCGCCTGCCCAGGACAATCCTATGGCCGGCCAGGAGCGCGTCGTGGGCAGCGTCCGGCTTAACAAAGCCGAGCCTGACGAGGTAGTCGAGCTCTTCCCTGTAGCTCAGGCCAGAGCGCGATAGGTGGGCGCAATGACCGCACGCGACCTGCGCGAGCGCATCCTGAACACGCCTTAGGTAGCCAATCCGCACAGCGCTTGCTGCCATGGTTGCAGTGAGGAAGCCGCCTTTTACGAAACCGAGCAGCTCTTGTTGGTATGTAAGGCCTGCCTGATTCAGGTCATCGTGCAGGCCGGACTCCACCTGGTCGAGCAGCCAGGCCATCCTGTTGCTCCGGCCGTCCCTTATCGCGCTGAGGGCGTCATGCATCGCAATCCTGTTCGCGCCTACGTGCTCCAGCAGCTCCTGCCCGTAAGTTGTGCTTTCGCATGTCCCTGTGTTGGGGAACGCATAGTTGCCTTTCCTGACCTCTTCGAGGACTATCTTCGCCCGGCCGGCCGTAGCCCCTTTCCAAAGCGCCTTGTGGACGACGTCTTGGGCAAGGGTGCCCGAATGAAGCAGGCCTTCAAGCAGGGCGCGGTAGGTGGTGCGGCCGAAAGCGGTTTTATGGCCATGGCCGTCCTTCACTTTCTGAAGTATAGTCTCTGGCCTGATGCGCATTTTTGTTATGGTTTTGCCTCGCATGCCATCGCCGTATGTTATATAACATGGAACTGAATGTTTAAAAAAGGCGCGCCAGGACCTGTGAAAAGCGGTATTAAATATCTGGTTTTCCAATTGCAGTTCATGCTGATTGTCATCGCGGACGAGATGGAGGAATCTGTGGTCGACGAGATAAGGAAGCTCGGCGAGGTAGTGTACAAGCCGAAGGACCTTCCGACCGCATTGGCAGATGCCGATGCGCTCATAGTCAGGAGCGCGACCAAGGTGACGAAGGAGCTGGTTTCCGGCGCAGGGAAGCTGAAGCTCGTCGCACGCGGCGGGGTTGGCCTTGACAACGTCGACCAGGAGGCATGCAGGGCGAAGGGCATAAAGGTCATGAACACGCCGGGCGCATCCACGAACGCAGTGGCGGAACTCGCGCTGGCCCTCATACTGGCATCGTTCAGGAACGTGCAGAAGGCGCACCACCAGATGAAGCAGGGGAAATGGGAGAAGAAAACGCTCACGGGGCGCGAGATAGAGGGGAAGACGCTGGGCGTCATCGGCTACGGCCGCATCGGCTCCAGCCTCGCAGCCAAGGCAGGCGCGCTCGGCATGAAGGTCCTGGCGTACAACCCGCCGCCCAGGCATGACGACGGCAAGGCGCGATTCGTGGAGCTGGACGAATTGCTGGCTAAATCGGACGTGGTATCGCTGCACGCGGCGATCACGGAAAAGGACAGGAACATGATGAACAGGCAGAGCATAGCGAAGATGAAGGACGGCGCCTACCTCATCAATACCGCAAGGGGCGAGCTGGTCGACGAGGACGCGCTCTATGAGGCTTGCAGGTCAGGCAAGCTCTCCGGCGCCGCAATCGACGTCTACAAGGCAGAGCCGTACAAGGGGAAACTGTTGGAACTGGAGAATGTCTATTTCACACCGCACCTGGGGGCCAGCACGAAGGAGGCGCAGCAGAAGATAGGCGCAGAGCTCGTTAAGCTGCTCAGGGAAGAGCTGAAGTGATGGCCGCCCCGGACGTTGCGCTCGGTGCATTGGCGGTCCTTCTTGCCACGGCCGCAGGCGCTTCGGCGGCCTTTTTCCTCGGCTGCGTTGACAAACGACAGTATTCGGCGATGCTGGCCTTCGCAGCCGGCGCGATGGCGTTCTCCTCCGTGGAGATGCTCCTGCAGTCGCACAGCCTCGCAGGGGACTTGATTGTGGCTTTCGGCTTCGCCATCGGATTCCTTTTTCTCATGGCATCGGAAAAGCTGCTGCCGCATGCGCATATGCACGTCACGAAAAAGGAGCTCGGCAAAGGGGGCAAAAAGGCCGTGCTCATAGCCGGGGCCATATCGCTGCACAACGTCCCCGAGGGATTCGCGATTGCTACGGCTTTTGCGGCCTCTGGGCCGCTGGGCTGGTTCGTCACCACTGCCATCGCGCTGCAGGACATCCCAGAAGGCGCGCTGGTGTCCACCCCTCTGGCATGCCTCGGGCTCAGGAAGCGCGCGGCCGTGCTGTTCGGCATCCTGTCCGGCGCCATAGAGGCTGCGGCGGCCGTGCTGGGCTACGTGTTCCTCAGCGCATTCGCGGGCCTGGTGCCTGTTTCGCTGGCTTTTTCCGCAGGTGCCATGACCTACGTGGTCTTCGTGGAGATAATGCCTGATGCGCTGGGCAATGGGATGGAACGTGTGGCCGCAGCCGCATTCGCCGCCGGGGCAGCAGTGACATTCATCGTAGCTGCCATCCTCGCGGTCTGATTATTTCAGGCATCTGGAGAACCAGTCCGCAGCGAGCTGCGCGACCGCTTCCAGAGCGCCTGGCTCTTCGAAAAGGTGCGTCGCGCCAGGGACGATTTTCAGCTTCTTCTCGCATTTCAGCCGGGCGAACGCGGTTTCGTTCATCCCTATGACTTCGTGGTCGTTTCCGCCAACTATCAGAAGCACCGGCGCATCCACGAAAGGGAGCGCCTGCATGGCGAGGTCAGGCCTGCCGCCGCGCGAGACCACTGCGCGTATGCCTGCGCCCATCTTCGCTGCCGCAATGAGCGCGGCAGCGCTCCCTGTGCTGGCGCCGAAATAGCCTACCTTCAGTTTCCCGCTCTCAGGCCGCCTCATGGCCCATTCAGTCGCCGCAATGAGCCGCCCGGCGAGAAGCTCGATGTTGAAGCGGTTCTCGTAGCGCTGGTCCTCCTGCTCTGTGAGAAGGTCGAAAAGGAGCGTTGCCATCTTGCGCTTCTGCAGCTCGCCTGCAACGAACATGTTCCGCGGGCTCAGGCGCGAGCTTCCGCTCCCATGTGCGAAGATGACGAGGCCTTTTGCGCCCTTTGGGATAACGAGATTGCCTTCGAGGATTGCCTGGCCCGCAGGGATTCTCACTGCCCGCCCGGCTGCCATTGCCTATTCCTCCAATTCAGCTTCCACAGTGTCTGCTTCGGCCGTGGCCAGCAGCGGGGACACTTTCTCTGCGAAGTCGCCGGCCATCTTTCCCCTGGGGAAGACGCGCACGTCCCTGCATTTCACGGGCAGCTGCAGCTCTTCGGACAGCCTGAGCAGTTCTGGCGTCGGTATGTAGTGCTTGCACACGAGAAACGGGACCAGGCCCTGGGCCATCCGTTCCCTTTCTATGGTGAGCCTGTGCGACTGGCGCAGGCCTGAAACGAAGACCTTGACGTCAACGAAGCCGCGCCTGAGTATCTCATCCCTGCCAATCATGAACACCAACTCCTTCAAAGAATCGCATGTCCCTGCCCTTCCCTATGCGCACGACCTCGCCCTTCTTCAGGCGGCGGACGTAGATTCCGTCAACTATGAAGGCGCAATCCCGGCCTGCAGTTATATTCGCCTTGCCTTTTTCCGACAGCACGGATGGGAGAAACGCGCGCTTGTAAGGACAAATAGGGACAATGCTGATCTTCCTTTGGAGCGGTGCCATTTTAATACCGCCGGCCGAGTAGGCGTAGGCCGCAGAGCCGAGGGCTGTTGAGGCGATGACGCCGTCGCCTTCGAAGGAGAACAGCCGCCTTTTCCTTCCGGATGATGTCGCCACGCGGATTTCCGCGACGCGGAAATGCGTCGCGTGGACGACGAAGTCGTTGAGCGCGCGGTAGCGTTTTTTCCCGATGTGCGCGTCGAGCGTCATTGTGCTGACAATCCTGTTTTTCCGCAGGATGGCGAGGAGTTTGCCGCGCCAGGATTTTTTGCTGAGCTGGCAGACGTAGCTTTTCGCGCCGCCGATGCCGAGCACAGGGCCTTCGAGCCTGTGCTGGTGGTTGGCGAACAGGATTGTGCCGTCCCCGCCGATGCAGATGGTGGCGTCCGCGCCCTTCTTCACGATGCGGTGCCCGCGCCTCAGGACCGACGAGACCTCTCGCGCGAGTTCCTTGGCCCAGGGCTTGCGCGGGTTGGCGATTATTTTGAGGTCCATGAAAATGATACGCTGGGAAGGGAAATAAATGGGATGGTTGGTACCGGCAGCATTAAAATATTTTCTTCCACAAATAATAACAGGTGAATGGGTGGGAGAAAGGACGTACATCGGCCCTGAAAGGAGAAAATACGGGAATCTCCGCAGGCAGATTGACGAAGTGGCACCGTATTTGAAGAAGATGGCAAGATTACTGAGCCCGGATACTTTACGCGATGTGGATGAAAATCTAGGCCGGCAACGCAGGGCCGTGGAAAAAGCCGAGGGGAGTGGGGGGCGGCTCAGCCCTGAAGCAGTCATACGAGGGTACAGCAATCTTTCAGCAATGAGGCTGCCTGGGGCAATATCAGAAAGGCGGCTGGACACATGCCCAGGGATAGACGTCGGAGCATTGCAGAAACTGAAGTCGAAGGGGATTGAAACGGTCGGCGAATTTTTTGGGGCTGGCTCTGGCGATCTCCATGTGCTGGACCAGGGGGGTTTCAATAACGTAAATGGGGCCATCGCTAATTTGTTCATACCGGCTAGGTGAAAGAGAAAAAATGGTCGCCTGCCGGAAAAATAGGAAAAATAAGGAAAATAAAAAGAAGGAAAAATACTGGCCTTCAGCCGAGGACTTCGAGGTCCTGGGAGTAGGCCGGTATCGAGGAGGACTCCTCGTCCTGGGACATGGAGTTGCCCGCGATCGAAGCGCCCTTCACGCCGGTCACGATGGCAACCACTTCAAGCTTGCCCTCGTAGTTCTGCATGATGCGCGCGCCCCATTTCACGTTCGCTTCCGCGTCCATCTTTTCGGTTATCATCTCGCCGGCCTTGATCGCGTCGCCGAGCGTCAGGTCGCTGCCACCGGTTATGTGGATGAGCGCGCCCTTGGCACCCTCGAAGTCAACGTCCAGGAGCCTGTTCTTTATGACGCCCTCGGAAGCTGCGCGGACCTTGTCGTTGCCCTTGCCCTCGCCGACCGCGATGAACCCTACGCCTCCGCCCTCCATGATGGAGCGCACATCGGCGAAGTCGATGTTGATCAGCGATGGCTGCGTGATGGTCCACACGAGGCCGCTTATCGCCCTCGAGAGGATCTCGTCTGCAACAGCGAACGCTTCTGCCATCGGCAGGTTCGGGACCAATTGGACCAGCCTGTTGTTGTCCAGTATGATGACCGAGTCGCAGTATTTCTTGAGGAGCTTGATGCCCTCGTCTGCCTTCTTCTTCCTCGCCCTTTCAAGCGCGAACGGGTAGGTCACCATGGCGACTACGATTGCGCCCTGCTCCTTGGCGATCTGGGCCACGACCGGTGCGGCACCGCCGCCGGTTCCGCCGCCCATGCCTGCGCATATGAACGCCAGGTGTGCTCCCTCGAGTTCCCTTTCGACCAACGGCCTGTCAACCTCGCACGATTTGGCACCCACATCCGGGTAGCCTCCTGCGCCAAGGCCTTTTGTGACAGAGCGGCCGATGAGCACCTTCTTCGCCCTCTCGTGGACGATGTTCAGGTGCTGCTTGTCCGTGTTTATGGCAACCAGGTCGGTGCCCTTCACTCCGGACTTGATCAGCCTGTTGATGGTGTTGTTGCCAGCACCACCTACGCCGACGGTCACGATTTTTATGCTCTCCGAGCTCAGCGCCTCTGAAGAAGACTGCTTCTCCTGCGGCGTATTCTCCCCCATTACAGATCTTACCAAGTCGTCCATTTTTTCACCTTGTTTTTGGTCGCCTTTATTTCATATTTTCATCATCATTTCCTGAGGAAATGCGTGGACTAATTGACGGTGTTTGGCGGTTTAAATAGATTCGCTTTTACGGCGGAAGAAAAAATGCATAAATGTTGCCCAAAAGAAACAAAGTGGCGAAAAACGAGGTCAAACATATAAATGTATTTGGTAAATGCATTTACTTATGCAGGCAAAAACCCGCATTTTAGTGTATAATGGGGGATTGGAATGGTCAAGGTCATCACAATAATGGATGATATATACGCTGAGCTCTACCAGCTGAAAAGATCGAAGAATATGAGCTTCAGCGAGATTTTGAGGTACCTGGTCAAGCAGAGGCGCGATGAGAACCGCAACATAATCGCGCTCGCCGGCAGCATAAATGAGATGGACGTTGACAGGCGGGCCATGGAGAAGGTCCGCAGGGTCTACGCATGGAACAGGTGACATCATGGAGAAGATATGCCTTGATTTTGAGACGGCGCTCGATTTCCTGCACGGTGGAAAGGCCACAGTGGAGAAGATGCGGTATTACGCGGACAGCGAGGAGATGTGCATCACAAGCTTCACCATGCTGCACATCATCGAGGTCATAAACAAGCCCGAGGTGGTGAGCGCGTTCGCCAACGGCGTCAACGTGCTGCCGTTCGACCGCAAGGCCGCGCAGATAGCCGCGGCGATAAACCGCGAGCTCGAGGAGAAGGGGAACGCGGGGAAGCGGAGCGAGATAGTCCTGACGGCGGCCATATGCATGGCGAACGATGCGCTGCTTTTCGCACAGAAGCCGTCTGATTTCGACGGGATAAAGGGATTGAAGAAGGTCTAGATCTGCGGCAGGCACTGGACGAGGTCTTTTGCCTTGAAGTCCTGGAACTGGCGCAGTTCCTTGCTGAGCACGAGCCGCTTCGCCAGGCGGTCCAGCGTGTGCGTCCACTGCTTGATGGAATGGCTTGTTGGAGAAGGCTGGTTGAAGCGCTATGGCGGGCACATGCAGCTGCATGACACCTTCATGCCGCCGCTCGACTTGGAAAGACCGACATCATAGCCGCCGAGGTCCATGCTGTTGTTTTTGGCCAGGCCGCAGAGCTGCTGGCACTTGCCCATGCACGTCCCGAGTTCCCCTAATGCACTTTGGGCGATTTGGGCGCATCCGGCGAGCAGCAGCAGGACAGCGACCAGCAATAAGAGCACCCTCATCATATCACCGTACATAATGGCGCTCTGCTTTTTATTACTTGAGCATGACGGTATATCCATGGGGCTCAAGGCGCTCGTCCTTACCGGCTACGGCATAAACTGCGAGAACGAGAGCAAATATGCGATAGAGAAGAGCGGCGGCGCTGCAGACATCCTCCACGTCAACAAGCTGCTCGACGACCCCAAGCTGCTTGAAACGTACAACATGCTGTTCATACCCGGCGGGTTCTCGTTCGGCGACGACCTCGGCTCAGGCAAGGTGTTCGGCAACAAGATGAAATTCAGGCTCCGCGAGCCGCTCGACTCGTTCGTGAAATCAGGCAAGCTCATACTGGGCATATGCAACGGCTTCCAGGTGATGGTGAAGATGGGGCTCCTGCCTGAGCCTGACTTTGCCCAGAAGGTGAGCCTGATAAGCAACGACTCCGGCCATTTCGAGGACAGGTGGGTCATACTGAAGGGGAACGCGGCCTCGCCGTGCATATTCACGAAGGGCATCGAGGCCATGCTGGTCCCGGTCCGCCACGGCGAAGGCAAGTTCGTGGCTGCGAACGACGATGTGCTGAAGCAGTTGAAGGAAAGGAACCAGATCGTATTCCAATATATAGATGAACGGGGCTCACTGGCGGGCTACCCGCACAACCCCAACGGCTCGGTGGAGAACATCGCTGGCATATGCGACAGCTCAGGGCGCGTGTTCGGCATGATGCCGCACCCCGAGGCGTTCAACATCCCTGAGAACTGCCCGTACTGGGTGAGGGGGAACGTGAAGGAGGCCCTGGGGCTGCGTGTCTTCAAAAATGCCGTGCAGCATGCACAGGAAAAGGGGTTCTGAAGCTACTTTTTGGACCTGGATCTGCACAGCTCGATTTTCACGACGAGCACTATGCCGACCAGTATCATCAGCACCGGCCATGCCTTCAGCACTTCCAGGCCTTGCAGGACGCCGAAGTTTATCGGCAGCGCCAGGGCACCGAAGCATATGAGCAGGTAGGCAGGAAGCCAGGAATCCATAGCGTGGCAGCCGTCGCCGCACATGCAGTTATCGGAAGATTTCACGGCATTGACCTTCTTTTTTGCGACCATCTTAACACCCCAGGGAACGTTGATGGAAAGATTTTATAAGGCGTTCACCGGCCCATGAGGAGGGACCCGACCACTGGAACCGCCAGCACGACGAGCGAGATGAAGAACAGCGTGTGCATGAAATCAAGGAAGCCGTGCACCAGGAAGACAGTGACCGAGTTGTGCGAATCGAACCTGCCGAAGAACCGCTTCAGGAAGCCGAGCAGGATGAGGAGCGGCACGGTTATCATGATGATGAGGAACAGCGATGTTATGCCGGGCGTCTTGAGGAACGTGACCACGCGGTCGGTGGCGTTGAAGAGCACCAGATAGGCGATGGCGGCCAGCCCTATGAAGAGCAGGCCGAAGTCGATTACCCTGCCCGTGTCCGGGTAAAGCCCGCTCGTGTACTCTTCTGAGATCAGCTTCACGGAGCGCGGGAGCTCCCAGAAGATGAAGCTTATCACCAGGATCACTGACGCATTGTAGAAAAGCGATGGGCTGATTATGCTGAAGAAATCGGCTATGAGGTTGAATGCCATGATAGGCATTGGCACGGATTGTTTTAAAACGCTACGACGGCAGCAGGGCAGACTGACGAAGTGGGCATAGGCAAAAGACGAATACATTTAAAGCGTTTGGAGCGCATATTTCAATGATGGAAAAAGGTCAAGATGGAAATCGCCCCGGCCTGATGGCCAGGTCTTTCCATTTTGCCAGGTGCTGCTGATGGAAAAGGTCAAGATGGAAATCGCCGGCGAGATATCGCTCTCCGAGGACCCTGGCGCGACCATGCGGAAATGGCGCGAGATATTCAGCATATCGCAGGTAGAGCTGGCCAGGCACCTCGGCATAACCGTTTCCACGATCAGCGATTACGAGGGCAACCGGAGGAAATCGCCGGGCACCGCGGTAATAAAGCGGTTCGTGAATGCGATTTTTGACATAGACAAGGCCAAGGGCGGCACCATAACAGAGAAGCTGACCGAGAAGCAGAAGCCGCTCACTGAATATTTCGAGGTCCATGAGTTCGCGCGCTCCATTTCGCTGAAGGATTTCGTGAAGCTGGTCGATGGCAAGGTGCTGTCCAACGCAGACCTGATAGAGTCCAAGAAGATCTACGGCTACACGCTCATAGACAGCATAAAGGTCATACTCGACATGCCGTTCTCCTATTTCCAGAACCTCTACGGCAACGTGAGCGAGCGCGTGTTCATCTTCACCGGCGTCAGCACAGGGCGCAGCCCGCTGGTCGTCGTGCGCGTCAGCTCGTCCAAGCCGTCGGCCATCGTCCTGCACAACATAGACCCCACGAAAGTGGACAAACTGGCGATGAGGATATCCGAGCGCGAGCGCATCCCTCTCATCGTGAGCAACGCGTCCATAGAAACGATAAAGGAAGCGCTCAACCGCATCTGATTTTTTTCTCCTTAGCCCGCTTCGCTCGCGGGAGAAAGCCGGTGCCATGTCGGCCGAAGCCATCGAATTAAAAATAGTTGCGGGAAAACTTTTCCTATGCCAGAAAAAAAGACCAAGTTCATTGTGATTACCGGCTCCATCATGTCCGGGCTCGGCAAGGGGATAGTGACTTCTTCTATCGCGAAGCTGCTGCAGGCCAGGGGCTTCAACGTCGTGCCGATAAAGTTCGACGGCTATCTCAACGTTGATTGCGGCACCATGAACCCGTTCAGGCACGGAGAGGTCTTCGTGCTGGACGACGGGACCGAGGTGGACATGGACTTCGGGACGTACGAACGATTCCTCAACAAATCATTGCCAGGCGAATGCTCAATAACCGGGGGCAAGCTGTTCCAGAAGATAATAGAGAAGGAGCGCAAGGGCGAATACCTTGGCAGGGACGTGCAGTTCGTGCCTCACCTCACAGGCGAGATAAAGGCCTGGGTGCAGAAAGTGGGCAGGGACAACGACGCTGATTTCGTGCTTATAGAGGTCGGCGGCACGGTCGGCGACCTGGAGAACGGATATTTCATAGAGGCGCTTAGGCAGCTGCATTTCGAGCACAACAACATGGCGTTCGTGCAATTGACCTACATCCCGAGCCTGAGCGTCGGCGAGCAGAAGACCAAGCCGACGCAGCAGGCCACGAGGCTGCTGCAGAGCCTCGGCATCCAGCCGGACATAATAATAACGCGCGAGCAGGAAAAGCTCACCGAGGAATCCAAGAAGAAGATAAGCCTGTACTGCAATGTTGCCGAGGAAGCGGTGTTCGACGACCCGCTCCTGCAGACAGTATACGAGCTGCCGCTCATCCTGGAGAAGCAGGGGCTGTATGCGCAGCTGGCGAAGAAGCTTGACCTGCCCAACAAGGAAGCGGACCTGAAGGAATGGCACAAGAACGTCACACACATCCTCCAGCCAAAGGACAGGCCGCTGAAGATAGCCATTGTAGGCAAATACACGGCTGTGAAGGATGCCTATATCAGCGTCAAGGAGGCGCTGGTGCACGGTGCGGCTGCGGTCAACAGCGGACTGGAGATCGGCTGGATAGAGGCCAGCGACCTCGAGAAGCTGGGCGATGTCGCCGAGGTGCTTGCGCCCTACGACGGCATACTCGTCCCTGGCGGGTTCGGCGAGCGCGGGATCGAGGGCAAGATAATGGCGATAAGATACGCGCGCGAGAACAAGGTGCCGTATCTCGGCCTTTGCCTGGGGCTCCAGCTCATGGTTGTTGAATATGCGAGGTACAAGTGCAACCTTGCGAACGCGAATTCAACCGAGTTCGACAAGAAGACCCCCCATCCGGTGATAGACATGCTGCCTGAGCAGCACCAGATTTCAAAGATGGGCGGGACCATGCGGCTCGGCGCCTATGATTGCAAGGTGAATGCCGGGACCGTCGCACATGCGGCTTACAAGAGCGACACCGTATCCGAGCGCCACAGGCACAGGTACGAGGTCAACCCCAACTACGTCAAGGAACTGGAAGACCACGGCCTCGTGGTATCAGCCACGCACCCCAAGGGAGTCGTGGAGATGACCGAGTGGAAGGGCAGCTTCGGCGTCGCCACGCAGGCGCACATAGAGCTGAAGAGCAGGCTCGAGACGCCAGGGCCGCTTTTCGTGGAGTTCATGAAGGCGGCCAAGGATTTCAGGGGCAAGCCCTCGAAATCGGCCGGCGAGACGCACGGCGAGTGAGGATAAGGTATAAAATTACATCGTGGCAGAAAAAGGTTTGCTATTTGTAGGCGTTGGCCGGGCCCATAGTCGAATGGTTAAGACGCTACCTTGACATGGTAGAGATTCGCGGTTCGATCCCGCGTGGGCCCAATTTTTTGTTTTAGGTTTTCGGAGGTGGGTTAGGATGGCAGACTATGAGGCATTGTGCGTTGGTGTCCTGGCTGCAGTCATTGCAGTAATTACAGTGCATCGTAATACTAATCTCCGTAAGCTGGAACTTTTACAAAAGATGTCGTTCGTTTCACTAGAACAATTCTACAAAATACAAACCTCTGAAGGAAAGGCCAAAAAACAGGAACAACAATGCTTGAGGAATTCGCTGGAATACCTAGCGATTAATTATAATCGCAATCTTTTGCACAGAGAGGTATGTAGGGAATTTTTTAAGAAAAACGAACCAAAAAAAATGCTCGAACAGTCGGACTCCCACGAAATAGAACTAATGAGGAGATCATTAGCATCTAAGAAGTTATGGTTTGTCCCTATTGAGTTTGTGGCGGAGAATGTAATGAGTGTGCCATTTATCAACGAATTTCGTCGGGTTTACAATTGGCTACTGATGTTTGACCCTATTTCTGAATGGACTCTATGAGCACGGTTTCGTGGACGTCGGCTGGGTCGCAGTGCAGTGCCACCTTTCCAGCCTCTAATGCCGCGCCCAATTTCTGGAGTTTCTGCTCGAGGATATTCGCTCCGCAGAGCATGAGCTTGGAGGACGTGCGGGGTTTGGTGACCACAATGTCCACGAGGCCCTTCTCCTTGAGCACTTTCATCTGGAGCATGGCCGCCTCATCTGCCGGCTTTCCGGCAATGACTACAGCTTTGGGGTGCGTGCTGCGGAAAACCGCGAGGCCGGCCTCAAGCGTATCGAATGCATCCGTCTCCAGAAGCACAGGCGAATCCAGGATTATGAGGTCCTTTGACAGGAACGGCGCCTTGGGGGCCGTTTGGCCCGCTTCATGCTCCTGCCGGGCAGGAAGCATGCGCAGGAACACGGACATGTTTGTGATGGTCATGCAGGAGTCCAATAGAAGCGGGTCTATCGGTTCGCCTGGCTTTATCTCGAATTTGGACCGGTGATCATAGTCTATGGCGACGTGGCTGCGGAAAGACATTTCGAAGCTTTTGTCGTTCAGCACTTGGCATACGCGCTTGTGTTGGAGGACGTCAGTTATTTTCCTGGCGCTGCGGCTGATAAGCGGCGCGGCAGCCAGGCGTGGCTTGCCGGGGGCTGCAGCCGCAACTGCAACTGGTTTTTCAGGATTTTGAGGGATGTGCATATCATCAGCCTACCGAAGTTCCTGCCTCCTTGTGAACAATTCAACGCCTTCGGCCAGGAATGACAGGGAGAAAATAGCCTGGTGCTCCACATGGTCAATGAGATTAGCTGATTGGAGTGAGCGCACTGTGATGCTCTCCATGTGGGCGTTTGCCATGGCGACGACCGCCTTGTGGTTCCTGCCCCTGAATGCTTTCAAGCCTTCTCTCAGCGCACCAAAGTCGTCGGGGGCGCCCCTCATGCTGGTTATGAATATGATGTCCGCATCGAGGGTTGGGAGATTCTTTAGGAAGGTCGGCCAAGAGATGGGCGAAAGGTTGGCAGTGGGCAGACAGCGACGGGTGAGATCGGCGAACTGCTCGACGCTTTCGTCTGATTCTACGTTTGGAACGACAAGGACCACCTTCCTGTCTGCGATGGTCTTTGCATGCAACTGCAGCCTTTCAACTGGCTTAGGATTGGCAGCAGACAGGGCGATGGGTCTGGTTGTTAGGGATTTTTGCATTATTTTCCACCTTGCTCTTGCGGTCGCTCTGAGAATCGGCCGGACCACTGTCCGGGAACAATAATTCTAAGCTTCCTGGAATATTGATGTTTCGAAGGGTTTAAAAAAGTGGGTTTCCCCACACCCGGATAACTCAGAACACATACGCCTTGTCCCAAGTGGCGTCCTTTGACGGCGGCGCGCCTATGCGGTAGAACGCCTGGCGGGCGATGTTGCGTACTGTCCAGGCAGGGTCGTGCTCTGATATGTAATGCAGGGACAGCCTGGCCATGTAGGCGTCCTTCAGGTGCAGGTGCGCTGCCAGCTGCTTTATCGCTTCCTTGCGTGTGAGCACGCTCTTGCTTGAAAGCATTTCCAGGATGACTGAGATTTCGTCCATGCCATTCACCTTGCACACTGCTCGAGCCCCAGGCGCTTCTCCACCCAGTTGCCATACTTTTTGCAGAGCCCGGCGAGGCCTGTCCTGGTTACCACGGGCGCAGCAGGCTCAGGTGCCACTGGCGCCGGCTTTGGCGGCTTATCTTCCACCGGCAGGCTCTTGATTACCCCGAGCACGCGTATCCTCTGCTCGTCTTGCACGCATGCGCCTGTGAACGTGTTGTGCATGAATGTTATCCTGCTGGATATCGTCTCGACGCGCGCGGCATCCTTCTGCGCAAGCGCATCCCTCAGGCTACTGAACTCGCTCTTCCACAGCGTTTCGAACCCTGAATGTATGTGCATGTCGCTGGTGGCGATAAACATGCTGGTGACAGCGGTGACCGCCGCCTGCCAGCGTGGCGTCATGCCTTCAGCCTCTGCGAGTTTTTTCATCAATGTTTCATGGGATGCACGGATTATCGGTTGGAGCTCCTTCCGGGCGTGTGGATAGGCCCTTCCAAGGACGCGAAGGGCACTTGCCTGCTGTTTGCCCATCTGCCCTGCATCGTGGCCCTCAGGCTCTGCGAGTATGCCCACCATCTCCGCGCCTACTGTGGCGATCATGCCGTGCAGCTCGTCCCCTTCGGCCAGATTCCCATTTGCGATGGCCGGCAGGCCAGCGAGCCAGTTGGCTGCGAGCTCCTGCGTATGGGTTCCGGACCAGGATGACTTCACAATGCCGACCATGGCATCGACGTTGTCGCCGAGCTTTTTGGCGATATCTGCCTTCATGAGTGGATACGCGCCCTGCATGACTTCAACGGCCTCGGTCTGGCGGGCAATTTTCTCCTGGAGGGTCTTGCCCTTCGGGTGGGTGAAAACTATTGCCAGGTCTGTTGCCGCGCGCATCACCACCTGCTGGACGGCCTTGTCGTCTATGCCTGCCAGCAGCGCCAGCCCGTGGGCTTCACGCATGCGCGAGGTTCCACGGCCCGGCCTTTTGAGTTCCCTGAGCATGGTTTCGGCTGTCTGGGCCAGAGGCATGCGGACCGCATCAGGCCTTGAAGCGTAAAGCGAGGCGAGCGTACCCATTGCTGCGTCCTGCAGGCCCTGGGCGCTTGCGTTCGCGAACACGCGGAGCATCTGCGGGGCGACCTGCTCATCAAGCATCTGCCCGAGTTCATGCCTTCCTGCACAATACAGGTCTATGAGCGCCTGGGCGCCATCGAACTGCTGTTCTGCGATGGCAAGCTGGTACCTCGCGTAATTAATTGTGAGAAGATCCTCTGCGGCCATTTTGACGCTTTGGGGGTAATTGCCTGAGGCGATGGCTTCTGCAACTGTCAGGACATCAGGGTTTATTTCTTGTGCAAGAGCCACCCTGAAAAGGGCGTCGCCTGGCACGTCTACGTTCGCGAGCGAGGCAAGCAGACGCATGGCTTTCTGGCGGGCCTGTGAATCGGAGGCGCCGGCAATGGTGAGCACTGCCTGGGCGCCTGTGTCCTCCACCATGTCCCTGAGGTGCACGCTGCCGCTGTTGGCAAGGTCAGCGAGTGCATGGCCGCCTGTGAACATGCTGCCCTGGGCGATGGCATTCTTCGCATCGTTTATGGCGATGAGGTCGCGGGCGGCGCCTTGAAGGCCTGCAGGCACGGATTTTTGCGCGAGCAGGGCTTCTGCGAATGAAAGCATGGCCGCCGGGATGGGGTTGAGATACGCTGCCGCGCGCAGCCTGTGACTTGCGAGGTCCACACCTGCGCGGTCAATGGCCTCAAGCAGATTCCAGGCCTTGGTGCGCTGTTCCAGGGTGCTTGGCCTCATGATGACGTCTGCCATCTCGATGCCCTGGTCGACGAGGAGCGGACCGAGGTCCTTGCGGCCTGCCTTGTAGAGGTCCAGGAGTTCGTGGGTTGCCTTGAACTGCCTGCCATCAGCATAATCGGTGCTGCCTGCAGCGTCCTTTATGAGCAGAAATTCCCAGGCTGCGGTTTTTGCGTCTGCAGCGGCGTCGCCATAGAGCGATTCTGCGTAGGCGGTCATCTCTGCTGGAAGAGGATCGAGGTAAATGCCTGCTGAAAGAACACAGGCCGGCACCCGCCTGATGACCGCGCCGTTGATAACGTCCTGGGGAAGCGGCGCAGGATTTACCGGGTAGGCAAGGCCAGGCGCATCTATGCCCAGCTGGTGCAGGGCCAGCAGGGCGCTGTTCGCCATGCTCAGCTGCGCCATGTCGCTGGCTTCGGTCTTCGCGAGTTTTGCTATTTCCTCGCGGAGCTCAGATTGTTTGGCTGCCACGGCTCCGGTGTCGATTGGGAAGCCTTCTTTGGTTTTCGCATCTTTGGCCATGGCATCGAGGGCTGCGCTGCCGGCGCGGAGTAGTTGGAGCCGCTCCAGCCTCGCCTGGACCTTGGCTCCGGCATCGGCGGTGGACACCGCCATGCCTTCAACCATGGCTTTTATGTCATACCTGCCGTTCTGTGCATATCTGTCGCTCTTGTAAAGGAGCGCGAGCGCGAGCGTGCCTGCGAATTGCCTGTCATATCCCTGTGCGAGCATTTCCTTTGCCTCGGCTATGAAAAGGACGTCCATGGCCGTGTTCATGGTGGCCTGGTCGCGGGTAGAAGCTGCCTGGACTGCGGCGAAATCAATCACCTGCCTCGGAACGCGGTCGAGGTATATCGCGGTGGAGAGCACGCAGTCTGCTGCGCTCATGCCTGCCGCGGCCTCGATAGCCTCCTTTGGCACGGGCTCCGGGGATTTGGAAGTGTACGTGGTTGAAGCATTTTGGAGATCGCCCTGCACGGTTATGCCTGCGATGCCGAGGACGCCGAGGATGCGGAGTGCGTCCTGGTGCTGCGTGCTGGCCGGGGTGGCGATGGTTTCGGTTGCAGCCTGCTCTGCCTGCGCGCACATGCCCTCAAGCATCGGCCTCAGCCATTCCCTGCCTCCTGCCTTGTAAAACATGACGAGGGCGAACGCGCCTGCGAACCAGTCGCCATCTGCGGAAAACTTGCGTGCGTCGTTGACGAACAGCAGCTCTGCCGCGGCCTGCTTGATTTGAGGGTCGCAGGCTATGGGCTTCGGGCCTTCTGGAACTGGCGGGGGAAGGAATGTCTTCATCGCACCATTATCCAATGCATCAGGTGGAACAAGACCGGACGGCGCCGGGGGAGGGAGCTGCATGCGCTGTGCGATATCGAGGATCTCCGGGTGGATGCGTGTGAGGTATGCGGATGCGCGGAGCGCTGCGCAGGCGACTGCAGGGTCCGTGCGCTGCACTGACCTGAGCAGGAATTCAGCTGCCGCCGGCGATGGGGACCTGGCGATGTCTGTGCCATACCGGTCCAGCAGGCTTTCCAGGATGTTCCAGCCATCGGTTCCTGGCATGTTGACTAGATAGTCTATTGCCTGGCTGCGGGTGACAGGGTCCTCCACCCTCGCGATCCAGAACGGGATGTGCCCATATTCGAGTTCCCAGAGGGCCGCGCTGGCTTTGATGCGCGCGTTGGCATGCGCCGGGTTCGCTACAGGGGCTGAGTCGCCGACCTCTGCAAGGGCGGTGTAAATCTTCTCATAGGGCCGTGGGACCACAGTCTGGCCCCTCTTATTGATAGGGAATATGATGGAGCCGTCTTCTTGGTTGCGGGGGACGTGCAGGGCAGCGGTTGCAAGGAAAGCAGAAAGAACGTCCACGACGTGGGCCTTGGATTCCAGGATAGAAGCGTCAGGCGCGCGCCTCGGCTGCTTGCATGTGAAAACGCCCTTGGAGGACCTTTTCAGCGCTTTGGCCACGGCGTCGAGCTGTTTGAGCTGCAATGCAGGGTCAAGGCCTGAGAATGCCGTGATTGCATCGCCTAGGGCGCTGTGGGCAGTGCCGTTGCTGCCTGCCATCGCCTTGGAGAGCAGAATCTCGATGTTCCTCAAGACCGCCTTTGCCTCCTTTTTTGGCATAGCCGGCCTCTTCTCGATGATTTGGGTTGCAACCATTAAATCGCCTGCCTGTGATATGGATATTTATGGCTGAAAGTGTTTATAAATACATGTGTTTGAGGGTGGAAATTCATGCCTGTCGGCGCCAGGGGAAAGGATTAGAATACTGTAGATGAAATAGAAGCCTTGTTTGCAGCCATTGGAAGGCATCCCTATGAAATTCACGCGTTCGCCGATAATCTGCCTGCTGGCCCATGTGGACCACGGCAAGACCTCGCTGCTTGACAGCATCAGGGGCACGGCCGTGGCCAAGAAGGAGGCTGGCGGCATAACCCAGATGATAGGCGCCAGCTACGTCTCCAGGGCGGACATCGATGCCATCTCAAAGGACCTGGCCGCGAAGATGAAGCTGACCCTGAGGATACCCGGGCTTCTGTTCATCGACACGCCCGGCCATGAGGCCTTCGGCAACCTCAGGGACCGGGGGGGCAGCATAGCGGACCTGGTCATCCTGCTAGTGGACATCAACCAGGGGTTCCAGCCACAGACCATTGAGAGCATAAAGATACTCAAGCAGTACAAGACGCCTTTCGTAGTGGCCGCCAACAAGATAGACGCCCTCAATGGGTGGAAGAGCCATGGGACCTTGTCCTTCATGGAGTCCTACAGCCAGCAGCCTGAGTACGTCAGGAGTGCGTTCGATGATAAGCTCTACGGGCTGATGGGCAAGATATCAGAGCACGGATTCGACAGCGAGAGGTACGACAAGGTCACTGACTTCACGAAGCAGATAGCCATAATACCGGTGAGCGCCAAGACCAGGGAGGGGCTGAGCGAGCTCCTGGTGCTCATAGCTGGCCTCAGCCAGCGATTTCTCGGCGAAAGCCTTGAAATCGACGAGAACGGCAGGGGCAAGGGAAGCGTCATGGAGGTCAAGGAGGAGAAGGGCCTCGGGACCACGGTCGATGTCATACTCTACGACGGCATACTCAGGAAGAACGACGATATCGCCTACATGACCATCAACGGGGTGAAGAAGACCAAGGTCAGGGGGCTGCTGCTGCCGAACCTCGGCGGCGGGGAGAAGTACCTGAACGTGGATTCGGTGGTCGCCGCCGCAGGCGTGAAAATCTATGCCCCGGGCCTGGAAGGGGCGATACCCGGCTCGCCGCTCGAGGTGGTCGAAGACTTCGAGCGCGACAGCGCGGCCATAGAGGTGCAGTTCAAGAACATCATATTCGAGAAGAAGGGCGAGGCGGGGGTTGTTCTAAAGGCGGACAGCCTGGGCTCGGTCGAGGCGCTGTTGAAGCTTCTGGCCAACGAGAATATCCCAATACGCGAGGCGTCGGTCGGTCACATCACACGCAAGGAGGTCATAGCTGCCGGCGTTGTGGCGCAGCAGGACCCGTTCCTTGGCGTTGTCCTGGGGTTCAATGTGAGCATCCTGGACGAGGCAGCCGAAGAGAGCAGGAACAGCAAGATCCCGATAATCACCAGCGACATAGTCTACAGGCTCATAGACAACTACAAGGAGTGGGTGGAGGAAAGCAGGAAGAGGATGAAGAAGGAGAGCCTGGAGAAGCTCACATGGCCAGGCAAGATAAAGGTGCTGGACGGGTACGTGTTCCGTGCGTCCAAGCCGGCGGTCTTCGGCGTGGACGTGCTCGCAGGCAGGATAAAGAGCGGCTACAGGCTGATGAACAAGGCCGGCGAGGTCGTAGGCGAGATAAGGGAGATACAGAAGGAGAAGGAAAAGGTCACCGAGGCTTCGGCAGGCGACCAGCTGGCCATATCCTGCGACGGGATATCCATAGGCAAGAACGTGGCCGAGGGCGAGCTTCTCTACACCTACATGATTGTCGACGAATTGAAGAAATGGGACGGGCAGCTGCACATGCTCAGCGAGGACGAGAAGGCGCTGTTCGCCGAGATAAGGCGCGCGCTCGTCCGCTCTTTTTAGTGTTTCGCTGCCAACACGGATATCTGGTCGCCGGGCTGGAGCTCGGTCGCCGGGCCAAGGTCCCTTTCCATGAGGAACTTTGTGTGCTCAGGAAGGGTGAGCGGCCTGAAGTGTTCGTTCAGGCGGTCGACCATGTCGATAAAATTGCCTGCTTCTGCGATTCCAGAGATCAAGAGCTCCTTAGGCGCGCCTTTAGACCTCTGGAATTTTGGAAGGCCGGCGCAGCCGGCGCTAAAATCAATGATTATTTTCGAGGGGGAGTTGAAATAGCCATTGAACAGGACGAGGGTGCCGGACGGGTCGAGGACGCGATGGGCTTCGCTCACCAGCAGCGAGAAAAGGGATGAGTCAAGGAAGGGGTTGGTCGGGACCTCGGAAAGGTAAAGCTCATGCACTGAATGGCTGCCCAGGGATACGAGGGGGAATTGGAATATTCTCCCGGCGCTAAAGAAATCGCCGTCGCCTGTGCTGCCCATGCCGGGGATGTGGAAGGGACCGACATGGATGCGCTCGTATCTTATGCCGTCTGGGAGCGGATTCCGCTTCGCAAAGGGGCAGAATGGCCTGTCCTTGTGGCAGACTTCCACTACGACTCTTTGCTGCAGGTTAGCAGCAGGAGGATTCATGGTCATATGTTAGTTCGAATGTCTTAAAATGTGATGTGAAGGCAGGGCAAAGACAACAATTATAATAACGATAAGCCCAATCCGCATAAGGCAGGGGATTCTTATGATAATCGGGCTTACAGGCGAGAACTGCGCAGGCAAGAGCACTGTCGCAGAGTATCTCATGAAGAAGGGGTTCTACTACTATTCTTTGTCTGACGTCATCCGCGAGGAGCTCAAGGCGCACGGCAAGCCAGTGACGCGCGAGAACCTCATAGCCAGGGGCAACGAGCTGCGCGAGAAGTTCGGGCCCGGCGTGCTCGGGACCAAGATCGCCCAAAAGCTCGAGAAGGACAAGAACTACGTCGTGGATTCCATCCGCAACCCCGCGGAGGTCGAGGAACTCAAGAAGCTCGGCCGGTTCTTCCTGTTTTACATCACAGCACCCAGCGAGGCGAGGTTCGAAAGGACGCGGGCGAGGCGCAGGGAGGAGGACCCGCAAACGTATGGCGCCTTCGTGGAGATAGAGAAGCTGGAGATCGAGAACGCGGACAGGACCAAGCAGAACCTGAAGGGCACGTTCGCTCTCGCACAGAAAAAAATCGTCAATGAGGGCGACCTCAACGAGCTCCATGACAAGGTGGACACCGCCCTGGCGGAGGTCTCGGACGAATTCAAGCTTGCAAGGCCGAGCTGGGACGAATATTTCATGGGCATAGCCAAGGTAGTGGCGTCGCGCAGCAACTGCGTGAAGCGCAAGGTCGCGGCGGTCATAGTCAAGGACAAGAGGATAATATCCACAGGGTATAACGGCACGCCGCGCGGGACGCGCAACTGCTCGGAAGGGGGCTGCCCAAGGTGCAACAAGTTCACGGAGTCGGGCAAGAACCTCGATGAGTGCCTGTGCAGCCATGGCGAGGAGAACGCAATAGTCCAGGCCAGCTACCACGGCATAAGCATAAAGGACTCTGTCATATACACCACGTTCTCGCCCTGCCTGCTGTGCACCAAGATGATAATCAACGCCGGCATAAAGGAGGTCGTATACAACCTCGACTACCCTATGGCCGAGACGCCGATGAGGCTGCTGAAGGACGCCGGCATAAAGGTCAGGCAGCACAAGGTGGGATAGATGGCAGCGCCGAAACCGGTTGAAGAGGGGGACGAGGCCGAGGTGCAGCCAATGGTGATGCGCGCGGCCGCCCTTTCGGTCACCGGCGACTTCCTGCTGCTGGTAGGCCTGCTTTTCGTGCTGCTGGGCATCGCTTCTTTTGTCACTGATTTCCTGGATGTGAAGGGTAGCGGCGAGTTCCTTGTCGGCTTTTTCATAATCGCCCTTGCCGTCGTGCTCCTGATGCGCTCAGGCCAGGTCATGCCGCGCGTGCCCAGGGCGCCCAAGGCGCAGCGGCCCATGGAAAAGAGCGAATCATACAGGTAATTTTAAACACAACTCAGCACAAAACATAGTGGCAATGATGACTGTACCGTCCCAGACACAGCCGCAAGGCGATGACGACAAGAGTAGCTACCGAGTTGCCACCTGATTTTAGCCGACGGCATCCGCCGAAGTCCGGTTACATAAATTTATAAAGCGGGCAAATGCAATCCTGTTTCAAATCAGCACAAAGCGTGGAGGTGCATCGGGATGAGAAATGATCATACAGTGGCTGGACTGAGACAACGCATGACCGCAGAACTTTTTATCACGAAGAATAAGGTTCCGACTGCAGAGCTATGGCACATCATAAACGGGATTAGGGGCAAAGAGCCGCTTTGCGACACGCTGAAGCCGGATGGCAAGGTGGTCGATGCGCTCTCCATGCAGGGGCTCGGATACAGGGGGCTCGGCACTAAGTTCCTCCAGCCGCTTGGCAATACGGTTGTGCACCTGGTGCCCTATCACGAAGGGCTGCCGGGCGTAATACCTGGCTTTGAAAGGGCCGAGTGCGGCGCGCATGAGAACGGGTGGTATGCAGCTGTCAATATCAGGACGCCGGATAAAGACCCGGATCCGGGACTCATCAGTTACCTCGAGAATGCCACCGGGGTGGGCGTCAGCGGCGCAGGCGGCAGGCATGGAAGGGTGCTTGTCACGCTCAGTTGCATAGTGGCCGCTGAAACGTCCATTTACACGGTTTCGCTCATCGATACAGAGCTCCTCAAACTGCGGACTGGCATGGCGACAGTGAACCGCGTGGCCAGCGAACTGCTCAAATCAAGGGGGGCAGAACAGGAAAAAACTGCGCTGGCAGGCGCGCTCGGATGACCAGGGCGCCGGGCCACAAGAACCATTATATTGTTTTACGCCCCAGTGTAGGCTGAGAGGTGTAAGCATGAGATTGGTAGTACAGGACGCTCCAGCGCTTAAGTCTGTGATAGACTGCATAGTCAGCCTTGTCGAGGAAGGGCAGTTCGAGGTGAAGGCGGACGGCCTGCATCTCATGGCGATGGACCCGTCGCAGATCTCCATGGTGTCCTTCAGCATGCCCAAGAGCGCCTTCGTAGAATACAATGTCACGGAGGAGCGCAAGATAGGCATAGACATAGGCCAGCTCGCCAACGTGCTCTCCCGCGGCAAGAAGGGCGAGAAGGTCGAGCTTTCCCTGGAGGAGGGGCGGCTGGTCGTGAGGTTCACAGGGGAAAAGCACAAGCGGACCTTCAAGGTGCCTCTCATAGAGAGCGGGGAAAGGAGCCAGAGGGAGCCGAAGATAGAGTTCAAGAGCCATGCCATGGTCAGGGCCGACTCCATAAAGGAGACGCTCAAGGACGCGAAGCTGATAAGCTCTCATGTGCGGCTCCAGCTCACGCCGGAGCAGTTCATCGTCGATGTGAGGGGCGAGAGCGGGGAGGTCAAGGCCGAGTTCGACAAAGGCTCGCCAGAGGTGCCGGAGATGCAGACGCCTGCTTCGGTAAAGGCCACGTTCCCGCTGCAGTATCTAGAGGACATGGTCAAGGCCACATCAGGCAACGCCATGGTGAGGATAAACCTGGAGACGGACAGGCCGCTGAAGCTCGAATATGAAATCGAGGGGGCGAGGATAGTATACTACCTTGCGCCGAGGATTGAGACAGAGTGACTTCGACGGATGACGAATTACGATACACAGATTTAAAAGGGGGGAATGCGTAATTATAGTCGAATGTGGGCATCGCCCAGATTCATTAATATCGGTGACCATGGATGAAGAAAACGGAATACGCAGAAGCGCACATACCTAGCGCCGACGAGAAGCTCCAGGAACTGGAGACCGGCAAGCACGACGATTATGCGCTGCCGGAGTTCTCGAAGGAAGTGCCAGTTTCATCCAGGAAACATGAAAGCGGCAGCAACGTCACCATGGAATACACCTGGAAGCGCACCGACAGCCCGAGCATAAGGGTGACCAGGCTCATCTTCAGGAGCGGCGAGGACCTTTCCGGCCTCTACCGCATAGCCGCCAGGGACGGCGCGGACAGCATATGCTTCAGCCACAATAACATGACTTATATCGCAAGGAAGACAGCCCATGAAATCGCACAGGCGCTCTACAACGCATACGGCAAGATAACAGGCGCGCTTGAGAACATCGTCGGCTACCTCACCACCGCGCTCGGCAGCGACTACGTGATTTCCAAGGTGGAGCAGGACTCCTGGGCATTCGACAGGAGGATAACGAGGGGCAGCATACACTACGTCGACGTCGACAGCCTCAAGGCCAAGAGCAGGAGCAAGCTCACCGAGATGATAGCGGAAAAGATCGCGGAACTGCACTCCGGCAACGTCATCATAGGCAGGTTCACGCTCAACAACATACTCCTGGGCAGGGATGACATGACGCTCAGCGACCTCAGGAAGATGAGGGTGTCCAGGAAGAGGGCCTATGTCATAGAGGAATTCAAGAACATACTCCAATACCTTTTCGCGATCGGCTTCGCGACGAGGGAGGACATCTACTGCGCCATCGCATACTACACAGGCAAGAACGAGCTGAGCTGCAGCGAATGGTACCAGGAGAAGACCGGGAAGAAGGCATCTGACCAGTTCGACCTGGCCGCGAAGATAGAAGAGGAAGTCTACAACTGATTCTCATATCACTTCTGCTTTCGTATCCCCATTGTGCTCCTTGTCGCGGCTCAGGCGGTAGCTTGAGGCGAAATCCGATCCCATAAGCCCCTCCTCGTGCGTTATCACGAACGTCTGGTTGACGACCTGCGGCACCTTGGTCTGGAGCGCTGTTGAAAGCATCTCTATGGCCTCTGTGTCGAGGTTGTGCGTCGGTTCGTCCAGGATGAGCCAGCTCAGCCTGGGCGTCAGCACCATGGCCAGGGCGACGCGGAGGGTGAGCGCAGCGCTCGCACGCTCTCCCCCGCTGGCGGTGGTTTCCAGGCCCTTCCAGGCGTTGCCGTCGTTGACCTCGAACAGGTAGTCCTTTTCCGTGACCTCGAGCCGTATGGCGGAGTAGTTCCTGTATGGGTAGAATATGGCCCAGACCTCGTTCATGGCTGTGTTTATGGCGTCTATGAGGCTGGCGCGGAGCGATATCTGGGTCTCCAGGACCGCATTCCTGTATATGGCAAGCTCCTCACCGAGCTTCGCGAGCGCGATGGCGTCCTTTTCCATCTGCTTCAGGCCTGAAAGCTCACCCCTGACGAGGTTGAGCATGTCTGCTGCCATCCTGGACTGGGCCTCTAGCGACTGCTTCTCCGAGGCGGCCGTAGCGGCGCCAAGGCGCAGCGTTTCAACGGCGCTGCGAAGGGTTTCGAACGACTTCTCGTCGAATTTCATGGCTGCGAGCCTTGCCAGTGCATCTGCGAGCCGCACCTCCAGCGATGCGAGCGATTTCTTCTTGGTTATTGCGCTTTCCATGCCGCTCAGCTCGACGCGCAGCTTCTCTATGGCGTCGGCAAGTGCGGTGGAGCGCTTTTGAATTGCATCGCGTTCGGAATGGATGCCGCCCAAGGCTGCTTCAAGCTCGGCTTTGCGCTCTGGCAACCCTTCTGCGCCCTTGAGCTCTTTCTCAAGCACGATCCCCTGCTCAGACAGGAGAACGGCCTTCTTTATGCCTGCCAGGAGCGCCTCGTTCTCCTTCTTTCCGGCAGCCACCGCTGCCAGGAGTTCTTTGATGCGCTTCTTCCTGGCTTCGGCCAGGGCCTGCTTCTCGTGCTTTATGTGTGATATCCCTGCATCGTCGAGCTTTGACGAGCACAGCGGGCATTCTGCAAGCCCGGGCTTGAGCTTATGGACCAATTCGTCGATTTCTGCCACGCTGCTTTCCAGCGAGCGGCGCTCTGACTCGTGCGCGAGCACCTCTTTTTCTGCCTCCTTCTGCCTTGTCTGCAGTGCATCCACTGTTTTGGCCCCGAGTAGGGACTTGAGCTCCTTCCGGAGCGAGTCTAGCCTGCTTTTTGCCTCGGAGGCGGACTTCATGCGGGCTTCCAGCGTGCCTGCCTCCTTTGACAGGACGGCGCTCCGGCTGTCAACCGCCCTGGCCTGCTCTGCGAGCTTGTTGCGCTCGCCCACAAGCCCTGCCAGGCGCTTTTTCGATTCGGCATGGAAGGCTTCATCTGCAACAACCCCTTCCAGCTCCTTTTTCAGGGATTCCTGCTGGGCTGCCAGGGCTATGGCCTCCTTGTCCAGCCGTTCGAACGCCTCCCTGTGCCTGCGCATCTCGTCGAACTTAGCAGAGCTGCCTGTCAGTTCCTTGGCCTTACGCTCTGAGGCGGCCGTGGCATGTGCGAGCTTGTCCCGGGCCGATGCTGCGGCCGCCGCATGTTCCTTCTCCTTGCTCTCAAGCTCTGCCATCCGTACCCTGCTGAAGCGCTCCTCCAGCATCCTGCGCTGCTCGGCCACGCGGTTGATGACGCTGACTATGCTTGACCTGGCGTCCTCGAACCTGTCCAGGCCGAGCAGGGTGTCTATCTCATGCTTCCTCGTGCCTGCGTCCAGGTTGAGGAAATAGTCGATGTTGTTCTGCTCGGAGTATATCGCCCTGGTGAAAAGGTCGTAGTCCACGCCGGTGATGCGCTGGACGGCCGCCGTGACCGCAGTGGAGCCGTGATCGATTTCTGAGCCGCCCCTGAACAGCTCTGCGCCCGAGGCGATGCCGCGCTTGGAGCGCTCGAGCCTGCGCTCTATGCGGTAGCCCTGGCCCTCCCATTCGAACTCAAGGGTGATTTTGGCCGTGCTCTCGTCAAGCCTGAGGATGTTCTCCAGCTTCATCTTCCGCCGCTCAAGCGCAGGGAAGGTCCCGAAGAACGCGAAGGATATCGCCTCCAGCACGCTGGACTTGCCGGCCCCCATCATGCCGACGAGGAGATTGGTGCCCTGCCTGAACTGCAGCGACGTATCAGCGTGCGAGCGCCAGTTTACAAGGCGGATGGATTTTATCATCGTAAAATATTGAATCGAACCGAATTAATACCCTGTTTTTTGGCAGGTGCCCTGGCCGTTTTGCGGGCCGTCCCTTTCTGGCGCAGCACTGAGCGGATGAAGAACGCCGCCACCAGCAGCAGGCCGCCATAGTCGAAAAACGGCATGAACAGGCAGCAGTAGATGAGCAGGCCGCCACCTCCAAGGAGCGCGGCCAGCATCTCGCCTGAATTGTGCATCGCATGGAACAGGGCCGCCACTGGCGCGCCGAGAAGCAGGCCGAGGGCCGGGGCTGCGAACCTGCGCTCTATGAGCCAGCCTATTGTGGCGCCGGTGATGGCTGTGAAAAAGCCATGGTTGGCAGAGAACAGGATGCATCGCATGAAGAAGATCGCGAGCCATGCGCCCACATCAGAGCCCATGGGATTGTCAAGCAGGTATATCCAGTTCTCTATGAAGGAGAACCCCATGCCGATTGTGAAGCCGAACAGGATGCCGTCCTCTATGGAATTGTACTCCTTATGTTCGGCGAGAAGGCCGAGCCCGGAGGCCTTATAGAACTCCTCCACCGGGGGCGCGATGAAGAACGAGCCGAGGAACCCCACGCCGATGAGCCCGAACAACACCCCGAAAACAGTGTTTATGCCTATGGCCATCAGGGCCGCGAGCATGCCCCACAGGAAAAACGTCACCATTATCCGCATGGGCTCTCGTTCACGGTAGTCGGCGTACCACCAGGCACAGCACCACAGGAAAGGGACTATGAACGAGATGAGGCCGGATATGACAAAGGCGACGAAGGCGGTCCCTGACTTCCAGATTTCCTGGCTGAGGACTAGATAGCAGACTATCAGGATGACGCCTATGAATTCAAAGGCCCAGAAATACGGCGATGTGAGGAAGGCATGGAATTTTTGCAGCAGCGTTTGCCCGTTTAGGAAGATGAGCGAGCGCAGGGAATATTCGCCAGGCTCTGCACCTGCGTGTTTCATGCCTGAAACGGTCCAGAAGATGAACAGCAGCACTGGCAGGACCACGATGGCGTATACTGCGGCCACGAGCAGCAGGAGGACGCCCTCCATGCCCCAGAAACCGGCCTCGTAGGCCGACCAATCCACAGTCACGTCGGCAGGCCCTGAGGTGTAATCTTTTCCTCCTGCGGTGAGGATTGCGACGACCTGGTAGGTGCTCCAGTCAACATAGGCGTATGGAAGGCCGGCCGCGCATGTGATATCGGTCGCCCCGGTGTAGTTCTGCTCATCGTCATTGAGGCAGTCCGCAGACGCCACCTGGAGGCCGTTCTCGTATATTTCAAGGTTGAGAAGGTCGCCCTCGCCAAGCCTTGGGGTACGGATGGTGAAATTGACCTCGGAAGGGGAATCATCAGCCGCAATCATGAAATTGCCGCCGCCGAGAACGAAGTCGGGCCTTTCCTCGCCGCCCAGTTCGTTGTTTTCCAACAGGGCCGGCACCAGGAGGATGAGCAGGGTCAGGGATACGCCTGCTGCCGCGGCAAGCATGAGCAGGGCGACGAATATGTGGTTGATTAGCTGGAGCATCGCATGAGTTGGCGCGGCTGATAATAAAAAAGCTACTTAAACCCCTTCAGCGATAATAACATCGTGATGACCAAGGTGATCACTGAGTCTAGCCCTAAGCCAGCGTCCTGATGGCGCGTCAGTGCCGCCAGGAACAGGGGAAACCCGGCCACGGCGAAAACGATGACGATTGACGTGCGGTCTGACATTTCATTAAAATAGAAGGGCGATAGGAGTCAATCTTCCCAGATGAACAGCTTGTCGATTGTTGTTTTCAGTTCTTTTGCCAGTGCATGGGCTAGCATTATGGAGCAGTTATAGTCGCCCTTTTCTATGAGGACGATTGTTTCCCTGCGCACGCCGACTTTCTTTGCCAGGTCTTCCTGCGTAAGGTGGAACCTGTCCCTCAGTTCCTTGATTCTCGTCCTCAAACCGAACACCTAGTCCACATTTCCTTTTTTCTTAAACAACATCGCAAGAACAACGAAGGTGAGCCCAGGCACTACAAGCATTGCCTCAAATGCGTATCTGAAATCAATGTCTGGAAGCTTGAATATTTCCCCACCAATCAGGTTGGCTGCCATTATCCCAATTGCAAGCCATAAGCCAGTGACAAACGCATAATACCCTGCTTTCCAGGTGGCTTTTCTGGAGAGTTCGTCCTCCAGCGGCAAACCGGTTTTCATCGAAGTAACTCTTTCAGAAGCGGCAACAAGGGCAACGAGTGCAACCGCCATGGCGATGGCAACTGAAGCCAGTAGCCAAATTGATTTCCCCGGAAACGTGAAAAACAGGGAACCAGCGGCAATAATCAACGCCAGGACAAAAACCCTTATGAAAAGATTGAGTTGTTTCTCCATCGCAGCACCACCAGGTGATATATACCTAACATGTTAGGTATAACTAACATAAAGTATTTATGCCTTTCGCTCGGTTGATAAGCTGTTCGCCCGGCGCTGCAGTTGGAGAACACCCTGCAAATCCCGGCATGATGAGCGCAACCCCCCTACAAAACCTCGCTAACGTGCGGTCTGGTATATGAAAACCAGCATTGGCAGGGCTTCGGTTCGCCTTCGGCTCGTTATGCAAAGCCTTAAATGAGAAACTGGAGGGACATTACCATGAGGCCTTGGATAACGGTCATTGTCCTGTTGATCTCGTTTGGATTCGTCATGGCTGGTGGGTGCGACCCCAGCGATACCTCGTGCTTTCTTTGCGGCGGGGTAAGTGGCGAACCCTGCACCACGAACTGCCCGACAGGGCCGGACAGGCCCGGGCTCGGCCATGTCGCTTGCGAGTGCCCGCAGGGAAAGGCATGCATCTGCTACTGCCCTGCCAAGCCTTACAATCCACAGACCGAGGACAAGTGCACTGGGGTGGTATGCGCCAACAAATGTCAGAACGGCGCATTTTCCATTGGCACTTGTGACCCGGCAGATGGGAAGTGCAAGTACGTCCAGAGAGAGGTATGCGCACATGGGTGCGACACTTTAGGGCTGCGGTGCGTCCAGGGTTATGCTGTGAACGACGAGATATGCGATTATGTGAAGGGCGAGAACTGCGTCGACAGCAAGCTCGACTGCGCATGCCCGGCAGATATGGTGTGCAAATTCGGCGACCCTGAGGCAGACGAAATAGGATGCGTGCAGCTGAACCCTGAGGCGGAAAATGAGGGCGGCAATGCCGGGTGCAAGTCATCGGCGGCCATCTTGGCAGTGCTAGCGGGCGCATTGGTCATAATCCGGAGAAAATAAGCAGCCCTGACATAATGAATTTAAGGGATGCATATTGATTGTATGCATGGGCAAGCGCGAACTTTCGCTTTTTGACTGCGTGATGCTGGGGGTGGGCAGCGCGCTGGGCCCACAAATATTTCTCTTGTTGGGCCTTGCTGGCGCATTGGCGGGGATACAGGCGATTCTATCGATATGCATCGCGTTTGTCCTTGCCTTGCTCGTGGGCCTTTGTTATGCTGAGCTTGCGACCGCAATCCCTGCGTCTGGTGAAGACTACGTCTTTGCTAGGCGGGCGTTCAAGGGGATGCTGCCGTTCATCATAGGCTGGATTGTCTGGTTCGGGAACATGGTCTATGCTGCATTCAATGCGATTGCCGTGGCGTACTTCCTGAAAATTATCATCCCGGTGCCGGTTGGCCTGACCGCCATCTCGTTCGTGGCTGCCGCAGGTCTCCTGATCTACCTGGGGATGAGCACGCTGAAACGTGTGCAAAATGTGATGGTGGCCGGGCTGATCATTATGCTTGCGGGGTTTGTTTACTCGACAACCGGCATCGGCGACTGGACATACATCTCAGGCCTTATCGGGGGAGACTGGCGCGCCACGTTTTCAACAGCCGCGTTCCTTTTCATCGCGTTCATAGGGTTTGAAGACATCGTTTCGGTTTCTTCTGAAATCAAGGAACCGAGGAAAACGATACCGCGCGCGATAATTCTGACGCTTTTGGTGCTATTGGCGATCTATGTCCTGGTTTCGCTCGCGGTTTTCGCGGTGCTTCCGCTCTCCGTAGTGGCGACGTCAGAAAATGCGGTGCTCGATGCCGTGAATGTGGCGCTGGGCGCAAACGGCAAGCTGCTTTTCACCATCGCAGGCCTGGTTGCCATAGTCACATCGCTCAATGCGGCGATGACAGCAGCGACAATGAACGCATTTGCCCTGGGGCATGACAAGTACCTGCCCCGCAAGCTCACGCTAATCGGCCCACACGGCACTGCGACCAATGCCATTTTGGCCAGTGCGATCATCATAAGCGTCTTTGCCGCAACCGAAGCCGTTGCATTCGTCGCATACCTGAGCGACTTCGCGTACTTCATGGCAATCGCGATATCGGGGTACGCCCTCATAACGCTGAGGCATAAGCAGCCCTCCCTGGAACGGCCTTTTCTGGTCCCGTTCTATCCATACGTCCCGTACGCTGCGATTGTGCTCAGCGCCAGCGCCATCATCTTCATGACACCGCAGGCGCTGTTCATGGGCATGCTTTGGCTGCTGACCGGCGTGCTCGCATACTATCTTTATGTGATAGGGCTGGACCGCGTGAAGATCGCCTTTGGCGGCATGCTGCTTTTCTTGTCGGCAATCGGGTTCACGTTCTATTTCATGATAGAGGCCGGGGAGTTTTACCTGCCAAAAATTGATTCGTTCAACCTCAACGGGATCGTACTGTTGGTTACCCTTGCGCTTTTTGCGTCATCAATACGCCTAATCCTGTTCACGGGGAAGAACGCTGGGTTAGCCGGCGAGCAGGGTCAGCCCGGCAAGGATGTGGACGACGGCCATTAGCACCAGCAGGACCTCAAGCAGGAGTTCGACATTTGTCGCGAACCCAAAGGAGAAAATGCCGAAGAACAACAGGAAAAACCCCGTGGCGCTTATGGCGCCGAGCAACAGCAGGATCCCGCCAAAAGCCATCCCGAACCGTTTTAGGACTGAAAGGAAGTATATCTTTTCGGCCACACGCTGGACGTGCTTGGCCTGCTGCACGATTTCGCCCACGGCCTCGGCATCGGCCGAGCGCGGCTCGTCATCCTCGCTTTCGTTCACGGGCTTCCGCTTGATGTTCGCATCGTTTTTCCTTATGCTACTGAGCACATCGTCGGTTATGTCGGATTTGGCCGGTTCTACCATGAACCAGTATACCTGACTGATGTTTAAATAATTTGCGAGGTGGAAGGAACGGCGCCGGGCTTCCGGCCTGTATTTCCGCTGGGCTATTTTCTGGTCAGCAGCTGCAGGTTTTCCAGCGGGAAGGGATTATCTGCGGTGTCCGTGCCATATACGTTTCCGTGTGCATCAGCCCAGTAGTAATTTGAGCCGCTGTCAACTACGTAGTGCTCGCCTGTAGCAGGACCGTAGACGTCCTCCACGCCCAGTATGTAGTTGTCCCACTTCCGGTTCAGGTCGTCCATGGTCCTGCTCCGCATCTCGAACGTAGAGGAGATGATTTCGCTTATGTCGCTCTGGCTCTGGGAGAGGATTTGGGAACGCTTGCGCACCTCTGCCTGCTCGCGGGCAGCCCAGGCCGGGTCCACTCTGAAGGATTTCTGCATGTGGAGAGCGAGAAGCTCGGTCTCGTTCATCAGCTCCTCCGGAGAGTAGTATTCCATGACCGATGCGTACCATACCCCTGTGCCGGAAAGTTCGATCAGCACTGTCCTGACGAGAAGCACGGCCCGCATCTTCTGCCCGCCTGCATTGTAGTCGAATGACAGCTCGGCAGCTGACTGCTGGGAAACCAGCGGGTTTCCGGCCTGGAGGAGGTCCGGCCGCTCCACCACCGCTACATTGGAGGCAGTGATGCCGCTCGCGCTGAGCAGGCCTGAGGCGAACGATGGCGCGTCTGCATAGCGTTGCACCACCATCGGTTGCGCGATCCCGCCTGAGGGGTCGTATTGGGAGCCCTCGGTGAAGCCGGCGAAGTCCAGCAGCTGGTTCGGCGTGGCGTATATGGGCACGTACGGGTCCTGGATGAAGACGCCCTGCCCTGAAGGCGATTTCGCCTCGAACGCCACGGCCGCGTCTATGTAAGGCCTCACGAGACCTGAGCCGGGGGTCACAACCCAGCCCTCTGGCACTTCAAGGCTGAACGCGCCTTCGTTGGGTTCTGTGAACGTGTAGAATGACAGGGCGCTCTCGGTGTAATTCTTATATGGAATGGAGGGGGCTGTGTTGTCCATCGGTGCGTTTGTGGTATTCGGCCCTGCAATGCCGGTGCCATTCGCGGGCGGACCGGGAAGGGGATGGGGATAGATACAACCGGTGGTGAGAAGAAGCGCAAGGCCCAGGAGGCCGAGAAGACGTAGGTTCATGCCCTAATCTGCAGAGCAACGAATAAAAGACCTAGGATGCCGGGCTTGCTGCGGTAAAAATAGCCGCATCCGCTCGCCGGCGGCGTCATGGCAGGCTCACCACATCGCCGTTTATCGGCATGGTCATGACCCGCTCCGCGGGCACCTGAAGCCATCCTGCCCAGGATGCGTCAGCTTCCAGGCGCTCCCCCCAGTCCTTCGCCTCGCCCTGTTGGAGATATGACGGGAAGACATAGGGAAGCCCGTCTGAGAACAACGCATCCTTTCCTGTATCGACGTGGAAGTGCAGGTGCGGCAGGTCAGAGTTGCCTGAATTGCCCAGCCTGCCCAGGGCATCGCCGGTTTTTACCCTGTCACCAATCTTCACTTTCACGCT
The DNA here is from genome assembly GCA_028714535.1 of Candidatus Iainarchaeum sp. Classification (GTDB taxonomy): domain Archaea; phylum Micrarchaeota; class Micrarchaeia; order Anstonellales; family Bilamarchaeaceae; genus Bilamarchaeum. Next base: position 103,499 of record JAQTME010000001.1, on the reverse strand, counting down.
TCCAGGGATCATATGCGCATAGAAGGCGTATGAGTCGTTGCCAATATCCACCATGACATAGTTGCCTCCTGCCCAGGCAACGGTCATGGGGGGTTTGGTCCCGGGCAGGTCATCGGGTATGCCGTCTTTGGCGTCCACGACCGTACCGTCTGCAACCGAAAGTATGTCAACCCCGTAGGCATAATAATCCTCATTGGCCTTTCCGTCTGTCTTGTATATCTTGCCGTTCGGACCGTATCTTACCCAGTCGATGGCGTATCTTTCGGGCACCCTGGGGGTACCTTGCAGGGTGACGACCGCAATGCGATGATGGTTGTAATTGGACGGCGCTTCGGCAGCCACCCAGCCGTCGCCTTTTACCGGAGGGGAGATTATGACGGGGGCCGCGTATTTCACATCTGTTGCGCCTCCGGTGATTTCAATGTTGCCGGATCTGTTGGTGTAAAGCTTATGGTAGATTGATGCAGGGGTTGTGTTGGCACCAAGGTCCACCCACATGAAGGCCACGTAGTCAGAAACCCCTTTTTGCGGCGCGCGCAGGGTCTTGTTCAGTTCGTCGCCCTCGATAGTTTTCAACACGCGGCCGCCGGGGCCGTTTTCAAGGACTTCCACACGGTATAGGCCGGGCGGATTGTAGTTGGAAATGTAAAGCTCATAGAACAGCACTGGCTTGCCGCCGAGCAGCGAATATGCCGGCGGCTCCTGGACATGCAGGCCTATCGCCGGTGCGGCGCATGCAGGAGGGCAGTCGGAAGGCCCGGATGGAGAGGCGCATCCAGCCATAGAAAATATGAGAAATGCGGCTGCCAGCATCAAAACAGGGTTCCGTAAGGAAATGCTCATGCTGGGGAATTGCTTTGAAAGTAAATAAATCCTTGCATTCGGCTGGCGGCAGAAACGGAAGGTGCTAGTTTATCAGGACGATTTCCGGCGCGCAATTGAAGCGCATCTCCGCGATTCCTAAAAACATCGGGTAGGAGCCGACGCCCCGGGTCACGTAGGCCTTTTTCCCTGGCTCGTCCACCAGCATGCCGCTGAACGCATCCATCCCGGTCCAGCTCTGCGGTGCGCCGACTATCGGGAATACGATCTGCCCGCCGTGGGTGTGCCCGGCCAGCAGCAGGTCGTAATCCCAGTCCGCGATGCACTCCGGCTCGTGCAGCAGGTAAATCCCATAATCCGCTGCCGGAAGCGTGATTGGGGGCTTCGTCTTCCCTGCCCAGCAGTCGTCCAGGCCCACCACAAGGACGCGCTTTCCGCCTGCATCCGCCAGTTCGTAATCGTTCTTGAGGACATGGAAACCGAGGGCCTGGAGTTTTCTGGTCACCGTGCCGGCCGCAGCCTGGCTGTAGAGGCCGTCGTCGAGGCTTGAAACGTCGTAGCCCCCCACACTGAAGTTGGCCTGCGCCTTTTCCTTCACCTTCATCTGCGAGCCGGCGAAATCTATGGATGCCAGGTAATCGTGGTTGCCCAGGACCGCGTATTTCCTCCCCTTGAGGCCGGATAGGGCGTCCAGATACTGGGCGTCCGTCTCATTTTCAAGGATGAAATCCCCGCTCACCAGGACCATGTCGGGGTTGAGCTTGTTGACTTCGCTGACGACATATTTTATGTAATCGTAGTTCGCGCCGCGGACGTGGAGGTCGGCGATGAAAACCACCCGGGCAGGCGCGCCGTCGACGCTGAGGCGTGTGATTGAATAGGAGCGCGGCTCTATGAAAACCGAGTAGGCGAGCAAAGCCCCTAAAAGCAAAAACGCCGCAACGGCGATAATCGGCAGTCTTTCCGTGCTTTTCATCTGCACCAGCTTGCCCACCATAAAAATATAAACCGCAGCGCAGAAGGCAGGTGCAGAACCGAGGTGCCGTTATGAAGACGCTATTCATTGTTTTGGCTGCCCTGTTGGCTTCGCCGCTGGCCTATGCGTCGTGCAACAGCGATTACGAACAGTGCATAACAAACTGCTGCTACACGTGCGGCTCGACGCTTGGCACGGATGCCAATGGCGAACTTGTATGCAATGCCGGGACAGCGGACAACCCGGACCAGGCATGTATAAGCGCGTGCCTGCCCTGCTCAGATGCTTACCAGCAATGCATCGCGAACGAGGGCGGCGCCAGCTTCGGCACGGGTGCGTCATGTTGCGGCGCGGCCGCATTGCTGCTGACTGTGCTCGGCGGCGTTGCATTCGTGAGAAGCAGAAGGTAATGGCTACCTGAGCATTTAAAATTCTTTAAGGATAGATAGGGCCATGAAAACGCATATTTTGTTTCTGGTTTTGCTGGCTTCATCGGCGTTCGCAGCCAGTGGGGACGTACGCACCCAGTGCCAAATGGGGTGCTGCGAGCAGTATGGAGGGGCCTGGAGCGACGGCTACTGCTCAGGCGCTTCCAGCTCAAGCGATTATTCAACCTGTTCGCAGACATGCGAGCAGATTGCGGGCGGGACGCTCAGCTGCTGCGGCCCTAGCGCGTTGCTGCTGGCTGTGCTTGGCGGCGTTGCATTCGTGAGAAGCAGAAGGTAGAGGGAGTATGGATAACCCGTTTTCACTAGCGGTCAGGGCCATTTCCAGCGGGAGGCTGCTGCCTAACCCGGCCAGCCATGTCCTCAGGGAGATGGCAAGGCCGGACGAGCAGACAACCGAGTTCGGCAGCCCTAATTACATAACAGATGTGCGCTCGCGGAGCGCCAAGTTCACTGAGATAGTCTTCGAGCCGTCCGCGCAGCACCGCGAGACGCTGGCGAAGGTCTCGGAATACCTCGGAGACAAGGGGCTGATTGCCATCGACAGGACGATGTGCCAGCGGAAGGGCTATCAGACCAACATCAGGCTGCTAGTGACCGAAAGGTACGCGCGGCTGGCATACATGTGGGGCAAGATGCTTTTCCTGCCGGAGAAGGAGGTCAAACGGCCGGATTTCCACATAGTTGACGTGCCTGAATGGCCGGAACGGAAAATCCTCGTTGACCCCAGCTCTTTCACCACGTTCATATTGGGCTCTGACTACTGCGGCGAGATAAAGAAGGCCGGCCTGCGCATGATGATGTACGCGCACAAGAAAAAGCGCGGCGGGCTGGGGCTGCACGCCGGCTCCAAGGTTCTCAGGGTGCGCGACGCGGCGAGCGGGAAGCTGCTGGACAGGGGCGTGCTGCTCTTCGGGCTGAGCGCCACGGGCAAGACGACGCTGACATGCCACCACCATTGGGTGGACGGGAAGTCAGGCGAGCTGGTGCGCATACGGCAGGACGACATCGTGCTTCTGAACAAGGACAGCTCTGCCATGGGCACAGAGAACAACTTCTACATAAAGACCGACGGGCTGGAGCCGGAATCCCAGCCGCTCCTCTACAAGGGCGCCACATCGCCGAACGCCATCCTGGAGAACGTGAAGGTCGATGCGGAGCACGGCGGAAAGGTAAATTTCTTCGATTCGAGCATAACGTCCAACGGCAGGGGGGTCGTCGTAAGAAAGGAGCTGGATTTCACGGATGACGAAATCGACCTTGCCAGGGTCGACATGATTGTATTCATAACCAGGCGCAAGACGATCGTGCCGCCCATCGCCAGGCTGACAAGGGCGCAGGCAGCGGCATTCTTCATGCTCGGCGAGTCGGTTGAGTCGTCAGCCGGAGACCCGACACAAGCCGGCAGGCCGCTGCGCGTGGTGGGAACGAACCCGTTCATAATCGGGCCCTACGAGGAGGAGGGCAACCGGTTCCTGGAAATCCTCAAGGCGAACCCGCACGTCGAATGCTACCTCGTGGACACCGGCCATTTCGGCGCGCATCCTGGCAAGGACGAGGGCAGGAAGATAACCGTATACGATTCGGCCAGGCTGCTGGCCAACGCAGCGCGCGGAACCATAAAATGGGAAAAGGACCCCGACTGGGGCTATGAGGTGGCTGCGTGGGCAGGCGATGTTGACCTGCAGCCCTTCAGGAGCTCGGAATATTACACCGCGGAGGAATATCGCAGGCTTACCGAGGAGCTCATGCAGGAGCGGCGCGCGTGGCTGGGGCAGTTCAAGGGCCTGAACAAGGAGATAATTGACGCTATTTGATGGCGTTGGGTGGGCTCAGCCCCTCCAGACCGCCTCTTCCTTCCTCTTCTTGTAGTTCACGTACCGCGCCTGGGTGAAAAGCAGGTCGCCGAGGCGGTTCAGATATGTGATTATGTTAGGGTTCACCTTTTTCTTCTCCACGTTGGAAAGCAGCACCACCTGCCGCTCTGCCCGCCTGCAGACCGTCCTTGCGAGGTGGATCAGGGACGCCGTCTTGCTGCCGCCGGGGATTATGAAGTGCTTCAGCGGCGGCAACTCCGGCCAAAGGGTGTCAATCTCCCTCTCCAGGTCGCTGACGCGGGATGGGCTCAGGTGCTTTTTGCCGCCGGCAAGTTCTGCGCCTATGACGAAGAGGTCTTTTTGGATGCATAAGAGTGAAGCGTTCACGTCGCCAATGTCACCGAAGGCAACCACGATTCCCAGGGCTGCGTTCAGTTCATCCACGGCGCCATAGGCTTCCACGCGCGGGTCGTCCTTCGCCACCACGGAGCCGCCGAGGAGCGAGGTCTGTCCCTGGTCGCCGAATTTTGTGTAAATAGCCATGATTTCCTTTTTACATTGTTATTTAAATCGGTTTTTGCGGCCAGTAGGGGGTATTTAAAGGGTATCTGTGTATAACACATATTCATGCTAATTTACACTAAAAGAACACGCCCACCGGCAGACGGGAATGCAAGGGGGGTTTCACTGCTGCAGGCCGCCATGTTCTGGCCGCAGAACATGGATGGGGCGATTTACAGGAGCCTCGTGACTTTCCATGCGAATAGAGAGTTGCGCAGGGAGGCGGATGCCCGCGAGGGAAAAGGCCTTGGCGCGCTCGTACAGGCAGCGCATAGGCGTCTGATCGGGATGGAGAACGGGGGGGGCAGGGACACTAACAAGCATTCGCGCGAAGCGGCCACACTCGCAGGGGCGATTATCAACGAAGGGATACAACGCGACCTCCCTGAAACACGGGGCGTAGACCCTAAATGTATTTTCGCTGGGGGGTACGTGCATGACGTAGGCAAGACTGTGCTGCCCAGGGCGCTCCTCTCCAAGGAAGGCGGTATCGAGATATTTGGGCTGAGGCTTTTGTTGGGCGTGAAACTCACGATTGTGGAAAGGTGCACGCTGCGTCACGAGCACATAAGGCTTGGCAGTGAAATCGGGAAAATCTACTGGAATCGCGATGACGACACCAGTCTCATCATCGCCCAGGACATGATAGGGTTGCACCATGTAACGTACAACGGCCAGGATGGCTCATACCCAAGTTATCCGCTTGGCAAGCGAGGGATGGACCTTCCGTTCCACTGCCGCATCGCCAAGACAGCGGATTTCGTATCCGCGGTGCTGCCACGCAAATACCGGCCGGTTTACCAGCAGCAATGGATAACGGCAGTCGACGAGGCTGTAGGATACGCAATCATGATGGCAGGCACCGAACTCGACCCGCTCACAGTAAGCTGCCTGCTCACCGCCATGTACGACATCAAGCCGGGCGAGGCAGATGCACTCGTGGAAAGGCTCAGGTATAGCGGCGATCAGAAGGGGCTATTGGACACGGACATTGTGAAAGGGCATGTACTGAACTACATATGCGGGGACAACGAATTCATCAGGGTTATGAAAAAGCGGTCCCACGCCAAAATCGCCGCATATACGAGCAAGATGTGCGACTGGGCAACGGGGTTCGGCATTGAGATCGCCCCGGACTTCCCCCTCACGGCAGAGTACATAAAAAGCACAAAGACAGGGCAGTTTCGTGTGCCAAAAGAGCCGGTGCAGGAGTAACCCGGCCCTTCCAGGCATGAGCAAAAATTAAATAGGCGCGCCTGTTTAGTTACCTCCATGACACTGGTTGAAGACTTCGCCCTGCTCGAGAAGCACGGCTTCACCCTTCTCCCCTACAGGCTCGCGAAAAGCGAGAAGGAAGCGGTTGGGGCTGCGAAAAAGATCGGTTATCCGGTGGCCCTGAAGATAGTCTCGCCTGAAATCGAGCACAAGACGGACGTGGGCGGGGTCAAGGTCAATATCAGGAACGACGAGTCGCTAGCGCTCGCATACCGCGACATCGTGCAGAGCGCTGCCGGCAAGAAGATTGATGGCGTGCTAGTGCAGAAGATGGCCCGCAAGGGCGTGGAACTCATTATCGGCGGCAAGAAGGACCCGCAGTTCGGGCACATGATGGTGCTGGGGTTGGGCGGCATATATGTGGAAATATTCCGTGATGTGAGCGCCAGGATATGCCCGCTTGTCGGTTCCGACGTGGAGGAGATGGTGTCTGAGCTCAAGTCCCACCCGCTGCTTGAGGGGGCGAGGGGCAAGAAACCGGTAAACAAGAAGGCGCTGCAGCAGCTCATCCTCAAGGCGTGCAATTTCATGCAGAAGGAGGACATAAAGGAGATGGACCTCAATCCGGTGGTTTTCGACGACCAGGGCTGCGACATCGTCGACGCCAGGTTCAGCAGGTAATCACATGAAGAAGATGCTACAGAGACTGAAACTGGCGGCCAACCCACGGTCGGTTGCCATAGTCGGCGCATCGCCGACGCAGAACAAGATAGGCAATGTGGTGCTGCGGAACTTCCTGGACGCGAAATTTCCGGGCAAGGTCTACCCTGTCAACCCCAAGCACACTGAGATGTACGGTCTGAAATGCTATGCCAAGGTGAGCGACATACCAGGCAGCGTGGATTGCGTCATCATTGCGACGCCGGCAGAAACAGTACCGGGCGTGGTCGAGGACTGCGCAGCCAAGAAGGCAGGCGGCGTCCTCATACTCAGCGGCGGCTTCGAGGAGGTCGGGAGGACCGACCTGGCACAGAGGATAAAGGAGATAGCAGATGCGAACGGCATGCCGGTGGTCGGACCGAACTGCCTTGGCATATACAACCCATACAGCAAACTCGACAGTGTGTTCCTGCCCACGTACAAGCTGGAAAGGCCGAAGCCGGGCAACATAGCATTCATAACTCAGAGCGGCGCGGTCGGCTCCACGGTGATGGATCTGGCCGCATTCTACGGCCTGGGATTTTCCAAATTCATATCCTACGGCAACAGCACCGTCCTTGATGAGAGCGATTACCTTGAGTTCCTCATGCAGGACAAGGAAACTGAGATAATAATACTCTACCTGGAAGGCGCCAAGGATGGCAGGCGGTTACTTGAGGCCATGAAGAAAGTCAACCGGGTGAAGCCCATAATAGCGCTCAAGGCAGGCCGTGGCATGGGCGGGCAGGCCGCAGCGCGGTCGCACACGGGCAACATCGCAGGCAGCTACCTTGCGTACCAGGCCGCGTTCAAGCAGGCCAAGGTGACCGAAGCCGAGGGTATAAGCGAGGTTTTCGACATCGTCAAGATATTCGACCAGCCCAAAACGGCCGGGAACCGCGTTGGCGTCATAACAAACGGCGGCGGGATGGGGGTCCTCACGGCCGACGCAATAGAAAGCGAGGGGCTCGCATTGGCACAGTTCAGCAAGGAGACGGAAGCAGAGCTGAAGAAGATCCTGCCGGCATACGGCAACGTCGCCAATCCCTTGGACCTTGTGGCCGACGCCGGCGTGGAAGCCTATGAGAAGGCCCTGAACCTCCTTTTGAAGGACCCTGGGGTGGATGCTCTGGTCGTGGTCGTGCTGCTGCAGACACCGCCGATTGATGAGCGCATAATCCACGTCCTTGCCGCCGCTGCCGGCAATGGCAAGAAGCCCATAGCCACGATATCGGTCGGCGGCACATACACGGAAAGCTACAGGAAGGTCCTGGAAAGCAAGGGAGTGCCGAGCTACAACTCGCCCCGGGCCGCCGTGAAGGCGATGGAGCGGTTCATCACTTATTCCAAATACTGCGCTGAACTCGGCAAGAAATAGGCGGCGCAGAACCCGGCAACGCCGTATGGAACGAGCAAAAAGACAGGTGGGGAGGGGGGTAACTTCCACTAATAAACCATCGTTGTTTGTTTTTAAATTTATGTAACTATAGATACATAACAACAACGAAAGGTTTCTGCCATCTGGTCGTGGTTTTCGTGCAGATATTGTATATTTACGACGTTAAAGCTAAGGACAAGGGTTCGTTCAACCGCGCGAAGCGGCTGTTCTACTACCATCTGGGCCGCCTTTCCCTCAAAAAAGAGGCGTGGAAGACGAAATCAGTCCTGGCAGTGCAGCCAAAAATGGAAAAAACAATGGATTCCTTCTTCCGGCGCTTCGGCAAGGCTGTCGTGGTGTACAAATCCTATTCGGAGAGTATAGAGCGGCTCTGACAAAAACAAACCGCTTGATTAGTGGAAGTTTGGGGTGGGTCTCCTACAGTTCCAGCTCACAAATGTAAGCCTCGAAGCCTAGGCCGAACGTTTCCATCACATCCGCCCTGACCTTGCCGAAAACGCCCAGCTCCCTGCCTTTGGAGACGACCGAGCATGAAATCAACGGCTCGAAAAGGCCGGTCTTCTTTTTCTCAAGGGAGAATTCAAAGCCGGAGCCCTGCGCCAGCGCCTGCAGGCAGCCGCGCGCTTCGGAGAAATCGACCTTCTTGTCCATGATGCCGAAGACGAGCCTCTTACTGCCGCCGGAAGCCGCCTGCACGGTGCCAATCTCATAAAGCCTCTGCGGCAGGCCCTTCATCTTGTTCATGGCGAAGGTGTCCAGCATGTCAGAGAGCAGGTTCGGCCTGATTATTGTGTATTCCTCGTTGGACGGGTTGGCTATCTCAACCACCTTGCCCTCATAGCCCGTGCGCTTCAGCTTCTCCCAGTTCGTCAGTATGAAGGTTTTTATCTCAAGGAAGCCCATGCCGCGCATAGCAGCGTCCGCATCCTCATAATCCCTGTTTATCTTCCCAGGGAAGAAGAAGTCAGGTATGGTCGGCTTGAAGTTGTTGTACCCGTAGGCGATGGCTATGTCCTCTATGACGTCAATCGGTCCCATGATGTCTGCCCGATACGGGGGCACTATGGCATGTCCGCCCTGGTATCGGTATCCCATCCTGGCGAGCAGGCCTGCGGCATCCTTCTCCTTGAGCTCCAGCCCAAGGATCCCGTTCACCTTCTTCAGGTCCAGCTTCACCTTTTTCGGCTCCAGGTCTGGCAGGGCGAGCGTTTCCTTGCCGTACTTCACGCCGACCTCATATATCGTGCCGCCCATGTCCGCGAACGTGCACACGAGGATGTTAAGGGCGGCCTTGCACGCATTCAGGTCTGTTCCGGACACCTCTATGAACACGTCCTTGGTTGCCGCGTCCACCTTGCCTGTCTCTGCAGAATTGACGACCGGGATGAGTGCCATTATCTTGCCGGCGGCGTCCACGAATACCGGGTACCTGTCGAATTGCCTTATCAGGTGGCCGTACTGCTGGCCTTTCTTGTGCTGCGCCATTATCTCGGCAGCGCTCATCTCTTTCTCATGGCCGAGCGGCACGTACCTTATCTCAGCCGGCTTCATCGTCGTGTAGCGCACAGGGAATTTTATCACGTGGAGCGGGTAGATGCCCAGGCCGAATTTTTTCACCCTCCTGCCGAGGGTCGCCAGGAGCTTCTCCTGCAGCAGGACCATGTCCGTGATGCGCTGGTCGTTGAATTTCAGCCCCATGACCACAGCGCAGGCCGTATAAGGCCTTATCCTGGCCACCGATGAATCCACGATGACCTCATAATCGGATTTCCTGGTGCTGTATTCCGGATGCCCCTTGCCGTAATAGGCCCTCAGGGCCCTGGCAAGGCCCTCCATGGAATACCAGTCAGGCCTGTTCGGCGTGAGCTCGGTTATTATCTTCTTGGTCTCCTCCTCGTATTCGGAAGGCGCGCCCAGCTCGCTCAGGCCGTTCACCACCTTCTCAAGGGGCAGGTTGACCAGCCCCTTCATCTCCTCGTAAAGGTATTCGACGACGACCATGCGCTCAGATCTCCCTGGCCTTCACGGCCTTGGCCATGTTCCTTACGTAGTCAGAATGATACTCTTCATTAAGGCATGCGGTGCACAGCGGAAGGTCCAGCGCGGCCTTGAGCCCGTCTATGGAAAGATAGGCGAGGCTGTCCGCGCCGAGGAACTTCCCTATCTCCTCAATGCTCTTCTTGTTCGCTATGAGCTCGCTATAGGTTGACATGTCAACGCCGTAGAAGCACGGCGCCCGGACGGGCGGGCAGGTTATCCGCAGGTGCACCTCCTTGGCGCCTGCGCCACGCACCAGCGCGACAATCTCCTTGAGCGTGGTGCCGCGCACTATGCTGTCGTCCACCAGCACCACCGACTTGCCGCCGACCACCTCGCGCACAGGGTTGAGCTTCAGCTTAACAGCATCCATGCGCTTCTCCTGGTCAGGCATTATGAACGTCCTCCCAATGTACCTGTTCTTTATCAGGCCCTCCTCGCATGGGATGCCCAGAGCCCTCGCATAGCTCTCGGCCGCTATGCGCGACGTGTCAGGGACAGCCACCACCACATCGGCCTTCGCAGGCGCCTCCCGCGCCAGGTTCGTCCCAAGCCTCCTCCTCGCCTCATATACGCTCTTGCCGTTCATGCTGGAATCCGGCCTGGCGAAATATACGTATTCGAACATGCAGTGTTTCGGCTGTTCGGGCACGAGCTGCTGGCGCCTCATGCCCTTCCTGTCCACGATTATCAGTTCGCCGCCCTTCACCTCGCCCTTGTAGGGTATGCCGTTTATGTCGAGCGCCACGGTCTCCGAGCAGAAGCATATGAAGTCCTTATTCTCGCCCCACACCAACGGCCTTATGGCGTGCGGGTCGCGGAAAACGACGAGCTTTCCCTCCAGGATGGCTGCGTCCGAGTATGACCCCTCGGCGCTTTTCATCACGTCCCTGACCCCCGCCTCTATGCTTGTGTTGCGGTGGAGCAGGAATGCGATTGGCTCTGAATCCACTGTGCTCGTGTACTTGTAGCCCTCGCCCTCCAGCTGCTTCTTCAAGTCGTCATAGTTCGCTATGTGGCCGTTGTGCGCTGCGGCGATGTCGCCGAACACCGACGGCTGCACGTCGCACATGCGGCATTCGCCTATGGTCGGGTAGCGGGTGTGCCCCACGCCTATGGAGCCGTGCAGCGCCAGGTCGTCAGGCTTGAAAATCTGGTCCACCAATCCGATGCCGAGGCGCGCCTCTATGTTCCTGTCGTATAATACCGCGAAGCCCGCCGCGTCCTGACCGCGGTGCTGCAGCGCGATGAGGGCCTTGTAGATCAGCGGTGCGACGTCCTTGCCCGTCTTGGAATAGATGCCGAGCACGCCGCACTCCTCGTGCTTCTCATCAAAGTAGCGACTGGTGATTTTGGTTACCATACGAATACTATAGATGAACTGTTTTTAATTTTTTGCAGGCCAACGTCCAGTGCCGAACTCCGTGCCCCATCTTTTTTAAACCGTCCCCGGCAATATGCTGACGGTAATCCTTATGAGAAAAGTCGCAATCATAGGGGCGGGCATGACCGCCTTCGGCGAGCACTGGGAAACCGGCTTCCGCGACCTGGTGGTCGAGGCAGGCGTCAAGGCCATAGCCGACGCGGGCATATCAGGGGACAGGATAGACGGCGGCTTCGTCGGCACCATGGCGTCAGGCCGGCTCATAGGCCAGGAGCACATCGGCGGCCTGCTCGCAGACTACATGGGGCTCAATCCCATCCCTATCACCCGTGTCGAGGGCGCGTGCGCCTCAGGCAGCCTTGCCCTCAGGCAGGGCATCATGGCAGTGGCCAGCGGCATGCACGACCTGGTCGTCGTCGGCGGTGTGGAGAAGATGACCGACCTGGGCGTGAACACAGTCAGCGACATACTCGGGGGCGCAGGCGACCAGGAATGGGAGCTTTTCCTCGGCGCTACCTTCCCTGCCATATACGCGCTCATGGCGCGCAGGCACATGCATGAGTACGGAACGACAGAGGAGATGATGGCTGCTGTCGCGGTCAAGAACCACAAGCACGGCGCCAAGAACAAATACGCGCAGTTCCAGAAGGAGATATCCATAGAGACGGTGATGGACTCCAAGATGATAGCAGACCCGCTCAAGGTCTTCGACTGCTCGCCGATAACCGACGGCGCTGCAGCGGTGGTGCTCGCGCCCCTTGACGTGGCGCCCAGCTACGTGAAAAAGCCGATAGAGCTCCTCTCCAGCGCCCAGGCCAGCGATGCGATCGCATTGCATTCGCGCGAGAGCATGACCGGGCTGCGCGCAACCCAGGTCGCCGCGAAGAAGGCATTCGAGCGTGCGCAGCTCACGCCCAAGGACATGGATTTCGCGGAAGTGCACGACTGCTTCACAATAGCGGAGATAATGGCCATAGAGGACCTTGGCTTCTTCAAGAGGGGCGAGGGCGGGAAGGCCACCCTGGAAGGGAAGACCGCCCTTGGCAGTGAAATCCCGATTAACACATCCGGCGGGCTCAAGGCCTGCGGCCACCCCGTCGGCGCCACCGGCGTGAAGCAGGCAGTGGAGGTTGTCTGGCAGCTCCGCGGCGAGGCAGAAGGCCGCCAGGTGAAGGGCGCGCACATAGGGCTGAGCCAGAACGTCGGCGGCAGCGGCGCCACCTCAGTGGTGCACATCTACCGCAACCTCTAGCTTCTCATTTTTTCCTGCTGTAAAATGCGGCCCCTGCCAGTAGCAGCAGCATTATGAACGACGGTGCCTTGCACGGGTTCTCTATCTCGCCGCACTTGACCGCGGCCTGCTGGGTGCACTGGTCCGCGGCAGCATAGCAGATGGCCACCGAGCCTTCCTGGCAGTCTGCCCTGTCATTGCCGCTGGAATACTGGGCGACGCACGAAGATAATTCGCTGGCGCACGCATCCACGGCAGGGCATTCCCCGCTGGCGTATTTGCCTGCCATTATCGGGTAGGCCGCGCTGATGCATGCAGTTCCTGATGCCTGGTAGCCGCCGGAGCACGACTTGTCAGTCTTGCCGTTCTCATCGAACGGGCAGGAGGCGCACGCTTTTCTGTATGCGTCCGCCGCGCAGCTCATTGAGAATGCTAACGACACAAGCGCCAAAACCAGGATAACCGCAAACATCTTGGACATGGTTTACACTGGGGATGGAAGAATTAAAAAACAAGCAATTCAGTTCCGCGCCACTATTACTTCCCTGGCCTGGCTCCCTATCATCCGGACTTCCGGCGCGCTGTCAGTCGCCCTGGTGTAGAGCGTGCCGTGCCAGTCTCGCAGGCCGAACTTCTCATCCAGCAGCCTCACGACCTCCTCGGGGTCGAAGGGCTTGCACGAGTAAAGGTCGAAGTATATCTCCTTGTCGCCGTTGGGGTGCGCGAAGAAGTGCAGCGAGCAGTGGCTCGTGGTTATCATCTGCACGAAGCTCTGTCCCGGGAAGTCAAGGTCCTCGGCGTCAGCCCAGTTGAGCGGGCCGAGCGGCTTCATGTTGATGGCTTTCAGCAGTTTATCCACAAAACGCCCCGCATCGTCCTTTGGAAGTGCCTTAAAATTAGGGTCGATCCTGGCGTTTACCGTGATATGTATGTGTTCGAGTTTCGCCATTTTACATCTTGGAAATACTAAATCCAGTAAATGTTTAAAAGCCTATTCCCAGTTTTTCGCGCGCCAACGCTTTTTGACGGAATTTTTTGGAATTTTGTGCCCAGAAATCCGACCGCGCGCTAATTTATGTACCCCAGCGAGCGGAGCTCGTCCCTGGTCTGGTTGCTCATTGGGGTGGCAGTGGTGGTACCGTACCAACCAGTCATGGCCCCAGGCATGCCCAGGCCCCGGAGCCTGCCCGGCATTGCCGTCGGGTATCCCTGCAGGAGCCCTCTCAACCGCGCTTCAATCTCCGGCTGGCTGCCATAGAGGTTCCGGCTCTCGGCGGGGTCTTGGGCAAGGTTATAGAGCTCATAACTGGTGTTGCCGTTTTCAATCATGGTCACAATATACTTCCACTCATTGGTGCGTACCATGTGCTGCACCACCTGGAGCGCGCGGTAAGTCGCAAATACGTGGTCTCTTGCGGACCCCGGAACCAGGGTGCCGTCCGCATCTAACAGTGCAGCCCCATCTGCATCGGCGTAGTGCACGCCAAGAAGCGCGGCGAGGGTCGGCGCCAGGTCCACCGTGCTCGTAAGACCCTCGGCCCTGGCTGGCGCCCCGCCAGGGACGTATATCATCATCGGAACGTGGGTCGCCAGGTCGTAGAGCTGCCTGTTATTGGCGGGGTGGGCGAAATCCGCCCCCATCCCATGGTCCGATAGGACCACCACGATGGTTTTGTTGGTTAGGTTTTGCCTGTCCAATAATGCGAGCACCTCCCCAATGTGGCCATCCATCTGCCCTATCCTCTCGGAATAGCTGCCGGTCGCGCTGGCGTTGGCTGCTTTCCCGAAGGGATGCGCGTCATAAAGATGCAGCCAGAAGAAGAACCTGCCCTTGCTGTGGTTCTGCAGCCATGTCATGGCCTGGGCGGCAGAATTATCGTCACGCTCTCCGAAACCTATAGCCGTGCTGCTTTCATCGTAGTAGCCGAACATTGCGCCGGTGGGGCACTCCTCCTGCCGCAGGCCGGCGAACCCGACCGTGGCGCCGGTGGCATACCCGTTGCCCTTCAGAATCCGGGGAAGGCTGGTCTGGCGGTCATCGTCCGTGAAATACCTGCCGGTCATCATGATGGTGTGCGACGGGCAGGTGAATGTGAATGCCGTGTGCGCGTTGGTGAACAGCACGCTCTTTGAAGCGAGCGCCTCCAGGTTCGGGGTTTCCGCAAGCGCCTTGGGGTTGAAAAGAGGAAGATAGTCGGCACGGACGTCGTCCATGGTTATGACAAGGACGTTGCAGTCCTTGCAGCCGGCTTCTGGGCCTGCGGTTTCATTGCCATCGCGGAGCATCGACATGCCGTCCAGGCTTTCATTGGCCGGGAGGCCGAGAAGGCTGCGGAGCGTGGGGTTCACATCCTGGAGCGAAGGCTCTCCGTCAAGACCCATAACGCGGTTCACGAAGAACACCCCTTCGGTCTGCTTCGGGTCCACGGTGCAGTGGTCCCCGGACCATTTCTTGAGGTTCGGTTCAATAACGTGCGGCGGCACCCCGCCCAGCGAAGTCTGCCACGACACACGGTAGCCAGGGTTGAACGAGACCACGATGTCCGCGGCGTTATCCATATAGGGGCCCGAATACAAATCCTCGCGCTTCTGGGCGTCTGCGATCACTTTCTCCCCTGTCTCAGGGTCCCGGAGCTCCTTCAACTGCCTGATTATCCGGTCGCGGACCGCGTCATACCGTTCCACACCCACAGCCCCCTGGGCTTCCCTTCCTTTCAGGTTTATGTAGATGTTGCCAAGGCCCATGGAATAGGCCTGCGTCTCATTCAGCAGGACGTCGTTCCAGAAAAGCCCCTGCTCGCCGTAGAGGCTGTTGAGCTTGTAATAGGATGTGTTTGCGCCGGGCTTTTTTGCAAGGAACCCGTTATTTGCCAGCCAGGTGTTCAGATTGACTGCTTTCCTGAAAGGGTTGAAGCCATGGTCGCTCATGACGATTATGACGTCGTCCTGGCCAGCTTTGCTCATGACCTTGCCGGCAGCCTCGTCCATCCTCTGGTAGACGCGCAGTATCTCGTCCTTGTGCCTTTCCTTCTCTTCCGGGCTTATGCTGCCATAGAGCGGATTTTCCGGGTCCATGTACCTGTAGAACATGTGCTGGACGGTGTCGGTCTGATAGAAAACCGCCATGAGGAGGTCCGGCTTTTCTTCCATCTCATCAAGCACGAGCTTCTCCTTCTGCTCCAGGGTCCTGTAGGCGTCCTGGAGGAACACCTGCTCGTCTATGGCGTCGTCATTGAGCGCCCAGGTGTCGTCAGCCCAGCCAACGGTCTTGTAGAGCCCATCGTCCTCTGCGACCTGGCGCGAATACCATTCCGGCGTGGAAATCCTGAAGAACGGGTCCCTGGGGTCCAGGCTGACCGGCATGAGGTAAAGGCTGAGCGGGTCCGTGCTAATCAGGTAGAACCTGCCGGTTCCCTTGACCTTCACGAACGGATTGGCCTCGAACTGTATGTCCGCCCATTCGCTCCATTCCCCCTGCTTAAGGGCGTATTCCTTCCCCCCAAATGACAGTTTCACACCATCCGCAGTGCGGGTGATGGTCATGTTTATCGCCATTTCCTTCGGGCCGCGGAGCTCGGTGCTTGCAACTCCCCCTTCGAATTCCACGGGCACGAAGTTTCCGCCCATGAGGCTGTCCCCGCCCTCCCCGCCTTCCACATAGGCCGTGAACGTTCCCCAGGTCCCGCGTATGTCGGGCGTTCCTAGGCCAGATAACATCTTGCCATCGAAATCTTCTGCAGGGAAGGTCACAGGGACCGTTATCACAGTGCTCCTGCCCCCATTGTCGCTCACGGTCTTCCATATGGGCTCCCCCTGCTTCAGGTTGAACACGAGCGGCTTTCCGCCTCCTGTCTCCTCCTTTTTTATCAGGGCAATCCGTGGCATGTACGTTGCAGGGTCGCGGTCAAGAAAGTCCAAGACATTGTGCTTCCCGGGGTTGAGCCCGGTCGCAACCGTGGTCCAGGCTACCGGGGTATCAGCAGGGGTCGTGGTCTGGATGCGCGAATAGGTTCCCATGGCCCGCAGCCGTGCAAGGTTCGGCAGCTTGCCTTCGTCCATCCATTGCTCGGCAAGGCGCGCGTCCATGCCGTCAAAGCCAAGGACGATCACGGTCCTGTCCGCTTTTTTCTGGGCCGTTGCCCCGGTATAGACAAAATAAATCAGTAGCAGTGCGGCAGCTGCAATCAAAATCGCCAAAACCCGCCCGTCCATCCAGCATTTATCTGCGTCAGCCTTTATATTTATGCGCAGTTCAATCACCCCGTGAAACCATACGAACTCATCGAACTTTTCAGGCTCCCCACCCTCCTTCCGCCAGCGACCGGCATTCTCTCAGGGGCCATCGCCTCGGCCGTTGCAAATGGCATCGTATTAAACGCCGGGGCAATACCTGCGCTCGCCCTCGCTTCAGCAAGCGCAATGCTCCTCAACGGGGCGTCCAACTCATTCAACCAAGCGTGCGATGTGAAATTGGATAAGATAAACAAGCCAACTCGTCCGCTGCCATCGGGAAGGGCAACAGCCGGCGAAGCCACCACGCTCGCCGCGGCGGCCTATGCGGTCGCCCTCATTTTCGCAGCCATGGTTGGCACGGCCTTCATGCTGCTCGCCGGAACCGCCGCGCTCCTCACGATACTTTATTCCTGGCCGGCCGTGCGCCTGAAAAACCATGGATGGATCGCCAATGCGGCCATCGCGCTCCCACGCGGCCTCCTGCTGCTGGTGGCAGGCTGGTCTGTTTTCGCAACCCCCCTCTCGCCAGCCCCGTGGCTTATGGGGTCCATACTCGGCATTTTCCTTCTGGGCGCGGCGAGCACCAAGGATTTCGCCGACATGGAAGGGGACAGGCGCTACGGCGCCAGGACGCTCCCGATAATCTACGGCGTACGGACGGCCGCCTGGATAATGGCGCCGTTCCTCACGCTCCCGTTCCTGCTTTTCGCCTGGGGGGCGGCGGCAGGCATCCTTCCTCCGGCAGTGGCGTTCCTTTCCCTCCTCTCGCTATGGGGGGCGTATATCGCGCATACCATAATCCGGGACCCAAAGCGCCTGGCATCCGGGGAAAACCACCCGTCCTGGCTGCACATGTACCTGCTGATGGCCGCCGCGCACCTGGGGATAGTCACAGCTTACCTGATTTGAGGGCGAGGACTGCCCTGAAATATGCCTGGAAGGCGAATTTCATGGCTTGGAGTTTCGCCAGCTGGAGCCTTTGCCCGAGCGTAATCTCCGGGACAAGGCAGGCGCATTCTTCAGGGAGCATCACTATGCTCACCTTTATGTTCGGTGCGATGCCGAACGGGATGCCATAGTCCAGGCATGCTGTGTAAACGCGCCTGAAAACAGGGACCATGTCTTCGTACGCCGGAGGCGGCAGGTCTTGATAATCAGTTCCCTTGCATGGCCTGAACACGCACACAGTGGCCACCGCGCCCATCTTCGCGAATGTTTCTATGGCCCTTATGGTGTTGCCAGGGCTCTCAAGGCCGGCAATCACTTCCCCGGCCACCTTTCCTTTGCCGAAAATCCTTGTGCAGTATCCGATGGCTTTCAGGAATCGTTCCTGCCCCAGGTATTTCGCCTTGCCGGGGCAGGTCTTCCTGAATTCCGCGGGCCCGAAAAGTTCCATGCAGAATGAGACGTGGTCCACGCCCATCTTCTTCAGCCGGTCATAGGCCGACAGGTCTGCGGACGGTATCGCCTGCACCCCGACCAGAAGGCCGGTCTTCTCCTTTATGGCCTTTATGTAGGGCTCCAGCTTGCCCAGCTCATCGCCGTTCCTGCAAAAGCCCGAGTTGAAATGGACGAAGGTGACGCCGCATTCATCCCGCGCAGCCAGCGCGGTTTCCACCACGTCCATGACGGTCTTGCCAGCCTCCTCGTTCGCGCCAAGGTTCAGTCCCACCGAGCAGAACCTGCAGTTCATGCGCGGCCCCATCCCCCAGAAATCGCAGAGCCCTGCCGGATAAATGCCCAGATAGGTTCCCTGGAGGATGCCGATGCGGCCCATGGGCTTGCCCGTGGCGGTTTTCCTGTCGTAGAACGCAGGGCGTGGAAGAAGCGCGACCCCGCAGACAGCCACGCCGCCCTTCCTTACCACGTATCCGCCAGCCTCCTTGTGCAGCACATAGGGCGATTTTTTTGCGAACTCTTCGGTTACGGGCACGTTGGCGTGCACGCCCCCGGGCAAAATCAGTTCCAGCCCGCTGCCAAGCCCGCCGCGCGTACTGAGAATCCCGCATCCGTCCTCGTCAATCGCGCAGCTCCGGTCCAGCTGCATCCCGTTGCAGTAAAGGTCCAGCTTGAGCTCTCCCGGATTCAGTTTCACGGGGTAAAATATGCCGCAACGGTTTAATAACCGGACTCCTGCTCCAGCCCCCGCTTCCTTTTCACTGCCCTTTCCAGGGATGCGAACACCAGGTTTTCGGTCAGGAGCCCGACGGCAAGGATGGCGAGCATCACCGCCGCCACCTGGTTTATGTCGTTCAGCTCCCTCCCGATCTGGAGCAGCTGCCCCAGCCCCACACTGAAGAACAGGAGCTCCCCTGCCATGAGCGAGCGCCATGCGAACGACCAGCCCTGACGGGCGCCGGCTATTATCGCCGGGAGCGCAGCAGGGAATATCACCTTTGAATAGAGGTTCCATCCTGAAGCGCCCATCGTCCTTGCCGCGTTTATGAAAAGCGGCGGCACGTGCGCTATGCCAGAGCTGATGGCCATGGTTATGGACCCGACCGCGCCGGCCACAACCACGAACAATATGGCCGCGTCGTTCAGGCCGAACCAAAGGACAGCCAGCGGAAGCCAGCATATGCTCGGAAGCGTCTGCAGGCCCAGCACCAGCTGCCCGGCCGTATCCCCAACAATCCTGCTGCGCGCTATGGCCACGCCGAGCGTGAATCCCAGGGCGAATGCGATTCCGAATCCTATGAGCATGCGCTGCAGGCTTGCAAGCGCAGCAAGCAGGAAAGTCCCATCTGACATCCCCGTCCAGAGCGCTGAGAGGACGCCAGCAGGCGCCGGGAAGATATACTGGGGCCAGATGCCGAGCAGGGCGACCAGCTGCCATGCTGCCACTAACACGATGCAGAACGCAGCAAAGCGCAAGCCCCTCCGTTCCAGCATCATCCCATCTCCTCCTTTGCCGCCTTGTCGACCTCTCCCCTGAGCTCGTCAAGCACCATTGCAGTGATGCATGCGAGCTCCGGCGTCGTGCGGTACTCCCTGGGGCGTGGGCGGTCCACCGTGAATTCCTTTTTTATCCGCCCCGGCCGGTAACTCAGCACCAGCACCCTGTCCCCGAGGCAGACCGCCTCGCTCACATTGTGCGTCACGAACAAAATCGTCTTCTTCGTCTTCATCCATATCTGCTGGAGCTCCAGGTGGAACCTGTCCCTGGTCTGGGCGTCCAGGGCCGCGAACGGCTCGTCCATCAGCAGGATATCCGGGTCCATTGCCAGCGCCCGGGCGAGCGCCACCCTCTGCTTCATGCCGCCCGAAAGCTCGTGCACGAAAGAATCCCTGAAGTGCGAAAGCCGCACCAGGCTCAGGTGCTTCTCCGCGCGTTTGCGCCTCTCCGCCCTTCCCACGCCCTGCATCTCCAGGCCGAACTCCACGTTCTCAATCACCGTGAGCCAGGGAAAAAGCGCTGCCTCCTGGAACATCACCACCCTGTCCGGGGCCGGGCCGCCCACTTCCCTGCCGTCGACCAGCACCCGCCCGCGGTCAGGCTTTGCCAGCCCCGCGATGATGTTGAGTATTGTGGTCTTGCCGCAGCCGGTCGGCCCCACGATGCACACGAATTCACCCTGCTTTATGGCAATGTCGACGTTTTGAAGGGCAAGGAGCCTGCCCTTGCGGTCCTGGCCCATGGGAAACCCCTTATGCACCCCCTCGAGCCTGATCTTATCCGCGCGGCTTTCCACATCTGGCCGGTTCATCCTATCTCCTCCAGGCCCTTTTCCCGCAGCACCTCGTTAAGCAGGGAAAGGCTGTAGATCCCGGAAAGGTCCGGCTTCTCAGCGCCGAGGAAGCCGAGCGCGTAGGCGTCGTCAGCGGATTTGGCCAGCGAGCTTTTCACAGGGTCATAGGTCATATCGCACCGCGAGAAGGCGGCGTCCATCTCTTCCGGCGCGAGTGCCTTGGACGTGATGTTCCTTATCTGCCCGTTTATCAGCGCCTTTGCCTCCTCAGGGTGGCCGTTTATCCACCTGGTGAGCTCCACGTGGGCCTCAAGGAACCGCTTCACCAGGTCCGGATGCCTGCCCATGAACTCCTTGCTCGCGATCACGTTCGCCGTTACGAACTTTCCGTCCGGCCACAGTTCCCGCTCGTCAATGTAAATCCTGCCGCCACCCTCCTGCACCAGGCGTGCCCCCCATGGCTCCGGAACCCACGCTCCGTCTATCTCCTTTTTTTGGAAGAGGAGCAGGATGTCCGGGTTGGCGGTGGGGATGACCCTCACTCCGCCAGGGCCCTCGCCTATCTTCAGGCCCGCGTTCTGTATGTAGCTGCGCAGCGCAACGTCCTGGGTGTTGCCGAGCTGTGGGCTGGCGAGTGTCTTGCCTGCGAAATCAGCGTCGCTGCTGATGCCGGAATCATTGCGCACCACGAGCACGGCCCCGCCGCTCGCCCCTCCTGCGATTATGCAGAGCGCGTCCCCGCCTGATTTCACATAGCCGTTGATGGCCGGGTTTGGGCCGATGTAGGCCAGGTCCAGCTCGCCGGCGAAAAGCGCCTCTATGGCCGAGGGCCCGGCATTGAACGGCACCATCCTCACCGTCACGTTGGGGCCGAATGCCTCCTGGAACGCGCCATTGGCGCAGCCCACCAGTGCCTGGCCGTGGAGCATGTTCGGGAAATACCCTATCCTCACCTCTTCCTTCCCTGTCTGGCCGCCGCTTCCCTGGAACTGCAGGAATATGCAGCCCATGAGAAGCGCGAAGCAGGCGAGGCAGGCAATCAGCGTGCTGGCGGCATTCATGCTTTTGCCTGTTTCCTGGTGCTGTGCCTGCCACGCGCTTCCGTGGCGACAGAAACTATGAGCGTGCCGTTCCTGAGGAGCGCCCAGCGTATGCGCTCGCCGTCCTTGAGCTTCAGGAACCTCACGATTTCGCCAGGCACGGTCGTCCGCCTCCTGGACCCCCTTATGGTAAGGGCTGTCTCCTGCACGTGCACCACGTCATTCAAGTCGATTTTCATGCTTTCCTTTCTCGGGCATGATTTTTAATTATTGGTGGAAAACCAATAAACAACCAAAAACCTGCGCCCCAATGGGGCGCGTCCCGGCAGGGCGGGCCGCAGGGGCGGCTGCAATCACAATCTTTATATAAATCCCCAGGCAAATCAGGTTACGGGCACCCGCTCGTTTTCTGGGAGGCGTTAAGGATGGAGCCAGTGGTCATACCAGCTATCTTGGCCAAGAGCAGGGAGGAATTGCTGCGCCGCATCTCCCAGGTCAACGGGCTGGTGAAGGAGATACAGCTGGACATCATGGACGGCGAGTTCGTGCCCAACAGGACAATCGGCATGGACGACCTCGCTGCGGTGCCTGCGTTGCAGAACGCCAAGTACGAGTTCCACTGGATGGTGAAGGAGCCTGAGAAGTGGATCGCGAAGGTCCCTGGCCCTCACCTGCACCTCGTCCACGTGGAGACCATACGCTCGTTCGACGCGATTGAAAATGCGGTGAAGAAGTCCGGCGGCAGGCTCGGGCTCGCGATAAACCCAGAAACGCCGCTGGAAAAGCTGCTCCCGTTCGCCTCCAAGGCGCAGCGCATACTCATCATGACCGTCCATCCAGGTTTCTCAGGCCAGAGCTACATAACTGCCATGGAAAAGAAAATCCGGCAGCTCCGCAGGAAATTCCCGTCCATCGACATCGAGGTTGACGGCGGCGTGAACCTTGACACAGTGCGCGGCGCGTACGCCGCTGGCGCGAACGTGCTCGCAGCGGCCAGCGCGATATTCGCTGCGGATGACATCAAAGCCGCCATAGACGCGCTGAAGGCGCGCGCTCTCGGAGGGGCCCCGTCATGAACGCCCGGAACAAATCCCTTATGCTCTCGGCCAACACCATGCGCCAGGACATAGTGCGCATGCTCACAGAGGCGAAGAGCGGCCACCCGGCCGGCTCCCTCGGTCTCGCGGACATATTCGCAGCGCTTTACTTCGGCGTGCTCCGCCACGACGCGAAGAAGCCCGACTGGCCTGACCGGGACAGGTTCGTGCTGTCCAACGGCCACGTCTGCCCCGTGCTTTACGCAGCGCTCGCCAACGCCGGCTATTTCCCCAGGGAAAAACTCATGACGCTCAGGAAACTCGGCTCTCCGCTGCAGGGCCACCCCCACCGCGGCTCCCTGCCCGGCATAGAGAACTCGTCGGGCCCGCTCGGCCAGGGCATCTCCATGGCAGTGGGCATGGCCATAGTGTCCAAGCGCGAGGGCAGGAACTGGCGCGTCTACAGCGTGATGGGCGACGGCGAGATGAACGAGGGGCAGGTCTGGGAGGCGCTCCTGCTCGCCGCGAAGTACAAGCTCAGCAACCTCACCGCCATAATAGACAGGAACAACATCCAGATAGACGGCACCAGCGACGACGTGCTCCCTCTGGAGCCGCTCGCGGCCAAGCTCAGCTCGTTCGGCTGGAACGTCCTTGAGATAGACGGCAACGACATGGGCGCCATACTCGGGGCTTTCGACGCCGCCAGGAAAAATTTCGAGAAGCCGACCGCGATAATCGCGAAGACAGTCCCTGGAAAAGGCGTGTCATTCATGGAAGGGAAATTCGGGTGGCATGGCAAGACCCCCAATCCCGAAGAGGCTGCCCAGGCCCTGAAGGAGCTTGATGAGCAGAGGAAAAGACTGGAGGCGATGGCATGACAGTCAAGCTCGCGCCGGACCTGTTCTCCCCTGCCCTGGCCAAGAAAAGCAGCCGCGACGGCTTCGGCAAGGCGCTTGCCGAGCTGGGCGAACGGGACAGGAACGTCTGGGCGGTCTCAGCCGACGTTTCAGAGTCCAGCAGGACGCACTGGTTCGCAGAGAAATTCCCGGAACGCTTCGTGCAGGTCGGCGTTGCGGAGCAGAACATGGCAGGCGTGGCTGCGGGCATCGCGTCCTGCGGCAAGATGGCGTTCATCTCTGCGTTCGGGGCGTTCTCGCCCGGCAGGAACTTCGACCAGATACGCGTCTCAATCTGCTACAACGACGTGAATGTGAAAATCCACGCGTCGCACACCGGCCTGAGCGTGGGGCCTGACGGCGCATCCCACCAGGTGCTCGAGGACATGGCCATGATGCGCGCGCTGCCGAACATGACAGTGATCGCACCGGCCGACATGGAAGAGGCCAGGAAGGCGACCCACGCGGCCGCGGCGCTGAAAACCCCGGTTTACATCCGCACATCGCGCGAGAACGCGCCTGTGTTCACCACGCCCGACACGCCGTTCACAGTCGGAAAGGCGAACGTCTGCCGCGAAGGCAGCGACGCTGCAATATTCGCATGCGGCCTGCAGGTCTACGAGTCCCTGAAGGCTGCAGAGGAACTGAAGAAGGAGGGTATAGGCGCGGCGGTGATCGACATGCACACCATAAAGCCCATAGACAGGGTATGCATCCTCGCCTATGCCAAAAAATGCGGCGTTCTGGTGAGCGCAGAGGACCATCAGGTCGATGGCGGGCTGGGAAGCGCCATCGCGGAAGTGCTTGCGGAATCCAGTTGCCCGGCCGTGCTCAGGCGCGTGGGCATGAACGGCTTCGGCGAGACCGGCAGCTGCTCAGAGCTCTATAAGAAATACGGTCTTGACGCCGCAGGCATAGCAAAAGCCGTGCGGGGTGCCCTGAAGCGGAAAAAGTAGTCGCTTAAAACCTTCAGGATAGATATCTCCTTATGAAATTCTTCATGGACACTGCCAATGTCGAGCAGATAAAGAGGGCCGTGGAGCTGGGCCTGTGCGACGGCGTGACGACCAACCCCACCCTCATAATGAAGGAGGGCCGCGACCACAGGACGGTCATACAGGAGATAGCCAAAATCGTCAAGGGGCCCATAAGCGTGGAGGGCATCGCCGACACCGTCGATGGCATGGTGGGCGAGGGCGTTGAGTTCGCCAAATGGGCGCCCAACGTGGTCGTGAAAATCCCGATGACAAAGGAGGGCATGAAGGCCGTCCGCGTCCTCAGCGGCAAGGGCATAAAGACCAACGTGACGCTGGTTTTCTCGCCTGCGCAGGCGCTGCTCGCTGCAAAGGCAGGCGCGGCCTACGTCTCCCCGTTCGTGGGCCGGCTCGACGACATCTCAGAGGACGGCATGAAGCTGGTGGCCGAGATAATGCAGATATTCTGCGCCTACGGGTACAAGACAGAAGTCATCGTGGCCTCGGTCCGCTCTGTCAAGCACGTCGTCGAGGCCGCGAAGCTCGGCGCGCATATAGCCACTGTCCCGGCCGCGGTGTTCGACGACATGTTCAAACACCAGCTCACTGACAAGGGCATAGCAAAGTTCAAGGAAGATTACGCCAAGACCAGGAAGTGATGCACATGAAGGAATCGATACCGCTCACATGGAGAAGGATCCCGGAAAGGTACAGGCTGCTGGGCGTCAAATGCGAAACGTGCGGCAAGCACTACTTCCCGAAACGCTCCATCTGCCCGAAATGCAGGCGCAAGGGCAAGCTCGTGGAGTTCAAGTATTCCGGCAAGGGGAAGGTCTACTCGTTCACCGAGGTGACAGCGCCGCCCGAGGGCTTCGAGGACCAGGTGCCTTACCTCCTGGCCATCGTTGAGCTGGACGAAGGCGCCAAGCTCACCGCGCAGATAGTGGACGCGCACAAGAAGGACGTGAAAATCGGCACCCGCGTGGAGCAGGTCTTCAGGATGATACAGAAGGACGACCCGGAGGGGCTCATCCACTACGGCTTCAAGTTCAGGCTGGCATGACTGCGCAGGAGCCATTCGGCATTGCGCCCCAATCTCTGTTTTTTCGCCTCTTCGAGCGGAAGCCATCTGAAACCTGAGAATCCCCCGGATGGTTTCGCGCGCCTCTCGCGTGCCGTAACCTGGAAAACAAGGCACGGAACCCAGATTTTCCTCTTCCTTGTGCCGGCGTTGTACCTGCCCTCAAGTATTATCTCGTGCACCTGCCCGTCTATCCCTGTCTGGCGGGCGAATTCGGCCTTTATCTCTGCGAACGGGCTCCGCCCCGAGGGCACGAGCACGCAGGGCAATTCGATGCGCTCCGTTCCATGTTCGTCCCTGCGCACCAGGAACAATGCGCGGCCTTCGTCTTCCAGCATGCCGCATGCCAATGCCTTCGGCATCGGAGTCCCGGTCTTCATTTTCCTCGTTCGCATGCCCTCCCTTCCCATCACAGGTATTTAAAATCATACGCCCACATATTCTTATTTAGCATAACATTACTTGAGGTGCATCCAATGGTGAGAGAATTCAGGCTTAAGACGGGCGTAACAGTGACGTTAAGGAAATTCGAGCCCAGGGACGCCGCCAGCTGCAGTACGCTTCTCAACAAAAGTTTCAAGGTGCCCTCACCGCTTCCGGAGATTGCAACCCAGCTTTATGAGAGGGAGCTGGCGGCCTACCGCTTTGGCAACATTCAAAAAACAGCGCATAAGCGCAACTACGAGGTAGCCGAAGTAGCTGGCCAGGTGGCCGGCCTGGTCGGCATCAGGAGGTTCCCCGCGGCAGCAGGGATAGTAAAAGAAGTCAAACTGTTCAAGCTTTCTGCCGAGCACATCACCGTGCACAAGCCGCCAGCCGCAGAGGTCCTTGACCTGGTGGTGGCAGAGGAGTTCAGGTGCAGGAAAATCGGAAGCCTGCTTACGCTGGCAGCCCTGATCGACAAAATAGATGAAGGGGTCAAGTATTTCCATGCATACGCGCCGGCCAACGCGACCCGCGTCCTGGCATACGGCGGATTCGCCAAGGTAAATGATGTGATGGGCAGCATCCGCTGGGGCAAGGTGGCTTCATTTTACGCCAGCCTCACGA
Source organism: Candidatus Iainarchaeum sp. (assembly GCA_028714535.1). Taxonomy (GTDB): domain Archaea; phylum Micrarchaeota; class Micrarchaeia; order Anstonellales; family Bilamarchaeaceae; genus Bilamarchaeum. Next base: position 76,909 of record JAQTME010000001.1, on the reverse strand, counting down.
AAGAGAGCAAACCACTCCTCTTTGAGGCCATAGAAGCGCTGTTGCAGCCCCCCGGCAGCCATCTCAAGGCTCATCACTCGTAGGTGCGGCTCCACATCTCCTTCGCGAGCTTTCCCTTGTACATGAAGGATTCGATTTCCTTCTCCGCCTTCTTCTTTTTCTCCCTGTGGCCCTTGAGGAACGAGTTTATGCGGTCTATGAGCATGGCCTTCAGCTCGCCTGTGAGCAGCCTGCCCGCGAGGTAGTCGTCGTGCACCGTTCTCAGCTTCTTATCATCAGGCTCGAAAAGTATCTTCATCCATTGGTAGGGCACGTCTATGTCCGGATTGCCGCCGAGCCTCCTGTGCTCCTCAATGGTCGCCCTGCCGCCCGAGAACGCGTACCTGTTTATCTTGTTCTTCACCGCCTTCTCGTCGTCCGTCAGCAATATCGCCGTTTCCTGGCCTGCGGACGAGCTCATCTTGCCGCTCACGCCCTGCAGCGGGGGGAGGAATTTCGTATGTATGGCGGCGGTCTTGTGGAACCCAAGCCCTTCGGCCACGTCCCTCTGCACACGCCAATAGGGGTCCTGATCTATGGCGCAGGGTATCAGGCACCGCTTCTTCTCGAAGAACGAGGGTATGACCTGGTATGCCGGGTAGAACGAGAGCCCGATGTTGGTCGAATCATCAAATCCAAACACCGCCTTCACGGTCGAGCCGGTTATCTTCCTCGCCGTCCTCAGCAGCAGCGGATAGACGTTCTTCACGTATTCGCTGTCCCTGAATATGAATGTCCGCTGCGGGTCGAACCCCACCGCGGCTATGTCCAGGATGTTGTCGTGCGCGCTCTCGCCGATGTCCTTCCATGAGTATTCGCGCCGGTAGAGGAACTTCTCGTCATCGGTTATCTCGATGTACAGGTTGACCTTGAATTTCTCCTGCAGCCATTTCGTGAAGATGAGCGGGACCAGGTGCCCTATGTGCATGCCCTTGCTCGGCCCGCGGCCGGTGTAGAGGAAGAACCCCTTCCCCTTCTCGTGGTCGTCCAGGACCAGGTTGAGGTCGCGGTGCGAGAACACGAAGTCGCGCCTGAGCATCGGGTGGAACTCGCCGCATGCGGCCTTCATCCGGCTGCGGAGGTTGTCGTCTATCCTGCTGGTGCCGAACTGCCTGACAAGCCTGTCATAGTCTATGTCGCCGCTCACTTCCCATGGGGTGACCGTGAAGTCCTGCATGGCGGGATAAGGGCATGAAAAGGATAAAACACTTGCTCTTGCGGCTGATTATGTGTAGTTGCTTATGTCACGCCTCTTCACAAGGACGTAGGCGAGCAATACCATCAGCAGGATGAAATAGGACAGGAGCGCCATCACGTCCGCTGCCGGGTTGCCTCCTGTTACCAGCACGACCTTGAATATGCTGGTCACGTGCGCGAGCGGAAGGGCCTGCTGCAGCACCTGCGTATACGCCGGAAGCAGGTCCGGGGAGAACACGATGTTGCCGAGGAAAAGCATGGGTATGGCGATGAGGAGGCAGCCCTGGATGGCAGACGATTCGCTCCTCGCATAAAAGCCTATGAGCACGCCGATTGAGGAGAGCACAAGGGACGATATTGCCGTGCCCCACATGAGCAGCGCCCAGTCGTTCGGCACCCTCACCCCGAACACGAGCGACGCCACCACCAGTATCAGGGCTATCTGCCCGAACGAAAGGAGCATCAGCGTGGCTATCTTCCCGGCCACAAGGTTTACGAAGCCGTCGGGCGCCAGCAGCGCGCGTATTATCGTCTTTCTGGTCCTTTCCCGCACCAGGCTCACAGAGCCGAGCAGGAAGCAGGAGAACAGCAGGGAGACCGATATCACCTGCGGCATGATGAAGTCCACGAAGCTCTGCCGTGCATACTGGCCCTCCACCTTCACCGAAAGCGGCGACGCTATCAGGGCCGGATCCTTGCCGGTCTGCTCAGCGACGGTGCCTTCCAGCGACGCTATCAGGGTTTCGACCGAAGATGCCTGCGCCAGCGCGGCATCCAGCGTCCCCTCTATCTGCGCGCTGGTGGAGTTTATGTCCGCCAGCAGGGCCTTCAGCTCCCTCACCTGCGCCCGCGCGCCGCTGAACGATGTGTTGAGGCTGTCCAGGGCCCCGGCCGCGTTGTTCAGCGCGGTTTCCATATCATCCAGCGATGCGGCGTCATTTTTCGCGGCCGATACGGATGCTGCGTAATCGGCAAGGGACGCGGACGTGTTCTGCAGCGTGGCGTTCAGCTCCCTTAACGACGCCATCTCGTCCTGGGCATTCGCCATCTGCACCGCGGTGTCGTTCCTGAGGCTGCGCAGGCCGGCCAGGTTGAGGTCCAGGGCCGCCTTCGTCAGGTTGTCCGGCGTGGCGTTCTTTATAAGCTCAAGGCCGGCTATTGACGCGTCAAGCGTGTGCAGGCTGTTGTTCAGGCCTGCCACCTGCGATGCCAGTTTCGAGTGCGTATCGTCAACGCTTGCTATGGACTGGTTAATCGCGCCGGTGGCGTTGGCGAGGAACGCATCGCTCTGGCTGAAAAGCTCACCGCTGCTCGTGGAGATGTTTGCCAGGGCCCCCTTCTGCTGCAGGAGCACCTGGCGCATGCCTGTTACGTCGCTGGACGCATTGCCCAGCGTCTCCTCCAGTGTGGATACGCTCAGCTCATTTATCCTTCCGCGCACGGCCGCGAGGCTCGTCTTAGTCTCTTCCATTCGGCTTTTCGTGGCGGTTATCTGCTCGCTGAGCGAAGCCGCTGAGGCGTTGAGGCCCTTCAGGTCCTCCCACGCGGAATAGACGTATCCCTTGGTTATGTTCACGGAAGATGCCTCGATGACAGACGACATCGCCGCGAGCATCGCCTGCTCCAGCGCCAGGTCTGAATTGTCAACCAGCACGCGCACCTCGGAGCCGCTGCCCCGCCTGATGTTCGCATCGAAATCCGGCGGGACGACTATGACCGCCCTCAGCCGGCCGTTCCTGAACGCGTCCAGGGCCTCGGCTTCTGACGGGAAGCCCTGGAGGTTGAAGGCGTGCGATTCGTTTATGCTGCTGAAAAGCGCGGCCGCGAACGTGGTGTTGGCCGCCCCCGCCACGCCGATGGGCAGGCCGACTATCTCCATGGAACGGAACGAGCTTCCCATGAATGCCATTATGAAAATCGGGAATATGACAAGCACTGCCAGCATGGTGCGGTCGTGCATGATTTCCAGCAGCTCCTTGCGCATGGCAGAAAGGAATTTCATCAGGACACCGGCTTCGCCACTTCGGCGAAAACATCCTCCATCTGCTTGAGCTTGTACTTCGTCTTCAGCTCTGCGGGCGTTCCGCTGGCCACCAGCCTCGCGGAGTACATGATCGCGACGCGGTGGCACAGCCGCTCGACCTCGTCCATGTAGTGCGACGTTATGATTATCGTCTTGCCCTCGGAATGGAGCGACTCTATGAGGGCCCATATCTCCTTGCGCACTACCGGGTCGAGGCCGACCGTGGGCTCGTCCAGGAATATTATCTTCGGGTCGTGGACTATGGCGCACGCCATGTTCAGCCGCTTCTTCATGCCTCCGGACAGGCGCGAGGCCATGGTGTCTGCCTTCTCCGTGAGCCTCATCTGCTTCAGGAGCTTGCGTATCGCCGCATCGCTCTCCACGCCCGGCATGCCGAACATGTCCGCGAAGAACTTCAGGTTCTCCTCCACAGTGAGCGTCTCATAGAACGAGTCCTCCTGGGTTACGAAGCCTATCTCCGGCCTTTTGCTCTTCTGCATCTCCTTTATGCTTTTCCCCAGGAGCGTCACCGTGCCGGAAGACGGCGACAGCAGGCCGGCGAGCATGTTGAACGTTGTGGTCTTGCCGCTGCCGTTGGCGCCCAGCAGGCCGAACAGCTCGCCCTCCTCCACCGAGAACGATATCCTGTCCACCACTATCCGGTCGTCTATTATCTTTGTGAGCTCATTGACCTGGACAGCGGGCTGGGCCATGTTCCACTAACGGCAACTGGCGATATAAACCTTTTCCTGAGGAAAAAGCGCTAACTTATTGCCATCCCTGCCAGGAAGGAGGCCAGATTGCAGGCCGCGCTGACAAGTACGGCATCCCTTGCGCCAAGCTTCTTGAAAAGCAGGAGGTAGGCGCCGCTTTCAGCCGCCACGGCGAACACCTCTGAAATTGCGACCTGCAGGCTCCAGGCCATGCCAAGCCTGGGGAAAACGAACCACACGAGCGGCAGCGTGAGCGTGCTTGCCACGAATGTGTTCTTTGCGATTAAGGCGGCTGCATATCTGCTGCGCAGGAGGATGAAGAGCACCGCCCCTTCGACGATGAGGGTCAGGCAGTATGCCTGTAAGAAGTCCAATCAACCACGCCGCAGCAGGATTGGCACCAGAAGCAGCAGGAACGCAGGCAGGCACGAGGGGATGCTGGAGCCGCTCCTGCTGGTTATGTTGCCGCTTTCAGCATCTATCGTCATCTCATATTTCTGGTAGCTTTCATTGTAGGTGAAATCGCCGGTCCTGATTTTCCCATGCCCCAGGTCATAGGAGATGTAGCCGCCCGGGAAGCCGAAGCAGGGGCTGAACTTGTAATACCAGCCGTTTTCGTTGGTGCATGTCCCGGCCGTGCACGCCAGCTTTATCGGCACCGGGGCAACAGCGTTGCTCACGTTCTCGTCAGTGCTCCCAAGGCAATTATACGTTATCTCACTGACCGTGGTGACCGGCATGTTATTTTTGACGAGGTGGATGACCACGCTGGGGGGCTGGGGCGAAGGCCCGACATCCGCGAAAGCCACTGGCAGCGCAGCCAGGAACAACATCACAACCAGGGCCAGATGGAGCTCGTATGCCATGCACAATCAACGGCAGATGACGATATAAACCTTTCCTGGGAAAAAACATCAGGTGGGAAAATAGACTTCAGGTACGCGGAAGAAAGCATCAAGAAGGGCTCGAAGACATTCTACTTCGCCTCACGCTTCATGGGGCAGGAGAGCCGCAACGCCTTCCACGCTGTTTATGCATTCTGCAGGCAGACCGACGACCTGGTTGACAACAACGAGGGCAACCCACGCCTCCAGAAAATGCTCGTGCGCGACTGGCGGAAGCGCCTGCGCGCCGCGTACGACAGTGGCTTTTCCGACGATCCCATACTCGCGCCGTTCGTCCATGTAATGAAGAAATACTCGATACCGCTTCGCTACCCGCTCCAGCTCATAAAGGGCGTGAGCATGGACATATCCAGGAAGGCATACGGCACTTTCGCAGAGCTCCGCCGCTACTGCTACCATGTCGCATCTGTGGTCGGCATCATGCTGATGTATATTTTTGGCGCTGATAACCTGCACCTGACGAAGCGCCACGCAATCAAGCTCGGCATCGCCATGCAGCTCACCAACATACTGCGCGACGTCGGCGAGGACGCGAGGATGGGAAGGGTGTATTTCCCGAAGGACGAGCTCGCCAGGTTCGGCCTGGCCATAGAGGACATCCTGTCGCTGCGCAAGACCGAGAACCTGATACGGTTCCTGAAATTCCAGGTGGCACGCGCGAGGAGATACTATGAAGAGGCGCTGGAAGGGCTGCGCACGATACACAAGGAGGCGCGCACTGTCATATTCATGTCATTCACGCTCTACAGGGAAATCCTGCGCGTGATAGAGGAGAACGGCTACGAGGTATATACACGGCGGGCCTATGTGGCGCTCCACCGCAAGGTCCTGCTCTATTTCAACCTGCTGATCGCCGGCAGCCCGCCTGCCCTGGCGCCTACTCCCGCAGCCTGAATTTCAAGAACGCGGCTATTTTCCCGAACCCCTTGAGCTTCGCGCCTGCGTCGCCCTCGGATGATACGACCACTATCTCGGCCCTGCTCTTGTCTGCGGCGTCGACAACTGCTTCCGCCTCCTTGTCCTTGCGGAGGTATTCGTCCAGTACAAGGAGCCGGTCTATTGCGGACGCATCGGCCGCCTTCTTCACTTCTGCAAGGCCGTAGGCCGCCTTTCCTGTGTCCTTGTACACGTGGGTGAGCAGCTCCTCCACCAGCTTCATCTCGTTCGCGGAGCGCTCCTCGCCCATTATGCGCTCGATTATGCCGTTGGCGAACAGCTCGTTCACCCCGCTCCGTTCCGCATAGCTGACCGATTCGAACACGATGCGTTTCAGGAGCTCCGGCTTCCTCTTCGCTATGAAGTCCTTCAGGTTGTCCTTCGCGAACCCCGGCCCTGCGATGACGTACTTCTCAGGGTGCCGCTCGACCTCTGCCATCAGGGCCCCGAAATACTCCAGCTTCGTCTTCTCGTACTTCTCGTCCCTCTTGCTGCCCGAGCTGTAGAACTCAGGGCCGTAGTCAACCCCAGACGCCCTGAGGAACCCGGTGAGCGCCTTCTCCTCGTCAAGCACGATTATGCGTATGCGCGGCCTCTTGCTTTCCTTCTCTGCGTCCTGCAGCCGCTTTATCTCGTGGTTCTTCCATTGCTTCGTTATCTTCAGCCGCTCGCCGGGCTCGATTTCTATCGTATGGTACTTGCCCAGCTGTATGTACTCCTCTGGCTCGCCCCATGTTATCGGGCCCAGGATGCGCAGCCGGTTCGCATCCTTTGCGAACTCCACCCGCTCAGCCCTCACGCGTATGGTGACGGATTTCTTCTCCTCTTTCGTGCCGACCCTGTAGGTGCGGAGGCTGTGCGCCTCGACCTCGTCCCCTGGCGCTATGACCTTCTCGAGGTGCCACAGGTCGTCGAGCGTATCCGGCTGGACCTTCATCTCGCCGGTCTTCCTTTCCAGGTGCACTATCCTCATGGCAATACCTGCGCCATTCCGATTTATTATCCCTCGGGATTCCGGTAACCGAGTATTATGCCTTCGAGCGTCGCATTGATTTTGAACCTGTCGGTTATCACGCTCCCGTTCACGAGCACCTGCGGCACCATCCGTTCGCTGGTGTTGAGGTTGCGCTGGGCTGCGAAATCTTCATAAGCGTGCCTGCCGTTCGGGGTTGCTATGTCGTAATCGAGCCACAATACGTCTGTATGGCCCGCCCTGAGCCGGTCTATCTCGGGCTGCAGCGCATTGCAGGCAGAGCACTTTGAGGAGTGGAAGTAATAGACTATGAGCGTGCCGTTCGGCGTAGTTACATTGGCAAAGTCAAAATGGGGCATTTCAGGCGGCGTGTAGTCGGCCATCATCACGCCTGTGGTGTCCATGGTCGGTACTGGCGCGATGGTGCCGTTGCCAGCCTGGCCCTGCATGGCGCTTCCAGAAGCATTATTAACCACCGCCTCGGTAGTGATGTTGCCAGGCTTATCCGTCTCTTTTTGTGCGCATCCAAACAGCAGCACAACGGCTAGTGCGACTGCTACGAGTGCCTTCATGAGGCTATTTCTGTTACCAAGGTTTATATCTGCTGGCTGCGCGCTTATGCCGTTCCTCCCTTAGAGGAGCGCATCTCCCATGACGCGGTGCTGTGCCCCGGCCTATGCGATGTGTATTGGTGTTTCTCGCACGTGTAACAGAAATATTGTAGTTATATGCACAATATTTATAAAGAAAACGAACATTTACACACAAACTCTCGCGGAACATATAAATATACACTAATGCATATTTCTTTTAGAGGAGGGGCATGGTTATGTCGGTTGGCAAAAAAAAGTCTTCCAAAAAGAGGCTTCTGGCGCTTACTTCAGCGCTGGAAACGGCCACGGCATACGACGACCTGTCGAAATTCGACCTGATGGTCGATGCCGCGGCGCAGCTGAAGGATTTTGTCGCACTGGACGGCGTATCGCTTAGCCGCACGGACAAGATACAGCTGCTCAAGACGTTCACCCGGGCGAAGGTCCGGGCGTTCATGTTTGGAACGCCCGACAGCTACAGGACATACCGGACGCTGGAGACGATAGGCAGCGATCTGGTGAAATTGTTATAATAAAGGTGGTCAAATGAAATCAGTAACCATTGTATCAGACGACAGGGTCGGCCTTTTGGCCGATATATCATACATCCTTGGCAAATCAGCCATAAACATCGACGGCTTGTCCGTGGATGTGGTGGGCGGCAAGGCAGTGATATCCCTGGAAGTCAAGGACCCGAAGCGCGCGGCAGGCGTGCTCCAGTGCAACGGTTTCAGGACCACGGACCTGGACTCCATCATAATCAAAATAGCCAACAACGCGGTGGAGGAGATAACTGACATGCTGGAGGGGGAGAAGGTGCAGGTAAAGGAATTCAACCCCCTTTCCAGCGATGCCGAGGACTCCATCTACGCCATAAGCGTGGATAAGCCGCGCAAGGCCACGAAGATGCTCAGCGCGTTTATCCTGGGAAACTCCGAGGCCCCTAGCTACTATTAGTGTGGCTGGGGGTTTTGTTCACCAGCCGGGCATGGCCCGGCGTGAACCCGGCCGGGGCTATGATGTTATCTCGTCGATCCTTTTCTGTTTTTCCGCCTCTTTTATCTCCATCGCTATCCTTCTGCCGAAGCTCACGCTTTCCCTGAAAAGATAGCCCGAATACGGCGTGAACCTGGTCCCCGGCGAGCCCGGCATGCGCAGGGACACGTCGAAGCATACGAACTCCTCCTTCCCCTCCTCCACGAACGCGCCCTGCAGTGCGAACGGCCCGATGAGGCCCTCCTTGTACTCGCTCTGCGTGGCGCGGACGAACCGCTCGCCCAGGTCGAACACCTGCTCGAGCAGCGACTCGCGCAGCGTGCATGCCACATGGCCTATCTCTATGGTGGACGGTTGCCTGACCTTCAGCAGCTCCAGCTGCACGTCGGCCGGCATCCTGAGGTAGCCGTCCATGTTGGTCTGCCGCCTCATGTCTATGCCCAGGAGCTCGAGCTCGTTGTGTATGGGCGAGTAGAAGAAGTTCAGGTTGAACTGCGCGCCGACTATGTATTCCTCGATTTTCGCCTTCTCCAGCTGCATGCTGCTTATCTTGCCTATCTTTATCAGCTCCCTGCTGCGCTCCATGTACTCGGAGTAGTTCCTCGCGAGGAAGAATGCGCGCTCGTAGGTGCGCTCTGCCTCGCTCACCTTCACTATGGCGAGCCGGTCGATGTCCCTGGGCGAGCGGAACTGCTTCGGCATGCGGATGCCGGCCTTCTTCATCAGGTGGTACTGGCTTTTCTGCGCGTCGCGCTCCTCTGCCCTGAGCAGGAACTTGTTGCCGAACACAGGGACCGTGAAGTCCTTCTCTATGGCGTCATAGCCGACATAGACGGCGAAGGAGCGGTTCGGGACGAAGATGCAGTCGCGCTTGCTGAGGAAGTCCTGGTTCTCCTTCCCCACCATGTCCTTGAAGCTGCTGAGCAGCAGCAATTCGTCGACGACGCCGACCTCCCTGCCGGCGCGCATCCTGGTCTTGTAAGGCCCGAGATATGTCTTTTCCCTGCCCTTCTGCGCAACTACGAGCGTCTTGTACCCTTCTTTTTTCGCGCCCTCACAGACGTCAAGGGCCGAATGGCTTCCCAATGTGGATATTGTGTGCATGGGAAAGATATGCGCTGCAACTTAATATTGGTTTCTCCTAGCCGAGCATGCCGCCCCGTATGAACGCTATGCCCATGGCTATCAGCACCAGCCCGATGACACGGGAAACGACGGTCACGATCCGTTCGCCCACGCCGCTCCTTATGGCGGCCGCCTTCACGAAAATCACCCATACCGCCAGGAGTGCGCATGCCAGCGCCACCAGCACCGCCAGGAAGTCATACTCCTTGCCCAGGATGATTAGGCTCGTCATCAGCCCGGGCCCTGTGAGCAGCGGCGTCCCTATCAGGACCGCGGCCGAATCAAGCGCCTCGCGCTTTTTGCCGTTGTGCGAAAGTGAGAAGTCCAGGGCGTTCTCAAGCCCGAGCAGGACCAGCACTATGCCGCCGGCGACCTTGAAGTCAGAAAGCGTTATTGACAGCGCAGCGAGCAGCGGTGGGCCGGCGATTATGAACATGACCGCTATCGCGCCTGCTATGAGTACCGCCTTGTTGGCGACACCGACGACCTCACTGTCCTTGCACCCCTTTGTGGAAGCCAGGAAGACCGGCAGGCTGGCGAACGGGTCCATGATGGCGAACAGTGTTATGAACGGCGCAATCAGCACTAAGAGGTCCATGCTGGTGTTACCGCGCCTGCGCTTTAAATGTTTGCCGCCCCATACTTTAATATACATTTACGGAGAGGTAAATCCATGAAATGGCTGGCAGCGCTGCTTCTGTTCATCACGGTGGCCAACGCCGATTTCCTCATGGAACAGGTGGATGTCACCGTAAGCGACATAAAGCCGGACGGCAGCGCCCACGTGCACGAAAGCATAAAGTTCCTCATGTTCGGCAACTACTCGCAATCCGTCTATGACAGCGGCATGACGAGCAACGACCTGTCGTTCTGGTCCACTAACGTGGGCCTCAAGGACCTCAAGCTCCATGTCAATACGGCGAAGGTCGACATACGCGACTTCCGCCTCCGCCCCCAGCCACGCACGCGCTGCAACCCCATCCAGGGGGTCTGCCACGGCGAGCTCATACTGGACTACCTCGCCTACCCGTCATACCAGGGCAACACCACCATGGAGCCGCTGGCAGGCACAGGGCTTTTCACGGTGGAGAAATACAAGCCCCGGACGAGGCGCTACACGCTCAACCCCTCTGCGCTCTCCTTCACCACGACGCCGGAGGGCAATGTCATCCTCGAGCAGATGGTCCACCTGACAGTGAATCCGCCGCAGGACAGCGTGGTGACCGACGTGAACCCCCAGCCTGCGGATTTTGCCGTGCAGCTGCCGGCCCATGTGGACTCGCTTTCATGGACCGACATAGTGCTCGTGAAATTCTCGCTCATATTCAGCGTTGAGGACAGCATAGAGAAGGAGGTCGCGGATTTCCTCTCCGGCATAACCGGCAGCTTCACACGCACGCTCAGCAGCCCTTACGGCCCGTCGCTCATAGCTGTCGTGTTGATACTGGCCGGCTCATATCTCTACATAACCATGGCGAAACGGAAGGGTGAGGAGTGATGTACAAGGGAGAAAGCGAGGTCCTGGAGGTCCTTTCAAGGAAGAAGCGGCTCCAGTTCGCCCAGCTCGTCGCCGAGACCGGCATGAACGAGGACACCCTCAGGCGCATAGTCGAATCGCTCAGGGCAGGCGGCTATGCGGACACCACAGCCGCCGAATCAGTGCTGGGGAAGCCCACCGCTGAACTCGAGCGCTATGGGGCATCAACATTCCCTGAAGTGGCGGTTTTCAGGAAAGCGCTCAAGGGCGCGTCAATGGCGGACTTGTCACCCGAAGAGAAGTCCATAGGCCTAAGGTGGGCCAGGGTGAAGGGGTTCGTGAACATAGAAGCCGGGAAGCTCGTGGCCGCAAAGGCCGCGGCCGATGTGGACAAGGAAGCCGCGCGGCTCAAATCCTGCTACGCCAGCCTCAAGGCGGCGGGCAGGTGTGAATCCGACCTCGAGCTCGTCGAGGAATTCTTCGAGCGGAAGCTGCTTGACAAAAAGGCCGTGCGCAGCGTCACCGTGAGCTATACCGGGAAGAAGCCGCCTGCGGAGGCCGCCGCAGGCTTCGACGTGAGCGTTCCGTCAGCCAGCGCAGCCGTGGGCAAGAACCATCCGGTGACGAAAATCACGGAGAGGATGAAGGCGATAATGTCCGAACTCGGTTTCGAGGAGATGGAAGGCGGCATCATCGAAAGCTCGTTCTGGAACTTCGACGCCCTTTTCCAGCCCCAGGACCACCCGGCAAGGGAGCTGGCGGACACGTTCTATCTCAAGGAAGGCGCGCCGCTTCCAGCCGACAAGCAGCTGGTTGAGCGGGTGAAGAAGGCGCACGAGGCCGGTTGGAAATACGCCTGGGATCCGAAGGAGGCGTCCAGGGCCGTCCTCCGCACGCACACGACGGCGCTCTCGGCCCGCTACGTGGCATCCATAAAGGACAAGAGGCCAAGGAAATATTTCGCCATAGGCCGCGTGTTCCGCAACGAGGCCACGGACTACAAGCACCTCGCGGAGTTCCACCAGGTCGAAGGCATAATAGTCTGGGAAGGCGCGAAATTCACGGACCTGCTCGGCATTCTGAAGGAGTTCTACAGGAAGCTCGGCTTCGAAAAGATCCGTTTCCGCCCGAGCTTCTTCCCGTACACGGAGCCGAGCCTGGAGATTGAGGTTTATTTCGAGAAGAGGAAGCAGTGGCTGGAGCTCGGCGGGGCAGGCATATTCAGGCCCGAGGTCAGCATCCCGCTGGCAGGAGTCTATCCTGTCCTGGCGTGGGGCCTCAGCCTGGAGCGGCCGCTCATGCTCAACATGGGCATAGAGGACATAAGGACGCCTTACAGGAACGACGTGGACTTCCTGAAATCGGCGCGCGTACAGATGTGAGATGCGATGAGACGGAGATACATACTGCTCGGCGTGTTTGCGGTGCTGCTGGTCATAGCCCTGGTGTCGCTCATAGCCGCGCTTCTGATGCAGGTGCCAGAGGCCCAGAAAGAGCGCGTCCAGCCCCTGTTCCAGGTCCTCCAGACCGGGATGGCAGGCAACAACGGCTACGCTATCTTCAACTACCGCGGCACCGGCAACATCACCATACTCAGCTACAATTCAGAGCCATCCAAGGACATATACATCATAAACGACAGCCAGGCCATCGAGGCCACGCGCCTCCCCGAGCTCATCGCCCAGCTGAAGACGCTGGAGAAATACGGCTACACTGTCTCCATGAGCAACAGCACGAAGATGAGCAACGGCATCTATGTGCTGCCTTCAGGCGCCATGCCCTCCTACGTCCTTTTCAACCTCTACCAGAACAATCCCAACGTCACCCTGGTATACGTGGGGTCCACAGACCTCCTGCTCAGCAGCGGCATGAAGAAGAACGACTGGTACGGCGCGCTCACGCAGCCCCAGCGCATGCACATCATGGTCTACAACAGCACGCTGGACGAATTCCTGGACAAGGGCGACCGTTCCATACCCCTGGACATTCTGTTCAATACGGCCAGCAGGCAACGCAACGCCACGATCCATGTTTCCGGCAGCAGCCTGAAGACCGCAACCATAGACATGTCAAATGCCACGCGCCTGCGCCTCATAGCGGAGTTCGACGGCCTTTACGGCATCTACGATTCGGCGCCGCTGCAAACCCTGCCCGTGCCGGCCACCCGCAAGGTCCTCGCGCCGAAGCCGGCATCCGTGTTCCCATGGGAGAAATCCACCCTGGAGTTCTCGCTCAAGCGCACCAACGGCACGGCATTCATCTCAATAAACAAGGACGGCAAGGAGGTCCGCCGCGACATGCTGCGGAGGGTGACCGACGAGAACGTCTTCCTGCAGAAGCTCCAGTTCTCCGAGCCCGGCGAATACGTGCTCGACGTGAGCGACAATTCCGGCACCATCGCCAGCGGCATGCTGCATGTGAGCGACCTGCAGGTGGCGCTGCAGGAGCGCAGGGGCACGACTTTTGTCTTCTCGGTCATCGTGGACGGCGCACCGCTCAGCGATACCGAGGCCCTGGTTTGGCTGGGCAATTCGTCAACCAAGAGGAAATTCTACGTGAGCGACGGGCTGCTGACAGTCAACGCCAAGCTGGACCGTGGGACCAACGTGTTCAACATGGACCTGTTCGGAACAGTGATACAGATCCCAGTGGAGAACAATTCCGACCCGCTGCTTGACTTCTACATAAAATTCGGCATCCCAGGCCTCGGCATCGTGCTCCTGGTGTACTTCAGCATGCGCGTATCAAAGAAGCCCATGTATACGCTCAGGGTCGGCGACAGCGCAACCTACATACGCGAGGAGGTCCGCGTGCCGACCGCAGAAGCCCTCGAGACGTTCAAAAACGCCAGGGAGGACCTCCACCTGTCAAACGAGCCCATAACCCCGCATGAGTTCGGGGTCGAGCTCAAGCGCCGCATCACCAACGGCGCGGATGTGACCGAAGGGAACGTCGAAGGCATACTCAAGAGCCTTGTCACGGCCGGCAGGCTCGAGACGCACCGCGAATATTACCAGCCCAAGGGCGAGGGCGACGTGAAGCTGAACACCCTCAGGCGCATGATAAAGGAAAGGCTCATAGAGAACGGCGTCCAGTTCAGGGAGGCTGGCCGCAAGTTCGTGACCAAGGATTACGAGATAGGGTTCTTCGGCGACAATTTCACCAAGAAGGCAATAATCGTTGTGGACAACGAGAGCGAAATAAAGCAGCTCCTCGCCCGCCTGAGCGATTCGGAGAGGGCGGTGCTCAGGATAAGGCAGGCCAATGACCTGCTCGTCTTCGTCCCCATCGACCGGCTTGGCGGTGCATTATGAGGCAGATGCTTCTTCTGGCCCTTCTCATCGGCCTCGCAGCCGCGCAGCTCTATGAACCGCCTGTCGAAAGCGTGATGGATTACAATGGGGCGCTCGGCCAGTTCCTGGACAACCGATATGACGACGCCACGGCGCTCCATTCCACTGTCCAAATTCAGTTCAATAATGGCCGTTTGCTTCCGCTGCCCGTAGACGCCAGCGTGAACGTGGCTGGTATGTCGCTCATGCTGGACAATGCGACGTATCCGGCCAGCGGCCTCTCCCTGCTCGTGGCCAAAGGGGCCCGCCAGGGGCACATGTGGGCGAGTCCAGGCAGCCCGGAATTCATCTGCAACTACTCGTCGCTCTACCCTGACGGCTCCCTTGATACAACGCGCGCCCAGCGCTGCGATTTCGACCAGGACGGCTGCGTGGAATACGAGCTCCTGGCCCAGGTGCTCTATACAGGCACCGTGGCATTCACATTCAAGAATGCCACATATTCCACGCCGTTCACTTCCAGCATCCTGCCGCTGAGTATGAGCACGCCGCCTGGAATACTGGCCCAGATGAAAACCTCATCGGGCGCTGACCTGCTGAACGCAAGCATCGTGGGCACGATGCGTTTCATCTATTACATCAACGACCGCGAGGACGCCGGCTGCGCCGACAACTACCACTATTTCACCAAGAACGTCTCGTTTTCCACGAGCCGAGACTTCACCGTCTTCGGCGCCAACAAGCTCTACTTCCTGCGCGCGCCAGTGCTGCGCGAGCAGTGGTTCCGCGACAACCGCTTCGACACCATCATCCTCTCCCAGGGCCCGCTCTACCATGCCGACATATACCTCAATGGCAACCGCACACGCAACCTCACATTGCGCACGTTCGACACGCGCACAGGCCCCTACGGTATCCAGGAGATAATCTCATACCCGGCAAGCCCTGATGGCTGGTCCGAGCGCATCGGCCTCGCCACGCCGACGCAACTGGAAAGCCGGAACTACTCGTTCGCCTACACGTACGAGTTCAGTTACGGCTATGAAGGGCTGGGCCAGAACGTGCTCTCAATAGCCGTCAAGGGCCCCGCGCTGGACGACGAACGCCACGACGAGGTCATATTGAGCCGGGCGCTTTCCTACAACGGGGCTACAGCAGAGACCGGCGAACCCGCATCATCGGTGCCGTCCAGGCCGAGCGCTGCCTTCCAGCAGGACTATATGGCGTCCATGGAACTGGTCCTGGGGCTTCTCGCGCTGCTCTTCCTCCTTTCATTCGTGAACCTTTGGCTGCTGAAATAGTCACTGCTGCCGTTCGCCAACCGCATAGGTCCTCTTGACATCTGTTATCCTGACCTTGCAGTTGTCCCCCTTCTTCGCCCCTTTGACGAATACGACGAAGCCGCCGACCTTGGCTATGCCGTCACCCTGGCCGCCCTGGCTCTCCACGACCACGTCCACCGTGTCCCCCACGGCGACCGGCTTAGGCACATCGAACCTTTTCGCCCTTTCCCCTTCCATGCTTCCACCTACACAGAATCCGCGCTGTCCCTGGCGAGCTGCCCCCTGGCAACCACCACGCCAAGTATCTCCGGAGTCCTCCCGATCTCTTCCATGTGGAAATAACCCATTGCAGGATTAAAAATATAGCGCAGCGAAGTGCATCCATGCCAAAACTGGTGATTTTCGATTTCGACGACACGCTGCTGCACCTCAATGTGCGATGGGATGCGGTAAGGAACGACGTTATCGCGCTGGCACGGAAGGAGGGCGTGGCAGTGGACCCCAAACAGCACCTGGTGCCCATGGGCAACCTGCTTTCCAATGCGCCTGCGCGCAAGAAGGCGATTGACGCCATATACCTCAGGCATGAGGCCGACTGCATCGCAAAGGCGAACTACGTGGTGTTCCCACAGATGCTCGCGCTGGCCAAGGACCTGAAGGCCAATGGCTTCAGGCTGGGCATGGCCAGTGGCAACCACACGGACAACATACGGCGCATACTGGCAGAGCTGAACGAAGCCGGGCTTTTCGAGTTCGTGTGCGGCAGGGACATGGTTGCGCACAACAAACCAGCCCCGGACCAGCTCCTCGTCATACTTGGAAAGGCCGGCCTGGGCGCCAAGGATGCCATATTCGTGGGCGATTCCATCAATGACGCCGGCGCTGCGAAAGCAGCAGGCATGGCGCATTTCCATGTGCGGCCTAACGACGAAGGCGACATACGGAAACTGAGGGGACTGCTGCTCCCTTCCCGAAAGGAATAAATCCTCTCTGCAGCATCTATTATCCAGGATGATCTCATGGCCCAGAAATTTGGAGAAAAACCTGAAACAACCGGACTCGAGAGCACCAAGGCGACATTGACCGAACTTGTCAACCAGGGATTCATCAAACTCCCTGTTGCAGGGGTCTACGTGGGCAACTTCATGACCGAGCTGGCCCAGGAATACGTCCGGCTCAGGAATGAGAAGCCTGACGAGAACAAGTTCAACATCCTGAAACAGGCCGTGGAGAATACCCGCGCCACCACGAGCAACGTGCTGCTCAACAGAGACACCGCGCCCAGCGCGTCTGCTTCCATAGCAGTTGTGGACAAGCTCCCCAGCGCATTTATCGGAAGCAGGTCCATAACCAAATACTTGGAGAAGCTCGCCTAGGCCCTTTCAACAGGAATTCCAAACTTTGCAGCAAGGGCGCCAACCCTCTCCCGCTGCGCGGCATTTGTCTCGTCCTTGGCCACGAGCACCTTCGCCACTTTTTCCACGTTCTTCTCTATTGCCTGGCGGAACGTATCCTCATCAAGCTGCTCTATGGCGTATTTCGGGAGTATATGTCCGACAGCCAGCGGCGTTTCAAGCACGATGTGCGTGAATGTTTTGGAGTAGTGGCCGCCCCCGACGCCGAACACAGTTTCGAACGTTTCATGCTTCGCCATCCTGTCCAGGGCAGCCGCAACCGCGCCTGCGACAGCCTCCGCTGCCTTTTCATCAGCCCACTCAGCCTCGCCGTTGCCTATCTCCACGAACAGGATGGGCGTTTTGCAGGTGGGGCCGTGGTGGTCCGCCTCAAGCGAGACCGGCCACCCGATGTGGTCGCCCGCCCCTTTCAGCTCCTGCAGCAGGATTTTCAGCGTGCTCGCGGCCGCGATGTTCAGCGTGCGCGGCTGACCTCCCATCTCAGCGCCGCCCCAGTTGCCCGG
Source organism: Candidatus Iainarchaeum sp. (assembly GCA_028714535.1). Taxonomy (GTDB): domain Archaea; phylum Micrarchaeota; class Micrarchaeia; order Anstonellales; family Bilamarchaeaceae; genus Bilamarchaeum. Next base: position 59,438 of record JAQTME010000001.1, on the reverse strand, counting down.
CACGTGTGCTGTGAGCATTTTGCCAGGCACCTTGCTCCGGTGCGTGCTCAGCACCAGAAGGCAGTCAGTTTCGAAATCCGTCGGTACGTCCAGCACCGTCGGTGCTTTAGTGTCGATGAGCCGCACGCCTTTGCGTTCCCATCCGTCCCCGGCCTTGATGAACCCATGGCCGGCGACCAGCCTCCTGGCTATGTTCACACTCGCAGGGTTTTGAGACGTGAAAAGCAGCATCATAGCTCACACGACCAGGAAAAACAGCACGCAGGCAATCGGTATCGTCAGGTTGTCCTCAAGGATGGGCAGGCTCTCTGCGATGGTTGCGACGAAGGCGAGCGGGAGCGTCGCAGGCCCTATGAAATACCATCCAGCCAGCGACGATAGGAAAAACACAGCAGCGCCCTCGACGGTCTTGTTCCTGTTATGCGGCAGTTTCACCTTCCCTTTCCTGCCGATTACTGTGGAAAGGGCGTCTGCCAGGCCCAGCGCCACAAGCGACGCGGCTATCTCGTTTGTGTTTGTGAGGAACGTGAGCAGCAGGAGCACGCCGACGGCGTAGCAGGCCGAGCCCCAGCCCGGAAGCGGTGCGTCAGGCCGCTCAAGCCTCTTCTCGAACCACTGGACGAAGAATATCTTCCCGCCACGGAGCCTTATGTTCATCAGCAGGGTGCCAATTATCGTTATGAAGAAGACAAGGGCTATCATGAAGCCCCTGCCGAACTGCAGCAGGAGCAGCAGGGCTGCCACGCCCAGCAGGAAATGGAAGAGCTGGCGTTCAACCTCGTGGTCCATGCCTTTTCCCTCCCTTCCTTTTCCCCGCATTCCATGCCATATCGACCGCGTAGTAGCCTATCGCCGCGATGGGCAGCGCGGCTGCCACGTCAGCGAACGCATGCACCCCCAGGTTCAGCCTGGTGAAAGACACAAACAGCGCGAAAAGCAGGTAGAGCGGATAGGCCCCGCTGTCCAGGAACGCTATCATCAGCGTGAACGCTGCCGCGGCATGCATGCTCGGGAAGGCATAGTCCGTTGGGCACCAGTCCTCGCCTGCGCACGGCCTGGGGTACGCCAGGCCCTGCTTTATGGCCGCGCACACCACCATGACAGCAACGAACGTCACCAGTATCTTGAGCCTCTTCTCGTTCCTGCTTTCGCCGAGCACAGTCAGCGCTATGATTATCCCCACGTAGATGAATTCGTTGGCTATGATCTCCCCAACAGCTTTCACTATGGGGTTGTCTATGGAAAGCGCAAGGGCTGCAATCGTGTCCATCAGTGGATTCTCTGTGTTAAACATATAAAATGGAATGCGCAGGGCCATGCAATATCTTTTTATTCGGTTGCCGGGCAGAATAAGTCGAACGGCAGCCGTACGGCAGCCCTGGTGTTCCCTTGGACAAACGCATGCAGCTCCTGCTCAACCTCCTGATATCGCTCGCCATTTTCGTGGCGGTGTTCTGTCTGGTCGGGGCTGGCCGGATATACGGCACGCTGCTCGGCGCCAGGCCGGAGCTTCTTGCGCTGGCGCTCATCGCATACGCCGCAGTCACGTTCGTGATGGCCTACAGGATAAACTTCGTCCTTGCCGGCATGGGGGAGCGCCTCAGCGTCATGCAGGTCGCCCCATCCAACCTGGCCGGGCTCCTGGCCTCTGACTTCACGCCAGCGCGGGCAGGCTATTTCTTCACCGCATTCTCGCTTTCCTCCAAATTCGGCATAAGCACGGACAAGACGCTTACAGCCATATTCGGCCCGCAGCTTTTCGATTTCCTGATAAAGGCCCTTTCAGCCATCGTGCTTACCCTCCTGATAATATCCAAGGTGGGAGCTGGAGGCATGGCGATTAACGCAGTGGTTGTCTGTGCCGCCCTTGCCGCAGTTCTGTTCGCAGGCCTGCTGGTTTTCCACCCGCCGTTCCTGAAGCATTTCTCATTCGCAGAGAGACTGCCTCTCGCCCCGACCATATTCTCCTTCCTGCGGCGCATGCACGCGCATTCAGGCAAGATACTGACACTGAAATGGGGAGTCATGGGGATCACGACGGTCACCTGGTTCCTGAAAGCCGTGGAATGGCTGTGCATCTCCTACGCCCTTGGCATATCCGTCACCGGCGCCATCACCACCGACCTGCTTTTCATGATGGTGTTCCAGGCCGCCATAACCATAATACAATTCGTTCCCACCCCGACACTGGCCGGAGCCGGCGCAAGCGAAGCGGCCTTTGCCGCCGTGCTGCTGCCCTTCGGCGTGCCTTTCGAGTCCAGCGTTGCGTTCGGCTTCCTTACCCGCGTCAGCATGATTGTTGTGGATTCATTCTCCGTGCCGGTGATAGCCGCCTACCTCCATAAGCACAGCCTGGAGAGCGTCCTGAAACGCATATCAGGGATGGAAAGCTAGGCCCCGGGCACTTCATTAATAATGTTTTCCGCCCAACTGTCTTCCTATGCCTTCTGTTTCCATACTACTCCCCACGCTCAACGAGGCTGAGAGCATCGGCAGGACCATAACGGAGGTCCGGGCAGCCGTGCCACAGGCGGAAATAGTCGTCATAGACGGCCTGAGCACTGACAGGACCGTGGAGATCGCCAAATCGCTCGGTGCGCGCATCCTGCTTGAGAAAAGGAAGGGCAAGGCGTTCGCCATAAAGGCAGCCTTCAGGGAGATAGACTCTGATTATGCCGTCATGATTGACGCAGACCTGACCTACCCGGTCAAGGACATACAGAAATTCCTCTCCCTGCTCAAGGATTACGACGTCGTGCTCGGTTCGCGCTTCAAGGGCCATTTCGAGGAGGGCGCGATGCCTCCCATAAACGGCTTTGGCAACCAGATGATCTCCCTGGTGGCGACCGTGCTTTACCTGAAGCCGGTCAGCGACGTGTGCACGGGCATGTGGGCGTTCAGGAAAAACGCCTACAAGGCCATAGATGTCACGGCGCACACATTCGAGCTTGAGTGCAACCTCTTCGCCCAGTCCGTGAAGAAGGGGCTCAGGATGACCGAGGTGCCCATCGATTACGCGCGCAGGGGCGGCACATCAAAGGTCCAGCTCATGGACGGCGTGAAGGACTGCATATTCCTGCTCAAGGAACGGTTCAGGCCTTAGTTTCCGCACTGTTTTTAAGCCGCGCAAGACAGATTATACACGTATGAAACCTGGTTTTCTGGCGCTGGTTGACAGAGACGGCACCATAAACGAGGAGGTAGACCTTCTCCACCACGAAAGCAGGCTTGCCCTCATCCCAGGTGCTGCCAAAGGCATAAAGCTGCTCAACTCGCATGGCGTCAAGGTGGCGGTGGTCACCAACCAGCCGGTTGTGGCGCGCGGCCTGTGCACAGAGGAGGACGTCCAACAGATCAACAGGAAGCTGGAGGAGCTCCTGGCCAGGGAAGGCGCGCACGTGGATGCCATCTACTACTGCCCGCACCATCCCGAGCAGCACCCCGAAGGCGACCCCAAATACCGCGTGGACTGCTACTGCAGGAAGCCGAAGACAGGCATGCTGGAGGAGGCGTCGAAAAAGTTCAACGTGCCGCCGGAACGGTGCTTCATGATAGGCGACAGCACAAGGGACGTGGCCGCCGGAAAAAGCTTCGGCTGCACTACGATCCTCGTCAGGACAGGATACGGCGGAAAGGACGGAAGGTACGAGGCAGCCCCTGACCACACCTGCGGCAGCCTCTACGAAGCAGCGAAGCTGGTGGTGGGCAGGATATGAAGGGCGTCATAGTCGCAGGCGGCCTTGGCACCAGGCTCGGCAAGCTGACAAAAGCCCTGCCGAAAGGCCTTGTCATGGTGAACGGAAAACCCGTGCTGGAGCATCAGATACTCTGGCTGGCGCGCTATGGCATGAAGGACATCGTCATCTGCGCAGGCCACCTGGCGGAGCTGGTGCAGGCGCATTTCGGCGACGGCAGCGGGCTCGGCGTGCACATCGAATATTCCATAGAGACGGAGCTTCTCGGCACAGGCGGCGCACTGAAAAAGGCAGCGCCCCTGCTCAGCGACAGGTTCGTCATGATGTATGGCGACCTGCTCGGCGGCATGGACCTCCGCAAGCTGGTCGGGTTCCACACCGCAAAGGGCGGGCTGGGCACGCTCACTGTGCATGAGAGCGACCATCCCTACGACTCAGACATACTAGAGGTCACGCCGGATTGGGAGGTCGTCAGGTTCCTGGGGAAGCCGAAGCCAGGCGACAAATTCGACAACATATCCAATGCGGGGGTCTACTGCTTCGAGAAGGCAATCTTAAAGTATTTTCCTGATGGTAAATCTATGCTGGACAAGGACGCCCTGCCCGGGATCCTCAGGAAAGGCGGGAAGCTTTACGCTTACATGACCCGGGAGAACATACTTGACATCGGCACGCCAGAGCGCCTGAAAAAATCGCTCGGCGGGGGGATAGCATGAACGTGCCTGATTTGAATTCCTACGTGAAAATGCTGAAACAATGCCTAGACGCCATAGACGAGGAGGACGTGGCGTCCCTCGCAAATCTCCTGCTTGAAACGAACGCGCGCGGCGGCACGATATATGTTTTCGGCAACGGCGACAGCGCCACTAACGCGGTCCATTTCGCAGCCGACCTGTCAAAGGGCACGATAGTCCCTGGCAAGAAGCGCCTCAGGATCATCTGCCTCAACGAGAACGTGCCGCTGATGACGGCCTGGGGCAACGACACGTCATACGACATGATATTCAAGGAGCAGCTGGAGAACCTGCTGAGGCCGGGCGACCTGGCAATCGGCATAAGCACCAGCGGGAATTCACCCAACGTCCTGCGCGCCATCGAATATGCTAACGGCGCAGGGGCGCACACAGCCGGCCTGGCCGCTTTCAAGGGCGGAAAGCTCGCCAGCACCGCGAAACACTGCATAATAGCCAAGACAGACAACGTGGAGATTGCCGAGGACGTGCATTTCGTCATCGGCCACCTGCTCAAGATACACATTGTGAGAAAACAAATGGGAGAGGCCTGATGCCATGCTTACATCAAGGACGCCGTTCCGCATATCCTTCTTCGGAGGGGGGACCGACTTCAGGAAATATTACGAGCTGGACCACGGTTGCGTCCTCAGCGCGGCCATAGACAAGTACGTCTACATAATGGCCAACCCCAAGTTCGACAATGCCATCCAGCTCAACTACCGGCTCACCGAGATAGTCGAGTCTGTGGACCAGATACTCCATCCCACGCTGCGCGAGGCCCTGCGCTTCACCGGCGTGGACCATGCCATAGAGCTCAGCGCCCTCGCCGATTTCCCTTCCCACGGCACCGGCCTCGGCTCTTCCAGCAGCTTCCTTGTCGGCGTATTAAACGCGCTCTACGCATTCCGCGGCGAGCCTGCTGATGCTGACAAACTGGCCAAGGCGGCCTGCAGGATAGAGATAGGCGTGCTCAGCGAGCCCATAGGCAAGCAGGACCAGTACATCGCGGCCTTCGGCGGCTTCAACCTCATACGCTTCAACAAGGACGACACGGTTTCAGTTGAGCCGGTTAAGATAAAGCCGAGCACGCTGGCAGCCTTCAGGAAAAAACTATTGTTCTTCCACACCGGCGTGAGCAGGAGCTCAGGGAGGGTGCTCAAGGAGCAGAAGGAGAAGATAGGCGACAAGACCGAATACCTCAACCGCCTCCGTTCCATGGCAGAGCAGGCGAAGTCCAAGCTGGAGAAAGGGGACCTCAGCTCGTTCGGCGAGATGCTCGACGAGTCCTGGCAGATGAAGCGCACGTTCGCTTCCGGCGTCAGCACAGAGCTCATAGACAACTACTACTCGGCGGCTAAGGAGGCGGGCGCAACCGGCGGCAAGGTCCTTGGCGCAGGCGGCGGCGGGTTCTTCATGTTCTACTGCGAAGAGGAGAAGCAGGCCGCGGTGCGCAAGGCGCTCGCCCCAATGCGCGAGGTGAAGTTCGGCTTCCCGAGCGAGGGCTCGCGCATCGTCTTCAACGACAGGGCGGTGCGCTGATGTTCTCCGGAAAGAGCGTTGTTGTCACTGGTGGCGCAGGATTCATAGGCTCCCATGTGGTCGACGAGCTCCTGTTGCAGGGCGCGAACGTGCTCGTCCTGGACAGCATGCGCACAGGCCAGCCAAAAATTGTCGAAGCGCACAAAAAGGCAAAGAACTACTCGTTCCAGAAGCTCGACCTGCTGAAGAAGGACGCACTCATCAAGGCATGCGCAGGCGCCGAGTTCATATTCCACCTGGCCGCCAATGCAGACATCCGCGGCGGAATGGCAAATACCTCAATAGACCTGGAGCAGAATACCATCGCGACGCACAACGTGCTCGAGGCGATGCGGCTCAACGACATAAAGGGCATCGCATTCAGCTCGTCAGGGGCCGTCTATGGCATCCAGAAGGCTTTCCCTGTGCCAGAGGATGCGCCGATGATACAGAACTCGCTCTACGGCGCGTCCAAACTCGCAGGGGAGGCGCTCATCGAGGCCTATTCAGAGTATTACGGCATAGCGAATTCCATCTACAGGTTCGTCTCCATAGTCGGCGAGCGCTATCCGCACGGCGTTGTGATAGACTTCTACCGCAAGCTGAAAAAAAATCCCCGGCGGCTGGAAATCCTCGGCGACGGGAAGCAGAAGAAGTCCTACCTTTATGTCAAGGACTGCGTGGCGGGGATGATGGCAGGGGCCAGGGCAGCGAAAGCAGGTGCCACTTCAATCTACAATCTCGGGCAGGGCTACACCATCGGCGTGGACACTGTCGCTGACATGATAGTGCAGGAGATGCGTCTTAATGACGTAGAATACCGTCATACGGGCGGCGCAGGCGGATGGGTCGGGGACCAGCCGGTCGTCCTGCTTTCCACGAAGCGCATGGAGGCGCTCGGCTGGAAGCCGAAGGTCAGCATAGAAGACGGCGTCAGAAGGACGATACGCTACCTCATCGAAACTAATTCACCTTGAGCGTGATGAACGCCTGGTTCGAATATTGCTCCGCCACAGTGAATCTGCCGTCGCCGCCCAATCCGTTGAGCTTGGCGTTTATCTGGTCTGCGGTGAATGCATTCAGGCAGCTCTGGTCGATCACAGCGTATTGGTAGCCGTATTTTTTCAGGAATGCGTAGTTGCCGTCCATGCTGTCGGTGATGGAGCGCGTTTTGTAATCGCGCACTTCCTTTATCCAGGCGTAGCCCGCCTTGTCCATGCCGTCTGCGAACTCCTCGCCGAAACAGAAGCCGAATACCGGCGTGTTCGCCGGCAGGCCCTTGAGGCCGACGTAGCCTGAAATCTGCGCATCTGAAACCCACTTGGCGCCCGGCGGCCATTGGGACGTCTCCACCACGCCCTTCGGATACGCTGACGTGAACAGCAGCGCAGCCACTATAAGCGCCTTGGCTATCAGTTCCATGCCCTTGCGGTTCTTCTCTATGTACTCCAGCGCCTTGACTGCGCCGTATCCGGCCAGGATCGCGACCGGTATGGCAAGGAAAACCCAGAAGCGGTGGGGCACGAGCTTCACAGGCAGCAGGTTGCCTTCTGTGCCGATGAGGCCGTAGGCAAGCCACAGCAGCATGACGGCTGCGGAATCCCTGTTTTCCTGGGAACGCAGCGCGTATATGGCCGCAATCACACCGATAATCATCAACAGGGCCATCGCCGGGCCGAAGCCTATCGGCTGGTCCATCTTTGATGAGGACGGTGCGTCGATGAAGTCGCTTATGCTGTAAACAAGCCCGCCGCCCGTATCCCCCTGGACGTCTGTGAGCAATTTTGCGCTCAGGCTGTTCTGCGCGAACACCTGCTCGACAGGATACATGGCGAAAACCGGGCCCCAGAAAAGCACGATTGAGATGAGGAGGCCTGCGCCGAGCGCGATTGCGGGCGGCTTCAGCTTAGAGAGAATGAGCGTGCGCGATGTAATGATGTCCGGTAGCGCGAGCGCGGCTATGTAGACAACCGCCAGGCCGCCGAACATGGCTCCGGTGGAGGGTTGCGTCATGAATACGGATGCGACCGCAAAGGCCGCTAGAACCCCGAAAGCCTTCTTGTGGGCATCAGCCTTGGAGAACTTCTCGATGAAATATAATGCAGGGAACACGAGCATGAGCGCGAGCGTCTGCGACCATATGAAATGGCTCATGAAGCAGGGCAGCACAGCGAGCGCGAACGTGGCCCAGAGGGCCGTGCGGCCGCCGAGCCTTTCCTTCGCCCAGCAGAAGAACAACGGTATGGCGAGGCTGACCAGCAGGGCATTGAAGAATTTCAGCACAGCCTGCATCGATGAATTGTCGAGCTGGAAAAGCACTCCCAGGAGCACGTCGTAGAATGGCGTGTATGGCACGAGGTAGTGGAGGGGCAGGCCAGTGGGCTGGATGTAGCTGCCGTACAGCGACACGTAATGCGCTGCCGCGGCATGCTCCCACGGGTCGTCGTCCTCGAGCCATGGGTAGGAGAACGCACCGCTCGCGTACACATAGAGATGGACAAGAAAGATGAGGCAGACCAGCTTCCATTCCAGGCCCAGCACAGGCAGCCTTAGATTGTATCTGATGCCGGCCTTGCTGTCTTTCCAGTATGCGGCGCCAAGAAGCGCAGCGGCGATAACGAGGTATGCGGCCCAGTTCGCCTGACCGATGAATCCGAGAACGGCGGTCGCCATCACAAAAAGCACGATGCCTGTCGCCAGCCAGATGAATGCCTTCGTGCAGTCGTCATCCTCTTGAGCGCCGAGAAGCCGCCAGGCTGCGAATCCCATGGCGAGCATCACAACAAGAAAATACGCGAGCATCACTATCATGGCAATCTACAACTCCCGCCAGTAACAAGTTTCTCTTTTGATTCCTGTAAGGCAAGAATTATATACTGTGCAGGCCTGTTGAATGCATGTGAGGACAAACTAGACCCTCACCATGTGGTTTTGTTCGGAGGTGCGGGCAATGCGAAACAAACTCGGTCTCATTATCATCCTTTTTATGATGACTTTTGCTTCTGCAGACTGGTATGGCCCCAGCTGGACTTCCTGTCGTGACTTGAACACGTCTGGAGCATCAAATAGTGGCAATGCACCCTACACTCTGTGTGCCATCATCAACTCGTCCGTCCAGTACAATCTCAACTGCTCAGACCTCCGTATCATAAAATCGGACAATTCCTCGGCCTACCCGAGCTTCGTCCAATACTGCCATGCCAATCTAACCAACCTTTATCCACTAGCGGACAGCAACTCGTCCCTCATTTGCGCGAACATGACCGACGGTGCGCTCCAGGCAAGACTGTGCTACCGCAACCTTGACGCAGCAAACGTATCAGATAATGGCACAGTGTTCATGATCTACAAGGACGCAGCAGATGGGACCACCCAGGGTGCCTTTGCAAATTTCATGAGCGGTACCATGACGAACGCATACCCACAATACTCCTTCCTTGGCGCGAAATTGTTCTATCTGAATGACACCGGTGCTTCACAAGCATCGCTCGGCTGGAAGCTGAACACCGACAACAAGAGTACGATAGGATGCGAGGTCGCGGTCATTCCAATCACCCAGCCCTACTACTTCCAATTCTGTGGAGCTAGCTACGCTACTGGAAATGTCACCAACGGTGTGTGCGGCAACTACCCCGTGGGCTTTTTTGGTTTCCTTGATGGGCAAAACCAAATTGGAAAAGGAGTTATGAGCTGGCTCTACAACCCGGGCGGTTCGTACGTTACATACTCAAGACTCAACCCGAAATTCTACATCGGCAACCTTACAATTGTTCAGACCACCTTTATGCTCAATCGCACCCACAACGAGCTGATAAATGGTTCTGAAGTTGGATACAACATCACTGCATACTCCCCCGCCAACATAACCGCAGTGGGGTTCAGCGCTGGTTCGTCTGGAACAAATGTGGACAGAATGGCAGTTGGACAGGTCAAGTGCTTCAATACACTCAATCAGAGCTTCAACGTGACGCTCGGAGTTGAGGTGAACTATACAATCCCTGACGTAGCTGGTACCCTAAATGTTTACACTTCAAGTCCAACCAATTCTACCTACGCAATAACCCCCCTAGACATAAACGTGACTTGTAGTGGTGACAACCTCAGTTACTTCCTGAACGTTTCGACCGGAGCCGGACTTATACTTGCGAATCAAGATGTAACTAACAACACCCTCTTTTCCTTTTCTAATACGACCTTCTCCCCTGATGTATACGTCCTCAATGCAACCTGCTGGAATGGAACTTACCAAAATTCGTCGCTGGTGACGTTCACGGTCATATCTTCCCCAAACGTTTATTTCATTTCCCCAACCCCCCTCAACGATACCAACTACTTCACCTTCCCAATAAACATCAACATGGGTGCGAGCGTAGCCCTGAGCATTGGCAGTCAAATCGAGGTAGACGGTGTGAACTATTCGTGTTCACTTGCCCCGGACAATCTATCATGCAACTATTCGATCCCAGATAGCCTGACTGTCCTCAATCATACTTATTCAATCAAAGGCTATGCAAACATTTCTGGTATCGGTTACTTAGTTACCAATGAGACCAATCGTTCGATTCCTTATTACGGATGCGGATATGTGAATGGAAATGCAATGCTTCTGGGCAATGTCACAGGAGCGCCATTATGGGACATTGGAGCACCGGCAACGGATTGGGGATTTGCCTGTTTTCTGATTAACTCCTCCAATCTTGTGCTTGATTGTAATGGCCACAATATAAGTCTCAGCGGTGTTTCGACACCCCCTAGCTATAATGACATTGATGCGTGGGGCATTCAATTTCATCGCGGCAGTCTATTTAGTAATGTTACAATCAAAAATTGTGTGATTTATGACACGAATAACTCCAAGCCTAATACCACCTGCCCCAACTATGCTAGTGGTACCGAGTGCGTCCACACCGTTGGTATAAACTCCAATCAGGGGTATAACAACTCGTTCATAAATAACACCGTCTTCAACTGCTGGTGGGGGTTTTATTTCTACAACAATTACAACATCAGTATCATTGACAATATTGCCTACAACAATACTGCCAACCCCGGTTATCATTGGGATAATGGAAGCATCTGGCTCGATTCTGTTTTCAATAGTACTATCCAAAATAACACCCTATACGATAATCTCGATGGAATCTATTTTGTTACCAGTAATAGCTATGAAGTCGGGCCTAGCTCTGGCAATATTCTCATCGGCAATACGTTATACAATAATCACAAAGCAGGGGTTTTGATTGGCGATGGCAATAACTACTTTATTAGTGACCACTACTACAATAACACCGCCGACTTCCAGATAAATGCCAATGCTTCCCCAATAACCATCAACCTTTCCGCTATCATTTTTGACAATCCCGCGGGCAACTACCAGAATTTCACCAACCTTTCGGTAAATGATAGTGCAACAAGCGAATCGTATTCAATAAACTGGGCAGCCAATGCCTCAGCTTTACCCTCTGGGTCTACTTCATTCAACCAGAATTTCATCTATGTCTCAACCACCACCGGTTCTCCCTCTATAGACCATGTGTCTTTTAACTGGGTTGACAGCGATTTATCCAGTTATAACGAATCCCAATTCCGCCTTTTCAAATACAATGGAACTTGGACCGATTTGAACAGCACGCCCGATACGGTAGGAAATACTCTCTCGCTTTCAAATCTCGCCTCGTTCAGCAACTTCGGTATCCTTCAATATAACCCCAACTCATCTTTGTGGTTGGGTGAAAATTGGCTGAGTTGCAGAGATTTAAATACAACTGGCGCCACAAACCTAGGCAATGCGTCATACGCTCTTTGTGCCATCGCCAATTCGTCCGTCCATCACAACCTCAATTGTACTGACCTTCGCATAGTCAAATCAGACAACTCCTCGGCCTACCCGAGCTTCGTTCAATACTGCCATGCCAACCTTACCGACCTCTATCCGCTTGCGGACAACAACTCCTCCCTTATCTGTGCAAACATGACTGATGGCGCACTCCAGGCAAGACTTTGCTACCGAAATCCGGGCGCTCCCTACGTATCCGATCCGACACAGGTATATGAAGTCTATCAGAACAGTTCGAATGGAATTAACGGCGCTTTTGCAAATCAGCAAGCTGGAGTGATGACGAATACGTATCCATACTCCTTCCTTGGAGACACCCTATTCTACCTGAACGATACAACCTCCAGCACTTACCCAACTTCCGCAGACCTCGGCTATGCGCTCCCTTCGAACAACAAGACCACCTGGGAATGCGAGGCGGCGATAATACCGATGTCCAATCCATACTATGCCCAGTTCTGCGGAGCGAGTTATGGAATAGGAAACGTCACCAATGGCATCTGCGGCAACTATCCACTTGGTTTCTACAATATGCTCGACGGGCAGAATCAATACACTACCGGAGCAATGAGTTGGAGCATAAACACTGGCGGTTCTTATCACCCTTATACCGGCGTGACTATGGCGCAGGGAAATCTGACGATAGTCCAGGCAATCTACATAAACAACCGCACGGAACTCCTGCTGGTTAATGGCACGGAACGAGGTGCCAACCAGTCCTACTCTCTCGCAAACATTACTGCTTTCGGCTTTTCAGTAGGAGAATACGGCAAAGGGGTGGATAAACTTGCGTTAGGGCAGCTCAAATGCGGCCATGCGCTCAATCAGACACAATCAGTAGCCCTCGGGCCGGAAGTGAACTACACTGCCTCCACTGATTATATTGGCCTGAGCTATACTACAGGAACAATACTTGACGCAATAATCGGGCGTTGGTCTGAAGGTGCTCTGGCTGAACGGGCCACTCAGATAACGACCAGTGGAACAAACAACATAACACGAGTTCAACTGGCCCTCCAGAAAGTAGGTTCGCCTTCAGGCAACCTCAACCTGAGAATAGAAACAGATGCAAGCGGCGCTCCTTCAGGAACTCTTGTGAACGAGAGTGCGTACGCCAACATAACGACCTCATCAGTTCCCGATTCAGTTGCATATGCTGATTTCAACTTCACGCCTTTCTCTCTGAATGCAGGAACTTATTGGATTGTGTTGAATACCAACGAGCCTTCAGGAAACAATGTTGGCGTCTATTGGCAACGTGACGGAACCAATGTTTATAGAACGGACCGGAGTAGCTGGATCAGTTCCATCAGCGCGTTCAACTACAAACTCTATTATCAAAATACATAAAGAATGGCCATTGGCAATGAGTTTGAGATCCAAGCGGAACTCACTTGCTCAGTGTGAAAACCCCACAGATGAAACAAATAGGGTCCACACCAACATCTCTACCAAAGTTCTGTTTCCTTATTTTTCAAGAGACATAATTTCTAGTTAAAACAGAACTTCAGTAAATTTGTGAACTTCTAGCGGTCGTGCAGTTTAACCCTACCGCCTGACAATCCAGCAGTTCATTTCATGAAAATCGCTTCTATATACGAGCCTGAGCTGCCCATGAGGACGTTATTGGAAATCTCGTTCGCCTTATTCACTGCCTTCTCCAGCAGCCATGAAGGCGGATAGAGGAGAATGTTGAAATTGCACCGGTGCATGAAGCTCTTTTTCGCGAATATGAGATAAGCAAGGTCGATTAGCGTCGTATCGAGCATATACGTTCCAACCTGCCTTTTTTTCAGGCCGTGCCTTAGCGCAAGCTTTTCGATGGTTTTTGGGCTGAACATATTGACGTGAACCTGTGTATTGACGTGCGAGTGTTTTTCCCTGAATATCCGCATGCTCCAGGAATCGAGGTTCGGGCAAGTGATTGCCAGGACTCCCTCTGGCTTGAGGAGCTGCACAAGTTTCTTCAGCACATCATTCACACGCGGCAGGTGCTCAATCACCTGGTTCATGCATATCAGGTCAAACGACTCCTTTTGCAGTCCAAGGCTGCCTATATCGCCCTCGAGCACTTCCACCCCGAATTTTCTCCTGGCGGTTTCGGCTTGCTCCTTGCCGAGTTCCACGCCAATGACCTTCCGAAAGTGCCCTTTGAGTTCGTACAAAAACTCCCCCTGGCCACAGCCGAAATCCAGCGCCCTTTCCCTGCCCCGGACATTCTTCATTATCCTCGTGACGAGCCCGGGATACTGGGTCGTATTCGGATTGGCCTCAAGCCTCTCAAGCTGTTTGCTCCATGAACGCTGTGCTACCTCATCATGCCTGTAAAATTTATCCATGGCCTCCTCGCCAAGTATGCTCTTCGCATACACGAAACCGCAGTTTCTGCATGCAACAAAATCATATACCGGGGCCATGAACCTATCTTCTTGTTGCGGCGAGCCGCAAACCTCGCAAATCCGGCTTATTGTCTTACCCGTCTTCATGAGGCGTCTGCCCTGCTCTTGCAGCTCCAGCGTGTATTCTCTTGCAAATGCTATGTTCGCCCGCGTTTCCCCCAACCTGTCGAAAATGTTCATGCCTATCACGATGCTCCTGGCAATCCCCGGTATCACTCGCTCATGACCGGGTATTCATGCAAATTCGCCTTCCTGCGCCCCTCCACTTCACTCCATTTATCTGTCGTCTTCAGGATATTTAAACATAGCACAGCAATTGTTTCCTGATGAGGATCGCGGTCACAGGCGGAGCCGGATTTATAGGCTCCCACCTGGTGGATAGACTCGTTTCCGAAGGCGCCGGCATAACAGTAATCGACGACCTGTCCTGCGGGAAGAAGGAGAACATCAGCCCTGGGGCTGCGTTAGTGCGCAAGGACATCAGACAGGACCTTTCTGCAGAGCTGCGCGGCGCTGACGCCGTTTTCCATCTCGCCGCCGACCCGGACGTCCGCTCCAGCGCGGCCAACCCGACCAAGAGCTTCGAGCAGAACGTCGCAGGGACGTTCGCAGTGCTCGAATCATGCAGGAAGGCCGACGTGAAGCGCGTCGTTTTCGCCTCCACATCCACGGTCTATGGCGAGGCCGACGTCATTCCCACGCCGGAAACGTATCCGTGCGCGCCCATAAGCAATTACGGGGCGTCCAAGCTCGCCTGCGAGGCGTATCTTTCAGCGTATTCAGGCTCCTATGGCATCAAAGGAACGTCGCTCCGCTTCGCGAACATCTTCGGCGAGCGGAGCACGCACGGCGTCATGCTTGACTTCTACCGCAAGCTCAGGGCCAACCCGAAGGAGATGGAGATTTTGGGCGACGGCAGGCAGGACAAGTCCTACCTCCATGTTTCCGACTGCGTATCAGCGACGCTCACAGCATGGAAAAAGCAGAAGGCCGCATATGACGCCTTCAACGTGGGCAGCCGGGGCAAGGCCCGCGTCGATGAAATCGCAGGGCTGATGTGCCGGCTGATGAGGGTGAGGCCGAAGTTCTCATACACGGGCACGCCGCGCGGGTGGGCGGGCGACGTCCGTGTGATGCTCCTCAGCACGGAAAAGATAGGGCGGCTGGGCTGGAAGGAACAGGTTTCGTTTGAAGAAGGCGTGAAAAAATACCTGGCGTGGTTGGAGAAGAATGGCTAAGGACCTCATGCTTCTGACCGGCGCGCACCCTGTGCACCGCCGTTTCGGTGAGTCGTGCAACGCGAGCTACAGGCTCAGGGACCTGGCTGCCAAGGGCCAGCTGGCGCCGCTCAAGGCCCTGAACCTCCTGCGCTCGTCGCTTTCAGTGCCAGCCGGCTACGACTACGTCGTGTGCGAGTCCTGCTACTACTACCCTGCGCTGAAAAGGCGCATGGGCATGCTCGGAAAGGCGAAGATAATCAACATGAGCTGCGGGCCCCTGCTCTACCATCTGCTCAGCGGCCGCATATCCGGCCTTGAAAAGAAGATGCTGCTCAGCCTGCTGAAGGACGTGGACGGCCATCTCGTCTATGGCACCTACGGCATGGAGCTTCTCGCACGCCTCGGCGAGAAGAAGCCTTCAGGCATAATCTACCCATTCGTGGGCGATGCCCCCATGGCAGCGCTGTCCAAGTCGAAGCCCGCCCTACAGTCGCATTCGATAGCCATCATCGCGACCAGCGACCCGTACAACAAGGGGCTTGACGCGCTCTTCTCAGCGATGGAAACGGTTCGCGAGCATTTCGATGATGCGACGCTCAGCATAATCACCCGGCTGGAGCCAGGGGTTATAGAGGGCGTGGCTGGTTTCGAGCCTGGTTACATGAGCGTCCAGCGCAACGTGCCTGCGATATCAGACGTTTTCAGGAAGGCGGCCCTTTACGTCCAGCCGACAAGGGGCGACATGTTCCCTGTGGCATGCATCGAGGCCATGGCCGCGGGCGTGCCATGCATAGTTTCTGAAGAGAACGGCATGAAGGAGTTCACAGGGAAGATAGACAAGGACATGGTCGTGCCTGTGGACTCTGACCGGCTCGCCGACGCTATCATCGGGTATTTCGACAGGCCGCAGAAGGAAAAGAAGGCGCTGTCGGACCGTTCGCGCAAGGCAGCGGCGTTCTTCAACGAGAAAGACATGGTCGCGCTGTTCAAAAAAGAGCTCTCCGCGCTTGAAAAGCGCGTCTAGAGCATCTGCCCGATGCTCTCGGCAAAGCTTATCCTCGGCTTCCATCCTATGTCCTTCGCTATCTTGGAGGTGCTCCCATAGACGTCAGGCACCTCGTTTTTCCTTATGCGCGACTGGTCCACGCTTATCTCCGCGCGCACTGACGCCTGCTTCATCATGAGTTCCAGCAGCTCGCCCAGCCTGTGCGATTTGCCTGAGCACACGTTGTATATCTCGCCAGGCTTGCCCTTCTCCGCTATCGCAAGGAAGGCGCGCGAGGCGTCCTCGATGTCTACGAAATCGCGTTTCGTGTCAAGGTTGCCAACGAGAATCGGGCCCTGCCGCTTCCCATTCGCTATCTCAGCCACCTGTTTTGCGAACGAGCCCGGCGCCATGGCCTCTGACACGCCGCGGCCGAGCGGGTTGAACAGCCGACCGACCGTAACGTGGCAGCCGAGCTGCGCGTAGCCCGTGGCTATGGCAGTCCGCGCTGCCATCGATATCCCGTATGGCGTCACCGGCCTGGGCGCCTTGGTTTCCCTTAGCGGCAGTTCCTTCGTGCCAACAGCGCCGTATTCCGCGGCAGAGCCGACCACGAAGACCTTCGGCTTCTTATCCAGTTTCAGCGCAGCCTCTAGCACTGCCACCGTGGTATGGATGTTCGCCTTCAGCAGGTCGTTCCAGTCTGAAGCGCCTGGCGCGCCTGCGAAGTGGAATATGAAATCAGGCCTGACGTCACTAATGAGCGCCGCCGCGGCTGCGAAGTCGGAAAGATCCGCCTTCCTGTATTCGAATCCAGGTGCGCCAAGCGTGCAGTCGCCAAGCCCTGCGCCGACTATGCGCGAGCCAGGCCTTTCCTTCGCTAGCAGCTCCACGAAATTCCTGCCGACGAATCCGCATGCGCCGGTGACAAGATAATCAGCCATCGAGATACTTCTCCGGGTGTTCCGCCATCTCCTTCTGCGCCAGTTCGTAGTCGTCCGGCCTGCCTATGTCGAGCCATTCGCATTTTTCCTTGTAGCACATCACGCTCTCGCCCTTCTTCTTGAGCCTCATCATCAGGTCAGGCATGCCCAGCGCCTCGCCCTTCCTTATGTGGGCCACAGCCCGCCTGTTGAGCACGTTCACGCCCATGCTGACAAGGAACGGCAGGGCCGGCTTCTCCACGTAGTCCTGCAGCGCCGAATCGCTGCCTGCGGTTATGACGCCGTAATCCACCTTCTGCACGCGTTCGCACACGCTTATGGTGGCCGCAGCCTTCTTTTCCTTATGGAACTTCATGATTTTCCTGTAGTCCAGCGTTGTGAGTATGTCACCGTTCATGACAAGGAAGTCCTCATCGAGGCCGTCTATGAGCGCCAGCGGTCCGGCGGTGCTGAGCGGCTTCTCCTCATGCACGTAGCGTATCTTCACGCCCAGTTTTTCGCCACTGCCGAAATACGTCCTTATGAGCTCAGCCAGGTGGCCTGTCGATATCACGATGTCGTCGAATCCCGCCTTCTTCAGCTGGCGGATGACGATTTCAAGTATGGGCCTCTCGCCCAGCGGGACGAGCGGCTTCGGGAATGCGGCGGTATAGGGCCTGAGCCTGGTGCCCTTTCCGCCTGCCAGAAGTATTGCCTGCATGATACCACTCAGATGTTGTATATGTCCGGCTTGTAGCGGGCCAGGTTCGCCTTTATGTGCTCCACGGTCTCCGCCACCCCTTTCTCGAACGTGTACTCGGGCTTCCAGCCTGCGAGCTCAGCTATCTTCTTGTTGCCGCAGACGAGCCTCATGACCTCGCTCTTGCCAGGTCTCACGCGCTCCTTCTCCTTCACGATGGCCGCCTTGCTGCCGGTGAGCCTTTTCGCCAGCTCCACGACCTCGCCTATGGCCCTGCCCTGGCCCGTGCCTGAGTTGACCACCGTGCCGACCGTCTTCTGCGATTCGGCCACTTTGATGAACGCCCGTACGGTGTCCTTGACGTATGTAAAGTCCCTTACCGGGTCGAGCGAGCCGAGTGAAATCTCTTTCTTTCCTGCGACCATCTGCGTTATTATCGCCGGAATAACCGCGCGCGCGGACTGCCGCGGGCCGAACGTGTTGAACGGCCTGAGCGTAGCCACGGGCAGGTCGAATGAGTTGTAGAAGCTCTCGGCGACCATGTCCGCGCCGATTTTGCTTGCGGAATAGGGCGACTGGCCCTGGAGCGGATGGTTCTCGTCTATCGGCACGTATTTCGCAGTGCCATAGACCTCACTTGTGGACGTGTGCACGACCTTTGACACGTTTTCGTCGCGGCATGCCTGCATGACATTGAGCGTGCCGTTGACGTTCGTGTCTACGAAGTCCCTTGGTGCCATGTATGAATACGGTATGGCTATGAGCGCTGCCAGGTGGAACACCGTGTCGCAGCCCTTCACCGCGCGGCGCACGAAAAACGGGTCGCGGACGTCGCCTGCGGTGATGTCCAGCGCATCGCGCGTTTCCTTCGGCAGGAGCTCAAGGTTGCCCCAGTGGTTGCCTGAGTTGTAGTGCACCATGGCCCGCACGTCAGCGCCCAGCGCCACCAGCTCCTCTGTGAGGTGGCTTCCTATGAACCCGCCTGAGCCGGTGACCAGGACCTTTCTGGATTTCCAGTTCATGGTTTCTACTATCCTCGTTAGTATTTAAAACAGCGAGCGGGCAAGTGTTTTCCATGGAGAAACTGCGGATTGAAGGCGAGCGCATATTCCTGCGGCCAATCACGGTTTCAGACGTTGACGGCCCGTACTACGGCTGGATGAACGACAACGAGGTGACGCGCTTCCTTGAGGCGCGCTTCTCAAAGAACGACAAGGCGTCCATGAAGAAATTCGTGCAAGACGCCCTGATAAACAAGGATGTCGTCTTCCTCGCCATAGTCCTGAAGGATGGCGACCGGCACATAGGCAACATCAAGCTAGGGCCGATAAACCGCCAGCACGGCTACGGCGAAGTCGGCATACTCATCGGCGAGAAGGCCTGCTGGGGCAAGGGCTACGCCACCGAGGCGCTGAAGCTGCTCTCCGATTACGCGTTCGGTAAGCTCAAGCTCCACAAGATTACCGCAGGCTGCTATGCAGGCAACGTCGGCTCGGCCAAGGCATTCCTCGCCGCAGGATTCGTGCAGGAAGGCGTGAGGAAAAGCCAGTATTTGTGCGACGGAAAATACGTGGATGCGCTCATTTTCGGGAAGGTAAATCCAGTCAGCCGCGACCGCGGATGAGCCCTACAGCTTCTTCTATGGTTTTAGGGCAGAGCACGCCCCATTTGCGGAACACTTTCTTCAGCCCTTCGTCGCCCTTGTATCCTATGGCCTCCATGATGCTGAGCGCCGTGGAATCCGGCACTATGAGCTTGCAGCTGCACAGCGCGGTGGTCGCATCTCCTATCGCAATGCGCTTCCTACCTTTCCAGCGCAGGAACAGCATCTCAGAGCTGACTAACGGGTCTATCATCTCCAGTTTCCTGTGGGCAGCGCCCAGGAAATCCCCCTTCTCCTCGCGTGGATGGTACTTGACTATGGTCTTTACCCTCTTCCTTACGAGCGCGTCAAGCAGCTGGGAATATGCGCCCACCGTCCGCCCGTAACCCATGGCTTCCGCCTGTTTTGAATTCGGGACGAGTACTATGGCCTCGCACTCCAGCTTCTTTATGCCGTACTCCGCAAGCATGCGCCCTATGAGGCCGTCCCGGTCAAGCCTGGCGAAAACATCCGCAGGTATCCGTTTCAGCGCGGTTTTAGCGGGCTTCCGTTCTATCAGCTCAGGCCTCAGGACCATTATCTCGTCGAAATAAGGATAGCTTATCTGTGTGTCCACTCTCCTGTACCAGTCGCCGTAGAGCCGTTTTTTTATCAGTTTAACCGGGAAGGAGTCGCCGAACCTCCTTTGGGTGTAGGCTCCTATGCCGTCCTCGCCGTATATGTTTTTCCCTTTGCGGACGTGGTTGGCATAAGCAACAAACTGACCTTCGGGCTGCTCTATGTTGAATATGTATGCGTCGAATCCACCGTCAGGCAGCCGCTCCAGGAATTTGCGTATGTTGTGAAACCCGCTCCAGATGGTGGTTATCTTGTCGATGACTCCTCCTCTCCTCCAGCGTTTATTGACGACCTTTATGGTGGCGAACGGGTTCTTTTTCCATCCGTTGAGCGCCCTGATGAGCCTGTCGGTATCGTTGAAATGCGATGATATGAGCAGGTGCTTTTCCGCTGATTTGTCCAGGTAAGCGGCTATGGCGCTGGCAAGCAGAAAATGATACTGCGTCGCGACCAGGTATACGCTTCTGCCCATGTCAGGGAAAACCCCGGCATTCTTTTAAATCATCCCACTGCCTTATCACCCTCATGCTCCTAGACCGTGGCATCTCACTGGTGACCGACCCGCGCCTCCCAGTCTTCTATCCTCTGAACCGCGGCAGGTGGAGCTCGCTCAGCCGGAGGATGGACGCAGTGGAGTTGGGCAGCCTGCCGGAACTCGACGTGCTTTTCACGTTCGATGTGGAATACGACTATGGCTCAGGCGGTTCTGGCGGCACAAACTTCCTGCTGCCGTTCATGAAAAAAGCCGGGCCGTTTTTCAGGGAGCACGGCATACGAGCGACGTTTTTCGTGCAGGGCGACCTCATCAGCAAGTGTGCCGATGGCCTGAGGACGCTCGGCCTTGGCCACGACATCGGCCTTCATGGCTACGCGCACGAGCCCTGGGGCTCATCATGGTTCATCGACGAGCCTATGCCTTCGCAGGAGGAGCGCATGCAGCTGCTTGTGAGATCTGTCGCTGCTTTTGAACGTGCCGGCTTCCCACGGCCAAGGTCATTCCGCGCCCCCAACCTGGTCATAGACAGCGCATCGCTGAAACTGCTGAAAGAGAGCGGCTTCGCCGCCGACTCGTCGTTCCCGTCCTATGCCGGCGGGCTTCCGCTCATGCAGATGCGCGATGGCATTACAGAGCTGCCGGTCTCCTTCGACCCGAAGCCGCTGTTCGGCAGGTTCCTCATGGCGCGCTACCTGGTTTTCAACACGCACAACCTCGCCAGGCGCGAATTCAGGGACAGTTTCGCCGATGCGGCCATGCGCGTGGCTAAGGCGCAGGCATCTGCGGGGCAGAAGCCGTTCATCGTCTTCCTTAGCCATCCATGGGAGTTCTTCACGCCAGAACCCGGCTTTGACAACGAGTTTTTCGGCTATTCCTCAGAGAAAAACTTCAGCGTGCTTGCAGATGCGATAGCAGAACTCAAAAAATCTTTCAGGCTCAGGTTCAGGACTGTTTCAGAGCTTGCCTCCTCGCGAAAATGACTATCGGGTCGCCGCTTCCCCCGGCCGCCAGGAAGATGTTGCGCCCCAGCAGCTTCTCGGCATTTGGAACCCTCAGCACCGACTCCACGCAGATGTCTGCGAAGCCTGCCTTTTCCAGCATGTCCTTCCACTCGGCCACTGTCCGCGCGTTGCCGTATGATGCCGAGCGCTTCCTGCCTGATAGGGCGTCCATCAGGCCGGAGCGCGCTGCGTTTGGCGCTGAAGCGACAAGCACCCCGCCGTCCTCAAGCGCCCCGGCCGCATTCTGCAGGAAAAGCGCGTGCCTGTTCTTGGTTACCAGCCCCAGCACCCCGAACGACATGACAAGCGAGAATTTTTCCCTGAACGGGTTCTTGGTGCAGTCAGCCTGCTCCACGCTTATGCCAGGGAACCTTTCCCTACATTTTGATACAGACAGCGCAGATATGTCAGTGCCGAAGCATGATGCGCCTGCATCATGGAATTTCTTCAGGAGAAGCCCCCAACCACAGCCCAGGTCGAGCACCCTGACGCCCCTCACATCCTGCAGGCTGATTCCGCCAAGCGCGAGCAGGTCAAGGTTGTACTGCGCGTTGACAGGCTCGCTGGCCTCGTAGGCATCTATACCTTCCTTGGTGTTGAAATAGGCGTCTTTCATGCCAATCACGCCGTAAGCCTTTTGAAGCCCACGTGCGCCACAGGTCCCTTCAGCCTTTTTTC
Source organism: Candidatus Iainarchaeum sp. (assembly GCA_028714535.1). Classification (GTDB taxonomy): domain Archaea; phylum Micrarchaeota; class Micrarchaeia; order Anstonellales; family Bilamarchaeaceae; genus Bilamarchaeum. Next base: position 37,032 of record JAQTME010000001.1, on the reverse strand, counting down.
CACGCTATTTTCGTCTATGGCCTTTTTCAGGATGCCGAACACTTCGCCCGCATGCCCAAGGTACTTCTCCACGTCAGCGTCCTTGTGGCTGTATGACACATAGACACTCTTTGACGCCAGGTATCCGCGTTCAAGCATCTCCTGGGTGAAGAGTGTTGATATCGCCTGGGATTTCTCCTTGTAGTCCAGGTTGAACGTGATGAGCGGTTCGAAGTCGAACAGCACCTCTATGTCAAGCTCCTTCTCCTTCGCCAGCCTTGCCCAGCCGTCGCCTATCTTCCTGCCTATCCTGCGCAGGTGTGCGGGCACGTTCTCCTTCTCCAGCTTGGCTATGGTGGCTAGCGCTGCGGTCGGCCCGACGCGCTCTGTCCAGTACGTGCTGCTTATGAAGGACACCTGCGCCGCGTCCATGACCTCTGCCTTGCCGACAATGGCAGCCATCGGGTAGCCATTGCTCATGGCCTTGCCGTATACCGCTAGGTCAGGCGTTATCCCGACCAGCTCGTAGACGCCGCCCACCCTCATCCTCCAGCCTGATGTGACCTCATCGATGAGCAGGACAGCGCCATTGTCAGCGGCTATCTTCTGGACCTTCTCAACGAAGCCTTTTTTCGGGAAATTGTGGCGCATTGGCTCTAGGACTATGGTCCCCACGTCCTTGTTCTTCTGCATTATCGCTTCCAATTGTTCTGCCTTGTCGTATTCGAAAGGTATCGACGTCCCTTTCAGGCCGCGCGGCACGCCGAGCGGGTGCAGCCCGGGCAGCAGGTGGCCGTCCAGGCCCTTCTCGTCCGCGAGGTTGGCTGCAAGATACCAGTCGTGCCAGCCGTGATAGCCGCAAAAAGCGACCTTGTCCTTTTTCGTGTGCGCCCTCGCGATCCTCACAGCGACCGTGAGCGCCTCGCCAGCGGTGCGTGCGTATCTCACGCCTCCGGCCCATGGATTAATCTTCAGCAGTTTCTCAGCGAGTTCAACTTCCTCAGGGCAGTTCAGCGTGGATATGCTGCCGTTCCTGACCGCGTTGATGACAGCCGCGTTGACATCGTCGTCCGCATAGCCAAGTATGCATGCGCCAACGCTCATGGTCGTCATGTCAGTGTATCTCTTCCCGTCGACGCCCCAGACCTCTATGCCCTTGGCCCTGGAATAGTAAGACGGCCATTGGCCCGGAAGCAGCATCTCCGAGCGCTTTGAAAGCAGCTGGCTGCCGCCCGGCATGATCTTCTTCGCCCTGTTCCACAGTTCCACTCCCTTGTTCATGCTCCTTCCTCCTTGTCTTCCTTCAGCGACTTGGCATAGCCTTCATTTCTGCCTGATTTCTTGTTTATTTCAGCGATTTTCGGGTTTTTGGCCAGCACCTCAAGCACGTCCTGCATGCCGAAGCTGTGCGCCGAGCCTTTTTTGCCCAGGGCGCGGTAAGCAGACTCAACGAATTCCAGGCCTTCCGGCGTGTCCACGGTCCATCTCAGCGCTGAAAGGTCCTTGCCGTTGGCCACGTTCCTCTGCCTGAACAATCCAGTGTTTTTCCAGATGTACGGTGTGACATGCTCGCGCTCTGACCCCAGTTTCGCCTCGAGCCCGGCGCGCATGAGCGCGTCCCGCGAGAACACCTCGACATCGAGCCCGTCCGGGAATGTCGGCGGATGCACGTTGGACACGTAGTCAGCGCCCCCCTTCTTGAAATCGGCTATCACCCTGTCTATGACCCCGGCGTCCATCAGCGGGCAGTCGGCTGTCACGCGGACGACTATGTCGCCGCCGAATTTCTGCACCGCGCCTATGTAGCGCCCAAGCACGTCCTCCTCGCTCCCCCTGAAGCATTTCACCCCGCTGGCATTTGCCAGCTTCTCTATCTCGTCATCCGCCGCGTTGGTTGTCGTGGCGACCACTATGGTTTCCACCATCATGGACCTCTTCAGCTGCTGGAGGACGTGCCACAGCATCGGCCTGCCGGCTATCTCCCTTGCGCTTTTTCCAGGGAGCCTTGTGGAGCCCATGCGCGCCTGGAGTATGGCGGTTATCATACCTTCACCGCCTTGCCCTTTTCAGAGGATTCGAGCGCCTTCAGCGCGAGCCTGAGCGCAAGCCCGCCTTCCTGCAGGCCGGGCGACGGCTTCCTGCCCGCGCCTATGGCGCTGATGAAGGATTTCATCTCTTCAACATACATGTCATTGGTGTCCCAGGGTACGTCGAGCAGCGTCTCTGATTTTATGGCTTCAGGATGCGCAGGATTGAAGCTGCGCGCCTCGAGCGTGCTCCTTCCGGAGCGCCACCCCAGCTTCCATACGAGCGTGGCCTTTTCGCATTCTATCTCGCAGCCGCGCTCGTATTCCTGGCGCACGAAATCCAGGTGCACGTTCGCCAGCGCACCGCCTTCAAAATCGACAAGCACGTCGGCCGTGTCCTCTGTGTCGACATCAAGCGAGCTGACCTTCCTGGCTGCGCACGACAGCTTCACAGGCTTTCCAAGGAGCCAGCAGATGTAATCAAGCTCGTGCGACGCCTCAAGTATTATGCCGCCGCCGAACTTCTTCTTGCCCGTGTAGCCCTGCCTGTAATCGGTGCCGGGCCTCCAGTAGGGCAGGTATTGCGCGAATATGACGCGCGCAGACAGTGCCTTCCCATACGTTCCTGCGCCCAGCACCTGCTTGAGCTTCGCAAGCGCAGGTATGTACCTGAGATTGTAGCCGACCTGCACCATCTTCCCCTTCCCGGCGGCCAGTTTTTCCAGGCTGCCTATGCCGTCGGGCGTGTCAGAGACCGGCTTTTCTATGAACACGTGCGCGCCTGCGTTTATCGCCTTGGCAGCAAGCTCAAGATGCGTGCTTGGCGGGGTGCAGACGAGCACGGCCTGCGGCTTAAGCGCGAGCCCTGCCTCTGTGGTTTCCACGACAGCAACGCCCAGCGCAGCCCCTGCAGCCTTCCTGCTATCGGCACTGACGTCCGTGGCAGTGACCTTGTGGCCCAGCCCCAGCAGGTTCTTGATATGCCTCCTGCCTATCGAGCCGCAGCCTATAACGAGCAAATCCATTTGCACACCAGAAGTACTATCCCTTTGCCTGTCCGGTGTTATAAATTTTTCTCCCGAGCGTTATCCATGGGGAAATGCCGACTTATAATCTACTCACCGGCCTACAATGCCGCCTCATCTGTCCCGGAGCTGTTCTCCAGAGTGAGGCAGGCAGCAGCCGGCCTCGCCAAAAAGGGCATCACCATCGACCAGTTCATCATGATGGAGGATGGCAGCACAGATGGCACCGCCGCGCTCTTGGACGCAGAAGCCCGCAAGACGCCTTTCCTGCGCGTCGTGCACAAGAAAAACAACGAGGGCGTGGTCACCGCGCTCCTGGACGGCATGCACTCTGCCCTGCGCGCAGCCGGCGACGAGGATGCGATACTAATCCGCATGGACGCTGACCTTGAGCACCAGCCCGAGGACCTAGAAAGGGTGATAGGCCCGCTCGTGGCAGGCAAGGCCAGGATTTCAGTGGGCTATATAGAGTATGACAACCGCAACGGCCTCATTTTCCGGCTGTTCAACGAATTGGCCGGAAAAGCCGAAGGAAGGGCGTTCGCAGGCGTTGCGATGCCTCAGTTCTGCCCTGGCTTCCACGCTGTGCGGGCAGGCCTTCTCAGGAAGCTCCTGCCGCGACTTGAGGCCGAGATGGCCGGCTTCAGGCACAAGACGAAAAAGGACATGGTGACCATGGACGTGGCATTGCTCGCGCTCGCAAGAAAATCAGGCGAGAAGATGGCGGCCGTGAAGCTTTCCCCTATCGAGGACAGATGGATAAAGAAGCCGCCGCTGGGCAAAATCCTGCGCTATCTCTGGTATCATTTCGACACGATGGGATTCCTGCAGCGCTACAGGTCAAGCTCGTAGTGCTGGCCTTTCTTCACGAACCCGTTTTTCTCGAACGCCTGCATGGACGCCTCGTTCCCCTCTTTTATCCTGGCGGTCAGCTTCTTCATGCCATTCCCCCTTGCCAGTATGATTGTGAGCGCCAGTGCACCGCTGCCAATCCCCTTCCCCTGCATCTTCGGGTCTATGAGCACGCCAACCTCGTAGGAGCCCTCCCGCCTGTCCAGCCTGACCATGCCCGCATCAGCGCCGCCTGCGCTTACGATGAACGAGAACGCAGACCGGTCAGCGAGCCGTTTCTCCCAGAATGCGGCGTTCTCCTCTTTCGTTATGGGTGCGGTGCTGAACATGTTCTTCCTCACCGCAGGGTGGTTCCGCCATTCGAATATCTTCCCTATGTCGCCCTTTTCCACGGGCCTCAGCGTGATGTCCATGAAACCGACCCTATTCTATCATGTCCAGGCCAAGCGGAGTGCCTTTCTTGAGCGCTTTCTTCGCCTTCCTGCCGAGAACCTCTTCGTAGTGCTTCGGATGGAGGCCATAGCCGGGCCGTATCACCCGTACGTTATTCCTGGTGAGCGCCTCGCCCTTTGGTATGTCCTCGGTCACGAAGATGGAACGCATGGCGAACAGGTGCTCCTTCGTCTTCTTCCCGGCCTCGTATGTCACTTTTCCCAGCGCCTGCTCGGTTTCCCTGACCGCCGTTACCATGGCTGCGAACTCCGCGGGCTCCAGCGAGAACTCGGCGTCCGGCCCGCCAAGCTTCCTGTCAAGCGTGATGTGCTTCTCTATCAGTTTCGCGCCCAGCGCGACGGCCGCGGCAGGCGCGGCGATGCCCGTGGAGTGGTCAGAGAGCCCTGCCACCACGCCGAACCGCTCGGCGATGTCAGGTATGGTCCGCAGGTTCATCTCGTTGGGCGGCGCAGGGTATGCACTGGTGCATTTAAGGATTATTATCTCATCGTTGCCCTGGCCGCGGATGGTCTTCACGGCCAGTTCCAGGTCTTCCAGTGTAGCGACGCCGCTCGATATGATGACCGGCTTCTTTTTCGCGGCCACGTATTTCAGCAGCGGGATGTGGTTGATCTCGAACGAGGCGATCTTGTACGCAGGGACGCCCAGCTTCTCAAGGAAATCGACCGCGCTCTCGTCAAACGGCGATGAGAAGAAAACGAGCCCCTGCTTTTCAGCCCTTTTCTTCAGCTCAGGAAACCAGTCCCAGGGCGTGTACGCCTCCTGATAAAGGTCATAGAGAGTTTTTCCTGCCCACAATGTGCCCTTTATCCTGAAGTATTCGTTGTCCGATTTCATTGTTATCGTGTCAGGCGTGTAGGTCTGGAACTTGACCGCGTCCGCACCTGCCTTTTTCGCCTCGTCTATGAGCCTGAGCGCGTATTCCTTCTTCTGCAGGTGGTTGCATGAGATTTCCGCCACGATGAGGCACGGCGCGTCGCCGCCGACCTTCCTGCCGCCGATGGAAACCGTTCTCATTGCCCTGCCTCCCTGATGCTTTCGCTGAGCTCCTTCGCCACCCACTGCACGTCTGCCTCCTTCATGCCGTAGAAAAGCGGGAGGGTGAGTATGTGCGAGAACACGTCCTCAGTAGCTGGATAGTCCGAATCGTTAGCCGGGAAATTCTTCTTGTAGTATGTGAATTTGTAAGTGGGTATGTAGTGGACGTTGACGCCTACGCCTCTCTTGCGCATGGCCGCGAACACCTTATCCCTGCTTATGCCCCTGCCGAGCTGGACCGTATACAGGTGCCAGGCGCTTTCCACGTTCGGCGCGACGTATGGCATGGCCAGCGGCAGGGTTGCGAGTTCCCTGCCGTATGCCGCAACGAGCTCCCTCCTGCCTTTTATGAACCTGTCGAGCTTTTTCATCTGCGATATCCCGAGCGCGCACTGCATGTCCGTTATGCGATAGTTGCGCCCGAGCATCCTCATGTCGTATGCGTAGCCCGCGTCGGGCCCGAACCGCTCCCGCGCGCTTTTGTCCAGGCCGTGGTTGCGCAGCATGCGCAGCTTGTCGGCCAGTGCGCCGTCGTCCGTTGTTATCGCGCCGCCCTCGCCGGTAGTTATGTGCTTGACAGGATGGAACGAGAACTCGGTCATATGGGCGAACGTGCCGATTTTTTTGCCATTGTATTTCGCGCCAAGCGCGTGCGCAGCGTCCTCAATCAGGAACAGGTTTTTTTCTTCTGCTATCTCCTGCAGCGCCTTTATGTCGCAGGGCTGGCCTGCGTAATCGACGTAGATTATCGCCTTTGTTTTCTTCGTTATCTTTTTCCGCACCTGCTCCGGGTCTATATTGTAGGTTTTCGGGTCGATGTCCGCGAAAACCGGCCTGCAGCCGTTGTACGCGATGCAGTTCGCCGATGCGGCGAATGAGAACGGCGTCGTTATGATTTCGCTTCCAGCAGGCAGGCCGAACGCGGCCACTGCGATGTCAAGCGCGCTCGTGCCTGAATTCACCGCCACCGCGTATTTCGCCCCTGTATAATCGCATATCGCCTTCTCGAACTCATCCACCTTCGGACCGGTCGTGAGCCAGTCGCTTTTCAGGGTTGCTATGACCGCGTTGATGTCGTCATCGTCTATGAACTGGCGGCCATACGGAAGCTGCTTCACGCCTTTCTTCTCCTCCATATAACCACCACGAGGACGTTCGGCCGCAAGGCGGCCTCCGTCAGCCGTTAGAGCCACCCCTCTTTCTTGAGGACCTTCTTCAATTCGTCTTTGGCCAGCCACCAGTCGTTGTTGTCGCTTGAATATGAGAATCCCTCGGGCAGCGGCACCCCCTTCACATGGTTCTTCACGTCCCAGAACGCATGCTCGGGCTCGATTATGAATGTCCCATCCACCTTCTTCGCGTGGCGTGCCTCGTCCTGGGTTATGAGCACCTCGTGGAGCTTCTCGCCAGGCCTTATGCCTATGACCTTCTTTTTCGCGCCGGGCGCCATCACGTCCGCCAGCTCAGTGATTTTAGTGCTCGGTATCCTCGGCACGAATATCTCGCCACCCTTCATGAGCTCTATGGACTTGAGGACCAGCGCCACGCCTTCCTCAAGCGTTATCCAGAACCTTGTCATGCGCTCGTCGGTTATGGTGACCTCGCCCTTCTCCTTCTGCTTTGCGAAAAGCGGGACCACGCTGCCGCTGCTGCCGATGACGTTGCCGTAGCGCACGCAACTGAACCTCGTCTTCCTCATGCCCACGTACGCATTCGCCTGGACGAACATCTTCTCAGCGACGAGCTTCGTAGCGCCATAAAGGTTGACCGGCTGGACCGCCTTATCGGTGCTCAGCGCTATGACCTTCTCCACGCCGTTGTCTATGGCCGCGTCGATGACGTTCTCCGCGCCATGGACGTTGGTCTTCACCGCCTCCATGGGATTGTACTCGCATACCGGAACGTGCTTGAGCGCCGCCGCGTGGACCACTATGTCCACGCCGTTCATGGCGCGGTACAACCGCTCCCTGTCGCGCACGTCGCCGACGAGGAAGCGGACCTTCGGCTGGCCCAGCTTGCGCTCCATCTCGACCTGCTTGAGCTCGCCCCTTGAATAGACCCTTATGGACTTGGGATTGTGGCTCTTGAGCAGGACCTCGGCGAACTTCGTGCCGAATGAGCCGGTGCCACCGGTCACCAGGACCACTTTGCCGTCTAAAACGTCATCCATAAACACACCAGAAGATATCCTATTAGGGATAAAAAAGAATAAAAACCGTCCCCGATATGATGGGAGTGATGAAACCGTCCGATTTGCTGTTGGAGCATGCGAAAGTCTGCCAGGGCCTCAAGGCGGCAGACATAGAGGCATTGGCATCGCCAATCCTGGCTTCCCTCAAGGCAGGCGGCAAGGTCCTCATCTGCGGCAACGGCGGCAGCGCCGCCGACGCCCAGCATTTCGCAGCAGAGCTCAGCGGCAGGTACATCAAGGAGAGGAAGGCGCTGCCCGGCATCGCGCTCACGACTGATACATCCGCGCTCACTGCGATTTCAAACGACTACGGCTTCGGGCGCGTGTTCGCGCGCCAGGTCGAGGCGCTCGGGAAAAGGGGCGACGTGCTCGTGCTCCTGAGCACCAGCGGCGACTCAGAGAACCTGCTGGAGGCCGCGAAGGCAGCCAGGGCAATCGGCATCCAGACGGTCGCGCTGCTCGGCAAGGGCGGCGGAAGGCTGAAGCCGATGTGCGACAAATCGCTCGTGGTCGCCTCGGACAGCACGCCCACGATACAGGAGATGCACATACTCATAATCCACTGCATCTGCGGGCTGGTGGACGACGCGTTCTCCATCAGGCCAGTGCCACACAGGAGCGGGTAGCGGTTCTATGCCAAAGAAAATACTTGTCATCGGCGACGTGATGCTCGACCATTACGTTTACGGCTCGGTGAACCGGATGTCGCCTGAGGCGCCCGTGCCTGTGCTTGACGTTGAAAGGGAGGAGTTTTTCCCAGGCGGCGCAGGCATAGTGGCATCGACGCTGGCCGGCCTGGGCGTCCACGTCCATTTCCTTTCTGTCGTCGGCATGGACGTGCCGGCAGCAGGCATCATGAAGCTGCTGTCCGAGGCAGGCGTAAACTTCCTTCCGGTCGAAGAGGACAGGAAAACCACGCTGAAAACGCGCTTCGTGAAAACAAAGCCGCTGTTCCAGATGCTCCTGCGCGCTGACAGCGAAACGCGCCGGCCCATAAGCGCGGCTGCCGAGCGCGCGGTGCTTGAAAGGCTTGAAAGCGCAGCGAAAGACGCCGACTTCATCATCATCTCCGATTACGCGAAGGGCATGCTAACCAAAAAACTCATTGAAGGCGCGCTCGCATTCGCCCGTGCGAAGGGAAAGAAGGTCGTCGTGGACACCAAGGGCGACATCGGCGCCTACAGGGGCGGCAACGTCATACTCGTGCCGAACCTGCACGAGCTCGGCGCAGCGTCAGGCAAGGACGGCATGAAAAATGAAGAGGCTGAAGTCCGCGCCTGCGCGCTTGCACTGTCCAAATCGAGCGGCAGCGTGGTGGTCGTGAAACGGAGCGGGAAGGGCGCATCAATAGCAGATGCGAAAGCCAATGCGTTCCGCACCTGGCCGTCCATGGCTAAAGAAGTGGTCAACGTCTCCGGCGCCGGCGACATCTTCGTCGCGATATTCACGCTTGCGCTGGCATCGGGGAAAAGCATGGACGATGCGGTGAAGCTCGCCAACGCCGGCTGCGCGAAGGCCATCGCAAAGCCGCATCCGGCGATAACACTGGCCGAGCTGCCGGGGCTTGATTGACATGGGGGAACTAATCACGGTTGAAAAGCTTGCATCCATTCGGCAGAAGCTCAGGGACCAGGACAAGAAGGTGAAGTTCGTCTTCACCAACGGCGTGTTCGACCTGATGCACGTGGGCCACGTGCGCTTCCTGAACAAGGCCAAGTCCCACGGCGACGTGCTCATAGTCGGCATCAACTCCGACGAGTCCGTCAGGAAGATAAAAGGCCCGCTGCGGCCTATCGTCGCGCAGAAATACCGCGCCGAGATGCTGTGCGCGCTCCCGTGCGTTGATTACGTGGTCATTTTCGAGGAAAGCACCCCTGAAAAGACTATCGAGGCGCTCCAGCCAGACGTCCACGTGAAGGGCGGCGACTGGAAGGCTGACAGGATGCCCGAGACCGGGCTCGTGCGCTCATACGGCGGCAAGGTGGTCATAGAGGACTCCGGGTCAGAGATAACCACCACGTCGCTCATAAAGAAGATAATCGAGGCCTACTCTGGCGGGAGGCGGTGAGCCTGTTCTACGGCGCAGAGCGCTTTGTCGAGAAAAATATCCTGCCATTCTTCTGCAGGCTGCTTTCAGTATTCAAGAAAAAAAAGCCGCTCGACCAGCAGCCGAAAAGCATCCTTGTCCTGCGCTTCTGGGGCCTCGGCGAGACCATACTCACATTACCCCTGCTCAAGGCGCTCAAGGACGCGAGGCCGGACGCTAAAATAACCGTCCTGTGCACCCGGCGCAACTACGACGTGTTCTTCGCCCAGCCGTTCATAGACGAGTGCAGGACGGTGTGGACCTGGCAGCTTCCGATCATTGTGCTGGCCAGCTTGTGGAGGTACGACCTGGCCATGGACACCGAGCCGCACTTCGCGATTTCCGCAATCCTCGCGTTCTTCATGGGGAAGCGCTCAATCGGCTTCGATTACGGCGAGCGCGCGAAGCTGTACGATGCCAACGTCCATTACAACGACCGCCAGCACGTGGTCTACACGTTCTGCGACCTGCTCTCGCCGCTGGGCATCGCGGCAAGGCCTGCGGAGCTGGTCAGGCTGAGGTACGGCGAGGCAGCGCGCAAGGCCGCCGACCTCCGTTTCGAGGCAAACAATATCAGGCCCAAGGGAGGCAAGCCCATCATCGGCATCCATGCGTTCTGCGGCCCGACCGCCCCGTGGCGCGCGTGGCCCAAGGAACGGTTCGCGGAGCTGATAGACCGGATAACCGCGAGGTACGACTGCACGGTGATACTCACGGGCTCAGGCGCAGAGGCGGCAGGCAACGAGGAGATAATATCGATGCTGAAACGGAAGGGGGGCGTGTACAATTTCCCTGACATGGCAGCATCGACGCTCTTCTACCTGATAAGCCAGTACGACCTTATGGTGTCCAACGACACCGGCCCGATGCACATCGCAGCGGCCCAGGGCGTGCCGGCCATCGGCCTTTTCGGCCCGAACACGCCCGAGCGCTTCGGCCCGTTCCCACCGGGGCGCAACACCGCAATATACCATCCGACGCCCGGCCATCCTGTGATAAACGTCCACATCAACGAGTTCAGGCCGTGCGACGGCGAGTGCATGAAGCTGATAACCGTGGACGAGGTCTTTGCCGCCGCGGACAGCGTCCTGGGCAGGAGAAAGACATACTGAGGCGCTTCCCATGCCGAAAATCGCCTTCCGTGCAGAATCAGACCCGAAAACCGGCGCGTGGCGCCTGCAGCGCTGCCTCGCGCTCGCATCAGGCCTGAAGGAAAGCGACCCGTCCTGCGAAATCACGTTCCTTTCGCACGCCCGCGACGCGCAGGCCATAGCGCGCTGCGGCTTCGCCCACGCCCAGCTCGGCGACCTCACCCTGACATCCTGGGACCTTGATGCGACGGCGGAGAAGGTGGGCGAGCTAGGCGCAGACATGCTCGTGGTGGACAGGCCTGCCGCCGACGAGGGTTTCCTCAGCTCCCTCGCAGGGAAGGTGAAGACGCTCGCGGCCTTCGGCGATTCGGTGCGCCTCAAATCCTACGCCGCCCATGCGCTCATAGACCCAAGCATCCACGCGCACCTGGCCGAATACCCATGCGACGGCGCGCTGTTCCTGGGCACCGAGTTCGCCCTGCTCCCCCCAGAATTCGACGAATTCCAGGAGTTCCGCTGCGCCAATCCTGAAAAAGCTAGGCGCCTGCTCGTATACTTCAGCGGGCAGGACCATGCCCTTGATGCGGTGCGCCTGCTCAAGTCGCTCCCTGGCCAGTTCTCAGCGACGGTCCTGAGCGATGGCGAGGAGCTGGCCCGCGAGATAGGGCTGGACCCGCGCTTCAATTCAATGCGTAACGAGGGCAACCTCGCCAGGCGCCTTGCGGCCTGCGATTTCGCAATCACAGGCCCGGAGTCCCTCTGCGAGCCGGCGCTTTTCGCGCTGCCCACCGCGCTCATAGGCGAATCGCCAGCGTCAGATTACGCGGCCAAGAACGGCCTTGCGCTCTCGCTGGGCGCAGCAGGCGGCCTTGATCCGCAGGGCGCCATGTCCCTCGAAGCGCTCCTCTCTGACAAGCAGGCCCGCGACCGCATGTCTGCGAGGCTGAGCGAGCTGGTGGACGGCATGGGCCGCTTCAGGCTCGCTGAGGAGCTGCTTGAGCTCCACAGGGGCAAATGATTTAATTATGCGAGCCCCAAACTCACTTGAATTCTCATGAAGATACTCGTTACCGGCGGCCTCGGCTTCATCGGCTCACACACGGCCGCGCGCCTTGTCGCCGAAGGGCATGATGTCAGTGTGCTTGACAACCTGCACACCGGCAGCCGCAGCAGCATCGCAGCGGCAAAGGTGAAGGCCATTGAAGGCGATGCAGGCAAAATCGCAGGCATGAAGGGGAAATTCGAGGCGGTGCTCCATCTCGGCACCTATTCCTCGTCGCCGATGTACCTGGAAAACCCGCAGCTCGTCGCCAGGGCGCTGGCAGACTGGCTCGCGGTCCTCGACTACGCGCGCAGGAACGACAGCCGCCTGGTTTTTGCGTCATCCAGCTCCCTCTACAACGGCAATGAGCCTCCGCACCGCGAGGGCATGCCAATCGCGGTAACGGATTTCTACACAGAGGCGCGCTATGCGATGGAGCGGCTGGCAGAGCTCTATCACTCCCTCTACTCGCTCCCTTCGGCAGGCCTGCGCTATTTCAGCGTCTACGGCCCCGGCGAGCGCCCCAAGGGCAGGTATGCGAATCCCATCAGCCAGTTCATGTGGGCCATGGAGGCCGGGGAGAGCCCGGTGCTGTTCGGCGACGGCATGCAGACGCGCGACTTCATCCACGTGGACGACGTGGTGAAGGCGAACACGCTCGCGCTGGGATGCATGGAGCACGGCATATTCAACATCGGCACAGGTAAGGCGGCCACGTTCAACCGCGTGGTCGGGCTGCTCAACGCGGAGCTGGGCACGTCCATAAGGCCGGTGTACCAGCCGAACCGGATAAGGAACTATGTCGCCCACACGCTGGCGGACACGTCCCTGGCGGAAAGGCGGCTGGGCTTCCGCTCATCGGTATCCCTTGAGGACGGCGTCAGGCGCCTTGTGGCGTCCGAGCGCAGGAGGGCCGGCTGACATGGACGGCGAAGACATGGTTGCGGAAGACGTGTCCGCCCATTCCAAGGAAGTGGCAAGGGGCAGCTTCTGGAGCCTTTTCGGCGGGCTGTTCTACAAGTTCATCTCCTTCCTCTACGTCGTAATCATAGCCAGGATGGCGTCCCAGGACGACATCGGGCTGTTCTACCTGTCATTGGCAGTCGTCACCACCTTCATAGTAATCAGCGACCTCGGGCTGCCGGCCTCGCTCATAAGGTATACGCCTTATTACGAGGGCAGGGGCGAGCACGGGAAGGTCCGGGCCCTGCTCAAGTACGCCTACCTCACCGTTACGCTCCTGAGCGTGCTTTTCGTGGGCGCCATCTGGCTGTGCGCCGACACGCTGGGCTCCATGTACCAGAACCCGCTCCTGCCGGGCGCGCTGCGCATAGTCTCTCTGTTCCTGCTGCTGAACAACATATTCAGGATAAACTACTCGTTCCTCAACGGCCTCAGCGACATAAAGCAGATGCAGTTCCTCCTGAACATGGACAACCTGCTCAAGTTCGTGCTCACCATCGCATTCTTCTTCTTTTTCGGCGCTTCCTTCATGACAATCGCGATGCCCTTCCTGATAACCCACCTGCTCGTGGTCCTCGTGGGCTTCTTACTAGTCTCCCGCAAGGAGCGTTCGCTGCCAGTGGGGAAGGAGGCGATGCCGTCCTTCCATTTCGTGCTCACCGAAGTGGTGCCGTTCGGCCTCATGCTCACCGCCATCTACTCGCTGAACCTGCTGCTGGTCTCCTCGGACCGCATCCTGCTGGGCTACCTGGCCCCGCCTTCGCAGGCCACCCAGCTCATCGCAGTCTATTCGATATCGACGACGCTGGCCACCGTGCTCGTGATGTTCCCCGCAGCCATAGGCTCCGTGTTCCTGCCTGTGATGTCGAGGCTGGCAGGCAAGGACGACACGGACCAGATGCGCTCCACCATGGACACGGCCCAGCGCTGGCTCCTGTTCATCATACTTCCGGTCACCGTTGTCATGATCTCGCTCCCGTCCGAGCTGCTCGGCGCCTTCTATGGCCAGGCCTACCAGGCAGGCTGGCTCGTGATGTTCATATTCACCCTAGGCATAATGATGAACGGCTTCGCCTACCTGGTCTCCATGGCGCTGGCAGCCCTCAGGCAGGTGGGCCTTGAGCTCAGGATTTCAGCCGCGGCTGCGGTAGCCAACGTCATCCTCTGCATCCTGCTCATCCCCGGCTTCGGCATGGAGGGCGCGGCCCTGGCGTCCCTGCTCAGCTTCACGCTGCTCCTGCTGCTCTACCGCCATTACGGCCGGGTCCTGTACGGCTTCAAGTTCCCTGCGGAGACGCTGAAGCTGCTTGCTGCTGCCGCGGCAGCCTTCATTGTCATGGCCCTGCTGAAGGCGCACGCATTCTCCGCCCTCGGCATATTCTGGCAGCCTTCCGACAGCGTCCAGTTCTCCATCGCCGACAAGGCGGTCTACCTCTCGTTCCTGGCCCTCCTGGCAGCGTTTGTCGCAGGCGTCTTTTTCCTGCTTGCGCTCCTGATGAAATGCCTCAGGCGCGAGGACGTGTCGCTGCTGGGCAAAATCCTGCGCCGCGCCATGGTGCCTCCGCCCCTGGCGGCGTTGGCGCTCCGTATCGCCTCCTATGGCGTCGCAGCGCCGAAATAGCGCTTTTTAAACAGTTGCCATTATTCTATTTTTCGGTTTGAGGTATAGGCCTATGTTAGAGGAAGTCATATTCGGCAAGCTTGTGATGCCCGGAGAACTCATACGCCTTATTATCGCCTTCGTAGGCACTGGCGTGGCGGCCTACTACGACCTGTTCAACAAGAAGAACGTGCCAAACGAGTTCCTCTATGCGTTCCTGGTGCTCGCACTGCTCGTCAACATCATATTCTACCAACAGGACCTGTTCTGGTTCTCTCTGGCCGTGGCCGTGTTCTTCTCAGCCGTCGGATACGTGTTCTACCGCGTCGGCCAGCTCGGCGGCGCAGACGTGTTCGTCCTGGCGTCGGTGATGCTGCTCCTGCCTGTGCACCCCTCGTTCGTCGGCATGCCGTTCAACATGCCGTTCGTGTTCTCTGTGTTCATATTCTCGGGCGTGCTGTTCGCGCTCTACGTCATGGGCTGGTTCGGATGGAGGCTCAGCCAGGAGCCCGAGGTGAAGCCGAACCTGCTCTACGGGCTCATGTTCATCCCCTACCTCCTGTTCGCCTACGTCTACGTCAATTCGTTCATATTCTCGCCGGTCTATTTCGCGTTCATATCGGCGCTGTTGTTCGCCACGATATTCTTCCTGATGTTCAGGGAGTCGCTCAACATGCTCCTGGCAGAGGAGCTCCCGCTGGCGCAGATACAGCCCGAGGACGTCCTGGCCATGGAGATAATGAACAAGGACCTCATCGAGCGCTACAAGATACAGCGCGTGGTGACCGCGTCAGAGCTTGAGCGCCTGAAGAGGACGAAGGTGACGGACCTGTGGGTATACACCAAGCTGCCCCCATTCCTGCCCTTCATACTCGTCGGCATGGTGCTGTCGCTGCTCTTCGCAAGGAGCCTCATCCTCATATGATCGCAGACGTCACCGCTGTGCCCAAATCCGGGCGTTTTTCCGTTTCCTTCAAGGACGGCAAGGTGAAAATCTTCCTGAAGAGCGCAGCCGAGGGCAACAAGGCGAACCTGGAGCTCGTGAAAGAGCTCTCCAAGCTGCTCGGCGCTCCCGTGCGCATCGCCTCAGGCCTCACATCCCGCCGCAAGCGCATCGAAATCGGCATCAGCGAGCCCGACTGGGCGGCTTTCCTCGAAACACGCAGGTAGGCGGGAATAGGCTTAAAAATTCTGTCTGGGCTATTGCTGACGGTGAATTCTGATGGCTCTTGAACTCGCATTGGTAGCTGGATTGTGCATAGGCGGCCTGGTGCTGCTCGTGCTGGCATACGTGGCGCTTACCTATAACAGGCTCATCACGCTGAGGAACCGCGTGGACAACATGTGGGCGCAGATAGACGTACAGCTCAAGAGGAGGTACGACCTCATCCCCAACCTCATCGAGACGGTCAAGGGCTACATGAAGCACGAGAGGGGCACGCTCACCGACATCACAAAGCTCCGCGCCCAGCTCGTGAGCGGCAGCGTGGAGGAGAAGGCGCAGGCGAACAACAAGCTCAGCCAGGCGCTCAAGTCCATATTCGCGGTCGCTGAGAACTACCCGAACCTCAAGGCCAACGAGAACTTCAAGATGCTCCAGGACGAGCTGGCAGGCACAGAGAACAAGATATCCTACGTCCGCACCGCCTACAACGACTCGGTGCTTGACTTCGACAACGCCATCCAGATGTTCCCGAGCAACATCATCGCCGGCATGCTCGGCTTCAAGGTGAAGCCGTATTTCGAGGTCCCGCAGGCCGAGAAGGCGGCAGTGAAGGTCAAGTTCGAGTGACGGCGCATGCCTGAGCACGTAAGCTTCTTCGATGCCGCAGAGGCTAACAAGCGCAACACGTTCATCTTCATCGCCATCATGTTCGCGCTTTTCATCGGCATGATGGCGGCCCTTTCATACGTCTTCGACCTTGGCGTCTGCGGCCCTGCGCTCGGATTCGGCTTCCTGCTCTTCTATACGTTGGTCGTGTATTACCAGGGCGACAGGGTCATCCTGGCGCTCAGCGGCGCAAAGGAGGTCACGGCCAAGGAGCAGCCGTTCCTCTATAACATAGTGGAGGGCATGGCCATAGCGTCGTCCATACCCACGCCGAAGGTATACATAGTCGAAGACCCCAGCCCGAACGCGTTCGCGACCGGCCGCGACCCGCAGCACGCGTCGGTCGCGGTCACGACAGGGCTGCTCTCAATGATGAAGCGAGAGGAGCTGGAGGGCGTGGTGGCGCACGAGATGTCGCACGTCGCCAATTTCGACATCCGCTTCTCCATGATGGCAGTCGTGTTCGCAGGCGCGATAGCCCTCCTGGGCGAGTTCGCCTGGCGCTCCATGTTCTTCGGCGGCGGGCGCAGCGACCGCAAGGGAGGCGGAGCCCTCATCCTCGTCGCGCTCGTGTTCATGATACTCGCGCCCATATTCGCCGAGCTGGTGCGCTTCGCGATATCGCGCGAGCGCGAATACCTGGCCGACGCCAGCGGCGCGAAGCTGACAAGGTATCCGCCAGGCCTTGCGAGCGCGCTGGAGAAGATACGCGCTGCCAACATCCCTACAAAAGGGGCTACCGACACAACCGCGTCGCTGTATTTCGCCAATCCCTTCCCGGGCAAGATGAGCCTGCTGCTGGCGACGCACCCGCCCATAGACGACAGGATAAAGCGCCTCAAGGCGATGTAGCGAGGCGTGTGTTTAAATACCGTTTCAGCCATGCTTAACAACACTGATCGGATGAACACCAGGCATTTCCCAAATCAAAGAAAAAACTGCAGAGGGGTCCCCAGTCTCAGGTGTTCGGCCAAATGTTTCGCAGGAAAAAATATGGCCGAGCCGGCGTGCATGGAGCCATGCCGCGCAGCCCGCAAATCCAAACTGGTTGAATGGGGCTGCCAATGCCAGGACTGCCGTGCCGGCCCCGGGAGCTGCAAGGGAAAGGACGCGCCGCTCGCCTATCTTGTCAGGCGGGGAAAGATGGAAATCAAGATTTGCACGCGCTGCAAGCAGGATGACGACACCGTGCTGAAGTCCTTGCTGAGCCCCCGGCTTAACATGCTTGAATTTTTCGTTATTTATTACAGGTACGACTCCGAAGGAGCCGGGCAACTCCTAAAGGATCCGACTGCTGCCCGACCCTAGTGCCTCAGCGCCCGGCGCAACTATTTAAATCCAACCTGAATAATCTATCCATTCTCATTAGAGGTGCAAGATATGTACGGTGTTTCCCCCCAAGCGTATGACAGAGCGATTACGGTATTCAGCCCTGACGGCAGGCTTTTCCAGGTGGAATATGCCAAGGAGGCAGTCAAGCGCGGCGCGACCGCCGTCGGCATAACTGCCAAGGACGGAGTGGCGCTCGTCGCCTTCAAATCCATCCACACCAAGCTCGTCGTCCCTGAGTCGCTCAAGAAGATATTCCAGGTCGACTCGCACATCTGCGTGACGGCCAGCGGCCTCATCGCCGATGCCAGAAGGCTCGTCGACGTGGCGCGTGTGGACGCGCAGAGGCACAGGATAACCTACAGCGAGATGCCCAGCGTGGAATCGATAGCGCGCAGCGTCTGCGACCTGATGCAGGTATACACCCAATACGGCGGAATCAGGCCGTTCGGCGTGTCGCTGCTCATCGCAGGCGTGGACAGCCAGGGCCCGAAGCTCTTCGAGGCAGAGCCCAGCGGCGCGATGACGGCCTACAAGGCCGATTCAATCGGCGCGAACAAGAAGGAAGTCGACGACATCCTCGAGAAGAACTACCGGGACACGCTCACGGTCGAAGAGGCCATAAAGATAGCCCTGGAATCCATCCGCACGACCCAGGAGGAGAAGCTCCAGGCCGAGAACGTGGAGATATCATACATCCCGCTCAAGGGCAAGAAGGCGCTCACCCTCTCGGACAAGGAAGTCGCCAAATACCTGAAGGGCGCATGATTCTTTCTATTTTCCGGCACCTGCCCTTTTCTAGCGGACTACGGTGCCGTTGTGCTTCTTCCCCTCTATGGCGTTCTTTATGTTCTCCAGGCTGTCGCCGGAGACGAAGTGCGTCTCCACCTTGGAACGCGCGATGAGCTTGCATGCGAGCATGTCGAACACGAAGTGCGTGCCAGCTGACCTGCTGTCGTTCTCCGCGGCGAGCTTTATCAGCTCGTTGTATGTCATCTTCGCGAATTTCTTCGCCTTGGGGTTCTTCTTCGGATTCGTGTCGTAGATCCCTTCCACGTTGCTGATGTTCACGAGCCTTGTCGCCCCCATCGCCTCTGCGAGAAGGACCGCGTCAGTGTCAGTGGTTATGCCCGGTATGGTCCCGCCCATGACCACGACCTTGTTCCTCCTGCCTTTGGCCTCCTCGAAATCAGTGAGGACGTGCCTGTACACGTCCACGCCCGCGCCTGAGAGCGCGGTTACGAGCAGCTGCGCGTTCTGCCGCGTTGAGGTTATGCCGATTGCGTCGGCCTCGTATTCGTTCGCGCCCAATTCCCGCGCAGCGTTCGCATATACGCGCGCTATGGAGCCGCCGCCTGTCAGTATGCCGAACTCGCTCCTGCTCTCCTTTATCATCTTGGAGATGGCCCGCAGGAACTCCAGCGATGGCTTGCCCTCGGGATTTATTGTGCTTCCGCCTATTGAAAGTACGACGCGCATGGTTAGAGCTTGTGCGGCTACTTTTAAAATAATGCCCCTCCTTATCCCATGAGAGGTGTGGAGATGGAATTCTACGACAATAAATTCCTGCCGGTCAATTCTTTCGCCAGCGCGACTGCGCTCGTCTCGCTTGCGGTGGTGGCGTTCGCGCTCGCCTTTGCGGTCGTGCCGTTCATGGAATGGCGGCTGCACTTCTTCCAGGCAGCGGTCTTCACCGCCTCGTTCGTCTTCGGGCCGTTCGCCGGCGCCGCCGTCGGCGCGCTCGCATCGTCCTGGTCCGGGCTCATCGTGCTCCACAACCCGTACGTGCTCGCCGGCAACGCGATACTTGGATTCGCCGCTGCGTATTTCTACACGCGGATGCACCCTGTCAAGGCTGCCGTGGCCGCATATGCCGTCCAGCTGCCCTGGCTCGCCGCCACGGACATCTTCCTCATTGGCATGCCAGGCATGGTTGTCGCAGGCATCGCGCTCACTCTGCTTGCGGAAAACCTCCTCTGCGGCGCAATAGCGATGTCAGTGGCGCCAAGGCTGAAGGCACTGCTTGGTGCAGCATGAAGCCCGTGAAGGTCTCGTTCGGCGAGCTGCACGCATCGATACCATGGAAGCGCCTCGCCTCGTTCTCGCCCGACGTCATCGTCGGCGTGGAGCGCGGCGGTATCGTGCTTGCCGCGCTGGCGGCATTCCGCCTGAATGCAGAACTGCTCACGCTCCGCGCCTCGCTATACGACGATTCAAAGCCAGCCCGCGCCCTCCGCCCGGTGCCGCTCGTGACCTGCGGCCAGCTCTGCGTCAGGAAAAAGCGCGTGCTGCTGGTGGACGACGTCAGCAACACCGGCAGGACCCTCGCCGCGGTGAAGTCCCTTCTCCTTTCAGAAGGCGCAGCAGAAGTCAAGACGTTCGTATACGCCGGCAAGGCGGATTTCTCATGCAGGCCGTTCGAGCGCTGCCTTGCCTTCTCCTGGGAAAAGGCCCCTGGCTGAGGAAAGGCATATAATCCTGCAGCGCCCTGTTACCGCCATGGCACTCCACATAGGCGTAGACCGGATAGAAAAGAAGCTTTTTGCGATGGAAAAGGAGCTTGACGCCGTGCTGGCCGAGAACCGGCTCATTGTCCGCTCATGCTCAAACGCCATAAAGGCGCTGCACGCCTACAACCTCGTTGAGGCGAAAAAATCACTGGCGGACGCGGAGAAGGGGCTCGCCAAGATAGCGAAATACCGCGACCACTTCCCGGGCCAGCTCGACCATGTCTACCAGGAATACTCGGAGGCGCGCATAGTCATGTCGGCAATAGAGCTGAAGAAAATCCCGTCCATAGGCGAGCTCAAGGTGCCTGAAGTCCCGTATATCAACGGGCTGCTGGACGCCATAGGCGAGCTGAAAAGGGAGATGTACGAATCGCTGCGCAGGGGAAACAGGCACGAGGCAGGCGAATACTTCAAGATGATGGAAGAGATTTACGACGAATTATTGCCACTGCGCTTCTCCAACGCGATTCTGCCCGAATTCCGCAGGAAGCAGGACGTGGGCCGCATGCAGATAGAGCAGGCGCGCGGCGAATTGCTCTAATTACCATTTGCTCTGGAAGATTCCGGCGATGCGCAGCTTCTGGTTGCTCGCGTCGACTATGACTATCTGCTCGCCCTTCTCGAACGCCATCGGCTGCGACAGCGTTATGTCGCTGTCGTTCAGCGTGCCTTCCACGTACTGCATGTTGGCGTAGGCATGTATCTTGCCCTTCAGCTCGTCCCTGAAGAACGGGCTTTTCGCGAACCTGCCGTTGACAACGTTGCTTATCTCGTAGTCGTTGCGCATTGGCGCCAGGATGCCCTTTTCGAACGGCTCGCCGCTGAAGACAAGGGAGACCTCCGCGCCTGCCACGGCTTCGTCGGCATCCTGCCCGCCGACCTGCAGGCTCCTGACCTCTATCTCCTTCTTCTCGGGCAGCGCGAACATCCTGTCGTGCTTCCTGATTTTCCCTGACTTGATTACGCCGTGCGCCACGTGGCCGAGCGATTTCACCTGCTCTGCCCTGTGGATAAGCGCGATTGACTGCTCGCCAGCCGCTTCCGGCTGCAGCGCCTTCACTTTCGCCGCGGCAGCCGCCATGTCAGGCAGCTTCTCGTACTTGTCCAGCACCGTGCCACTGATTGGCAGCGGGACGTTGGACACTATCATGCCCCTGTCGAGCCTGATGCTGTTCAGCGCGATTATGAGCTCGCCAACCTTCGGGCTGAGCCCGTCGACCAGGAGTACGGCGTAGTCTGCCATGGACAGCGAATAGAGCAGCGGCTGTATCTTATCGGGGTAATTCGTCGGCTCAACCAGCGTTATGCCGGCTTCGCACGGATAAAAAGTTATGTCTCCCTTGGCAGCTTCCTTC
Organism: Candidatus Iainarchaeum sp.; assembly: GCA_028714535.1. Taxonomy (GTDB): domain Archaea; phylum Micrarchaeota; class Micrarchaeia; order Anstonellales; family Bilamarchaeaceae; genus Bilamarchaeum. The sequence goes on along the minus strand of JAQTME010000001.1, from coordinate 15,660 downwards.
CCGGCCAGTCTGCAGAATTGCTCCCGCAGTTCCGGCTTGTCCGATAATACGGCAACCAGCATGCATCCCACCCCAGGGCTTATTTGGACGGAAAAGAATTTAACCCGTAGCCTGTGCCGGGTGCATGTCCCTGGATGCGCATCGGGGATGGGCTTTCAGAGGCTCTTTTGGATCAGCGCAGCCAGTTCCTTCTTCCTCGCTTCCAGCCTTTCCTTCGTCTTGTATTCCATTGTCAGCCGGACGATCGGCTCGGTGCCGGACGCCCGTATGAGGAACCAGCCATCTTCTTCGTCAACACGCACGCCGTCGTCGCTTCTCATCTCTCCACGTATGCCAGATGCATCGACGGCCTTCTTCACCCTTGCCATGGCCGCCTTCCTGTCCTTCGCCTGGAACCTCTCCCTGGCCATGAAGTGCTGCGGATAGAGCGCCTTCAGCTTTGAGAATGCGCCTTTTGAGCAGAATATCTCGGCGAACTTCGCGGCCGCAACAACCGCGTCAGGCACATGGACGCCTTTTGAATATACGTATTCGCCGCATGGCTCGCCGCCGAACAGTGCGCCGCTGCGCTCAAGCTCGTCGGCCACGAACGTGCTGCCCACCGGGGTTATGGCTATTTCGCCTCCGGCCCTCTCCACCACGCCGCGTATGATCAGCGACGCCTCCACCGTGGAAACTATTTTCCTGTTTTTCGAGGAAGCGAGCTCGTGCTCGATCATGATGGCCAGCTGCGCATCCAGCGGCAGCATCGTCCCTGTCTCGTCGAAAACCACGCACCGGTCGCCGTCGCCGTCATGGGCGATTGCGAAATCAGCGCGCTCGGCCCTCACGATGCCGCCGAGGTGCGCCAGGTTCTTCTCGTTCGGCTCCGATGCACGCGCGAACCTTTCCAATGACATGTTGACGCCGACCACCTCGCACCCCAGGCCGGTGAGCAATGACGGCGTTATCACTGCGGCGGCGCCGTTGCAGTCCACGACGACCTTCGGCTTCCCCTTCGCTATCGCCTGGGCGTCCACCATACCCGTGGCAAGCGCCTTGTGCCTTGCTATGATTCCACTGTCCCTGCTGGCCCTGCCCGGCTTCTTGCCCATCCTGAGCGTGCTTTCCCTGTACGCCTGCGTGACCTCCTTCTCAAGCCCCTTGCCTATCTCCTTGCCGTTCTCCATGAGCTTGAGGCCGTTGTATTCGGGCGGGTTGTGGGATGCGGTTATCATGATGCCCCGCCCCCCTGCCAGCGCCACCGTGGGAGTCGGGACTATGCCCAAATCCACGACGTCCACGCCAGCCGAGACCGCCCCTGCCGAAACAGCCTGGAGCAGCTGGACGCCGCTCTCCCTTATGTCCCGGCCCACCGCGAGCCGGCCCATGGCGAAGATGTTGGCTATCTTCAGCGCCAGACCTTCGGTTATGTCTGTGCCGTAGATTCCTCTGATGCCGGAGGTGCCGAACATGGAAAGAACTAGGTTTCGAAACGTATTTATTACTTCTATGGTTAAGCCAGCACAGGTGGTAACTTTGTCCGCTATAGATGATGTCCTGAAATACATAGCCACGAACGAGATAAGGTGGATTGATTTCCAGTTCTTCGACGTCAAGGGCCTTATGCACCGGGTGAGCGTCTCCAACCGGAAAATCGAGGAGGCCTCATTCGGCAACGGCATGTACGCGGCCGACCTGGCAGAGGTTTTCGGGCCGAACGACCAGGGCGAGCTCGTCCTGCTCCCTGACCCCGACACGCTCGCGCGCCTGCCGTGGGAGCCTGCCACGGTGCGCCTGGTGTGCGACATACTCGTGGCCATAAAGAAGGAGCGCTTCCTCAAGGACCCGAGATACGTCGCAGAAAGGATGGAAACGAACCTCAGCGCAGCCGGCATAAAGAACGCGCTCATAGGCACCGAGGTGGACTGCTACCTCTTCGACACCGCGACCGCGGACAAGACCACCCGTGGCAGGGGCACAGGCCTTATGATGGACTCGCGCGAGGCCAAGTGGGGCCCGTCGCCGCTTTCCAACGAGAACAGAGGCGCATACGTGGCCACGCCGTACGACTCCATGTACGCCGCACGGACGCAGATCTCAGAGACCATGGAGGACAGCTTCGGCATGCTCGTGGATTCGCACAAGCACGGCAGGTCGCCGACGGCGCAGCAGACTTTTGAACTCGCGGAGCGCGGCCTGAAATCCGCAGCCGACGCGGTCAACACATTGAAATTCATCACCAAGAACCTCGCCACCGCGGTTAACGCATCCGCGACGTTCATGCCATACCCGGTCGACGGGGAGCGGGGCAACGCGCTCAACATGGCGGTGAGCCTCTGGAAGACGAGCGACCAGAACGTGTTCTACGAGGGCAAGGAGGAATACGGCCAGCTCAGCCAGACAGGCAGGTACTACATAGGCGGCCTGCTTGAGCACGCCGCGGCGCTCTCGCTCTTCACAGCGCCGACGCCCAACTCATATCGCAGGCTCGCTGCCGACAGCAAGAAGGTCGGATGGAGCGCGACAAGGCACGACTGCCTGGTATTCGTCCCGCACGCGAAGAAGAACATCAAGGAGACAAAGCGCGTGGTGTACGCCGGCGGAGACCCGTCCGCAAACCCATACCTGGCATACTCGGCCGTGGTCGCCGCAGGCCTCGACGGCATAAAGAACAAGATAGACCCAGGGGACCCTGTGGAAGTCGAAGGCAAGAAGGCCAGGGTGGCGAAGGAGCTGCCCATGAGCCTGCACGAGGCTTCGGCGGCGCTGCAGAGCGACGTGAAGTTCCTGAAGGGCGTCGTCCCCGTGGAGCTCATGGGGGACTTCATAGAGCTCAAGGAGAGGCAGCACAGGGAATCGCTGAAGGGCGTGACCTCGCTGGAGCTCCAGAAATACTACAACGTCTGATTTTTCCATTATTTCCTTTTGTTGATTTCCATGCGCATACTTGTCGCACTTATCGGGCGCACGATGCCAGGCTTCCATCCGCTGCTGGACCTCATCGGCAAGGAGTTCGGGGCGACGGTCACGACGGAATTCCTGGACATGCCAATCACGCGCTCGTTCCGGAGCCAGCGCGGCCAGTACGACGCAGAGGTGTTCCTGAAGGAGCTCGCGCCCATGGTGTCGCACCACGCCGACATGACGGCATTCATCACGCGCGAGGACCTTTTCGCAGGCGGGCTCAACTTCGTGTTCGGGCTGGCCAGCGGCAGGAACTGCATCGTCTCGCTCGCCAGGCTTGACCCGAGGTTCTACGGGCCAGTTTCCAGCCCTGCAAAGGCCAATGCCATCTTCAAGGAACGCATACAGAAGGAGACCCTGCATGAGCTCGGGCACACGTCAGGCCTGGGGCACTGCGATGATAAGAATTGCGTGATGTCCTTCTCAAATTCGCTGGAAGAGGTGGATGCCAAGGGGCGCGCCTTCTGCGAACGCTGTAAGAAGGAAATAAAAACCAAATCAGGCTAACCTATCCCCAGGGCCCATAGTCGAGAGGCTTTTTGACTTCTGTTTCTCTCATGGCAAAAACCCTGGAAAAAGCCATGAGGGCGGAACAAGTCGGACGGCCGGACAATGGTTAAGACGTCGCTCTTACACAGCGAAGATCCCCAGTTCGATCCTGGGTGGGCCCATTCATCTCCTGAGCACTGCCAGCGCCGCAACGCCTGCCAGCAAAACCGCAGGGCCGCAGCAGCCCACGCTTCCGAATGCGCTGCTGATGCAGTTGGTTGAGCACTGGTTGTACAGCTCCTCATCGGAGTTTACGCAGTCGTCGCCTGTCCATGCGCCATCTGCCTGGCTGCAGCAGTTCCTGACGCACTGCTCCAATTGCGCGCTCGCATCCGAGCTGGCGGCGAACCCGCCCGCAACAAGCATCAGTCCGAATAACAATATCGCGTATCTCATGCAGGTTTAACGAAAAAAAGGATTATCAAGCTATCTGGCGCCCGGCCTGTAGTACGACGGGGCATCGGGCCTGAAGTGCGTGAGCGGCTTGGTGAACAGGTAGTATTTCTCGTGGCCCTGCAGCTCGCTGAGTATGCGGTGCACGAATATGCCCACCGGGTCGGTCAGCGTCGGGACGCGCTTGTGCAGGTCGGCGAACGACTCGAACGGCTTCGCCTCCCTCTCGTGGATTATGGCCTCCATGGTCTTCTTGCCGATGCCGGGCAGCAGGTCGAGCGTGTGCACGCGTATGGAGATGGGCCTGGCGTTGTTTATGAACGCGATGAATTCCGGTTCCCTCTCCTCCACGGCCTTCTTGAGCATGCTCGGCAGGAATTCCCTTGCGCCGTTGGTCAGGTCCTCGTAGGTTATCCTGCCCTTTATGTGGACTATCTCGGTCCTGCCCTCCTTGCCGACATTGACCTTCTGGCTGAGCATTATGCTGGATGCCGGGGTGACTGTGGCTTCGAGAAGCGTGAAGAAGCGGGTGCCCAGGAGCTGGACCGCAGGCTCCCTCCGGAGCGCCTCGGCATGGCCTGATGGCAAATACTCGATGACCCATGCATAGTCTTCCATCCCTATCCCCCTCTACGCGAGTTCCTTGATTATCTCGTTTATCTGCTCTTCGGTGAGTTCGACCTTGTCCTTGGACAGGACCGCCCTGACGGTCGCAGCGTTGTCCGGGCGCACGTCTATGAGCTTTGATGCCAGGTCCTTGCTGATTTTGCCTATGTCAATAAGCTTTTCCTTCAGGCTTGCGGCCTTCTTCGCCTCAATCTTTACCGTAACCTCGAGGTTCTCAAGGGCCTGCGTCTGCTCGTAGCCGAGCTCGCCGCCATCCTTCCTGGCGGCCAGTATGGCCTTGGCTTCGGCTGCGGTAACTGCCTTAGACGATTTCATGTCCATCAGAATCACCTATACGCTGAGGACCAGGTGTATCGGGCTCACCACTACCTTTTTCGTGGTGCTGTAGTCCCTGACCTCGACAACATAGCTCTTGCCCCTCTTCTCGACGACTATGCCGTGCCTGTTTGAGTACCTGAGGTGCGGCTGGCCTATCCATTTGGCCTTCGGCCTTATGACTACCTTGTCGCCGACCTTGAACGTCTTGACGTATTCTGCGACTGTGACCACGCTCTTGCCCTTCAAGCGCCTGGTCTGCCTGTTCATCGGACCCTTTGAAGCTCTAACCATATGAATCACAAAGCATTAGTTTTTCCTGACGTTTCGTTGTGAGAAAGTCTTTTTAAACACTATCTCCCGTTGTATATATAAATACTTTTTAAAGAGGGTGGTCTTTTGTCCAAGAAACCGGATTTTGTAATCACCAACATGGTAGCCTCCGCATCTCTCGGCCTTGAGCTCGACCTTTACGCGTTGGCCAACAAGATAAAGGAGATAGAATACGAGCCCGAGCAGTTCCCAGGCGCCATCCTCAAGTTCAAGGACCCGAAGGCGTCACTCCTGCTCTTCAAGAACGGCAAGGTCGTCTGCGTCGGCTGCAAGCAGCGCATCCTCATCGAGAGGACCATCGACAAGACCATAAAGATGCTCACGCCCTACGCCAAGAAGATACTCAACACCAAGAAGCCGAAAATCGACATAACCAACATCGTGGCATCCGCCAACCTCGGCCTGGAGCTCGACCTCTACAAGATAGCCTACAAGCTCAAGGACGTGGAATACGAGCCCGAGCAGTTCCCAGGCGCCATCCTCAAGTTCAAGGAGCCCAAGGCATCCCTGCTGCTCTTCAAGAACGGCAAGGTCATCTGCGCCGGCGCCAAGAACGAGAAGGAGATCCGCATCGTGCTTGACAAGGCCAAGAAGCTCCTCAAGCCATATGCTGAGAAGCCAAGGTAGGGGTCAGCGTGAAGCGGGCCATTTTCCCAACAATCCTTTTTCTCATGCTGATGGGATGCACCTCGCAGAATGGCGACGCATCCCCGACCACTGCACTGGGCATGAAGACCACGGGCGAATGTGACCAGCTGGAGCGGATGTCCGAGCGGATCGAATGCTACCACATCGCAGCCATCACCACGGCGCACATGCCAGGCGGCAACCGTCCCGCCCAGGCCATATGCGAGAACATCTGGTTCAATTTCGGCCTCAACGCGCCGACCAAGGACATGGCGCTGCGGGCCGAGCTCGAGGCGAACGACTGCTTCTTTGACGTGGCCAGGATAACGCGGGACCCGGAGGCCTGCGGCTACATAAGCCAGCAGACGTCATCAACCGGGCTTTTCGGCGCCAGCACCAGCCAGGCGATGTGCGAGGAGCTGGCAGGCAACCTGGCCAACCTCAAGCCGGAGAACTTCTTCAAGAACAACCCGAACAGCATGTGCAACGCGCTGTTCATACTCCCGCTGGTGCTCCTGGGGTCGCTGCTCCGCAAAAATTAGGGCCCTTCACACTTCGGCGTCCATTATCTCGAGGGCCTTCTTTACGCTCATCCCTTCCCTTATGCCGAGGTCCTCGGCCCAGGTGGTCGTGTACCTTATCTTCGCCTTTTTCAGGTCGTCCAGGCATTTGACGCCGGACACGAACGCGGCTATGTCGCCGACCTTCTCGGCGGTTTCCTTGTCTATGTAGCTGCAGGCGATGTACCCTTTCTTCGCCTTCACGACAATGAGCGGTAGGTTTCCGATATCCTGCTTCAGCGCGATGTACCTCTTGCCTTCGAAGGATACCTCATCCATACGAGTCCCTCTCCCTTCTGCGCTGCGCCTGCTGCTTGAGCTTCTCGAAAATCCCCCTGTGCTTCGCGCAGCTTATGCAATAGTAGGAGTCGCTGAAATTCGTGTAGGTCACGTTGTCCTCTTTCAGGTCCGTGGTAAAATGAGTCCTGGTTGAATATTCGACTGCCTTGTCACGCGGGACGGCCCTGCCGCACGAAACGCACCTTTCAAGCCTTTCCCTTCCCCGTCGCGTGCCCATGTGAAATCACTTTATGCTGTGGAGTTTTCCCAGACGCGTCCCGTCCAGACGGAATACTAATGCATCGTTGAGTTTAAATAGATTGTTGTTAAGAACGGGGCCAAGATGCTCCTCCGACGTGAAATTTATGGGCGAGCCGACCAGCGGGTTGAAGGCCGGCATGAGCACGAGCTTTATCTTTTTGCTGGCGGTTTCGTACTTTTCGGCGATTTTTTCATGGTTTGCGGGCGCGATGACCCATGCCGCCTCGCTGTGCCGCCTGCCGAGCGTGTCCGTCATGGTGATGAGGGGGTGCTGGTGGCCGCTGACCAGGTAGTCGCACCCCATCAGCTCCTTCGCAGGCCAGGACTGGCCGTGCATCAGGCCCAGGCCGGCATATACGAAGCCGGCAGAAGGCACTATCCTGGCGCTGCCGCAGCGCTCGATGCCGCCGTCATGGTTGCCGCGCACTACCGTCACTTCGCAAAGCAGCGACAGCCGCGCGAGCACGTCCGCGGTCATCGCGTCCAGCATGGTTATGTCCTCCTTCACATCGCCAAGGAGTATGAGCCGCTTCGCCTTGTGCGCCGTTATCAGCCCCTTCAGCTTCTCGAAAAGCCGCAGGCTGAACTGCTCGTCGAATATGCCCTTCCTGCGGAGCTTGGATTCCATGCCGAAATGGGTGTCGCCGACTATTATGGCGCCCCTGTGCAGTATGGCCGGGGCGTTATAGAGGAATTTCATGCATACAACTACTCCGCATAGCACGTGACGGTGACTTTCCTCTCCACAGTCGCCTGCGAACGGGCATTGGGGTTATGGATCAGTATGTATATGCTGTCCGTCGTGTCCCTGCTGAGCTCGCACACGCCGTTCTGCACCCATTTCCCGCCGCAGTAATAGCTGAACGCGTTGTCCGCCCTGTAATCGACGTATCCCTTGTAGTCGGTGACGAACCAGTCTATCGGGCCTGACAGCGACTGTATGGACACGTTATAGCGGCACCAGGCATAGTCCTTCACCCGCTCCCCGAGGATCTCCTGGTAGTTCGACCATCCGGCCTGTATTATCCTCGTGTCGTCTATGATGCCCCATGGCCCGTATTCTGTCCCGCTTATCTGCGGCGCGTTCAGCGTGCCCGTGTAGTTGCAGTCGTAGACCTCGAACGTCTGCGATGCGTTAAGGCAGTCGTCCAGCGTGGTCCCTGGATAGTGCGCGCCTGCGGTATCGAAAATCAGCCAGTACAGCGTCTGGCCGCCTTCTGTCCAGTAGCGGTAGTGGAGGGTGGCGTCTGCCGCGTCCTTGTAATGCGCCCGTATCGCCCTGAACGTCGCGTTCAGGCTGTCAGTGTCATTGCCTATGTAGACCACCGGGAACGCGTGGTGGCATTCGGGCACGAGGCGCACGTTGGCCCTGCCGCCTATGGCCTCCACCATGGATGCTAGGAGGACGGCCTGGTTCTTGCAGTCGCCCGAGCGCGTCCTCAGGGTCTCGTTCGGGTAGTACGGCTCTGACATGTCCAGCGGCACGTTCTGGTAGAATACCTTGCTATTCATCCAGTCGTATATGTCAAACAGCTGGTTCAGCGAATATGCGCCGGGATGCTCTGCTATGGCCTCTGCGGCCGCGACCCTGACCTCCAGGTCTGTCGGCGTGAACTTCGGGCAGTATGCCTCCTTGAAGAAGTCGCAGGGCGGCTCGGTCCGCTCGTTGCAGCTGAAATGGCCAGGCCCAAGCTGCGCAGGCGGGCAGTCCCCTATGTCGTATACCACGCTGCCGTCATCGCAGAAGACCGGCTCCGGGCAATCATTCTCGTCCGTGACTACGGAGCCGTCGCCGCACACGTACTCTTCGCTGTCGCACATGAAGTTGTAGTTCTCGTCGAGGCAGCACGCGCCGCCGCTCTTCATGTACGGCGGGTCGCAGGTCGTGGGGTTGAGGATGTCGCAGCAGCCTGCCAGCACCATGGACGCGCACGCGAGCGCTAGAATCAATGTCCGCACGGAACAACATCAGCATAATAAAATAAAAACCACCCGCGTCCCCTCATTTCCAACTCCGTGGGGAGGGAATCAGAAACGTAGAGGGAAATGAAGGGAGGGCGCCCCCTCCCTGCGTTTCCCCTGCGGCCCACTTGTTCACGGAACAAGGGGCCCAGGGAACGTTGCGACGTTCCCTGCGGAAATGAGCCGGAAAAACCCGCTTAAATACCACCCCGCAAATCCTTCTCTATGCCCTACTTCCGCCATGACCATGTACGCCCCCACCAGAAGGCGCTGATGGACGACATATACTCTGCCATATGCGACGGCAGGAACTTCATGGCCCAGGCCCCGACAGGCAGCGGGAAGTCGGATGCGGCCCTCTCAGCGGCGGTGACCAGCGCCCTGGAGCGGAAGCAGACAGTCTTCTTCCTCACGCCCAAGATATCGCAGCATCGCATCGCGCTCGACGTGGTGCGCGGCATCGCAGAAAGGCATTCGCTCCAGCTCCGCGCGGTGGACATGGTGGGCAGGTTCCACTGCTGCATAGACAGGTCGCTCTCCCAGCTCGACAACGAAAGCTTCCAGAACGCGTGCGCGCGGAGGCGGAAGAAGCAGGAGTGCCAGTTCTACGGCAACGCGCGGGGCTACGGCCGCCTTGGCGAGCTGAAGGCGGAGCTGGTGTTCAGGAAAGCCATGGGAGGCTATGGCGCAGCAAAGAGCCACGACGAGCTCATCGCACTCGGCATGCAGCACGGCTGCTGCCCATATGAATGGCTGCTGAAGCTTGGCGAGTCGTCCAACGTGATAATCGCGGATTACTACCACCTCATGGTGCCGAAAATACGCGACGTGTTCCTCGCCAAGGTGAAAAAGCGGCTCGAGGACTCAATCGTGATAATAGACGAGGCACACAACCTTGCCTCCCGGGTGCGCGAGAGCATGTCCAGCTCCGTGAACGGCTTCACGTTCATGCGCGTGAGGAAGGAGATGCGCTCCCTCGGCATGGACGCAGGCCCCGTGGACGAGGTGTTCGCGCTCTGGGCAGAGCGGATACTCGCCAGGGACGAGGAGCGCCTGGTCTCCCCGTATTCGCTGCACGATTTCATCGCAGGCTTCGGCCTGACGGTCGACGAGATAGTGCCGAAGCTGGCAGAGGCCGGCTTCGATATCGTGGAGAAGACAGGGAAGAAGAGCGCCTGCCTGAATCTCGCCGGCTTCCTCACCGCCTGGGGCGAGGGTGAGGAGGAATCCGTGCGCGTGCTCAAGAGGAAGAACGGCAATTTCTACCTGTCCAAGCGGCTGCTGGACCCTTCGCCGGCCACAAAAGCGCTGAACGCATGCGCGTCGTCCGTGCTCATGAGCGGCACGCTGCTGCCGTTGCAGATGCACAGGGACGTGCTCGGCCTCGACCCGCAGCGGACCACCATGAAGAGCTACCCTTCGCCGTTCAATACCGAGAGTATAGTCAACATCGTGACGCCTGATGTGACGACCAAGTATTCCAGGCGCGACGATGAGGGCTATGCAGCCATAGCAGGCAAGCTCGACTCTGTGATAGAAGCGACGCCTGGCGGCACCGCCATCTTCTTCCCGTCCTACGTCGTCATGGACGCTGTGCTTCCGCTCATGCGCCCGCGCAGCATGCTGGTGCAGAAGAGCGGCATGAAGCCGCACGAGGTCAGGCAGATGCTCAAGGAGTTCAGGCACGGCGGGCAGGTGCTGTGCGGGGTGCAGGGCGGCTCCCTGGCAGAGGGCGTTGATTATTGCGCTGGCGAGATAAAGACGGTTGTCATCGTCGGCGTCGCCCTAGACGAGATGGACGTGGAAAAGCGCGCGCTCATAGACTATTACGACGGGAAGTTCGGCAGGGGCTGGGACTACGGCTACCTCTACCCCGGCACCATAAAGGCGCTCCAGGCCGCAGGCCGGGCCCGCAGGAAGGACGGCGACCGCGTCGCCGTGGTCTACATGGACGAGCGCTTCCAGTGGGGCAAGTACTCATGGATTTTAAACAAGGACGAGAAAACCGTTGTGTCGGAACGTCCGGAAGACGAGGTCGGGGACTTCTGGAAAGAAGCCGTGAAAGCGAGGGTGTAGATGCTTTATACTGTCAAATACGCGCCGAAAAAGCTCGATGAGCTGCTGGGCAACGAGGACCGGGTCGCCCATGTAAAAAACTGGGTTCTCCAGTGGCTCAGCGGCAAGAAAAGGAAGCCCCTCCTCCTCTGGGGTCCCCCCGGCATAGGCAAGACGACCATGGCATATGCCATAAAGCAGGAGTTCGATTTGGACCTGCTGGAGCTCAATGCGAGCGAATTGCGCAACCGCGAGCGTGTTGAACGGATAACGCACGGCGCGTCGCTGGCAGGCGGGCTTTTCGGCCGCGGCAGGCTCGTGCTCATCGACGACGCGGACGTATTGGCCGGGCGCGCGGACAGCGGCGGCTCAGGCGCCATCACCGACTTCCTGCGCGAATCGCCCTGCCCGACCATAGTCACTGCCACTGATGTCTGGGACAAGAAGCTGGCGCCCATACGCAACGAATGCGAAATCGTCGAGTTGAAGCGTGTTAGCAAGGTCTCCATACGGAAGCTGCTGGCGCACATATCTTCCAATGAGAAGCTCGGGCTCTCGGCCGAAGCCATAGGCGCCATGGCAGACAACTCCCACGGCGACGTGCGCGCCGCGCTGAACGACCTCCAGGCGCTCACGCCTACCGTGCGCGACACTGAAAAGGACATCTTCACCATCGTCAGGGACATACTCAAGGCGGAGACCTACGCGGCGGCCAAGGAAGCCGTGCGCGGCGACATAGATTATGATTTCATAAAGCTGTGGATAGACGAGAACATCCCGCTCGAATACGAGACCGTGGCGGACATAGCGGCTGCCTACGATTCGCTTTCCAAGGCTGATATCTTCGACGGCAGGATAAAGAAGCAGAAATGGCAGCTGCTGAAATATTCCATAGACCTTGCGACGGCGGGCGTCGCGCTTGCGAAGGCGCGGCCGTACCACAAGTTCACCAGGTACAATTTCCCATCCTACCTCAGGAACATGTCCAGGAGCATGGAGCGCAGGGCCATGCTCAAGGCCATCGGTGCGAAACTGGGCGCAAGGCTGCACACGGGAAGGAAGGCGGCGCTCTACTACCTGCCGCTCATCAAGGAATACGGGAAGGCGCAGCCCGAGGCGGTCATGGACTTCTACGGCCTTGACGAGGAGCAGTTCGCGTTCATAATGGAGACGAGCGTCAGCAGGGTAAAACGGGATTAGAAATCCGTCATCTTCGTTTGCCCGGGTTTCTGCTTCGCCGTCTTCTTCAGCTCGTCGGCGACTACAAACGAATCGTCGCGCTTCTTGACCCTGCCGGCCGTTCCCATGCCGCCGACGCCAGTGCGTTTCATGCCGTGCAGTATGCTCTTCATCTTCTTCTCGCGGTTCTGCGACGCGTAATGGTAATATTCGTCCCTTGTGCCCCTGGTCATCAGCACGATCACCTCGCCTTCCTTCAGGCGGGCGGCGCGCCCTCGCCTCTGGATGCTCCTTATCTCGCTGGGGACAGGCTCGTAGAATATGACCGCGTCAACCGCCGGTATGTCCAGGCCTTCCTCACCGATGCTTGACGCGACCATGACGTCGAACTTGCCCTCCCTGAATTCGGCGATGGTCTCCTCCTGTATCTTTCTGGTCACGCCCTCCTTCTTGCCCACGAAACGCTTCGCGCTTATTCCGTTCGCATTCAGCACGTCTTCGATGCGCGCGATCTGCGACCGGTATTGCACGAACACCATCATCTTCTTGCCCTCTCCGGACAGCTTCTTCACTGTGTCTATAAGCACCTTCATCTTGGGATGGTCCTCGTCCTTCTCGCACAGCTTCTCTATGCTGGCCATGGCAGGCTCGTGCAGCAAAAGTTTCGCTGACTTGCTGTCCTTCTCGCCCAGCTTCTTCAGGTATCCCCTAAGCGGGTAGATGCCCTGGGTCTCCAGCAGCTCGGTCATGTGGAGCAGGTGGAGCAGGGCGTAATACTGCACCAGCGCAGGGAATTTGATGTTGTGCGGTATGTTTCGTATGCGTTCGCCCAGCGCGAGGAAATTCCCCTTGTGCTTCAGCGGCGGCGGGAATCCCATGCCTGCGAGCCGCTGGGCGTATTTTCCGGTCATCGAGTCCAGGTTCTTCTTTATCTCCTTGAAGTGCTCTGACAGGTCCACTGGAATCCACGTTATCGTGCTCTTCTGCACGTACGGCGAGACGTCGGCGTCGTCGTGGCCGCGTATCTCCACGTTCTCTATGCGGAGCGCTGCCATGACCTCCTTTATGCGGTCCCTGCGCCCTCCAGGGGAGGCGGTCAGCCCCACGAACAGCGTGTCCTTGCCGGCCAGCTTCTCTGCCACATAAGTGTAGGCGTAGTCACCCACAGCCCTGTGGCATTCGTCGAAAATGACCAATGAGAATGACGGTTCCAGCAGCCCGGTCATCAAATCGTTGCGTATGGTCTGGGGCGTGCTTATCACGACCTTGGCCTTGTACAGTTCCTTCCTCTTGTTCGGCGCTATCTCACCGTTAACCAGCGCGACCTCCTCCTGCTCCAGCGCCAGGGTGCTGATTACGGTGTCGCGGTGCTGCTTGCCCAACGGTTTCGTGGGCGTCATGAACAGGCACCTGCCCTTGGCCATGCGCTCCTTGATGAGCATCAGTCCTATGAGCGTCTTGCCCAGCCCGGTCGGCAATACCACTAGGGTATTGCCTTTCTGCATGATTGAGTTGTATATCGCCAGCTGATAGGCGCGCGGGATCAGTTCCACGGGATGCTATTGCCGATGGATGTTTTTAACGATTAGGGCGGCACGGTTCGATTCAGCGGCGCCGATTCATCTCAAATGTCCAGGCGCTGTCGGAGGCATCAAGGGTGCCAGGTGGGACACCACTCGATGCCCAGGGGCCCTCTCCAGTCCCGCCGTCCGGCTTTTTCTCTTTTGGAGCATCGGGAACCACTGTGTGTCTCTTCTGCGCCGTTACTGAATCCGGCCCAGGCTTTTTCAGCTTTAAAATCAGCAGCAGTTTCCGGCCTGCTCTCCTGATGATGCCGCCGGACTGCTTTTCCGCACCCGCATGCAATCCCATGTTTCCCATAAAGGAATATCTGTCATAACAGATTAAATAACGCTTAGGCCAGCCGCAAAATGCGTTATGTGGTGGTTTTTAAAGGGGTTTTGTCTATATATAATACTGTACAAACGGGTGGGAGGGATAGAATGTCCTTTGTAATGTATATGCCGAACCGCCAGTCGCGCATCATGGCGCAGGCGAAAGAGATGTTCCGCAGGGCGAAAGATTTCGTGCTGCCGGAATTCATGGTACCAGCCCTTACCGGCGTTGCTGCAGGCGCCACAGGCGCAGGCAACGCGAGCGCCCGCGTGCACCGGCCGTCCACTGACCACCTTACGCTTTTTGATTCAGGCCCTGCTCCCAAGGCAGGCACGTCGTCAAGGAAACTGATGGACTGGCAGACAAGCCCGGAAGTCCTTGAGGCCAATGATGTGCGCGACTCGAAGAAGCTCCAGATGAATTACACTGAAGCCCAGCGGGCGGTTTCAGACATACTCAGCGACCCGACTGCGGTCCACCCATACATCACCTCAGAAGCGGCAAGGATGTATAACGACGACCCGCTGGTCAGGAAGCACCTGTGGCATATGGTAGTGGGCGCCTTGGCCGAGGACTACACATTCATGCCTGGAGAATCCCTCGGAAGCATCTGCAACAACCACGCGAGAGTGCCTGATGCCTTGAAGCTCATCAAAATGCCTGGCGAGGCCTCGTCTGGCTCGTCCGTCATGCGTTGGATTCTCATCGGGTTCACCAAAATCGTGAACGTGTTCAAGCGCGACCCGTACGGCGACCCGGCTGACCGGCCCTACTGGGCGCACTTCTTCCAGCGCACCGGTGTGCTCACCGGCAACGGGCTTACCATGTTCAACGGCGACCTGACGTTCCAGAGCTCGGCAGAAAGGCTGAGGGCATACTGGAAGCTCGCGGTCGATTATTATTCCAAAGGCGATACGCCCAGAGCGTTCTATGCCCTTGGGCATGCAGTCCACCTTGTGCAGGACATGCACGTGCCGGCGCACGTCCACAACGACGTGCACGGGCCTACCTTCCTGCTGGGCAAGGTCGATTCGTTCGAGAAATGGACCGCCCGCGGCGACTGGCCGAGCATCACGCGTGGCAATGGCGATTCCAACGTGAGCATATGGGACAACGGCCCTATTGCGCGGCCTGCCGCGGACAGGACCTGGAACAAGGACAACATAGTTCCGAAATTGGCCGCCCTTGCAGGCACCATCGCCTACAAGACCCAGCAGCTGCGCAGCGTTGATGCCGAGGGCACCGGCGTGGTTCTGAAAAACCAGACAAAGACCGGTGCGCTCAGCGACGCCGAATGCTACGAGCAGGCCAGGATACAGATTCCGGATGCCATACGCCACTCAGGGCAGCTCATAATCAACTTCGTGGACTACGTGAAAAGGAACGGCGAGCCAGCGGCATAATCCTACATCATGTCAGCGTAGGCTGCCGAGATGTCCAGGCCCGAGAGGTCCTGCTCGACCAGCGCCTTCTCCTTCAGCTGCGGCTGCTGTTCCTCATAGGTCGGCCTGTCCGCCTTGTAGAACACGCCGATGGGTATCTTCTCATAATTCGTATTGAATGCCTCGAACGCCTTGTCAAGGGCGGCGTTGACATTGGACGTGTCGTGGCCTGAATCCTGCAGCTTGTAGCAGCGTTTGGTGAAGTAGTCGTAGGTGTTCAGCTTGTTGAAGGTCAC